>CAIPZV010000054.1 GCA_903869595.1 uncultured beta proteobacterium | reverse complement strand
GTGGCCAGAGCGTCACCGTGCCAGACCTGACGCGCAAAGAGCCGCCCATCCGCGGCGTCTCTACCGGGATGGGCTCAGGTTCCCCCATCGAGCCCACGGGTGATGCCATGACATCGGGCGTAGGCGCCGGTGCCTGGTCTATGCGTGAAGACGTACCTGAGCGCAGCCTCGACGGCAAGCCCTTGCTGCAACCCCTGCGTATTGCCAGCGACTACACCGTAGCCGAACAAGACGTGGACCCGCGCGGCCTGCCTGTCATGGGCGGCGACGGCAAGCAAGGCGGCACGGTCAAAGACATCTGGATTGACGCGGCCGAAATGATGTTCCGCTACTTGGAAGTGGAAATCGCTGGTGGTCGGACTGTTTTGCTGCCCATACCGTTTTCGCTGGTGCGCCGTAACCAAGTGGAAGTGCATGCCATCTATGCCCGCCATTTCGCGGCGGTACCGGCACTGCGCAACCCCGACCAGATCACCAAGCTGGAAGAGGAAAAAATCAGCGCCTACTACGGCGGCGGCACTTTGTTTGCCGACGCCAGCCGTAGCGAACCCCTGATTTAAGCATCCACGTACCCCTATTGCAGACTGAGAAGGAAAGACCATGTCGATAGAAAACCTCGGCCACGAATATGAGTTTGAACCGCAGTACGGACTGCCCGAGCGTTTGCCGTCCGATGAACACGTCGTGTGGCAGGGCTCGCCGGACGTGCGTGCGCTGGCGGCCTCGGCCTTTCATACCCGTAAACTGGTCTTTTACTTCGGTCTGCTGGTGCTGGCCTGTGCGTGGCCAGCGCTGGAGTCCGGCGCCGGTCCTATGGCGCTGCTGCTCTCGGTCAAGTGGATTGTTCCGCTGTCCCTCACCGGCCTGCTTTGCGTTTGGACCCTGGCCTGGATGACAGCGCGCACCACCGTCTACACAGTGACCAACAAGCGCATCGTGATGCGCCTGGGCATTGTGCTGACAGTGACCTTCAACCTGCCCTTAAAGCGTATTGCAGCCGCCGATGTGCGCAACCTAGACGGCGGTTTTGGCGATATCAGCCTGGCGCTGCAAGGTGATGACCGTATCGCCTGGGTGCACCTGTGGCCCAGCGTGCGCCCCTGGCGCATCAACCAACCCGAGCCTACTTTGCGCGCCATTGCCGATGTGCAAACCGTGGCCGCCCAGGTGCGCGATGCCTGGTCGCAAGCCACCGGCATGCAAGCCAAGCCGGTGGTGCAAGAAAGCGCCAGCCGCCATGCCAGCCCTGCGCTGCAAGTAAGCCCCACATGAGCAGCTACACCTTGGCCGCCAAGCCTGCCAACACCACGCCGGACAGCTTCCCCAAATGGGTGCTGTACTGCGCTGGCGGCATCATTGCGTTTTCCTTGATTTCAGTTGGCCTTATCCGCATCACCGGCAACGGTCCGGACCAGCTGGCAGCTGCGCCCACGGTACAGCGTTCCTTGCTGTTTCAAGACGATAAAGACCATGGCGTGCTGGTGGCCGATGGCCTCACTGGTGAGAAGCTGACGGTGCTGTATGGCGAGCAAGGCTTTGTACGCGGCGCGCTGCGCGCCCTGACGCGCGAGCGCCACGCACGCGGCATCGGCTCGGACAAGCCCTTTGACCTGATAGCCCGTGTCGATGGCCGGGTCACTTTGATGGACCCCAGCACCGGCCAACGGGTCGATCTAGAATCATTTGGACCAACCAATACGGCTGAATTCGCCCGCTTTTTGGCGATGCAGCCTGAATAACCATAATCCTGAACCGGAGCAATTTCATGCAAGCGACCCCGTCCATCGACTCGGCAGAAAAAGCCTCGCAAAAAGCCGTGGAGAGCACCATGCTCAGCCCGCGCTTTTACACCACGGACTTTGCCGCGATGGACCGTCTTGATGTCTCCTCCATGCGCACCGAGTGGGACACCATGATGGCCGAGTACGAGGGTGATAACAACCACGACCATTTCCAACGCACCCCCGAATTTGCGAAAGAAGTAGCCGAGCGCTTTTCGCAAGTCAGCCCGGAAATGCGCCAAGAGTTTTTAGAATTTCTGATCTCGTCTTTGACCTCCGAATTTTCCGGTTGCATTTTGTACACCGAGATTTTCAAAAACGTCGAAAACCCGGATATCAAGCAGCTCATGCGCTATATGGCCCGCGACGAATCGCGCCACGCCAGCTTTATCAACCAGTCGCTCAAAGACTTCGGTTTAGGGATCGACCTAGGCGATTTAAAGCGCACCAAGGCCTACACCTACTTCAAGCCCAAGTACATTTTTTACGCGACCTATCTTTCTGAAAAAATTGGTTACGCCCGCTACATCACCATCTTCCGCCAGTTGGAAAGGCATCCGGACAAGCGTTTTCACCCCATCTTCCACTGGTTTGAGCGTTGGTGCAATGACGAGTTCCGCCATGGCGAATCCTTTGCGCTCATTATGCGTGCCAACCCGCATTTGCTGCGCGGCGGCAATGTCTTTTGGATTCGCTTCTTCTTGCTGGCGGTCTATGCCACGATGTATGTGCGTGACCACAGCCGCCCCATGCTGCACCATGAAATGGGCCTGGAGTCCACCACCTACGACTACGAAGTGTTTCGCATCACCAACGAGATCACGCGCCAGGTCTTCCCGGTGAGTCTGGACATTGACAACCCTGCGTTTCGCGAAGGGCTTGCGCATTTGTTCCATGTTCAAACGCAGATGGACAAAGCCAAAGCGCGTGGCGGCGTGATCGGCGCCTTGCAGCGTGCGCGCTGGGCCGTATCAGGTGCGGCCACCTTTGTGCGCCTGTACTTCATGCCGGTGTTGCACCATACCTTGCCCGCGCAAGTGCGCATGGTTCCGGCCTGGTAAAGCCTGCGTCTCGGCACCAAGAAAGCTGCGGATGAACGATGCCTCTGTTGCGCTCGGGTTTGCGATATTTATCTGGTGGTTTAGCACCGGCATCGTCATCCTGCTCAACCGTATGTCGCGCTCGGCGGTAGCGCTGAGCCTGGCTTTATCGTCCATGCTGGGTGTCGCCGCGCTGGTGGGTCTGGCGCATACCGCGCAGCAAACCGGTGTGGCGGGTGCCTATTGCGCATTTACCTGTGCGCTCTTGGCCTGGGGTTGGAATGAGCTGAGCTTTCTCACCGGTTGGATCACCGGCCCACGCACTACCGCGCTGCCACAGGGCGCAGTCGGTTGGCCGCGTTTTGTGCAATCGCTGCGCGCCGTGTTGTGGCACGAACTGGCGATTTTGCTGGTCGGTTGCGCCATCGTGGCTATTACTTGGGATGCGCCCAACCAGGTCGGCACCGGCACCTACTTGGTGCTGTGGATCATGCGCACCAGTGCCAAGCTCAATCTGTTTTTTGGCGTGCGCAATTTAAGCGAAGAATTTTTGCCTGCGCACCTGGCGTATCTGGAAAGTTTCTTTCGCCGCCGCCGCTTCAACGCCTTCTTTCCTTTTGCCGTGGTCCTGGCCAGTGTCTGTTTGTGGTGGCTGGTGGCGTTTGCGTCCAGCCCGCTGACTAGCCAGGCACAAGCCGTGGGCGCGGTGTTGGTAGGCACCATGCTGGCCTTGGCGATTTTGGAGCACCTCATGTTGGTGCTGCCGCTGGACACCACCGCCTTGTGGCGTTGGGCCTTGCGCAAGAAAAAAGACCAAACCGCCGCACACGCTTTTGATGCCCACGCTGCGCCCGTGCTGGCGCCCACTTTGGACAAGCATGACAAACTATTTCAAATCCATTGACGGCATCGGCGACGGTGGTGGCGATGCCGGTGGCGGCACGCACGGCCCCGCCTTGGTCACCGGTGGCAAAGCGCCCACTGCCATCGTTATAGGCACCGGTTTTGGCGGCTTGGCCGCGGCCATACGTTTGTCGGTCAAAGGCTACCGCGTGCAGATGCTAGAAAAGCTAGACGCCCCCGGTGGCCGCGCTTATGTGCACAAGCAAGACGGCTTTACCTTTGACGCTGGCCCCACCATCATCACCTTGCCGCACCTGATCGAAGAGTTATTTACCTTGTGTGGCAAGCGCATGCAAGACCATGTGGACCTGCGCCTGATGGCGCCTTTCTACCGCATCCGCTTTGATGACGGCACGCACTTTGACTACAGCAATGATGACGAGTCCATGCTCGACCAAATTGCCGCGCTCAGCCCGGATGATGTGCAAGGCTTCAAAAACTTGATGCAGGCTTCCGAACGTTGCTTTCAGCTCGGCTTTGAAGAGCTGGGCATGATTCCTTTTGAGACCCTGGGCGATGTGGTCAAAGCCATGCCCAACCTGGCGCGCATGCAAGCCTGGCGCTCTATTTACAGCCTGGTGGCCCAGCACATCAAGCACCCCAAGCTGCGTATCGTCATGAGCTTTCATCCACTGCTCATCGGTGGCAATCCGTATTCGGTCACCTGCGTGTATGCGCTCATCCATGCACTCGAGCGGCGCTGGGGCGTGCACTCGGCCATGGGCGGCACGGGCGCCATCGTGCGCGAGCTGGTCAATTTGCTGCAGGCGCGCAATGTGCCCATCCGCTACAACACGCCGGTCACCCGCATCCGTGTAGAGGCTGGCCGCGCCCGTGGTGTAGAACTTGCCAATGGCGAATTTATCCCCGCAGACATCGTGGTCAGCAATGGCGACGCGGCCTGGACCTACCGGCACCTGGTGGAGCCGCAACACCGCAAGCACTGGACGGATAAGCGCATCGCCAAAGGCAACTACTCGTCCGGCCTGTTTGTTTGGTACTTTGGCACCGACCGCCAGTACCACGATGTGCCGCACCACATGATGGTGCTGGGCCCGCGCTACAAAGGCCTGTTGCAAGACATTTTTAAAAACCACACGCTGTCCAAAGACTTTAGCCTGTATCTGTACCGGCCCACTGCCACCGACCCGTCGCTGGCCCCGTCTGGATGCGATAGTTTTTATGCGCTGTCCGTGGTGCCCAACCTGAGCAGCGGC
Organism: uncultured beta proteobacterium; assembly: GCA_903869595.1. GTDB lineage: Bacteria > Pseudomonadota > Gammaproteobacteria > Burkholderiales > Burkholderiaceae_C > Allorhodoferax. The sequence goes on along the minus strand of CAIPZV010000054.1, from coordinate 52,717 downwards.
ACCGACTGGGCCGCCGTCACCGAGCAATACCGCGACGCGATAGCCACCGCTTTGCAAGAGAGCGTGCTGCCCAATTTGAAGCAACATGTGGTGTCGTCCAAAGTCACCACGCCGCAAGATTTTCAAGACCGTTTATGGTCCTACAAAGGCGCGGGCTTTGGGCTGGAGCCCATCCTGACGCAAAGCGCTTGGTTTCGGCCGCACAACCGGTCTGAAGACGTGCAAGGTTTGTTCATGGTCGGTGCCAGCAGCCAACCCGGTGCGGGCGTGCCCAGTGTGTTGATGTCCGCAAAAATGCTTCAAGAGGTGGTGCCCGATGTCACAAGCTTTGCCTGAAAACCATCCCGTTGCCATTCCCAAGGCCTACGACCTCGAGGCTTGCCGCGAGCTGATGCGCGGCGGCTCTAAATCGTTTTTTGCAGCCTCCAAACTGCTGCCCACGCGCTTGCGCCCGCCAGCTACTGCGCTGTATGCCTATTGCCGTTTGGCCGACGACGCTATTGACCTGGGCCAGGACCCCAAGCTGGCCATGCAAGACCTGCAACAGCGCCTGGATGAGATTTACGAAGGCCGCCCTGGCACCATGGACGCTGACCGCGCGTTGGCGCATGTGGTGCACCGCTACGGCATACCGCGCGGTTTGCTAGATGCCTTGCTCGATGGCTTTTTGTGGGACACCCAAGACCGCCGTTACGAGACTCTGGCTGATGTCGAGGCCTATGGCGCCCGCGTGGCCGGTACCGTGGGCGCCATGATGTCCATCATCATGGGCGCATCCACCGATACCGCTATTGCCCGCGCTTGCGAAATGGGCGTGGCCATGCAACTCACCAACATCGCCCGCGACGTGGGCGAGGACGCACGTAATGGTCGCCTTTACCTGCCGCGCGCTTGGTTCCGCGAGATTGGTATGGACGCGGATGCTTGGCTGGCCAACCCGGTGTTTGACGCCCGCATCGCCGGCTTTACCCAGCGCCTGCTGCTGCGCGCCGATGTGCTGTACCGCCGTGGCGAATTCGGCCTGGCCGAGTTGCCTTGGGACTGCCGCCCCGCCATCCAGGCGGCACGCTTGGTATATGCCGAAATCGGCAAAAAACTGGAGCGTGATGGCCTCAACTCGGTGGACCGACGCACCGTGGTCTCCACCAGCCGCAAACTGGCACTGATTGCGCGCGCTGCATCGGTGGCGCTCAAAGCCCCGGCCATGCCGGCGGTGGCCATCAGCCCGGTGCCTGCGATTGCGTTTTTGGTGGATGTGGTCAGCCGCGATCGCCGCCCCAGCCACGACAACAAACCCTGGACCCTACCCAAGCGCAGCTTTGATCAGCGCGTAGAGTGGATGGTGAACTTGTTTGGGCGCCTGGAGCAACGCGAGCGGGCCAATCGCTAAAGCACCGTGTCGCTCAAGCTCGTCGAGGTGCTGGTACTGGTATGCGCAGGGGCCTTGTTCGTGTGGTGGCAAATGCGTGATCTGCGAATAGCACGCGAACAAACGCGCCGCGAAAAGGCAGATGCCGTCATTGCGAGCGCAGCGAAGCAATCCACACATGCAAGTGGTGCCAATGAAGATAGCGCGTCGCATACAAGCAGTGCCCAAGTCGATGGATCGCCGCATGCACCCTGAGCTCAAAGTCATCCACCTGGTGTGCGCTGCATTGTTTTTAGGCAATGTCATCGTTAGCGGCGTGTGGGCGCTATTGGCCGAGCGCACGCGCAAGCACGCCATCATCCAGTTCAGCAACACCATGGTGTTGATTACCGATGGCCTGTTTACCCTGACCGGCGCGGTTGGCGTGGTCTGGACCGGGCACGGTATGGCGCTGCATTTTGATGGCGGCGCGGGCCACCCTTGGATACAGTGGTCGTACGGGCTGCTAAGTTTTTCCGGGCTGATTTGGCTGTTGGTGCTGGTACCTATCCAGTTCAAACAACGCGCATTGCTCCGCGCCAGCGACACCGTGGGCGAAGACTACTGGCGCCTCTCGCGCATTTGGCAAATCTCCGGCGCGATAGCCACCGTGCTGCCGCTGCCGATTGTGTATTTCATGGTGAATAAATCGGTTTAAGCTGCGGGCTCCGCCAGGCGCTGCTAATTTTTGTTTCGCGGCGTAGCGCATGACTTGTACGCTTGCGCCGCTGGTCTGTCTAGCGGCCTTCTGTCCATTTCATAAATTTTTCTTATGCCATCTGCCAATTCAACATTCAAAGGCCAAGTCGTCCTCATCACCGGCGCGGCATCGGGCATAGGCGCGGCCACGGCCCTCGAAGTGTTGGCCCAAGGCGGCGTACCCGTCTTGGTGGATTGCGACGCCGAGCCCCTGGCCACCATGGCCACGCGCTGCGGTGGCGATGTGTTGCACTTGGTGGCCGATGTAACCGACTTGCCCGCCATGGAGCATGTGGCCGCGCAAACCCTGGCGCGCCATGGGCGCATTGATGTGGTGTTTGCCAATGCCGGTGTGGCCGCTTTTGGGCCACTGGCGCTGGTAGACCCGCAGGCCTGGAAGCGCTGTGTGGAGGTCAATGTGTTTGGCGTGTTCAACACCGTGCGCGCCGCGCTGCCGGCGGTCATGCAAGCGCGCGGCTATGTGCTGATCAATGCCTCGGTATCCTCGTTTGCGCACCCGCCGGTCATGTCGGCCTATGCGGCCAGCAAATCAGCGGTGGAGGCCATGGGCAACTCCTGGCGCATTGAGCTGGCTTCGCATGGGGTGGACGTGGGCGTGGTGCACGCCGGCTGGGTCAGCACGCCGCTTGTCACCGAGGGCGCGCTGCACCCCGGCTTTGTGCGCCTGCGCGTCACCATGCCCGGCCCGCTCAATAGCGAAACCTCTCCGCAAGACGCCGCCCGCGCTATCGTGCGCGGCATGCAAGCGCGCAAAGGCCGCATCTGGATCCCCGGCTGGCTGCGTATCTTGTACGCCCTGCGCGCACTGCTGCACCTGCCCTTCGCCGAACGCGAACTGCGCCGCGCCGCGCCGGAGATTGAGGCGATTTATATCGAAGGTTTAGAAGCGGAAGGCGCGCTGGCTTCTTCGTTTGGGCCGAGGGAAAGGGAGAGGACGCTGGCGCGGGGGCGGGGGGAATAATCCCATCTTTAAGCATGTATCCCATTTGATACACTCAAGGCTATGCGGTCAATATTCACCACAGAAGTGTTTGATAGCTGGTATGCGGCATTGCGCGACAAGCAGGCGGCGCGGCGCATCCAGGTTCGCATTGATAGGGCGGAGGATGGCAACTTTGGTGACTGCAAGCCCGTTGGCGAAGGTGTCTCCGAAATGCGAATTCATTTCGGGCCTGGTTATCGGATTTATTTTGTCCTGCGGGATGCCGAGGTAGTTATCTTGCTCGCTGGTGGCGAAAAGTCGAACCAGCAAAAAGACATCAAAGCCGCGATTGCCCTGGCCCGACAACTTGAGGAATAAACGATGAGCAAAATTCAACTGAAGCAATGGGACAGCGCAGAGCACCTCAAAACGGAAGAAGACATGGCGAAGTACCTGGATGCCTGTCTGCAAGAGGCTGGCTCGGATGCGGCGTTTCTTGCCAAAGCCCTAGGCAATATTGCGCGGGCTAAAGGCATGTCTCAACTTTCACGCGACACCGGACTCGGGCGCGAAAGCTTGTACAAAGCCTTGTCTGGCGAAGGTAACCCGAGCTTTGCCACCATACTGAAAGTGACTAATGCGCTGGGGATACGCTTGCATGCGCAGGCGGCGTAAGGCGTATAAAGTCAACTTTAGTAAACCCACGGCCGGAGTGGCTGCGCTCCCATCTGAAAGCGAAAACTCTATGGAAACAAATTTTATGTTTCCTTCCGATTACTCCTGCTCCTCTGCAAGTTCCTCGAATTTTTCCAACACCTCTGCCTTCAAAAACTCGAGATTTGGATTTTCCGCCAACTCTTGCACACCCTCATACGACAGGTACGTGCAAAGTTTCGATAGGGGCCCCTGGGGAAAAATGGAGAAAGCAGGGCGCATAAGTTCCTGAAATACTTTTTTTCGTCGCTCCTCTGGCGCCACGATGTGAAGCTTCGTATGGAAATTCGGCTGCAAAGCGAGTAAGTCGGCCATACGAAGAATCCCCGAGTAGACGGCGGTAGTGTGCTCAACTTCAAAAGCCCGCACAATAGTTTTATTCTGTAGCCAGAGCACGTCTATCTGCTCAACGGTTTTAAGTGTGGGCTCGGAAAATTGAGCGTATGGAAGGGCGTCCATCAGTTCGGAGCTGTTCATCTCTGACGACACGGCATCTTTATCCGCTTGGGGAATCCAAACCTGAAAGCCCATCGCTATCCCAATTTCTGCTAGGCGGGCCTGCATCTTGTGAGATGTTCTAACAGCCGGCGCCTCTCCAATAATCACGCTGGTTGCGGGCGCAAGCGCAAACTTCGCAGTAGGCTCGAAGTCATCTTCAGGGGAAGGTATTTGAACGGCAACGGTTTCGCCCTGACTGGTCGTAATTTTTAAGCTTTGGTGTTTATCCCAATTTTCTTCGGTAATTTCATCGGGAATACGCCGCTGTAGCTGATCTTTTAGGAGGGCTTCAACTGCGTTACCATCGTGTTCAAGCATTCGTACACCGCTACTTCGCAGGCCCGCATTCCAGCCACCGGCACCGGGAGTTACGTGCTTCGTAAAAGAAAGTGCTGCCCAAACCTCGGCCCGTTTGATGGGGAGTAGCGTTCCTTTTTCTAGCCAGACTGCGGGTGTCACTGGAAATTCGAGGTTGTAACCGGGGATTGATTCATTGCCGAGTGTTACTTCCTGCAGAGGCCCATTGACCTCCAAAATTCCTACCCAACAAGACAATCCCTTCACATAGCAAAGTATTTTGTCACCTGTTTTTATTTTCGTAAGCCAAGCTTTTCGTTTTGAGTGAAAGCCAGCGATGGTCTTCGTAGTTTTCGAGAAAGATTCATAGGTCTCGACGGAAAAAATGTCGACGAAATAAGTCATAGATAGGTTCAACGTTTTCTGGAATTAAGGGATGAAGGTGAATCCAACTAAGGTGATCCGCCTGTCGATTAAAGTGTAAATCAATTTAAATTATGGCAATTGAATTTCTGGCGCATAAAATTTTTTTTCAATGAGAATGTGTGCGTTTACTGCCCCCAAGAGCAGCGAAAACCGCCTTATGGATCTAGTTTCCCCAGCGATAGCGCCTATCTTGGACAACGCTTCGGCGAGCAGTTCAGCTTCGCCAAGTCAATTCCGGATGCAATCCCGAGTTACGAATGTCTGTCTGGGACTGATAACTAACGCGATATCGTCTGGAGACGGAACAGCACTTTCTTGAAAGCATTTACTAATATTTGTTCCGACTCATAATCTTTTGCTTCTGTCATTGCCCTAAAGACCTCGGTGGCAATTTCTGAGCTAATTGCCTGCTCCAACTTTGTCGGATCTATTACAAATGCACCGGAGTTCTGCAAAGCCGCACCCTCCGACTCGCATGAACGCCAAAATGGCTGGTCTCGCCAATTTAGTTCGGTTCCAGGCTTTACATATCCCGGCTGTGGTTTAAGCCAGGAGCCAGTGTGCCCGTGAATGCTGATTAGTTTCCAATCAATATAGTCACCGTAATCCTCAAAAGCCTGAGGGATCAGCTTTTGACTCAAAGCCCGTTCAAGTGACACAAGCCACTGCTCTGTTTCAACAAGGCAATCGCCTGCACAGCGTTGCTTTAAATCCTCAGGGACTGTGGCCATAATTGCCTTAGCCAACCTTTTAGGACTGATAGTTCGACGCACGCTACCACCACAATGATCCTGTAGGTACCGAGCCGCCGAGCCTGTTGTGTAGCGAAAGAAGGCGTGCTTAGGCTGGCCAATCGGGTGGAATTCACAGCGCCAGTAGCAGCCTGAGGGTGCTGCATACGGCAGAACTGCCAAGCGCCCATAACCGTTCCGGATAAGCCAAATCCCAGCCTTGATAACTTTCTCACAGTTCGAAAACAACAAATCTTGCGAATTTGGCGATTCGCAGTCGTGCATTAGTTCATCCTCTTGAACAACCTCGTACATTTGGACCTCCGCTATGTACCAATCTTCAGATGAGCGTGCCGCTTGAAAGTTCAGCTCAACTCATTCAGATTATTCCATTTGAACTACCTGTGCGCCAGAGTCAGCATGCCTATGTTGACTCTTTTGCAAAAACCAATGCTGCATAAGCATCCTCGTTGGCAAGTGCCGGTCAGAGCTCTTTTTAGAGTTTCTTTACCCACCGATCAGCCCCCACATTCCCCTCTGCCAAGGCCGCTGTCTCCCCCACGCGCTTGGCCCGCGTCGCCTCGGTTTTGGCATTGCCGATCCATTCCAAAATGGCCCGCTTGCTAGAGCGGGGAAAGGCCTCGAAGTTGCCCTGGGCGCCGGGGTGGGCTTTAAAGGCCTTGCGCAAATCGGGCGGAATCTCCAGCGCTTCCACGCTGTCCAGTTTGTTCCAACTGCCGTCTTGCTTAGCCTCTTCGATTTTTGCCAGGCCTGACGCATGCATCAGGTCTGCGCGCAGTAGCTGCTCCACGCGTTCTTTGTTGTTGTTGCTCCAGGCGCTGCCTTTTTTGCGGGGCGCAAACCACAGCATGGAGCGCTCCCCGTCCAGCGCGCGCGGCTTGCTGTCTATCCACCCAAAGCACAGCGCGGTCGCCACCGCCTCGTCATACGCCATGCGAGGTTTGCCCGTGGCCAGCTTGTAGCTGATCAGCCAAACGCCCTGGCCCCGCGCATGGTGGCGCTCCAGCCACTTGCGCCAGGCCAGCGCGGACGTGGGGTGGATGGAGTCGGCGGGAGCTTCGAGCATGGTTGAGGGTCGGTGCTGCTTGGAATTAGCTGGCGCTCCAATCGGCCCGGCTCGCCTGCTTCAGTGCCGCCCAATCATCGGGCGGTTGGCCGCGTTCGAGCATGCGTTGGAAGACGACGTAAGGGTCGGTTTTGCTGCCTGATGCACGCAGGGTGTTCTCGTCATTAACCCAGGCAAAAATGATGATGCGGGTTTTGGTGTCAAACCGGAAAAAAAGCCGAAAACGGCGCCCGATTTTTGCGCGCCGCCAGTGGCGAAATTCGGGGCCCATGGTGTTGCCCTGACGATACTCTTGACGGTGCGGGTCGCTGGGTACCGCTTCCCATATCAGCTTGGACAAAGCCGCAAACAGCCTGACGTTGGCATGGGTCGCGAAGCCTTTGGGGTCTTGTTGCTCCGCCCGCTGCGCGGCGGCACGCAGTTTTTGTAGCTGATCTATTAGGCACGCATGAAACAACAGCGTCCATCCGTGACTTTGCATCACAGCGCGACGTCGCCCTCAATATCCGCCGCTATATCGGTCGCTTGTTCCAGCGTGGCCTGCATGGCTTGCACCAGGTCGTCCGGCAGGCTGCCCACATGGCGGCCTGCGCGGATATCCGACTCCAGCAAGGCCAAGAAAGCGCCAATTGCCGGGTCCTCATGGTCCGCCGTATTCGCACGTGTCACGACGACTTTGGAGCCCCGCAATTGAAACGCCACTTTGCCGCCATAGTCCACGCCCAGCGCCTGACGGATCGCCTTGGGCAGGGTAATCTGGCCCTTTGACGTGATGGTGGCCACTTCTTGGATAGGGGGCATTTTTTACTCCGGTCAATGTGGTAAATAGTAAGGTTAATTCCTTACATTGTCAAATTCTATCGTTTGAAATTTTCGCGTTCTGGGTAAGGACTTAGCGTAAGCCGACCACCCATGTTTTGTCCGAGCTTCGCCGCAAGACGCCAGGGGCCGCAGTGGTCGAGTGGCAGGCCGGCGTCCACCTTGTATTTGAGTGTGCTGACCTTGGGCGAATTGCGCAAAGGCATCGAAGGGGTCTCCGACGCCAAGCGGCGCATGGCGCTTACGGATTGGCTGGAAACAGATTTACCCGCTTTTTTTGCGGGGCGTGTCCTGGCCGTTGATACGAGCGTGGCAGGCCGTTGGGGTCGATTGTTGTCAGCCGCAGGCCGTCCATTGCCAGCCATTGATAGTCTATTCGCTGCTACGGCCGCGCAGCATGGCTTGCGCATGGTCACGCGCAACACGCGGGATTTTGCTGATCTGGGGTTAGATGTGATTAATCCTTGGAGTAATTAGCCGTACCCAGACAACGCTAAGTCCGCGCGTTTTCCAAAAACACGCTCATTAGAAAGCACCGAATTTGTAGCGCAGGCGACACCTTCCTAAGCTTCGCCTTAGACCAAGCTTGCTAATCTTCGGTCCATGAAGATTTCAGAGCTTGCCAAGCGAACCGGTGTCTCCACCCACGCCTTGCGCCACTACGAGCGCTTGGGGCTATTGGAGCCGGTGCGCCATGCCAATGGCTATCGTGACTACACAGAAACCATGCGGCGCGAAGTTGTCTTCATTGCCATGTCGCGCAAGATCGGCTTTTCCTTGGCTGCGATTCCCGAGCGGCTACCCACCGATCACAGAAACGGAGTATGAAATGAGCACAGGTGCTACAGACACGAACCCTAGTTTTAAAGCCTTGGAGCGCATGGTGCTGTCCATGCCCATGGCGCGCACGCTGGGTTTACGCTTCAATCGCATCGCGCCGTCCGTGGTGGAGCTTGAAATTCCCGTCCAGGACGCCTTTACTTTTCGGCCCGGCCAGTTACAGGCGACGCCGGTATTTGCCATTGCGGACTTTGCGGCGGTGGCCGCTGCTGGTACCACGCTGAAACCCGGCTGGGTCAATGCCACTATCGATGCCACCCTCAAACTGATTGCCCCCGCCCAAGGTGTTGCGTTGCGAGCCAGAGGGCGGGTGATTGACGCTGGCAAGCTTCTGACGATTTGCGCAGCCGATGTGTACGCCGTGGCCGAAGACGGAAGCGAGACGCTGTGTGCAACGCTCTTAGGCACCGCGCGCAATATCGATATGAATCCGAAGCCGCAGTAAAACGTCAACTAGGAAAAGGCGAGGGCGCCACTAACTGGCGACCTGATTAAAAAATTGCCTCTGATGCTGCGTACTATTTTTGCGCGCGGTATGGGCTCAGCCATCGCGCCCATCTAATCGGGCTTGTAACAGCCACGGGCCATAAGTAATGGCGTACAGGCCAAAGGCCGCTGCCCAAGCAGCCGCTGCAAAGAGTAGCGCCCAGGCGGTCTGCGACGGCATCGCCAGTGGCCACACCACGCGGCATAGCGCAGCCGCAATCAGCAGCGCGAACGCTGCTATTTCAATACGCCCCGCTTGCACCGGGCGCCCGGTGTGACCGCGCGCGGTGCGCGTCATCATGCCTAGCACCAAGGTTGCAGTGGCGCCCACGGCCAGGCTGTGAATTCCGGCAGACACGCCTACCCAGCCGAGTTCTGATAAAGCCAGCAGGCCAAGGCCAATGGCAAACCACAGGTAGGCAATTTGCAATACCCACACCATGGGACGCTTGCGCGTGGCCCAGGGCGACCAGCGCCACTGACGTACCAGGTGCAAGCCCGCTGCAAGCGCTAAAACCAGCGTGTTAATGGGTGCAAAATCGGCGGGGGCAAACAGCCAAAGTGCCAAGCCTATGGCGGTATGCGCCAACACCGAGCGTTCCAGCCAAGGCAGAGCTTTGATGTGCACCCCAGGAAGCGCCGCCATCGTGAAGGCGGGTATGACCCTGCCAGCCATCACGCATTCCAGCACGACGATCAATGCCAACATGGCGTGCAAGGCCGACAGGGGCGACCATTCCACCCAACCCAACACGCTGCCATGGAAGGCCGCATTCGCCAAGGCCATCAACAGCAGTAGGCCTGCCAGCGGCAGGTTGCGGTAGTTTCCTGCGCGCAGCAGCAAGCGCGCCAGCACCAGGGACACCAGGGGCAACAGTGCCACATCCAGCACTGCGTACACCAGATAGGGCGCTCCCAGCGCAGCTACACGTGCTGACAGCCATAGCCCGGCAAGGGCACCCAGTTGCGCACCACGAGGCGTGCCCAAACCGGTCCAGGCTTTGCCTGCGGTCATCAGAAAACCAATCACCACGGCACCCACAAAACCATAAAGCATTTCGTGCGCGTGCCACAGCAATGGCGCCATGGCCAGTGTCCATACCAGGTAACCCAGCAGAGTCAACACCCAGGCTGGTATAGCCAGTGTGGCAAACAAGGCAGCCCCTAGATAAAAAGGCCGAAAGCCCAAACGCAAAAACGCCCAGCCAGGCGCGGAGTGCGCGCTCGGTTCTTGAATATTGAGTGGCTTGAGGGCTATAACTTTCACATTGATTTTTAGTGAGGAACGCGACCGCCTATCAAGGCTAAAGTACCTACCGATGGGTACGCAAAATTGGGGCTGCGCAATGCGTAATCAAGCCCAAGGTGCAGCGCAGTCCAATGTAGCACTGACTTTCAAAAATCGGCCTACATAAGTCAAGGCAAATCACCGCATTAGCGCGTCTTTGATATTGATCAAATCCAACGTTCGGCCCGAACCCCACGTGCAATGCAATGCTGTGAGACGGAGATAGTTGTGAAAGTGGGAAAGCCCGCAATTCCCTAAGGTTTGGTACAGCCCTTGGTCGGCGCACCTGCGTTGGCGTTCAAGCCAAAACCGTTTGCGCAATGGCGGTGTATAGCGGTATGCCGGCCAAAATGTTCAGTGGAAAAGTCACCCCCAAACTCAAGCCAAAGTAGAGCGAAGGATTGGCCTCGGGCAGGGCATAGCGCAGCACCGCTGGCACCGCAATATAGGAAGCACTGGCCGCCAAGACCATCAACAAAGCGCTGTCACCGGCTGGCAAGCCCAAGGTACAAGCCAAACCCAAAGCCAAGCCCGCATGGACGACGGGCGCACCCACTGCATAGGCGAGCAGCACGGCAGACTTGTCTTTGAGCTGGGGCAGATTGCGGGCCGCCATCAAGCCCATATCCAGCAAGAAAAATGACAACATGCCTTTGAAAAGATCCCCGGAGAAGGGCTGCATGGCGGCTTTGCCGGCCTCCCCGGAAATCAGCCCGACCACCATGGCGCCCAGCAAAAGCAGTTGCGCGCCATCGGTAAACGACTCGTGCAGTATTTTTCCGATTGAAGCTTGGGGGTTCGCTGGCGCCGAGCCAAGTACCGCAGCGCTATTGCCAGCAACTGCCAAACTAACTGCAGCCGGCTTGCGTAGCCCATTGGCAAATACAACCGCCATGATGATCGCGGGCGACTCCATCAGTGCCATGGCTGCGGCCATATGTCCACCGAAGGCAATGTCTTGGTTTTCCAGATACTGCGTAGCGGTTAAAAAAGTGACTGCGCTGACAGATCCATAGGTCGCCGCGACGGCAGCAGCATCAAAGCCACTGACGAATTTACGCAGTACCCAATAACCTAACAAGGGAACGACAACCGCCAAGATAAGCGCGGCACCCAGACTGAGGCCGATCTGGCTGCTCAGGCCTGAATGTGAAAGAGCAAAACCCCCCTTCAGTCCCAAAGCCATCAAAAGATATAAAGACAAAAAGCGCGAGATGGCCGGTGGAATCTCTAGGTTGGACTTGGCAGTACCAGCCAATACGCCAAAGATAAAAAACAGGATAGCGGGGTCAAGTAGGTTTTGCATATTCCTAATTCCAGGCCGCATCCTAGGGTCGTAGCATAGCTTTGTAAAATTGATTCTTATCTACTTAGATATAGGGATAAATCTATGCACATCACCTTCCGGCAGCTGCGTTTGTTCTTGGCATTGGCTGATTCGGGCAGCGTCAGTGCTGCGGCCAAGGCCATGCATGTGACCCAGCCCACCGCGTCCATGCAACTCAAAGAGGTGACGCAGTCGGTCGGCGCGCCCTTGTTTGAGTTTGTGGGCAAAAAGTTCTACCTGACTGATCTGGGCAAAGAGCTTGCAGTAACCGCGCGTACGGTGGCCCAAACCTGGGATGCTTTTGAGCAAAACGTGGACGCCGTCAAAGGTTTTTCCAGAGGAAAGCTGAAGGTCGCTGTGGTCAGTACCGCTAAGTACTTTATGCCGCGCCTAGTCGGTAGCTTTTGTAAGCAGTACCCGCAGATTGATGTTTCCTTAGAAATTCTTAACCGCGACGGCGTAGTCCAGCGCCTGCGGGAAAACTTGGATGACCTCTACATCATGTCAATGCCACCCGTGGATATGGACTTGAGCGACGAGGTGTTTATGGCAAACCCGATTGTGGTGATTGCCGCAACATCTGATGCTTTGTCTAAAGCCAAGCGTGTGACTTTAGATGCGCTTGCGCAGCGTCGGTTCATTTTTCGGGAAAAGGGCTCAGGCACACGCATGGCCGCGGACCAGTACTTCCGCAAAATGCGATTTAAGCCTGATGTGCGACTAGAGCTTGGTAGCAATGAAGCTGTCAAGGAATCCGTGGCCGGTGGTCTGGGTATCGGCGTGGTGTCCAGGCATGCTTTGCATGGCCTGAAAAAAGAGCACGGCGTCAGCGTCATTGAACTGGATGGCTTTCCGCTGCCTTCGGCCTGGCATATTGTGCATCCCGCCAGTAAAAAATTATCGCCCTTGGCCGTGGCCTTTAAGCAGCATCTTTTGAAGCAAGCACCACGCTACGAATTGAAATAACGTGAAGTACGCACCTAGCCCCTTCTGGGCATTCTCCAAGGCAACATCATCCGTACCGGTAACGATACCAGGCGCGGTACATCTAGCGATTCGTGAACGGCGGTTACTTCTTCACCCAGTAGGCGGGTGCGCAGCAGGGAGCGCACATAAAACGGTGTGTCTTCCAGGGTGCTGACCAGTTGCGGGGTGCTGCCCGCTTCGCTGCTCATAGCGCGGGGTATGCGCCAGCCCGATGCAGGCAGGGCGTGACGCGGTGGGGCTTCGAAAGCGGTGGTCTCCCCGTTGCGCGCAAAGCGTTGCGCCACCACGCGGCCCGGGCCTTCGCGGGGGCGCACGTCATAGACCACGGCGGTGTCGCCATTGGCCATTTCGGCGCGCGCCCAGTCCCAGTCGCGAAAGCCTTTTTCTACCGGCTCGTCGCCTTCATTGGAGTCCATGTAAGCGTGTCCGCTCCAGCGCGCGCCAGGCTTGTCTAGCTCCACCTCCACGCGTGAGCAGGGCGCTATCGGGCCCCAGCGGTGGCGGCCTGCGTTGTCCAGCGCGGTAACAAAGCGGCACAGGCCTTCGGGCCGCACGGTCACGCGACCACGCACACGCATAGGGATGGGCACATTGATTTCGTCAAACTCGATGCGCAGCGCCTGGCCGTCCCAGTGCAGGCTGCTCGGGCCTATGCGGTAGTGGTCCGCGCTGCGCTCTATGTGCGAGCGACCGCGCTCGGTCATGGTCCAGCGTTTGCCCGCTTTGCCATATAGCGCAACGTTGAGCGCGCAATAGTTTTCGGCCTCGGCCACGCCACCGTTAAGGCCACGCGCCAGCGCGTAGTAGGGCGAAAACACGCTCCCCACAAAGGCGATGATGGACAGGCCGTGCTGGCCGTCGTCGCTCAGCGCGTCGACATACCACCAGAGATAAGCACCCGGCGCGACCGGCTGGTCGAATCGTGGTGCGCCATCAGCGTGGCGGCCGCCAACCGGCCCGACATCGCCGCCATCGGCACGCCCGGCCCCGGATGCACGCTGCCCCCCGCCAGGTACAGGCCCGGCACCGGGCTGCGCGCCGAGTGCCGCGCAAAGGCCGACATCCAGCCGTGGGTCGCTTGCCCATAGAGCGCGCCCCCGCTGCCCGGAAACAGGCGGGCAAAGTCCTGCGGCAGCGTGCGTACCCGTTGATGCGGCTGCCACTGCAGTTCCAGGCCACAGTGGCGCATCAAGGCCAGGCTGTTCGATTCGCATCTGTCTATCTCCCCTGCATCAAAACTATGGGTGTCGCCGTTGGCCGGTGCATTGACCAGGCACAGCAAGCGCTCCGGGCCGCTGTGCGCCAAACCGCTGTCTTGTCGGTCTTGCGCGCACACATAAACCGTACCTTGGTGCGGCAGTTTGCGGTGTTGAAAAATATCCTCAAACTCGCTGCGGTAGTCATTATCAAAAAACACGTTGTGCCGCACCAGCGGGAAGCCGCTGGCGGTGGCGTGCATCGCCATCGTAAAGGCGGACAGCGAGCGCGTGGCGGCAGGCACCGGCTTGAATGAGCTACGCAGTGCGTCGCCCAACAGGCCTTGGCCCAGCGCGGCCACATCGCCGTTGAACACGACATCGTCAGCGGGGATCACCTCGCCCGAGGCCAGTTGCACGCCGCTGACCTTTCCCTTGTCCAACAATATTTGCGTGCACGCTTGGCCGTAGCGCGACTGCAAGCCATGTTTTTCCCCTAGGGCGGCCAGGGCCTGCGCTACTGCAAACATGCCGCCTTGCACCGACCAGACGCCGTCGAGCTCCACTTGCGCGACCAGCATCAAGGTGGCGGGCGCAGACCAGGGCGAAGAGCCGCAGTAGGTGGCGTAGCGACCAAAGAGTTGCTGTAAGCGCGGGTCATGAAAATGCCGCCCCAGGCTGCGCCAAAGGCTGGCAAAAGGTCCCAGGCCGGCCAGCGTCGCCATGCCGCTAACACCCAGGTCGCCGACCATGCTGAGCAGGTTGGGACGCTCGCTGCGGATATACGGTTTTTCTAATGCGTCATAAAGCGCGCGGGTTTCACGGCAAAAGCCTAAAAAGCGTTTTGCCTCTTGTGGACTGCTAAAGCGTGCAATAGCGTCGGCGCTGGCCTGTGTATCGGCCAGCAAATCCAAGCGCTGCGCGCTGCCGCGCCAGGCGTGGCGGGCCAGCACGCCAATGGGCTCTAGCGTCAGGATGTCTTGCAAGGACGTGCCCATCTCAGCCAGCATCTGCTCCAGCACCCAGCGCATGGTAAATACCGTAGGTCCGGCATCGACCCCCACGCCATCGACCAGGGTTTGGCGTATCTTGCCGCCCGGCGTGGCGGCAGCCTCGACCAAGGTCACGTCCAAGCCGCGATGCGCCAACACCAAAGCACTGCACAAGCCGCCAATGCCCGCGCCCACCACCACCACGCGGCGCGTGCGCAAGGGGTCAGCCATAGTCGCGGTCTTTCCAGCGACCTTCTATGGAGATGGGAACAAAGCGGGCGAACATAGATTCTGAAAAATACTGATTTTGCGCTGCTGCTTTGATCGCTTCAAGGTGCGGCCCGGTGCGCGCATAGGCGTCCATGGCGGCCACACTGTCCCACACCGTAAAGGTGGCCTGGCGCAGAAAGGGCGCTTCGCCCAAACCCACGGCCAGTTGCACGCCCTGCACGCCTTCGATGGCGTTTTGCGAGGGTGGTGCATGGTTCCAAAAAGCCGAGGCTTTGCGCAAGTGAATCGAGGCGCGTGTCAGCGCGGCAATAGGGCCTTGGGTGGGCGCACTGCAGGTCACATCCATCGCCGTGCCATCCCAGCTGCCCCGGCAAGACCAGGTGCGCAATTGCAAAACACAGAGTTCGCGGGAGCGTTCCCGGTAGCCTTGCATCAGGGCGGAGTGCGATAAAAAATCCGCAGCGGCCAGCGCGGTATGAAACACTAGAAAAAGCCCCTGGCGCGAGCTGCTGGGTTTGAGGCTGAAGCCACCCTCGTAGCCACTGCCCAGCACCTTGGCGAAACGCACGCCATCAATCGCTAACCACGGGCTGGGGCCTTTGACAATCCGCGTCCAGCCCCACACCAGTGATGCCGGTGCAATATCGGCCAGCACCAGCACAATGGTCTGGTCGCGGTCCTTGCTCGCGTTGGCGGCATCCATGTCTGGGTGTCCAAATAAAAAGGCCTCCACCGCAATGTGTGGAGGCCTTGAGGTTTTCCGAGTTTAGGGCTTGGCCAGAGCCTGCAACTCAGGATAGTCCTTCGCCATCGCCGCACCATACAGCGGCTTGAAGGCGCCCTGGTGGCAGGTAGTGCAATTGACCTTGGCTACATCACCCTTGGGTCCTAAACGGTGTTCAGGGAAAGTCTTTGTCAGGGGCTCCATGTAGTCGTTGTTCAGATCACGCGCCATACGGATACCGTACCACGCCGTCACACGTTGCGGACGGGATTCCTCCCAACCCTGGAAGTTGCGCGTGTTATGGCAGTAGCTGCAGTTCACGCCCAGCGACTCCGACATATGGATCATCAGGGAGTAAGTGTGCTCGGCCTGCTTGGTGGAGGCGCGATTAGCGTAATTTCCTAAGCCTGTCATCGCCTCCGTGCTATTGACGCGGATGGGCGCTGCGTCTTTTAGATAAGGCGTGAAAGGGTCAAACGGCAGCGAGCTTAATCCGACAGACTTCGATGCTAGATTTTGCCCGGCCAAATCGCCCATGCTGCTGTTGGCGTACTTGCGGTCTTTGGGCGCAAACCAGACATTGGTCGGGATGTTGTTACCCCGATGGCAGGTGTAGCAAGTCACGCCGGTCTCGGCCACGTGCGATTTCCAGTCTTGATTGACGCGCTGCGTCATCTGGATCATGCGCCGCGCCACCACCTTGGTGTATTTGCCATCATCGGCAAAGTTCTCGGTGTTGTGGCAGTAAGCACAACCGGCATCAGGAGCCACCCATTGGGTAATGGAAGCCATGTGTCGGTTGAACTGTGCCACGCTCAGATCGCCAAGCACTTGCACGTTTTGGTACACCTCTTTGGCCTTGGGGCCGTCCGCTGCTGCGGCATCGGCCGGAGCCGGTGCCTGGTTCAGCGAGGCTTGCTTGAGCAAGGTGCGTGGGTTGTAAATCTGCTCCATGCCCGTACCCCGGTAGCCGGTTTGCACCGTCTCTATGGGTGGGCGCTCGCAACCGGTCAGCAGACCGAAGGCCAACGGAGCTAGCAGGGATAGTGCGAGTTTCATTGTTTTTTTCATGGCTTGGTTACCAGGAGTGCCGGATCGATTACTACCGGATAGGCCAGCGGGTAGGTGGGTACGACATGGTGTTTAACCGACCACAGGTACCAGTTGTCCACCACGGTGCCGGTTAGCAGGATGCCGACGCCACCGACCAATGGGCACAGCACAGCGAACCACCAAGCCCAGCGGTGAATGGATTCCATCGTGGCGTTAAAGCCCATGGTCCAGCGCCAGAACAGGGCGGCGCGTTCCGAGGCGGTACCGCGATCCACAATCTGCTCGATTTCGCGCTCACCGCCGTAGCGGCTGACCGCCAAAATCGTGGCGCCGTGCATCGCAAACAAGAGCACCGATCCGTACAGGAACACGATAGACAGCGCGTGGAAGGGGTTGTAGAACAAATTGCCGTAGCGCAGCGATAGGGCCGAGACCCAATCGAGGTGCGGGAAGATGCCAAACGGTACCGCTTCAGACCAGCTGCCCATCATGATGGGGCGAAAGAATCCGCACACCAGGTACAGCCAGATCGCCGCTGCAAAAGCCCAGGCCACGTGCGTGCCCAAACCCAGCTGCCGTGCGCGCCGGTAAGTGCGTGCCCACCACAGCAGGATGGAGACGGTGAGCATAAAGCCGACGATCAACCACCAGCCGCCTTGGGCCAGCGGCGGAATGCCCAGACCATAGGCCGGCGCTGGCGGCTCCAGTGCCAGCCAGAACAGTTGGCGCAGCAGCTGAATCGGGTTCCAGTCCACCGAGGCCAGCATATTAAAGCCGATGATGTTGAAGGCCGCGATGCCGAAGATCAGCGAAGCGACACCCAGCGAGCCAAGATAGATCGGGCCGATTTGCGCGTTGCCGATGCGTCCGAGCAAGTGCAATAGAAATGGGGTGCCTAGGCGCTTGTCATCGCCGCGCGGCAGCGGCACACCCTCGTGCAACGGGCCAACCGGTTGCACCGAGGTAAACAGATTTTGATATTGGGCCATGTCAGTATCCTCCGTGTGTTCAGGTACGCCAGATCGGCATGTTCAGCCACCAGCCCCACCATTCAGGCCAGGCGCCGGTCCAGAAAGGTCCGCTGACCACGATGCAGACAATGCCGAACCAGACCCCGGCCAGCGCCAGGAACAAGCCCAGGCGGTGAATGCCCAATGTGCCGACCGAGTAGCCGATAAAGTCGCGGAAGAATGTGTCTTCATGCTCCGGCGTCTTGACCACTTCGCCCTTGCCGGGGTTGGTGGCTGAGAGCACCAAGCCGCCGTGCATCGACAGGGCCAGCACCGTTGCAAAGAACAGGCTTGCCGCAATCATGTGCCAGGGGTTGTAGTGAAAGTGCAGGTACTGGTAGGCCGTGTTGCTCACCCAGTCCAGATGGCTGTAAATGCCATACGGGAAAGCGTGGCCCCAAGCGCCCATGAGCACCGGCCGTATCACCTGCAAGCTGACGTAGGCCAAAATCGCCATACCGAAGGCGACGGGCACATGCAAGCCCATGCCTAGCTTGCGAGCGATCTCGACTTCGCGCAAGGCCCAGGATACGAAAGCGCCAATGGCACACATCGTGATGATCTGCCACAAACCACCTTCCATCATCGGCGCAAAGCGCAGACCATAAGAGATATCCGGCGGGGCGATATTGATTTGCCAGAGATTCCAGGTCGGGCCCATGGCCGCGCCCCACAAAATCATCACGGTGCCTAGAGCGGCAAAGAAAATCGTCGTTATTCCGAAGAATCCGACAAAAAAGGGACCGACCCAAAAGTCAAACAGGTCGCCCCCAAAAAGCGTTCCACCGCGCACGCGGTATTTACGTTCAAAACTCAGCATGGACATAGTTGCATCCTCCGACCTGTTTACGGTCTATGGGTTCCAGCGCGGTGAGGTCAATAGTTCGAAAAAGACAGACGCAGGGTTCAAAAATATGAGCCACGTGCGCCTGCCGGAATAAAGACCAAAGGCCCTTACTTTTGCGGCAGAGCCGCATTCTGAGCAGCCTTCGCGGCCTTGGCCGTATCGGGATGCCAGCTGTTGATGTTGTAACGATCGCCACTGATCTGGATCAGATGAATCGTTGTCGACACAAACGCGATCAACAGTCCTGTTAACACGACCGCCTTGCGGGGGTCTATTACACGCCACATGCGCCACATAGGAATTTCCTTTCGTTAACTCAATTGAGAAATTACGGTATAGACGGCAGATTTCACGCCGACCAGGGTGGTCGTCGATCCCTCCGCCCCGGGCAGCCAGGTGCGCCAATTTAATGCCAGCAACTGTCCAACCACGGCGAGCGCCATGAACACACAAAACATCAAAACAAATATCATCCGGTAGCCATTGAGGTGGCTATCTGAAATAAATGTCGAATCCGTTTGGTTTACTTGGGCCATAAATACCTCCGTTTTTAGTTCGTTAGAACCAGGGACGCCAGATCCACACCAAGCTGTGCGCGAAGAACGCGCCCACGGCCCACAAGATGTACCCTTGTACGTAGTACTGGTGGAACTCCTGGGCCTCGTCGTCTGTCAGCCCTGAGGGGTTAGCTGCATCAGTCATAGATAGTGCCTCTCACAAAATGCCTTTCGGCGACTCCCCGCACCCGGATGGGTGCGGAACGGACTGCAGCAGCAGGAATGCCACCGCAGTTGAACCCCCGGACAAGCCGGAGGATTGACCGATCAGACGAACACCAAAACACGGCTTTCACGCGTGTGCTCCAGCATTTGCCTGACCGAACAATTCAATAAACCTAGCTGCCTCCACCTGCGAGCGCCCGGTCTCGCGCGCATCGCGCTCGGCCTGGTCGCGCATGCGCTTGGCGGCAGAAATACGTACGAGCACGGGCTGCTGCTCCAGCAGCTCTTCCATCAGTCGCTGTGCCTCGGGCTCCCAGGGCAGCAGGGAGTCATCGATGGCGCGGCTCGGGCTCGCTTCAATCTTGTCTAGCTCCGTGCCCAGCGGCAGGATGTGAAATAGCGCGTCAAACAAGGCGTTGCAAAACTCTTGAATGATGTAGGTGGCACCGGCATAGCCCATAAACGGCGTACCGGTATGGCGGCGGATGATGGGCAGCGGAAAACTAGCCGGAATAAAGCTGGTTTTCATCATGCCGCCACCGCCGCATTCGGCCAGGTAAATACGCTCGTTGTAGCTGCCGTAAAGCACCAGCGGTGTTTTTTCGGTGACCAGTTTGCGCACCTCGGCGTTATCGGTTTTTGCTCCCGCCAGGCGGGATATTGCAAAGTTGCAAGGCAGGCCCATTTCGTCTTCGAGGAAATGGCGGATGCCGCGCGTATAGGTTTCGTTGGCTACCACGCCAAAGTTGGCAGTGCCAAAAAAGTCTTGCGTCACCGAGCGCCACAAGTCCCAAATCGGCTTGATGGTGCTGTGCTTTTCACGCTCGATAAATGGCTCGGGGTCCAGGCCCAACAGCTCGCCTAATTTGCGTAAAAACTTGGTAGTGCTGTGTAGTCCGATCGGCGCTTGCAGATAGGGGCGCTCCAGTGCCTCGCACAGCATGCGGCCAAATTCGCGGTACATGCAAATGTTGACATCGGCTTCTACCAGACGCGATACATCGGCCAGGTGGCTGCCCAGCGGGAACACCATATTGACTTCAGCGCCTATGCCTTGCACCAGGCGGCGGATCTCAGCCAGGTCGCTGGGGCAATTGAAAGTGCCGTAGCTCGGTCCGATGATGTTCACGCGTGGACGCTCACCGACTTTGCGCTCACGCTTGGGTACTTCGCGCAAACCATATTGCTGCCACAGCCAGAACATGGCGCGGTTGGCGCATTGCCACTGGTCTTCGTCAATCGTGCGTGGCAAAAAGCGCTGCAAATTCGTGCCTTCGGGCGTGACGCCGCCGCCAATCATTTCGGCGATAGAGCCGGTCACCACTACCGAGGGCAGGTCCGGGTCCAGGGCCGCATGGGCACGGCGCATGGAGCCTTCGGTGCCTTCGCGCCCAAGTTGCTCTTCGGCCAAGCCCGTCACCACGATGGGCAATTCATGCGGCGGCAGCGCATCGGTGTAATGCAACACCGAAGTCACGGGCAGGTTCTCACAACCCACCGGTCCGTCAATCACCACTTGCAAGCCTTTGATGGCGGTGAATACATACACCGCACCCCAGTAGCCACCTGCGCGGTCGTGGTCCAACACTAGCATGGCAGGCCCTCCGAACGTACAGCGCCCGCTGCGCTATGCGCAGTGACGTCAAAGTGAAAACAGACGAACGGGCGACTCATATCATGGCCTCCGCTTTACGCTTTTTGGCCTGCTTTTCCAGCAAGCGGCGTGTCTCGGCCTTGAACTCAGGACGGTCTTGCGGTACGCCGTGGGCGCTTTCCCATACACCGGTGGCATGGCCGGTACCGGCATCGCCAAAAAAGGCTTTCATTTCGTCAAAGCGCGACTTGTTGCCAATGGCTGCGTTGATCACTTGCGCCAGCGAACCCGCACCTGCCGGACCCATCAGCGGCCGTGCAGAAATCAGGTTGGTGAAGTACAGGCCGGGGATGGACATTTCTTTAGCCATTTGCACTACGGGCGTAGTGCCAATCGCCAGGTCAGGCTTCCATTCGTGCATGGCCGCCAGGTCTTGTTCCAGCGAAGCGCGGTATTGCACGTGCACGCCGTGGGCTTCGAGCCACTGGCAATCAGGCTCGCTCCAGACCGTGCGCGGGCAGGCGGTGCCTACATAGCGCAGATCAGCACCACTTTCCACCAACAGGCGCGCTACCAGCAATTCCGAACCTTCGTAACCGCTCAGCGTGATGCGCCCTTTGATAGGCATGCGCGCCAAGCCGCCTTTGATGGCCGGCAACATGATGTTTTTCACCATGTCGATTTTTGCTTGCGGCACATTGGCCGCATTGCCAATGGCTTGCAACCAAGCCTCGGTACCGTCGTGGCCCACCGGTGCCGAACCGACGATGGGGCGACCTGCGGCTTCAAATTCGCGGATGCTGGCGGTGTAAAACGGATGAATCGCCCCCACGACTGCGCAGTCCAGCGCGGCATACAGTTCGCGCCATTCGCGGGTGGGTACCACCGGGCCGGCGGCCAAGCCCATGGGTTCGAGCATGCGGCCAATGATCACCGGGTCAGCGGGGAACATTTCACCGATCAGGGTAACCGTGGGTTTGTCAGAGCGACCGGTACGCGGGGCTTGCACCGGGCCCGCCAGCACTTCTTCGCGGGCAAATTTCAGCATTGCACCGGCCAGCACGTCTTTGGCTTCGGCATGGGTGGGTACGCCAAAACCGGGCACGTCGATACCGATGATGCGCACGCCATTGATATCTTTGGGCAGCAGTTGCAACGGCACGCCGCTGGCCGTGGGCACGCACAAATTAATGATGACGATGGCGTCGTAATTGGCCGGATCGGCTTCTTTGTACACCGCTTCGCGAATGTCTTCAAACAGCTTGCCAGTGACCAGCGATTCGGAATTAAACGGTACGTAGCCGACGCTGCGTTTGGCGCCGTAAAAATGCGAGGTAAAGGTTAGTCCATACACACAGCAGGCCGAGCCAGACAGGATGGTCGCGGTGCGCCGCATACGCAGACTCACACGCAGCGAACCAAAGGCTGGGCACATGCTTTGCGGCTGGTCGTGCGGACCGGCTTTGGGGTCCATCGGATAGTCTTTGGCGTACTGCGCCAGCACTTCAGACTTGCCCGAAGCTTTAGCTGCCGCCAGCATTTTTTCGCCGCCCGCGTGGCAGCCCATGCCGTCGCCTTCAATGGCAGTGCTCACGCCTGCTGGCGCTGTTGCGTTGACGATTGGAATGGTTTTGCTCATGACTCAGTGCTGCCTGGGTTTCAAACTTCGTCGTAGACCACTTCGAGGGTGGGCTTGTTGTTTTCGGTACGTCCGCACATGTCAAATTGCGTGGCGGGCTCGAGTACCACATCGCGGCCGACAGCAGAGGCGGCAAACAGGCTCAGCAACTGGTCTTGGGTAAGCGGATTGGGGCGCACTGGCTGCGAGGTGCCCACGTTTTCTGCCAACTCGGCAAACATCGGGCCCCACACGGAGTCGGGCCGGCCGATGATTTCGTAGCTCGCACTCTTTCTGCGGATGTCTTCGTTGGCAGGAATGGTGGATAACACCGGGATGCCCACTTGCGTGGCGAACTGCGCCGCTTCGCCGGTACCATCGTCGCGGTTGATAACCATACCGGCCACGCCCACATTGCCGCCGAGCTTGCGGAAATATTCCACTGCTGAGCACACGTTGTTGGCCACATAGAGCGACTGCAAATCATTGCTCGCCACCACAATCACTTTTTGGCACATATCGCGGGCAATCGGCAGGCCGAAACCGCCGCACACCACGTCGCCCAAAAAGTCGAGCAACACATAGTCAAAACCCCACTCATGAAAACCGAGTTTTTCTAAGAGCTCAAAGCCGTGAATGATGCCGCGTCCGCCGCAACCGCGTCCGACTTCGGGACCGCCCAGTTCCATGGCATACACGCCATCGCGCTTGAAGCACACATCGCCAATCGCGACGGCTTCACCGGCCAGTTTTTTCTTGGACGAGGTTTCGATAATCGTAGGGCAGGCACGGCCGCCAAACAGCAAACTGGTGGTATCACTTTTGGGGTCGCAACCGATCAGCAAAACTTTTTTGCCTTGCTGCGCCATCATGTAGCTGAGGTTAGCCAGCGTGAAGCTTTTACCAATGCCGCCTTTGCCGTAAATGGCAATAATCTGGGTCTCTTTGGTCACCTCTTTGGTGCTGACTGGCGTGGGCTCTATCGCAGCTTCGGCGCGCAAAATATCACGCATGAAATTTACCGGGGCCACTGCAGGAATTGTGCTTGCGCTCATGCTATTTGTCTCCAATCAAGAACCATCTTCAAACAATCGGCATCGCCAAAGGCGGTGCGGTAGGCGTCATCGGCCTGGGTTGCTTCGTGTTGGTGGGTAATCAAGCCGTCCAAAGACAAGCGGCCATCGCCTGCCATTGCGATCACTGCAGCGAGGTCAGGTGGCGACCATTGCGCTGCGATGCGGATACGCGCTTCGCGCATGAAGGCCGGTGGAAAAACAAAAGACAGCGGCGCGTCATAAAAGCCTGCCAGCACCACTTCGCCACCGGGGGCCAGGCGGCTGATCAGGTCATCGAGCAAAGAGCCCACGCCGCTGACATCGCAAATGCATTGGTAATTGCGCCGTGTGTCGGTGGACGGGTCAATCACCTCGTAGCCCACTGCGCCGCCGCGCCGCGCCGGGTTGGTGTCCCAGACCACGGGCTTATGACCGGCTAGTACGGCCAGGCGCGCAATCATGCGGCCCAGCACGCCGTGGCCGACGATCAAATCAGGTTGCCGGGTACCTGGCGCGCTGTGCGCGTGGTGCGCCGTGGCTGCTAATGCGAACAAGACGCCTTGCTCGCCCAAAGACTCTTCCATGGGCATGGCACGCGCAGAAGGCACCATCAGGCGCGAGGCTGAGCCGCCAAACAAATTGCGTGCGTCGGTAAAACACTGCGAGCCGGGCAAATAAACCCGGGTGCCCACGGCTACGGTGGCTTGGTCTCCAGCGGCCACTACGCGGCCCACGGTTTCATAGCCGGGTACCAGTGGATAGCCCATGCCAGGAAAGGCGGGCATGGTGCCTTCCCACAACAGGCGCTCGGTACCGGTGCTGATGCCGCTGTATTCCACCTTGACCAGCAAGTCTCCCGCGCCCATTTCGGGTAGCGTCAGACCGCTCAAAGCCAGGGCCTTGGGCTGTTGGAAAACAATCGCGTTAGCTTGCATTGGTGTATCGTTGCATTGACAAGTGTCAATGTCAATTAATATTTACAAAAGAAGTCGATTTTGAGGGTAAACCCTGACATTTACGACCAATGAGGATCTGGGTTTGCAGGGGCATGGGGTTAGGCACGACCTCGAGGTGCGAAAAACCGGCCTCTGCCATCATGGCCATCAGCTCGCGCGGCGTGCGCAAGCGGCCTGCGCCCATAGCCAATAGGTAGAAATGGAAATAAGCATCGCCCTGGGGCGTCTCGCCCTGCTCTTGCGCCATGGGCTCGGACAGCAGCAAGGTGCCGCCTGGCGGCAGCGCCTGATAAATCGAGGCCAAGATAGTGCGCACATCGGCGTCCGGGTGGTCATGGGCCACGCGGATCAGGGTCACCAGGTCCGCGCCCTGGGGCAGCGGGTCTTTCAGGAAACTGCCCGGGTGCGCTTCGCTGCGCGACTCTAGGCCCTGGCGCGCGAAATTGGCACGGGCCAGCGCCGCCACTTCGGGCAGATCAAATAATTTGACATGCAGATGCTTGGCATGCAGCGCTAGACGCGACATAAAAGTCCCCTGGCCGCCGCCCACATCGAGCACGCAGTGGTGGTCGTCAAAGCGGTAGCTGGCCAAAATCTCGTCCACCACAAAAGGCTGCGAGGCCGACATCAGGTTGGAATAACGGGCGTATTTCTCGGCCTGCGCCTGCGCGGCCTGGGCTGCTTGCGCAGCTTGTGCGTCTTCGTCCAGGGTGTAGGGCCAGTACTGCGCCATGGCGCCGGGTTGTCCGGGGCCTTGCAGCATGGCCACCGGGTCTTGCATGTCCTGGTAGAGCACCGCGTGGTGTTCGATCATGGCGCGAATGCCCGCGTGGCCGGCCACCGGCGCACCCAGCGGGCCCAGGCCATAGCGGCCTTGGCTGCGCAAATTGAGCAGGCCCAGCGCCAGCGCCGATTGCAGCAAGCGCTGCAAACCAGCTGGCGGCAGATGGGTCCATTGGGCCAACTCGTCCAGGCTGCGTGGCTGCTCGGCCACGGCTTCCAAGATACGCAGGCGCACACAGGCCAGCAGCACTTGCGAATAGACAAAACCGGCCATCAGGTCAAACACCTGGCGCGCACGCCTACGGGTAACCCAGCGCGTCAGCGGGTTGGAAACACTCCAGCGGTACAGGGCGTCACTGGTCAACCAGCGATCCATCAGCGCGCCCAGGCGGTCCGCCCAGGGCGATGTGCGCCCATGGGTTTGCGGCAGCGAGGCCAGGTCCAATGTTTTCATACCGGGGTGTTCCTAAAAAGCGGTGCGGCGGGCCTGGATGCTCAGGCGCCCACGGTGGGCGAGGTCTGCGTGCTTGGTGTGGCAGCCTGGCGGTAGGCGTTGCAGGCGGCGCGCGGCACCAGGCGCTCAGACTCTTGCCACACCAGACCGCGCATGGCTTGCGCGGCGGGGCCTTCGGGAATCGAATCGGCGGCGGCTTGAATCAGGGACTCAAAGTGTTCGATCGCGCCGGACAAGCCCAGATTGGCAATCGCATTGGGCCGCGCGTGCTGCGCGTCTTGTCCTACGGGCTTGCCCAGCAAATCGGCCTGGCCCATCACGTCGCGGATGTCATCGGCCACTTGGTAGGCCTCACCCAGGCAGTCGCCCAGGGCTTGCCATTGGCTCGGGTCGGCTCCGGCGCTCAGCGCGCCGGCGCAGGTAGCGGCTACAAACAATGCGCCAGTTTTTGCGCGCTGGTATTGCATCAGCGACACGCGGGACTCGGATTCCCAGGCCTGGCCGGCCACGATGCCACCGGGCATGCCCACGCCGCCGGCGATGATTTTTAACAGTCCTGGCAAGCGCGCTGGCGATTTGCCTGCGGCAGCGGCCAAGGTCTGGAAGGCCAGCACGATGAGCGCATCTCCGGCCAACACGGCCAAGGGTTGGCCAAACGCCCAGTGCACCGAAGCGCGGCCGCGCCGAGTGGGTGCGTCGTCAAAGCAGGGCAGGTCGTCATGCACCAGCGATGCGCAGTGCAGCAATTCAATCGCCACGGCGGCCGCTTCGCTCAGCGCTGGATCGTCCTGGCCACAGGCCTGGGCCACAGCCAGGCACAGTTGCGGGCGGATGCGAGCGCCACCGGGAAACACCGCATGACGCACGGCAGAAGCCAGCTTGGGCGGGCAGCTGGCATCCTCTGCGGCTGCCAGGGCCATAGCCAAAGATTGCTCGATGCGGGTGATTGCCTTCATTGCCTGTCTCCTCGGGAGTTATCGGGTCGCTTATGCAAGTGACAATTTTGCTTGTCACTTGTTGATGTAAACAAATATAGACACTTAAAGCACGGCTGTCAACGCGGATTTACGCAATCTTCATTTTTTTTCGAAAAAAATAATCGTGCGCCCTGGCAGCCCTGGGGCGGCGGGCTAATGGGTGATGCAGTGGGATGCCAGGCTTTGCGCGCTGGCAGAGGGAAAGCGCGGGTGTGCGCCTAGTCCATAGCGCGCAGAATGCACTGCGCCAGAGTGCCCGGCTGCTCTTCATGGGCCAGGTGGCCCAGGCCGGAAAGACGGCTTACGAGCGGTTTAGCTTGTCGCGTGAGTGACGCTGCAGCGCGCTCTGCGACCGAGGGCGGAACAATCAAATCTTGTTCGCCCGCGATGAGTGTCAAAGGGGTTTGTAGTGCCGGCAAACGCTTCCAAAAAGTATGCAAATCCCAGTGCGCCATCATGGCCAGCGCGCCTGCGCTGTGGGCGGGTTGGGCAATTAGCTTTTGGTAGAGCGCGCGGCCCTGGGCGTCCAGCGTGGAGCCGGTGCCGTCCAGCAGCCTTTGCAGCGCTGCAGGTTGGGCCGCTTGCCAGGAAAACAGTTCGGGCACCAAGGGCGCTTTGGCTAGTAGCTTGGCCATGGGCGAAAACAACTGCCCGGCCAGGCCATCGAGCGGCAGCAACGCGCCATTGAGCGAGACGATGCGCTGGGGCTGCACATGGCCGTCCAGCGACAGCATGCAGGCCACCGCCGCCCCCGCAGAGTGGCCCACGATGGTGTGGGGAACGATGTCCATCTGCGCTAGCAATTCGGCCACCCCGGCGGCCATCCCCGGCAGGGAAAACAGCGTGGATACCTGTGCGGGCGTAGGCGTGGCGCTAAACGCATGGCCCGGAAAATCCAGCGCCAGCACGCTGTAGCGCGCGCCGAGCAGCAAAAAGACATCGCGCCAGGAATGGGTAGAAGCACCCGTGCCGTGCAGCAGCAGCGCCGTGGGTGCCTGTGCGTCGGCGTGCGGCGCGTATTGCACATGCCAGCGCAAGCGCGGGGTTTGTACAAAGCGCGAGTATTGGCGCAGCGGCCAATCGGCACCATCGCGTTCCCAGTCCAGGCCTTGGCGGGGGGGCATAGTGCGCGCCGATTTAGTTGCGCCCAGCGACCGCGCGTACCGCTTGGTTCAGCGATTGCGCGCCGCCGTAGGGCAGGGCCAGGTACTGCGCGCCCATGGCAGCGGCCAGTTGTTCGGCGCTGCTTTGGGGTTGGGGCGAGGTGTCCACCAGCAGCGCGCTAACGCCCGTCGCGCGCAGTTGTGCAGCGGCTGCCAGCGCATCGCTGGTGGCAGGGCCACGGCCCGGACTGCCGTCGCGGGCGATATTGGCTTTGCCATCGGTCAGCAGCACCACGATAGGCGTTTCGCCTTTGCGTTTAATTTGCCCGGCCAGCGCGGCGGCTGCATCGATCGCCGAGGCCAGCGGCGTGCCGCCACCGCCGGGCAGGCCCGCCAGGCTGCGCTTGGCGCGCGCCAGCGAACGCGTGGGCGGCAACAAGACTTCGGCTACTTTGCCCCGAAAGGCGAGCACCGCCACGCTGTCGCGGCGTACATAGCAATCGGCCAGCAGCAGCTCCACCGCGCCCTTGGCTTCGGCCAGCCGGTTTAAGGCGGACGAGCCCGAGGCATCCACCACAAACACCGTGGTGGTTTGCCCCAGTTGGCGAAAGCGCGTGACATGGAAATCTTCCTTGCGCACCACGATGCGCGGCGCTGTGGCCGGTGGGGGTGCCTTGGGCGATAAAGGTGACGAGTTTGGTGCACGCCCCGATGCGGATGAGGATGCGGGCGGACGCGCAGGGCCAGGTGCCGATGTCGATGCCAGCGCATTACGACGCAATTTTTGCCAGGGCGCGGCGGCGCGCAAAGTCTCCAACACGTTGATGCGCTGACCGGCGCGCGGCTCGCCTTTGCGCGCACCCACCGGACGGCCCCGCAAAGCGTTTTTTTGCTCGGCACCGGCGCTGCCCGAGGTGGGCGATTTAGCCCGCTGCAATGCGCCTATTTTGAGGCTGGCGAGCAAACCGGCGGGTATGGCCGCTTGCGCGGCTTCCAGCACGCGTTCGGCCAGTTCTTGCGGGTCCGGGGGCTGGCTGTCGGCGTCGTCGTTTTCCTCGTTCTTGGTGTCGTCTTGCGCGTCTTGGGGTGGCTCGGGCGGCGGTTCGGGAGGGGGTTCGGGCGCTGGGTTTTCGGCTGGCTCGGGTGGGCTTGTTTCCTCTTGCGGTGGCTCAGGTTCCTGCTGCTCGGGCGCGGGGGGCAGTCTGGTAGCGCGCGGGGCCAGCACCAGGCGGGCGGCCACGGCAATGTGTTCTTCCTCCACCGCGTCGCTCCCGGCCAGCGCGGCCGCTGCGCGGGCTGCGCGCGCCGCAAACAAGCTGGCGCGCAGCGAATCAATACCCAGCGCCATGGCCGCCGCGCACAAGGCCTGCACCGACTCGGGCGCCATCTGCACCCGCCCCACACGCTGGCGTGCAGTGAGCACTTCGTCGGCGGTCCACAGCGGGCTCTCTTCGTCTTCTGCTTGGCCGTCGATGCGCATGTGAAAAGCCAGGCGCTCGGCCAGGCTGGCGGGTAGTTGTTCGTCTTCGTAGGCGCCCTCATCCAGCGCCACCAGGCCTAAGCGCGCGGGCAGCACGCTGTCCAGGCCGTCGCGTTGCAGCAGCACCTGGCCGCTATCGAGCACGCTGCCAAAACGCGCAGCCGCGCCTGCGGTTATTCGCTCGGCCATGGCCAGCAGCAGCACGCCGCCATCGGCCTGTGCCAGTAAGCCTTGCAGCGCCACCGGGCGGCCCGCTTGTAGCGTGGCGCCTAGGTCTAGGCCACCCAGCAAGGCCGTATCGCCGGTGTTCAGGGGCACGCGCCGCATGGGGCTTGCTGCGGGCAACAAGGTGCGCAGTAGCGCCAGCCATTCATCGCGCGCAGCGCAAGCCGGTGCGCGCAAAGCCACACCGCCCAAGCCTGCCGGGTCTACGGCAAACAGGGCGGCAATCGTGGCGGCGTCGCCTTGCATGCTTGGCGCTTATTTTTGGGGCGCAGCGGCCAGCTCGGCCAGCGCCCGCTCCACGCGGGTGGAGGAACCCGCGTCGTCCAGCGGATTGCGCCGCAAGCGGTGGCGCAAAGCAGGGGGCGCTACGCGCTGCAAATGCGCTTGCGTGACCGACTTGTCACCTTGCCAGGCGGCCAGGGCGCGGGCAGCGCGTACCAGCGTCAGGTCGCCGCGCAGGCCATCGGTGCCCAAGGCCATGCACAGCTGCGCGGCAAAGGTGCGGGCGCTATCGGGTATCTGCACCTCGCTCAGGCGCTTGCGCCCGGCGACTATGCCTTTGCGCACTTTGTCGTCTTCTTTTTTCCAATGCTCGGTAAAGGCTTGCGGGTCTTGCTCAAAGGCATCGCGCCGCTTCACCACCTCGACGCGTTCGTCCAAAGTGCCGGGGGTTTTTACTTCCACCGACAGGCCGAAACGGTCTAACAACTGGGGCCGCAACTCGCCTTCTTCGGGGTTGCCGCTGCCGATCAGCACAAAGCGCGCGGGGTGGCGCACGCTCAGGCCTTCGCGCTCAACCACGTTCTCGCCAGACGCAGCCACGTCGATCAGCAAGTCCACCAGATGGTCTTCCAGCAAATTGACTTCGTCGATGTACAAATAGCCCCGGTTGGCGCGCGCCAGCAGGCCGGGTTCAAAAGCCTTGACGCCTTGCGACAAAGCGCGCTCTAAGTCCAGCGCGCCGACCACGCGGTCTTCGGTCGCGCCCAGCGGCAGATCGACCACTGGCACGCTCACCAATTCGCTGGCGCGGGCTTTGCCCGTCGTTACGGCCAAGCAGTCGGGGCAGCGGGCAGCGTCCGGGTCGCAGCCGTAGCGGCAGCCGGTAACGGCGCGCATTTTGGGCAGCAAGGCAGCCAAAGCGCGCACCGCGGTGGACTTGCCGGTGCCCCGGTCACCAAACACCAGCACGCCGCCAATCGTGGGATCGATGGCGGTGAGCACGATGGACAGTTTCATATCGTCCTGGCCGACGATGGCGGAAAAAGGAAAGGTCAAAGCCATGGATTGATATGCAAAAGTTTTTGAAAAAGAAAAATCATTTAGGGCGAGGCGCTGGCTATCAATTGTTCACTCAATTCCCACAGCACGATAGCGCGCTCACGGCTGCTGGCCTGGTCAGACAGGGGCTGGGCAAATGCGGCCCGGTCCGCTTGTTGCCGGTTGCCCCAGCTCCAGTGCTGGCCAGACTGGCCAAACTCCGGGTCTATCACCACCTGGGCCACGCGCTCGCCGGCCAATGCCTGGCTCACATAGCCCTTGGTGATGTTCTTTTGGAACCACGGAAAAATCGTGCGAAACAAAGCCGGTGTGTCGCGAAACAAGGCCGTGGCGGCCACGCAGCCGGGGTAGAGGGTGTTAAACACAATGCCGGTGTCCACGTGGTAGCGGCGGTGGAACTCGCGGCTCATCATCATGTTGCACAGCTTGCTGTCTTTGTAAGCCTTGCCCGGCTTGAAAGGCTTGCCGTCGATCATGGCCACCGGATCGCGAAAGCCTGCTTTCAGGCCGGCAAAGTCGCCCAAATTGGCCGGTGCGGGAATGGGCACTTTGCCACCGAATTCTTCGGAATTGGCGGTCACCGTGCCCAGGGTAATCAGGCGGCGCTGCGGGTGCTGCGAACGCTGCAAAGCCGGTAGCAGCAACTGGCACAACAAAAAATGCCCGAAATGGTTGGTCGCCACGCTGATTTCAAAGCCCTCGGGCGAGCGCTGCGGCGCTTCTAAACGTGGCAAATAGACCGCTGCATTGCACACCAGCGCATCCAGCGGCAAGCCGGTCGCAGCGAAGTCGTGCGCAAACTGGCGCACGGCGGTCAGCGAGCCCAGTTCCAGGTGCAGCAGCGTGACCGCAGCAGGCGCAATGCCCAGGTCTGCGCAGACGCGCCGGGTTTTGTCCAAATCGCGGCAGGCCATGACTACATGCCAGCCGCGGGCCACCAGCGCTTGCGCCGCATACAGGCCTACGCCTGAGGATGCGCCGGTCACGATAACCGTGGGTTGTGCCATCTCACTCACCGCGTTTCCCCGTCAAAAATTGCAGCACGCCGGGCAGGGCCTGCTGCGGGTTTTCTTCCATCGCCAAATGACCCATAGAGTCCAGCGCCAGCAGTGTATTGCGGGCAATGCCTTGCTGGTAGTCGGCGGCGTTGCTAAAGGGGATCATCGCGTCCTCGCGGCCCCAGACCAGCAGCGTGGCTGCTTGAATTTGTTGCAGCAAGGGCTGCGGTTCGCGCAAGGTGGTTTGCTGCCAGCGCGCCAGCAGGGCCGCGCGGGCGCCGGGCGCGCGCATCAGGTCGTGGTAGCGGCTCAGCTTGTCCTCGCTTAAGGCTTGGGCTTGGAAGTAGCCCGGCTCCAGGTTCATGCGCAGCAGCCAGCGCGGCGCAATCCAACGCATCAGGCCCATGGCGGCGGGCACTTGCGCCGGTTTGCCATATTCAAAGCCGGGGCTGGCAAAACCGTCCGGCGCCAGCAGCACCAGTTTGTCTACCCGCTGCGGCGCCGTGGCCGCCAAGGTCCAGGCGATGCGCCCACCAATCGAGTGGCCCAGCAGGCTGACTTTTTGCAGCCCACGCGCGTCCAGCAAGGCGGTGATCAGGGCGATGCTGCGGGTGTCGCTGTAGTCATTGCCCACATCGGGCGGGCTCAGGCCGCTGCCGGGCAAGTCCAGGCGCAGTACGCGCAGGTGTTGGGAAAGGGTTTGCGCCCAGGGCTCCCAGGTATGCAAGCTGGCGCCAAAGCCGTGGATCAGCAGCACGGCGGGCGCGTCTTGGGGGCCGCTTTCGCGCACATGCAGCCGCTGGTCCAGCACCTGCACCATGTCGCCGGGCGACTGCAAATACTGGCGCTCCAGCGTGGCCCGGTCCAGGTCCGGCGTCCAAAGGGCCCACAGGGCCACCGCCAGCAGCAGCACGGCGATGAGCAATGCGGTTTTCATAGCTGGAAGCGGCTGGCAGACATCCCCGCATACTAACCAATCAGACGCGAAGCGGTTTTTTTCGTCCGATAAATCTGACACTTTCTCGTGTCCTGCGGCTCGGGGCAGCCGCCATGCCATGTGCTGGGTTTGGACGTACCAGGACACCCAAGCGCAAAAGGGCACAGCGTAAACCCGAAGTTTGAAGTGATTGACAGCAGTCGATTCCAAGCGGATACTCACATCATCGGCGATATGAAAAACCCTCCCAAACTCGTCATCGATACCAATATTTTGGTGGCTGCCACACGCAACCGCCGTGGGCCATCGTTCGCGCTGATGCAAATCATTCGCCTTGGGCAAGTGAAGATGTGTTGCAGCCCCGCACTTTTTTTGGAATACGAGGACGTTTTGAAGCGCCCCACCCATTTATTGGCCTCTGGGCTGTCGGGCAGCGACATTGACGCGATTTTGAACGAGCTGGCGGGGACTATGGAGCCAGTGATCACCCACTACCAATGGAGACCGCAGTTGCGTGACCCTGCCGATGAAATGGTGCTGGAAGCCGCCGCCAATGCGCATGCGCAAGCCATCGTCACTTACAACCTGCGGGACTTTGGCCCTGCAAAGCTTTTTGGTATCCCGGTACTCAACCCGGAACAGACTTTTCAACACTTTCGCCTCAAGGCCATAAGGAGTACCCAACCATGAGCAGTTACGCCCTACGCCTGCCCGAATCGCTAAAGCTTGCCGCTAAACGGATTGCCGCCGCCGATGACACCACCATGAACCAGTTTTTTGTGGTGGCTATTGCCGAAAAGATCAGCGCGATGGAGACCGCCAAATTTTTTGAGCAGCGCGCTGCTTCGGGCGCGGCGGGCGCGGCCCAAGCGGCCTGGGACAAGGTGGGTTCTGATGCGGCCATGGCCGACGACACATGGAGCCAGTGATAGAGCAA
Source organism: uncultured beta proteobacterium (assembly GCA_903869595.1). Classification (GTDB taxonomy): domain Bacteria; phylum Pseudomonadota; class Gammaproteobacteria; order Burkholderiales; family Burkholderiaceae_C; genus Allorhodoferax. The sequence goes on along the minus strand of CAIPZV010000054.1, from coordinate 18,994 downwards.
ATAAAACTCGCGCAGTCCTAATGCCCTTATGGGATATGCGCGGGCCGCTCGTGCATTGGTCGCAAATTCAAGGACTTTAGGCCGGCTCTAGGCTCTCTGGTATGGCCTGCACGGCCTGCGCGGCAATATCCAGGGCGCGAAGGCGCAGGGCGGGGTCATAGACATCGCAAACCAGCATCAGCTCGTCAGCCTCGGTGCTCTCGGCCAGGGCATGCAGGCCGGCGCGCACGGTGTCCGGCCCGCCGACCACCGCCGCGCCCAAAAAGTCGGCAATCGCGGCGCGCTCTTGCGGCAGGCATTGGGCGATGAAATTGGCCTCTGGCGGCTGCAAGCGGCGGCGTTCGCCGCGCAGGATGCCCAGCACGCGCTGATACACGCTGCTGGCCAGGTACTGCGCTTCTTCATCGCTAGGTGCGGCCAGCAGGGGTACGCCGATGGCGACATAGGGCGCCGCCAGGTGTTCGGAAGGTTGAAACAGGCGGCGGTAAATATCAAGCGCCTGGTGCAACAGCCGCGGCGCAAAGTGCGAGGCAAAGGCATAAGGCAGGCCCCGCTGCGCTGCCAGTTGCGCTGAATACAGGCTGGAGCCCAGCAGCCAGATCGGCACTTGCGTACCCGCGCCGGGCATGGCCACCAAGCGCTGGCCGGGCTGCGCGGGCCCTAGCAGGCGCTGCAACTCGGCGACATCGCGCGGGAAGTCGTCTTCGGTTTCCACCCGGTCGCGGCGCAGGGCGCGCATGGTCAGCGGGTCGGTGCCGGGCGCGCGGCCCAGGCCTAGGTCGATGCGGCCCGGATACAACTCGGCCAGCGTGCCAAAAGCCTCGGCCACGACCAAGGGCGCATGGTTGGGCAGCATGATGCCGCCCGAGCCCACGCGGATGCGCGTGGTGGCCCCTGCCAAGTGGCCCACCAGCACCGCCGTGGCCGAGCTGGCAATGCCGGTCATGTTGTGGTGTTCGGCCACCCAGTAGCGGCTAAAGCCCAGACGCTCGGCGTGTTGCACGGTTTGGCGCGCGACATCCAGCGCCTGGCCCACGCTGGCGCCTTCGCGCACCGCGACCAAATCCAGCATGGAGAGTTTGAAGGCGGCGGTGTTGGACATGGTGACTTCTTGGTGAGGGTGGTGCGGCGGTTAGCGGGAAAGGTGCACGGCGCACCTTGGTCTGATTATGCGCACGCAGCCCGGTCAACGCCAATCCCAAGGACAAAAGCGGGCGCATGGAGCGGCGCACAATCGACCCGCCCCTTTGCTTTTTTGAGTATCCGCATGAACCCGACCACTCCCAACCAAGCTGCCGCCCCGTCCCCCGTGGACCAGGCCGAACTCTTATTGCTACGTGCCCACCGCCGGGCGCACCGGCGCAGCCGCGCCAAAGTGGCGCCGCTGGTGCTGACCGATACCGTGCCGCAAGAGGCGCTGCCGCTCACGCGCGGCCAGCGCATGGCCGATGCGGTGGCCTCCACCATAGGCTCCTGGCGCTTTATCCTGATCCAAAGCACGGCGATTGTTTTTTGGATCGGCGGCAACGTCTGGTTCGGCGCCAACTCCTGGGATCCGTATCCCTTCATCTTGCTCAATTTGCTCTTGTCTTTCCAAGCCGCCTATACCGCGCCGGCCATCATGATGAGCCAAAACCGCCAATCCGAGCTAGACCGCCGCCACGCGCAAAACGACTATGAAATCAACGTCAAAGCCGAGCTGGAAATCGAGCTGCTGCACGAAAAAATAGACATCCTCAAAGAGCGGGAATTGCTGGCCCTCACCGAGGCGGTGCGCCATCTGTCCTTGCAACTCGAAGCGCTGTCACAGAAAGTGCATTGAGGCTTGTCACCTGGCCCATCAGTAAGATCGCCGCTATGCACGATACCGCTTTAGTTTTATTCTCCGGCGGGCAGGACTCGACCACCTGCCTGGCTTACGCCTTATCCAAATACGTGCGCGTAGAAACCGTGGCTTTTGATTACGGCCAGCGCCACCGGGTGGAACTCGATGCACGCTTGCAGGTCATCAAAGCCTTGCGCGCGCAGTTTCCCCACTGGTCAGCACGGCTGGGTGAAGACCATTTGCTCGATGCCGGTGTGCTCGGGGCGGTGAGCGAAACAGCACTCACCCGCGATACCGAAATCGCCATGCAGGCCAATGGCTTGCCCAATACCTTTGTGCCGGGGCGCAATTTATTGTTCCTGACCTTGGCCGCCGCGCTGGCCTATCGGCGCGGATTGCAAGTGTTGGTGACGGGAGTGTGTGAAACCGATTTTTCGGGCTACCCGGACTGCCGCGACGACACTATGAAAGCCATGCAAGTGGCGCTGTCGCTAGGCATGGACACACGCTTTCTGATTGAAACGCCTTTGATGTGGATTGACAAAGCTGCCACCTGGCAGATGGCGCAGCGCTTAGGCGGGCAGGCCCTGGTCGATGTGGTGGTGGAGCACAGCCACACTTGCTATTTGGGCGACCGCAGCCAGCGCCATGACTGGGGTTACGGCTGCGGCCAATGCCCCGCTTGCGAGTTACGCGCCAAGGGCTTTGCCGCCTTTCGCGCAGCGAGCAAAAAAAACTAGTTGCGCACGCCGCTGGCCACATGCCCGGCAGGTACATGCCGCGCTGCGGATTCGATATGTCCGGTCTGGTCGTCAAAGAAAAAATCGGGCTCAAACTCACGCAAAAAAGCGCCCTTGTCCAGGCCGCCTAAAAACATGGCTTCGTCGATCTCGATATTCCAGTCCATCAGCGTGCGGATGGCGCGCTCATGCGCCGGGGCGCTGCGCGCGGTGACCAGCGCGGTGCGTATGCGCATCGCGGGGCGGGCCGCTTGTTGCAACTGGTGCAAGGCCACTAGCAAGGGCTTGAAAGGCCCGTCTGGCAAAGGTTGCGCGGCTTTGTCTTGCTCGTGCTGCTGAAAGGCATCGAGCCCATGTGACTGATAGACGCGCTCGGCCTCGTCACTAAACAAGACCGCGTCCCCGTCAAACGCAATCCGCACTTCATGCGGATGCGCCGCGCTGGCGTGCGCCGATTGCGGGTACACCTGCGCGGCGGGTACACCGGCACCAAGGGCCGCGCGCACATCGCTTAAATGCGTGCTTAAAAACAGATTGGCTTTGAGCGGTTGTAAGTAACGCCAGGGCGATTCGCCACGCGTGAAAGTGCAGCGGATGATGGGCAGCTGGTAATGCGCTGCAGATTTCATAACGCGCAGGCCGCTGACCGGGTCGTTGCGCGACAAGATAACCACCTCCACCCGCTTGTTAGCGTCGCTGCCTTCGTCGTTAAAAGCCAGCAGTTTTTTCACCAAGGAAAACGCCACACCCGGTGTGGCCGGTATGTCCAGGCGCTGGCGTTGTAAGTGCATATAGGCGCGGTCGTCGCCTTGTTCAAACACCTGATTTTCTTCTTCAAAGTCAAACAGCGCGCGCGAAGAAATCGCCACCACCAGTTTGCCGTCCAGGGTTGCCGCCATGCTGGCCCTAGCTTTGTAAAAACATGCGGTAGACCGGGTTGTCGGTCTCTTCCACATAGGGGTAGCCCAGCGCGCGCAAAAACTTGGCAAAGGCTTTGTCGTCCGCCTTGGGCACTTGCAGGCCCACCAAAATGCGGCCGTAGTCCGCGCCCTGGTTGCGGTAGTGAAACAGGCTGATATTCCAGCCCGGCCGCATCATGCTCAGAAACTTCATCAGCGCGCCGGGCCGCTCGGGGAACACAAAGCGCAGCACCCGCTCGTCCTTGGCCAGCGCCGAAATGCCACCCACCATGTGGCGTATGTGTTCCTGCGCCAGTTCGTCATGCGTCAGGTCGATAGCGCCAAAGCCATGCTTCACAAAATTGCGCGCAATGCGGCCCGACTCGCCCGGCCCTTTGGTGCTCAGGCCGACAAACACATGCGCTTGCGCCGCGTCGTTCATGCGGTAGTTAAATTCGGTCACGTTGCGCGCGCCGCCGGGCAGCTCGCCAATCAGTTCGCAAAAGCGCCGAAAGCTGCCGCGTTCTTCGGGGATGGTGACGGCGAATAGGGCTTCGCGCTCCTCGCCCACTTCGGCGCGCTCGGCGACAAAGCGCAAGCGGTCGAAGTTCATATTCGCGCCGCACAAAATTGCGGCATACGTTTTGCCGCGTGTTTTATTGGCTGCGGCGTATTTTTTGACCGCCGCCACCGCCAGCGCGCCGGACGGTTCAACGATGGAGCGCGTGTCCACAAAAATATCTTTGATCGCAGCGCACACTGCGTCGGTGTCCACAGTAATGAATTCATCGACCAGGCCGCGCGCGATGCGGAAAGTCTCTTCGCCCACCAGCTTGACGGCGGTGCCGTCAGAGAACAAACCCACGTCCGCCAAGGTGACGCGTGTGCCGCTCGCGACCGATTGCATCATCGCGTCTGAGTCGCTCATCTGCACGCCAATGACCTTGATCTCCGGGCGCACCGCCTTGATGTAATTGGCCACGCCGCTGACCAGGCCGCCGCCGCCAATCGCCACAAACACCGCGTCCAAAGGCCCTTGGTGCTGGCGCAAAATCTCCATGGCGATCGTGCCCTGGCCGGCGATCACGTCCGGGTCGTCAAACGGGTGGACAAAGGTCATGCCCTGCTTTTTTTCTAGCGTCAGCGCGTGGTGATAGGCGTCGGTATAGCTGTCGCCATGCAGCACCACTTCGCCGCCAAAGCCGCGCACCGCGTCCACTTTCACCTGTGGCGTGGTCACCGGCATGACGATGACTGCGCGCGCCTGCAAGCGGCTGGCTGCCAGCGCCACGCCTTGCGCGTGGTTCCCGGCGGAGGCACAAATCACGCCTTTTTTGAGTTGCTCGGCGCTCAAATGCGCCATCTTGTTGTACGCCCCGCGCAGCTTGAAGCTGCGCACCTGTTGCTGGTCTTCGCGCTTGAGCAACACGGTGTTGTGGATGCGCTGGCTCAGGTTTTTGGCGGTTTCCAGCGCTGATTCGGTGGCCACGTCATAGACGCGGGCATTGAGGATTTTGATCAGGTAGTCGGCAGGCGACAAATTTGGGGCTTTTTTCATAGGGGCTGTATCGTATTCGTTCGCATGGTGCGCGGGCTAATCTTTGCTGCGTTCAGCCGCCTGCTGGTACACGCGCAGTTTGTCACGTCGTCCCACGGCCAGCGCAGTGACAAAAATTTCATCCTGGTCCACGCGGTACACCAGGCGGTAGCCCAAGCTATGCAGTTTGATTTTGTAACAGTCCGCCATGCCATGCAGGGCTGCCGATGGCACGCGTGGCTCCTGAAGTCGTTCGGCTAATTTTTTCTTGAAGGGCTCGCGTATGCTGGCGTCCAAATTGCGCCATTCGCGCAAAGCCAGCACGTGAAAGCGCAGTTGGTAAGTCATGGCTTACAGCGCGTCGAGGCTGATTTCCGTAAATGGTCCTCGTGCGCGCTCGTTTACCAGTTGGGCATCTTCCAAATCTTCCAGCCGCGTCATTAGCGCTTCGTAGTGTGCGGCGGGTAGCAAATAGGCTTCGGGGCGGTTGTGATTGAGCACGGCGACGGCAGCGCTGTCCGCCTGCTTCAAAATACCCGCGTAATTGCGCTTGAGTTCGGTCACGCTGACGGCATAGTGAGAAAGCACAGTGTCCATGGTGGTCGGGAAGTGTGTTGAATAAGATGCTAAATATAGCATCAAATATAGCATTAATTTATCAAAGGAAATTGTATGGAATGCACCGTCAGTTGGACCGGTAACAGCGGCACCCGCTCCGGCATGGGCTTTGTGGCCGAAACCGGCAGCGGCCATGTGCTGATGATGGACGGCGCGCCTGACGCGGCCAAACCCGAACACGGCGGCCAAAACCTGGCGCCCCGGCCCATGGAAACCGTATTGGCCGGCACCGGCGGCTGCAGCGCCTATGACGTAGTGCTGATCTTGAAGCGCGGCCGCCACGCTGTGCAGGGCTGCACCGTCAAGCTCACGTCCGAGCGCGCCGACACCGATCCCAAGGTGTTTACCAAAATCCATATGCATTTCACCGTCACCGGCAGCAACATCCCCGCCAGCGCGGTGGAGCGGGCGATCGCCATGAGCCACGAGAAATACTGCTCGGCCAGCATCATGCTGGGCAAAACGGCGGAAATGACGACTAGTTTTGAGGTGAACGAGGCTTAAGGCCCGGGCCTGTAAAAGCCGCCGAGAGTGCGGACAGCTGCTCAGGCAGCGTTTAGACGGCTAAAATGCATGAAACTTCAATGAAAATTCATGATCTATCCACTTGTGGCCGATTCACCTACCGCACCGCGCGGCGCGTTGGCCGTGCTGTCGGCGCAGATCGTGGCGGGCAGGGTGTACCGCCGCGAGGACCTGGCGCGTTGGAGTACGGCGGTGGACCGGCATTTACGCGAATTGGTCGATGGTGGCGCGTTGCTCAAACTGGCCCAAGGCTTGTATTACGCACCAAGGCAATCGCCCTTTGGCCCGCTACCCCCTGCAGACGATCAGCTCGTGGAGGGCTTTCTGCGGGACAAAGAATTCCTCGTTTTTTCTCCTTCTGCCTACAACGCCGTGGGTTTGGGTACTACCCAGCTCTACAACCGCACGCTGGTTTACAACCACAAGCGCCACGGAGTTTTCCAGCTCGGCAAGCGTCAGTTTGACTTTCGCGTGAAGCCTCGTTTTCCCAGCAGGTTGACCGTCGAATTTCTGTATGTTGACTTGCTCAACAATTTGGACGAATTGGCAGAAGACCGTCAAGCAGTCCTCAGGCAGGCGCAACTCAAATTTAATCAAATGGACCCAACGCGCCTGGCGCAGTCGGTGAGCAGCTACGGCAATATGGCAACGCGCAAACGTTTGCGGGAGTGGGCGGGTGCCTGAGTTTTTGCACCAACGGCGAGACTTCGCCCAACTCCTTGCCGTGCTTGCAGATGCCCGGGGCCTGGACCCCATGTCTTAAAGGTCTTTGATGGCGAGAGCGACTTGCTCCCTGAGATAGGGTAAGTCTTTTTCAATGGTTTTCCACACCACACCCAAGTCAACTTTGTAATAGCCATGCGCCAACACGTTGCGCATGTCATAGGCAAATGCAAAGGGCAGTTCTTGATGCGTCGAGATGAAATCCGGAGCTACACGCTCAACGTTTTTACTTGCTTCGCCGATGATTTCGAAATTACGGACCACCGCATCCTGAACCATCTCGTTGGAAAGGAACGATGGTTCGTCTAAGTCTTGGCAATATTTATTTATCCGGTCGATCGCTTCAACATATGGCCCAAGTAGCCTCGCAATCGCAGAGGATGGCGACTCATATGGTGAGTGCCTCAGCGATCACCATATCGCGGAATTTATCTGGTAGCGCGCCTGGCGTTAACACGTCTACTGACACTCCCAGAAGCTTGCGTAATTTGTACCGTATTGCGCCCAAGTCAAACAGTGTTGTGTCAGCGGTAGTATCGACCAGAATGTCCAGGTCGCTTTCATCCGTGTCTGAGCCGTTTGCTACAGATCCGAACACACGGGCATTGGTTGCTCTGTGTGCCAGCACTATTTGCCTGATTTCTTGCCTGTGAGCTGCGAGGGCTTGGGATGGTTTCATGGCTAAATTATGTTGCGTATTTGGGTAAGGAGCAATCGGGCACTGTGTATTGTTGCCTGGCGATCTCTGCACCTGTCTATGCGCATCGCTGGGCTATTTACACAAAGTCCCCGCATTGCGCCAAGCGCCTGCGCCCAATGCTTCCCAAATGGCAAACCGACCGCGCGCACTACACCCGGTGCGCCACCGTCGTCATAACTTTGGCGGCCGCGCGCATCATCTCGCCGACAAAACCTGGCAATTGCGCCGCCCCGGCGCTGCTGGCCTGGCGCGCGTGGCCTATTTCGTCATCGCGCATTTGGGCGACGATGGCGCGTGATGCATGGTCATTAACGGGTAATTGCTGCAAATGGCTGTCTAAATGCGCGCCCACTTGGTTTTCGGTTTCGACCACAAAGCCCAGGCTGACGGCGTCGCCTAGACGCCCGGCCAAAAGGCCCAGGCCAAAAGCCCCGGCGTACCACAGCGGATTGAGCAGCGAGGGGCGGGCGCCCAATTCGTCCAGGCGCTGCGCCGTCCAGGCCAGGTGGTCGGTTTCCTCCTGGCAGGCTTTTTGGTAATGCGCGCGCAAACCCGCGTTAGGCGTGGCCAGCGCCTGGGCGGTGTACAGCGCCTGGGCGCACACCTCGCCCACGTGGTTCACCCGCATCAGGCTGGCGGACAGGTTTTTTTCCTCCTGGGTCAGCTCGGTGGCCTGGTCCGCCACCGTGGGGCAGGTTTTGGAGGCGTGGGGCTGGGCAAACAGGGTGCGTAAAGCCGTGTCGAAGGCAATGAAGACTTGGTCGGTGGTGGTGGTCATATATATAAAGAGCATAGCCGCAAGCCGCCCCGGTAACGCAACCGCCCGCCCCTAGCCCCTGGCCCCCCCCCAAGTTCTTGGTACCGGGCCCCACACCGTCGGTCCGAAGCCCTGCAATTTGAATTTTCGTGGGTAAAAAACGACAAATTCATGAAAAATGATAAATTTGTGACAGTAGATCGTTGTAAAAGACCAACGCCATGGTGAAATCTCCCCAGCTTCCGAATAGGAGCCGGATGCCGTTACGGAGAGTTCAATAACGGTGTTTTTTTAACAACTATGGAGTTTTTTCATGAAAAAGACAATGATTGCGTTGGCTGCTGTTGCTGCCGTGGGTGCAGCTTCTGCGCAAACTGCCGTTTACGGCGTAGTGGATCTTGCTGTTCAAAAAGTTACAGGCGCTGATGCTGGCATCGTGTCAGGTGGCTATAGCGGAAGCCGTTTGGGCGTCAAGGGAAGCACCGATTTGGGCGGCGGCTTGAAAGGCAATTACATGATGGAAACCGGCCTGAATGCTGCCGATGGCAACACCGCCACCGTCCTTGGTAATCGCGGTGTTTCTGCTGGCGTGAGCGGCGCTTTTGGTTCAATCTCTTTTGGCCGTCAATTCACACCTTTCGCTGTCTCTTTGTTCAATGAGCCTTTGGAGTACGATGGATTTTCTACCCTGTATGGCGGTAGCGTCCAGGCAGACCATGTTTGGCAAAGTAATTCTGTGCTGTACACGTCCCCCAGCATGGGCGGCTTGACCCTCAGCGGTATGTATTCCGGATCGTCTGGTAGTGCAGACGCGGACACAAAAGCGCCTCTGGCAGGCACCTATATGTCTGTGGGCGGCAATTATGTAATGGGTCCTGTGACCGTTGATGCTGCATATGAGTCATCTAAAGTGACATCAACCAGCGTTACTACAACAGGTTGGCACGTTTCCGGCCTCTACAACGCAGGTGTTGCTACTCTGTACGGTGCCCTACAAGGCGGCGATAACGGCGGCGCTGACAAGCAAACAGCTTGGGATATTGGCGCTGGAATTCCCCTGGGTAACGGCCTAGCTCTGCAAGCTGGTTACTACTCGGTAAAAGTTGCTAATACCAACACCTACACCTCTGCTGTTTTGGTCAAAGAGTGGAACAAGCAGACGCGCATTTACGGCGGCGCTGTGATGTCTTCTGTGTCCGGTTCTGCAGACAGCACGACCATCAAAGCAGGCCTGCGTTACAGCTTCTAACTTCCCTGCTGGCCCGCCACCATAGGGCCAGCCTTTTTTCTTAGATTTACTCACTAAATGCCAAGGGCCGATCAGCTCTTGGCATTCTTTATTTTTAAAAAATTGGATAAATTATTATGAAAAAAAATCTTATTGCAGTGGCCGCTATATTAGCGACCGGTGCGTCCTTCGCGCAGGTAACCATGTCTGGAAACATCGGCTTTAGCTGGCAGCAGAGTCCTGAAAAAGCCTTAGACGGTTCCCACGTTCAAGGTCTTGCCGTTAATGACGGTGACATCTACATTACCGCAGTGGAAGATCTGGGCGATGGCTGGAAAGCCACCGCACGCGGCGGCTTTACCCTGCGCGGTCGCGTCAATGGCATTAACGACCGTGACGGCACCGTCAGCTTGGCTACCCCTTACGGCGTAATGACAGCGGGTTCATTGCGCGCCTGTTCTTCGCTTGAGGCAATGAAATCGGGCGCTGTGACTGGCACCTACTATTCGACCAACGAAACCAAGATATACACACCGCTCGATGCCTGCTCTTTGGCCGACGTTGTGATTTTGAACACTAAAGTGGGCGACTTTACTTTGGGCGCCACCTACGGCGAATTGATGTCTGGGACCACCACATTTGGTTTGACCGATAGGGGGAGTTCCAACGGTACGGCTTTTGCGGTTGCGAGTGCTGACTACACCAAGGGACCTGTAAAGGTGGGTTTTGACTACCTGTACTTGACCGTCTCCAACGCCATGGCCCAAGGTGCGGCGTCAGCTACCGCATCAACGGCACTGTCACCACTCGACGGCACGACGCGTTTACGCATGTACGGCGCGTACGACATGGGCGTGGCCAAAGTGTCTGGTGGTTACCAGATGAAAAACTACGGCATTGCTGACCAGTACATCGCAGCAATTGCAGTACCTTACGGCAACTTCGTATTCGGAATGGATTACGCAGGTCGTGCGGCGCAAGGTGCACCGGCCAGAGGTAATACGATTGAAAATATCGACGCTGCGGCCCTTGTTGCTACTGCCTATGGTATCCGCGCAGGCGACAAAGCCAGCAACGTGCTGGGTGTGGGCATGACCTACAACCTCAGCAAAACCACGAGCGTGAACGTGAGCTACCTCACCTACACCGATACCGGTACTACCGTGACTCCCGGCTTTGGTGCAGGCGAGACCTTCGATACAACTGGTTTGACCACTGCGCAGATTGCCACTGCACGGGCTAAATACAACGCCATTTACACCGGCGGCCTTGTCAACGGAGTTGCGACGACTGGCCCGACCAAGGGTCAAACCACACAGCAAGCTGCTGGCTGGTACGACACCGAGTACCGTATTCGGCTGATGAAGACCTTCTAATCTTTCCGCTTGCCTAGCGCGAGCTATAGAGTTTGAATGACCAAACCCCCGCTGTGGCGACATGGCGGGGGTTTTTTAATGGTGCGCCCAGCATGGGCGCACACCTGCGGGTGCAAGTCCCGCTGCGAGCTGGTCACAGTGAGCAAAGTGAAGCGCAACTGCGTGAGGGTGACCGAGCGTGGGAAGGAAGCGTGGAGCGTAAATCGCGAGCCGATGGACAAGAACCGCATAGAAGGCGCTGCCAAGCAGGGCGAGTGAGGCCCTACCTGCTGGGCTGGAAGGCCTACTTCGGGATGGCACAAACGCCCAGGGTCTGGCGCGAGCTGGACGAGTGGCTGCGTCATCGGCTCAGAGCCATCCAGCTCAAGCACTGGAAGCGGCCCAAGGCGATCTATAGGGAACTGAAGGCATTGGGAGCGAGGGAGAACGTGGCCAGGCAAGTGGCGGCGAGAAGTCGACGCTGGTGGCGCAACAGTGACCGGTTGCTCAAAACGGTGCTGACCATTGCGTACTTTGATGGGTTGGGAGTTCCAAGGCTGTCGTGACCTCAAACTCTCGAACCGCCGGGTGCGGACCCGCATGCTCGGTGGTGTGGCAGGGGTGCCACCTTAAATGGTGGCCCCCTATGCCGATCTACCTTAGAAGGCCTAAGTCAGCTGGGGGCAGATGCCTGCACATCAGCCAGAGTCCCAGGGAAGCGCTATCAAGGCAAGCAAACAAAAACCCCCCGCCATGTCACTGTAGCGGGAGCTTGGGTCATTCGAACTCTCAAGCTGTCTTCAAGCCAGCCGGAGGAATGGATAGTCAGCGTGGCGATGCAGCAAAACCTGTGGGCTAAGAGTCAAGATCGGCTTGATCACTTTGGCGCGCAGCGCGCGCACCACCGTAGAGGTGATCAACACCCATTACGCCAGCACCGTGACCGGTGAGCAAAACATTGGCATGCTGCAAAGCCGGCGTACCAAGATTCGTCCCCATGTTGCGTAGCGAACCCTAGCCCTCTAAGGTGGCAAAAAAGCCCGCATATGAAAACGCGCTTGCGCAGGCGCATACCGCAGCTGCGGCGCCACAGGGCAGGCATTGCGCGCTAGGCAGCCGCCGCTCATGCATTCTTGATTAGCATCTTGGCGCACATGCGCACGGCAGCGCTCGGCGGCAAATTGCTGGCCGTCATAGGCCTGTACCGGGCAGGCTTGCAGGCAGGGTTGGTCGACGCAGGTAAGGCATGGGCTTTCTTCTGTTACGGCTGCGTCCATACTGGGCATCAATGCGGCACGGTCATCCGCGTCCACAAAATGAAAGGCCAACGCAAATCGGTAGGCGTGCCACAGGCCGTGCTGCGGATGGATGCGTAGCATCAAGGGGCTGGGGAACAGGGGCTCGCAGCGGCTGGCCCATTGCTGAAACGGGTGGTAATGCGACTGGGCGGGCGGGCCGTCAAAAGGGTAGAGCGCCGCGCCGCCAAATTGCTGCGCCAGCGCGTCGCCTAGGTGGCGGCTCCAGCGGTCTAGGGGATGGGGCAGGCCGTCATTGGCAAAAGGGGAGGCTTGAAAGGCGTCCCACATCGAGCCGCCCACATTGCCCGCCAGCCACAGGGCGGCGGCGGGGCGGCCATCGGGCAGGGCGATGGCTTCATCGGCGCGCGGGCAAAAGCCGCCGCGCAAATGCAATCCGTGTACTTGCAAAGCGGCGCTGAGGGCGGAACGTAAAGGCATCAGTCGGGTGCGCGCCTAGGCTTGAAGCGCTGCGATCAGGTTGGCACCACTTTGCGCAGCGGGCGGCCCCAGGCGGTGGCGGTAACGGTGGCTTCGAAAAACACATTTCCGTCGATATCGTTATTCACCTGGTTGTCCTCCTGGCTGAACACCACTTGCGGCTCCATCGCGCCAGCAGCCAGCGCGCGGGCATGGGCTTCATTCGCGGCTAGGGCGCGCGCTTGCGCTATCGCCGCGTCCAGCCCTCGGAAATCCTGCGGCCCGTCGGGTGTGAACACCTTGAAGGTGCCGCGCACCGGCTGGGTGACCGTAATGTGCACGCGCTGCGCCACCTGGCCCAGCACGGCGCCCACCGCATTGGCCACCTCGGCATGCAGCGGCACTACCAGGCGCACGCCCAGGCCAAGCGCTACGGCCGGGTAATAGCTGGCCGCTGGTGCGCCTACGCCCACCAAGGGCATGTCAGGTGCAAATTGCAGGGCGAAAATGGGGTGCGCCTGTTGGTCGGCGCTGCGCTGCGGTACTGCAAGGGTTTGCCAGGGGATGTCATTCAAATTGGTCGGGGTGGCGCTTTCGCTTGGATTGCCACCGCCTTCGCTTGCCTCAAGCTTGTGGGCTGGCAATTCAGAAGCACTTGCTTCCATAGTTGCGGTGGATTGCTTCGCTTCGCTCGCAATGACGGGCTTGGGGTTTGGCAAGTGCTGACCCAGGCCCGCTGCCGGTAGCGGCGCGTTGACTGCACCTGCCGCACCCGTACTCGAGGCAGAAGCAGAAGCGCCATGGCGCGCCAAAGCCATGGTGGTCAGCAGCGCGGCTACTTTGCCCGCGCTGTTTTCGTTCATTTGCCCGGCGTCGTTCAGGCCGGCTTCGATCAGCTTGTTGCAAATGGTTTCCGTCACCTTGGCCACCACATCGCGCGCGGGCGCGTGGGCATCGCCCAGCGGCCATTTGCCCAGGCCGTACAAGTGGCGCATTTGCCGCGCCCAAATACGCGCTGCGCACAGCGCGGCTTCCTGGCTCCAGTGGGTGGACATGCCCAACACATGGGCGGCATCGCTGGGTGTGAAGCCGGTGTAGATCGCTAGGCCCTTGCGCTCCAGCCGCGCAATCGCGCGGGCCAGGTCGCGGTCATCCATATTGGCCGCTTCCAGGTCCACCGGGCCTTGGCACAGGCGCTCCCAGGCGCGTAGCTCGGAATCGTTCAGGCGGCTCAGGTGCGCGCTGTCGGCGGACAAGGCCTGCGCAAAACGCATCTGGCTGGCGTGCGGGCTTTCGCTTTGCTGGCGTTGCAACACGGCCAAAAACTTTGGGTGCTGGTGTACCAACAGGCTCAAGGGCAGCACGCGGCGCGGGCCTATGGTCAAGCCTTCGCCGCCTAGCAAGCGCACTTCGCTATCGCCACCCAGGCCGATGGCATAGACCTTGACGGCCTCGATCATGGGCCGCCAGTTGCCCACCATGGCACCGTCAAAACTCAGGGCTGGTAGGCCGCCGCGCACCACGGCAATATCGGTAGTCGTGCCGCCCATATCGGCGACGATGGCATTGTCCAACCCGCTCAAAGCGCAAGCCCCCAGCACACTGGCCGCCGGGCCGGACAAGACGGTGCTTACCGGCCGTTGCAAAGCGCTGTGGACGTTGATCAGCGAACCATCGCCTTTGACCAACATCAGCGGTGCGTCGATCTGGCGCGCAGCCAGGGTACGCTGCACCGAGTCGATCAAGGTTTTGACATGCGAAATCATGCGCGCATTGAGGGCAGCCGTCAGCGCCCGGCGCGGCGCGCCCAAGCTGGAGGCCAGCTCATGGCCGCAGGTGACCGGCGTGTCGCAGTGTGCTTGCACCCAGGCGCGCAGTTGGTTTTCATGCGCCGGGTTGCGCACTGCAAAAGTGGCCGAAATCGCAAACGCCGATACGCGTCCCGCATGTTTGGCGATCGCGGCGCGGCAGGCGGCTTCGTCCAGCGCACACAAGGGCAAGCCTGCGGCATCGTGGCCGCCGGCCAGGCTTTCTATTGCATCGACGCCTAACAAATCTGCCAGACCGCTGGTTTTGATCTGCTGCGCGTCATAGCCCACCAGCAGCGCACAGACTGGCGCGCCCTTGCCTTCGACCACCGAATTGGTGGTCAGCGTGGTCGACAGTGAAACCAAGTCCACCCGCGCCAGCAAGTCTTGCGGCAAACCGTCCAAAGACGCGGCAATGCCTTGCGCCAAGTCGAAGCGGGTCGTTAGGCTTTTGGATGCAGCCACCACCTCGCGCGCCGCGTTAAGCAGCACCGCGTCGGTAAATGTGCCGCCGGTATCTATTCCTAGCGCAAAATTCATGCGCCAGCGGCTGCGCAGAGCCAGCGAAACAGGTAGTCGGCAAAACTGCGGCGCACTATCACTTCGTAATGGCCGCCAGCTTGCTTGCACACGATGGTGGCGTTAGCGCGCGAGATATGGCTTTGCGCTACTTGTCCGGCGGCAAACACACTGGCATGAAAATCAAGCGGGCAGCCGCGCGCGAGCAAATCCGCAGCGCCCGGCCCTTGCACGCGCAAAACGGTATTGCCATGGCCCACGCTCACAACCGCAAAATGCTGCTCCGCTAGTGCTTGGCGTAGCGCGACTTCCAGCGCCGCGCCTTGGCCGATAGGGCATTGCAATAACCATTCATCCGGCCCAAGCCAGAGTAGTTGGCGATCTGTGTCCAAACTCGCGGTATTGGCTACCAAGGGCAGTGCCAAACCAGTGACAGCGTGCACCGCGCTACCAAACGTGGCATCTGCCGGATTGCCGCGCAGATTGAGCATGTCCATCAAGGGCGCTTCGCCCAGCGTGACGGCTTGGCCATCGACCATCAAAGAAGTATCGCCCGCGCCTAACAAGGGCGCTAAAGGGCTTTGCAAAACAGCATCAGACATGGTGGCGTTTTCCTTCTGGATCGTAAAACACGGTACTGCCTACGGTGGCGCGTACGGTGCGGCCATCGGCCAGGGGGAGTTGCACTTGCTGGCCATGGCGCTGGTGGCCATTGCGCACCAAGGCCATGGCAATCGAGCGTTTCAGTGCAGGGCTGTAGTAGCTGGAAGTCACATGGCCCAGCATAGGCACTGGCGTTACTGCGCTTGCACCCACTTCGGTGATTTGCGCGCCTTCGGGCAACACGGTGGCCGGGTCTTCGGTAAGCAAGCCCACCAGTTCTTTGCGGTTGGGGCCCGCTGTGTGGCTGCGCGAGAGCGAACGGCGGCCCAAAAAGTCTTTGGTTTTGGAGACCATGCCGCCCATGCCCAGGTCGTGCGGCGTCACCGAACCATCGGTGTCCTGGCCCACAATGATGTAGCCTTTTTCGCCGCGCAGCACGTGCATGGTTTCGGTGCCGTAGGGCGTGATGTTGAACTCCGCACCTGCGGCCATCAGCGCGGCCCAGACCGAGGCGCCGTAGTGCGAAGGCACGTTCACCTCAAACGACAATTCACCCGAAAAGCTGATGCGCATAATGCGCGCCGCCACGCCCGCTACCGTGCCTTCGCGGTAGCTCATAAATGGGAAGGCGTCCAGCGACAAGTCCACGTCCTTGCAGACTTTTTCTAGTACCGCACGCGCCTTGGGGCCGACCAGTCCGAAGGTGCTCCAGTGGTCGGTGACGCTGGTCATATAGACCTGCATATCGGGCCACTCGGTTTGCACCCAGCGCTCCATCCAGCCCAGCACGCGCGCTGCGCCGCCGGTGGTGGTGGTCATTACAAAATGGTTTTCCGCCAGGCGCACGGTCACGCCGTCGTCGTAGACCATGCCGTTTTCGTCCAGCATCAGGCCGTAGCGCGCTTTGCCCACTTCCAGCTTGAGCCAGGGGTTGGTGTACATCCAGTTGAGCAGCTTGGCGGCGTCTGGGCCTTGGATGTCGATCTTGCCCAGCGTGGATGCGTCCATGATGCCCACGCCTTCGCGCACCGCCAGCACTTCGCGGTGTACCGCTTGGTGCATGTCTTCCTTGCCCTTGGGGAAGTACCAGGGCCGCTTCCACTGGCCTACGTCTTCAAACAAAGCGCCGGCGGCGATATGCAACGGGTGCGGGCTGGTGTGGCGCGCCGGGTCGAACAAATCGTCCCGGTCCACACCGGCCAAGGTGCCGAAAGTGATGGGGATGTAATTGGGCCGGAAAGTGGTGGTACCGACTTGTCCGATGGGTTTGCCCAATGCGCGCGCGGCCAGCGCCATGCCATTGATATTGCCTAACTTACCTTGGTCGGTGCCAAAGCCCATGGCGGTGTAGCGCTTGATGTGCTCAATCGACTCAAAGCCTTCGCGCACCGCCAATTCAATGTCCGCTGCGCCAACGTCGTTTTGGTAGTCGATGAAGGCTTTGCTGCGGCGTGAAACTGGCTCGCCGGTCTCGGCAATCCAAAAAGGTGCTATCGCCTCGGCCGCTGCTTCGCTTACTTGGTGGTTGCTGGCCTGTGCTGCAAAACCTGCGCTTTGCGCAGCGTGGGCACCGGCTTGGCTAGCCGCTTGCAGCGCCTGCGCCAAACCAAACTGCGCAGCGCCTGCGCCCACAATTTGCTGGTCGGCGATGGCCGCACCGGGCGTGAAGCAGCACAAGGCATCGTTCCACACGGCTTTGCCGCCGGAGTGCGAATACAAATGGATAGCTGGGTTCCAGCCACCTGCCATACCCAGGGTGTCGCAGGCCAGCACGCGCCGCGCGCCGCTGGCCTTGTCGCCATGCATCGCGGCCAGTTCAATACTGCTAACGCGCACGCTGCCGTGGGCCTGCACCGGCACATGGTTGCGCAGCACGGTCACGCCCGCGTTTTGCGCTTGTTCGGCCAGGCCACCAGCAGGCGCGCTGCCTGCGCGGGTATCGACCACGCTCACCTGCGCCCCGGCTTGGCGCAGCACCATGGCGTCGGCATAGGCGCTGTCGTTATTGGTGAGCAGCACGATGTTTTTGCCGGCCAGCACGCCATACAAGGTGGCGTAATCGGCCAGCGCCGAGGACAGCATCACACCGGGCAAATCGTTATTGCCAAACACCATAGGCCGCTCATGCGCGCCGGTGGCCAGCACCACTTGCTTAGCGCGCACGCGCCACAAGCGCTCGCGAAAGCCTTGGCGCTGGGCCAAAGGCAGGTGGTCGCTCAGCGCTTCGCGCACGGTGAGGAAGTTGTAGTCGTGGTAACCAAACACCACGCCGCGGCGGATGATGCGCACATCGGGCATGGCTTGCAACTCTGCCACCGCAGCGCGCACCCAGTCGCTGGTCGATTGGCCGTCGATGGTGCCGGTGCAGCGGTGCGCCGCGCCACCGAGCGCGGATTGCAGTTCCGCCACGATCACACGCGCGCCGCTGCGCCCTGCGGCCAGCGCGGCTGCCAGACCGGCGATACCGCCGCCAGCGACAAACACATCGCAATGGGCGTTTTGATGTACGTAGCGCGCCGTATCTTCCACTTCGGGTGCAGCACCCAGGCCACCGGCCTTGCGGATAAAGCGCTCGTAAAACATCCAGGCCTTGGCCGGCCACATAAAGGTTTTGTAATAAAAACCGGCGGGAAACAGCGGCGTACCCCAGCGGTTGGGGCTGAGCAGGCGCGAGAGCAAACTCGGCCAGCCGTTCACGCTTTCGGCATACAGACCTTCATACAACTCCACCTCGGGCATCTTGGCGTTAGGGATGGTGTGCGCGCCGCGCTCCATTTGCACCAATGCAGACGGCTCTTCAATACCGGAAGTAACGATGCCGCGCGGACGGTGGTATTTCCAAGACCGCGAAAACAAACTCTCGCCTGCTGCCAGTAGCGCCGAAGCCAAGGTGTCACCAGCAAAGCCGCTAAAGCTGCGGCCATTGAAAGTAAAGCGCACCGGGGCGCTGCGGTCGATGCGGCTGCCGTGGCCGGTGATGCGTTGCCCGCTCATGCTGCTGCTCCTGCGTTGGGGGCGGCGTCCGGGTTCTCGCCGGGTTTGTAAAACTTGCTGAACTGGTAGCTCACGGTATTGCGTTCGGCATTGAACCAGCGGCGGCAACCAGCGGAGTGCAACCATTGTTCGCGGTGCAGCCCTTTGGGGTTTTTGCGCATGAACAAATAGTCGCCCCACTGTTCATCGCTTAGCGCATCGGTATCGAGCGGCCGCGCAATATGCGCTTCGCCGCCGCAGCTAAATTCACTTTCGGCGCGGGGGCCGCACCAGGGGCAGGTAATTTTTAGCATTTCAGTTTTTGTTCAAATGGTTTTTGAAGACAGGTTTCGGCCTGTAGGCCGAGTTACTTTCTTTTGCTTCGCCAAAAGAAAGTAACCAAAGAAAAGGCGAGCCAAAGGCCGTGCCCCTGCGGGGTGCCTTGCGCTACTCGCGTCGCCCGGGGTCG
>CAIPZV010000053.1 GCA_903869595.1 uncultured beta proteobacterium | reverse complement strand
C
This sequence comes from uncultured beta proteobacterium, assembly GCA_903869595.1. Taxonomy (GTDB): domain Bacteria; phylum Pseudomonadota; class Gammaproteobacteria; order Burkholderiales; family Burkholderiaceae_C; genus Allorhodoferax. Next base: position 66,384 of record CAIPZV010000053.1, on the reverse strand, counting down.
GCGGTCCCCCGCTGCCATTGGCCGTGCTGAGCAACGCAGCGGCGACCGGATCAGGGCGGGCGCTTGTTTGAGCGTAGCGAGTTTGCGCCCGACCCCGGGCGACGCGAGTAGCGCAAGGCACCCCGCAGGGGCACGGCCTTTGGCTCGCCTTTTCTTTGGTTACTTTCTTTTGGCGAAGCAAAAGAAAGTAACTCGGCCAACAGGCCGAAACCGGTATTCAAACCCTTGGCCAGCAGGCCAAAACCTGCATTAAATACTTCACAAGGAGCAAAAAATGAGCAACACCACCATCGACATTTCCCAAGTCCGCATTAACGGCGACCGCCTCTGGGCCTCCCTCATGGAGCTGGCCCAAATCGGCGCAACCCCTAAAGGCGGTGTCTGCCGCCTGACCCTGACCGACCTGGACAAACAAGGCCGCGACCTCGTGACCCGCTGGGCGCGCGAAGCAGGCATGAGCGTGACCATCGACAAAATCGGCAACGGTTTTATGCGCCGTCCCGGCCGCAACAACAGCTTGCCACCCATCATGACCGGCAGCCATATCGACACCCAGCCCACCGGCGGCAAGTTCGATGGTAACTACGGTGTGCTGGCCGGGCTGGAAGTGGTGCGTACGCTGAACGACCTGGGCATCGAAACCGAAGCGCCCATCGAAGTGGCTTTCTGGACCAATGAAGAAGGCTCGCGCTTTGTGCCGGTGATGATGGGCTCGGGCGTGTTCGCCAAAGCTTTCACCTTAGAGCATGCCTACGCCGCCACCGACACCACGGGCGTGTCGGTCAAAGAAGAGCTGACGCGCATCGGCTACATCGGCGACCAGGAGCCGGGCGACCACCCGATTGGCGCTTACTTTGAAACCCATATCGAACAAGGCCCGGTGCTCGAAGACAACGATGTCACCATCGGCGTGGTGCAAGGCGTGCTGGGTATTCGCTGGTTTGACTGCACCGTGACCGGCATGGAAGCGCATGCTGGCCCCACGCCCATGGCGCTGCGCCGCGATGCGATGCAAGTGGCCACACACATCATGCAAGAAGTAGTGGCTTCGGCCCTACGCCACGCGCCGCACGGACGCGGCACCGTGGGCATGGTGCAAGTGTTTCCCAACAGCCGCAACGTGATTCCGGGCCGGGTCAAATTCAGCATCGACTTGCGCAACAGTACCGACGCCCTGGTAGACCAAATGGTCGAAGAAGTCAAAGCCTTTGCCGCGCGCAAAGCCACCGAAACCGGCTTGGATGTGAAGATCGAAATGGTCTCCAGCTACTCGGCCATCGGCTTTCATGCCGACTGCATCGACGCCGTAGCGCGCGCCGCCAAAAAACTGGGCTACTCCAATATGCCCGTGGTCTCCGGCGCCGGCCATGACGCGGTCTATATGGCCAAGCTGGCCTCCAGCGGCATGATTTTTATTCCCTGCAAAGACGGCATCAGCCACAACGAAGTGGAAGACGCCAAGCCCGAACACATCACCGCCGGTTGCAATGTGCTGTTGCACGCCATGCTGGAGCGCGCGGGTACCTGATCGACCCGCATTGATAAAAATCAACGGGCATACCGCCCTTGTAAGTAGCGTTGGAAAAGCGCTTGTTTTGCTAGTGTTTAACTATGGAGTAACTATGTCACTGAAAACTTCTCGACGTCACACCCTGGCCCTGGCTGCGATCGCCAGCGTGCTCATTGCAGCGCCAAGCTTTGCATTGGCACAAGCCAAACTCAAGGTCGCCGGTATTTATACCGTGCCTTTTGAGCAGCAATGGGCTGGGCGCCTGCACAACGCGCTGAAAGCGGCCGAAGCGCGCGGCGATATCGAATACAAAGCCAGTGAAAACGTCTCCAACGCAGATTACGAACGCGTGATGCGTGAGTACGCCACCGCCGGCAACAACCTGATCGTGGGTGAAGCCTTTGCCGTGGAAGCTGCCGCCCGCAAGGTCGCCAAGGACTTCCCTAAGGTGTCATTCCTGATGGGTTCTTCGGGTAAGCCACAAGCGCCCAACTTCAGCGTGTTTGACAACTACATCCAAGAGCCTGCCTACCTGTCGGGCATGATCGCTGGCGGCATGACCAAGAGCAACAAGATCGGCATGGTCGGCGGCTTCCCGATCCCGGAAGTGAACCGCTTGATGAACGCCTTCATGGCCGGTGCGCTGGAAGTCAATCCCAAGATCGAATTTAGCGTGAGCTTTATCAACAGCTGGTTTGATCCACCCAAGGCCAAAGAAGCTGCTTTTGCCATGATCGACAAAGGCGCTGATGTGATGTACGCCGAGCGCTTTGGTGTCTCTGACGCCGCCAAAGAAAAAGGCAAGCTGGCCATTGGCAATGTGATCAACACCCAAGCGCAATACCCTGACACGGTGGTGGCCTCCGCCATATGGCATTTTGAGCCGTCGGCTGACCGCGCGATCAAACTGGCAAAAGATGGCAAGTTCACCGCCGAAGACTATGGCCAGTATTCAATGATGAAATACAAAGGTTCATCCCTGGCGCCGCTGGGAACTTTTGAGAAAAAAGTACCTGCCGAAATCGTGGCCAAAGTAGCCGCCAAAGAAAAAGCTATTACGGAAGGCAAGTTCACCGTGAAGGTGGACGACAACCAACCCAAATCGACCGCCAAGTAAGCGAAGTACCCGCTTGAGGGCACTACCCGACACACTCCGCAGCCCGGAGTGTGTTTTTTTATGATCGACCGCGTTCTTTCCTTATCCAACATCAGCAAACGTTTTGGCGATTTGGTCGCCAATGACGCGATCACGCTTGACCTTAAAGCGGGCGAGATTTTGGCGCTCTTAGGCGAAAACGGCGCGGGTAAGTCCACCTTGGTATCGATATTGTTTGGCCACTACACCGCCGATGCTGGCAGCATTACCGTGTTTGGCAAACCTCTTGCCGCGGGTGACCCCAAAGCGGCGCTGGCCGCAGGCATTGGCATGGTGCACCAGCACTTCACGCTGGCGGACAACCTCAGCGTGCTGGACAACGTGATGATGGGCTCCGAATCGCTGTGGCAAGTGCACACGCGCCGTGCAGCAGCGCGCGACAAGCTGGCCGAAGTAGCCCAGCGTTTTGGCCTGACGGTGGACGCTGACGCCCTGGTTGCCAAGCTGTCGGTGGGGGAGCGCCAGCGGGTGGAAATTCTCAAAGCCCTGTACCGGGGCGTACGCATTCTTATTTTGGATGAACCCACCGCCGTGCTCACGCCGCAAGAAAGCGAGTCGCTGTTTGCGGTGCTGGGGCAGATGGTGGCCCAAGGCCTATCGATTATTTTTATCAGCCACAAATTGGCCGAAGTGCTGCGCGTCTCAGACCGGGTGGCGGTGCTGCGCGCGGGCAAGCTGGTCGCGCAGGCCGATGCCCGCAACACTACCCAAGCGCAGTTGGCGCAATGGATGGTGGGCCATGAAGTCAGCCCACCGCAACGCCGACCGTCGCAGCGCACCGGGCAGGCCGTATGCGTGCTGCACCAGGTCAGCACGGCGCCAGCGCGCGATCGGCTCAATGGCGTTTCACTCACGCTGCACAGCGGCGAGATCGTGGCCATTGCCGGCATATCGGGCAATGGGCAAGCAGCGCTGGCCGAGGTGCTGTGCGGCACGCGCCGCATTGCGGGGGGGCGCATTGAATTGATGGGTCTGCCGCTACCACAAGCGCCTTCCCAACTGGTAGCTTTGGGCGTGGCGCGCATTCCTGAAGACCGCCACGGTGTGGGCTTGGTTGGCGATTTACCCGTCTGGGAAAACGCAGTCTCTGAGCGCCTGCGCAGCTCGGTTTTTTCGCGCGCGTTTTGGGTCAAGCGCCGCGCGGCGCAAGCCTATGCCAAAGCCGTCATCGCGCGCTTTGACGTGCGTGGCGGCGGGCCCGGTACACCCGCACGTTCGCTGTCCGGGGGCAATATGCAAAAACTGGTACTGGGGCGCGCCTTGATGCACCCCGCCAGCCTGGTTGATAAAGATACGCGCGCCTTCACGCCCAAGCTCATCGTCGCGCACCAGCCTACTTGGGGCTTGGACATTGGCGCGGTCGCCTATGTGCAAGCGCAACTGATCGCTGCGCGCGATGCAGGCGCAGCCGTGCTGCTCATTTCGGACGACCTGGATGAAGTGCTCACGCTGGGCGACCGCGTGGCCGTGATGCACGGCGGCCACATGGGCCAAGCCAAGCCTGCGCTGGATTGGAGCCGTGAATCCATAGGTCTGGCTATGGCCGGGGCAGAGGACATGGCACATGCGGCTTGAAAAGCGCCAACACAGTTCGGCGTGGGCCTTGGTGCTTGCGCCCATTGGCGCCGTCGCATTCACTTTGCTGGTCAGCGCGCTGCTGGTGCGTTGGGCCGGGGCGCCGGTGGGCCAGACCTACGCGCTGCTGCTGCAAGGCGCTTATGGCTCGGTGTTCGCACTGAGCGAAACACTCACCCGCGCCATTCCGCTCATGCTCACCGGACTGGCAGCCACGGTGGCCTTCAAGGCCAGACTGTTCAACATCGGTGCCGAGGGCCAACTCTATGTCGGCGCACTGGCGGCGGTGGCGGTGGGCGGCATGCACGATGGCACCGGCCTGCCACTGCCGCCCATGCTCTTGTTTGTTTTGATGATGCTGTCCGCCGCGCTGGCGGGCGCTTTGCTGCTGTTGGGGCCTGCGCTCATGAAAGCGCGCCTGGGTGTGGACGAGGTAGTGACCACGCTGCTCCTGAACTTTATTGTGCTGCTGCTGGTATCGCTGATGCTGGACGGCCCGATGAAGGACCCGACCGCCATGGGCTGGCCGCAAAGCGTGGCGCTGATGGGGGAACTGGAACTGGCCAAACTCATTCCCCAAACACGGGTGCATACCGGGCTGCTGTTGGCCCTATCGCTGGCCGTAGCGCTGTGGGCCTTGATGAAATACACAGTGCTGGGTTTTGATATCCGTGCATTGGGCGCCAACCCGCGCGCCGCCGCGTTTTCCGGGGTGCCGGTCACGCGCACCATGGTGGCGGTGGCGCTGCTATCGGGCGCACTCGCCGGACTGGCTGGCGCGATCGAGGTCGCCGGGCGCACCAGCTATCTCACGCTAGACATGTCGCCGGGCTATGGCTACAGCGGCATTGTCATTGCCATGTTGGCGGCGCTGCATCCGCTGGCGGTGGTGGTCGCTAGCGTGTTTGTTGCGGGCATGCTGGTAGGCGCAGACAGCATGAGCCGGGCCGTGGGGGTACCCACTTTCATTGCCGATGTGATCGTGGCCGCATCCCTGATCTCAGTATTAGTCGCCACCTTGCTTACCCAGTACCGGGTGCGCTGGAAATGAGCGAATTTTTAGACATCCTCAGCAACCCGGCGTTTTGGGTGGCGGTGCTCCGCATTGCCACGCCGCTGATTTTGGGCACGCTGGGCGTGCTGCTGTGCGAGCGTGCGGGGGTCTTGAATTTGGGTATCGAGGGCATCATGGTCGCCGGGGCCTTTACCGGTTGGCTGGCGGTCTATGCTGGCGCCGGCCTGTGGGGCGGTGTGTTGGTGGCGGCGCTCACTGGCGCGGTGCTGGGCTTGTTGCACGCCTTCCTGACCGTGGTGCTGGCGCTGTCGCAACATGTATCGGGCCTGGGAATTACCTTGCTGGCCACGGCGCTGAGTTATTTTGGTTACCGCGTCAGTTTTCCCAAGGTGTCCACACCGCCGACCATCACGCCCTTCCAGGAAATGGATTGGCTTGTGCTACCGGTACTTTCAGAGCAAACACCCCTGACCCTGCTGGCCTTGGTATCGGTGCCGATAGTGGCTTATGTCTTGTACCGCACACCGGTGGGTTTGGCGGTGCGCATGGTGGGCGAGAACCCGCATGCCGCCGAAGGCCAGGGCGTGTCGGTGGTGGGCGTGCGCACCGGCGCGATTGTGCTGGGCTCGGCCTTCATGGGCGTGGCCGGTTGCTTTCTCACGCTGTCCGCGTTTAACGCTTTTTTCTTCAATATGGTCAACGGGCGCGGTTGGATTTGCGTGGCGCTGGTGGTGTTTGCTTCCTGGCGTCCGGGCAAAGCTTTGTTGGGCGCCTTGCTGTTCGCATTTTTTGATGCGCTGCAACTGCGCCTGCAGCAATCCGGGGCGGCGGTGCTACCCTACCAGATGTACCTGATGCTGCCCTATGTGCTGTCCATCCTGGCACTGGTGCTGGTGGCACGCAAGGCGAGCTATCCGCAAGCCTTGATGAAACCCTACCGCAAAGGTGAACGCTAAATGCTCGATCTACTGATCCACAACGCCTCCCTGCCCGATGGCCGCAGCGGCATGTCGGTCGCGGTGCAAGACGGCCGTATCGTGGAGGTGTCGCCCGGCCTGCAAGCCCCCGCCCACGAGAGCGTGGATGCGCAAGGCCAGTTGCTCAGCCCGCCGTTTATCGATGCGCACTTTCATATGGACGCGACCCTGAGCTACGGCCTGCCGCGCGTCAATGCCTCGGGCACGCTGCTCGAAGGCATTGCGCTGTGGGGCGAGCTCAAACCGCACTTGACGCACGAGGCCCTGGTAGGCCGCGCTATGGCCTATTGCGACTGGGCCGTGGGCAAAGGCCTGCTGGCTATCCGCACGCATGTGGATGTGTGCGACCCGCGCCTCTTGGCCGTCGATGCGCTGCTGGAAGTCAAGCGCCGCGTCGCGCCGTATATCGACCTGCAGCTGGTGGCCTTTCCGCAAGACGGCGTGTTGCGCGGCAAGAGCGGCCCGCAGGAGCACATGGACACCTTAAAGCGTGCGCTGGACAAAGGCGTGGACGTGGTCGGCGGCATTCCACACTTTGAGCGCAGCATGGCCGACGGGGCACTCAGCGTCAAGCTCTTGTGCGAACTGGCCGCCGAGCGCGGCCTGCGCGTGGACATGCATTGCGACGAGTCCGACGACCCGCTTTCGCGCCACATCGAAACCCTGGCTTTTGAGACGCAACGCCTGGGCCTGCAAGGCCGCGTCACCGGTTCGCACCTCACCTCGATGCACAGCATGGACAACTACTACGTCAGCAAACTGATTCCGCTCATCGCCGAAGCCGGACTGCATGTGGTGGCCAACCCGCTGATCAACATCACCTTGCAAGGCCGGCACGACAGCTACCCCAAGCGGCGCGGTATGACGCGGGTGCCCGAGTTGCTAGCCGCTGGCGTGAACGTGTCCTTCGGGCAGGACTGCGCCATGGACCCCTGGTATTCGCTGGGCAGCGGCGACATGCTGGAAGTGGCCCACATGGGTTTGCACGTAGGCCAGATGACCAGCCAGGCCGCCATGGCCCAATGCTTTGAAGCCGTCACCACCCACCCGGCGCGCGCGCTGGGCCTGGAAGGCTATGGCATCGCCGCCGGTTGCCATGCGGACCTGGTGCTGCTGCAGGCCAGCGACCCCGTAGAAGCCATCCGCCTGCGCGCTACCCGCTTGCGCGTCTACCGGCGTGGCACACTGATTGCCCAAGCCCCCGCAAATACCAGCACTTTGCACCTGCCGGGCCGCCCCGCAAGCACCGCCTTCAGGCATGATTCAATTCCGCGTTTTTGATTAAGACTGTTTTTACATGACCGCATCCCCCGCGCCCAGCCCTGCTTCGGTTCCTGCCGTAGCAGTGCGCCAGGCCTCCCTGATTTACAACCCCCACCAAGCCCCGGTGCACGCCCTGGCCGATATCGACCTGACGATTGCGCCGGGCGAATTTGTCTCGCTCATCGGGCCCTCGGGCTGCGGCAAGACCACGCTCTTGCGCGTGATTGCGGACCTGGAGCACATCACTTCGGGCACGGTGCAGGTCAATGGCGTATCGCCGCACGAAGCCCGGCTGGCGCGCGCTTATGGCTATGTGTTTCAAGCGCCCGCCTTGTTTGCTTGGCGCACGGTGCTGGGCAATGTGAAGCTGCCCTTGCAAATCCAGGGCAAAAGCGCGGCCCAGTGTGATGCGATCGCCCGCGAGCAACTGGAGCGCGTGGGCCTCACGGGTTTTGAAAACAAATACCCCTGGCAGCTCTCGGGCGGCATGCAGCAGCGGGCCTCGATTGCGCGCGCGCTGTCATTTGAGCCGCGCATTTTGATGATGGACGAGCCCTTTGGCGCGCTAGACGAAATAACCCGTGACCGGCTCAACGAACAATTGCAACAACTCTGGCAACGCGAGCGGCGCACTGTGGTGTTTGTAACGCACTCGATTGCCGAGGCGGTGTATTTGTCCACCCGCATCGTGGTCATGTCGCCCCGGCCCGGGCGCATCGTGCGCGTCATCGATTCCACCTTGCCTGACGAGCGGCACTTGGGACTGCGCGACTCGCCGGAATTTATGGACATGGCCCACCAAGTACGCGAGGCACTAGCCGATGGCCACCACGATTAGCGCGCCGCCGCCCTCCTGGGGACAACGCGTTTCCGAGCAAGGCCTGCCGATTGCGGTGGTGCTGCTGTTCACGCTAGCCCTGTGGTACGCGCTGACGGTCTATCTGAACGCGCCCGGCGCCATCGAGCGCGTGCTCGAGCCCAAAGGCCCCTGGACTTGGCAAGACCTGGTGGCGGCCACCATGACGGTGCAGCGCCCGGTACTGCCCGCGCCGCACCAGGTGGCGCTGGATTTGTACAGCAGCTTGGTGGACTGGCCGGTCACCTCGCCACGCAATTTATTGTTTCATGTGGCCGTGACCGGGGAAAGTACTTTGGTCGGCTTTGTAATGGGCACGCTGCTGGGCTTGGTGCTGTCGGTGTGCATCGTGCATTCGCGCACCTTGGACAAAGCGCTGCTGCCCTGGATCGTGGCCTCGCAGTCCATCCCGGTACTGGCGATTGCGCCTATCGTGTTGGTCATTCTGGGCACCATGGGCTTTTCGGGCGTGGCGCCCAAGGCGGTGATCGCCATGTATTTGTGCTTCTTCCCGGTCACGGTGGCCATGGTGCAAGGCCTGCGCTCGCCGCAGGTGATTGAAACCGAAATGATGCACACCTACGCCGCCACGCGCTGGCAAGCTTTGTGGATGCTGCGCCTGCCCGCCGCGCTGCCATTTTTGTTTCCCGCGCTGCGCGTGGGCATTGCCGCTGGCCTGGTTGGCGCCATGGTGGCCGAGCTGCCCACCGGCGCGCAAGCGGGTCTGGGCGCACGCTTGCTCACGGGCAGTTACTACGGGCAAACCGTACAAATTTGGTCGGCCTTGGTGATGTCGGCCTTTGTCGGCCTGGCGCTGACGGCGGCGATGGGCGCCCTCGAAGCCCTGGTGCTTGGAAAGCGCAGGCAGGTATGAACGCACAACACTCCCCGCCCGATCTGCGCGTCAGCGCGCTGGTGGTGCTGGCCGGTATCGGCGGCGCATGGGCCTTGTTGGTGTCTTCGCTGGCCGACCCGGCCACGCCCAAAGACGGCGCTTTCTGGGGCGCCACCATCGTGGTGGCCTTGCTGGCCGTCAGTGGCATTCGCCGCCTGGCCGCGATCGATGGGCCGCGCATTTACGCCAGTGCATCGGCGCTGCTGTTTGGCGGCTGGTTGCTGTATTTCTGGCAGCTGTTCACCATTGCTTTAGACGTGCCGCGCGTGCTGCTGCCTGCGCCCAGCTTGATCGCCGCCGCTTTTGGCGAACACATGGGCACGCTGCAAACCGACTTTGTGCAAACCGTGGTGCGCGCCGTGGCGCTGGGCTGGGTGCTGGGCTCGGGCTTGGGCTTTTGTGTAGGCGTCGCCATCGACCGCATGCCTTTTTTGCAGCGCGGCTTGCTGCCGCTGGCCTCGCTCACCAGCACGATTCCGCTGGTCGGCGTGGCGCCGATTGCCGTGATGTGGTTTGGTTTTGAATGGCCTTCCAAAGCGGCGGTGGTGGTGCTGATGACTTTCTTCCCCATGCTGGTGTCCACCCTGGCCGGGCTGCGCGCCGCCGACCGGCTGGAGCGCGAGCTGATGTACAGCTATGCCGCCAGCTACTGGCGCACCTTGTGGTCGCTGCGCCTGCCCACGGCGCTGCCTTTTCTGATCTCGGCGCTTAAGGTCAATGCGACGCTGGCACTGATTGGCGCGATCGTGGCCGAATTCTTCGGCTCGCCCACCTCGGGCCTGGGTTTTCGCATCTCCACCGAGGCTACGCGCATGAACATGGGCCTGGTCTGGGCGGCGGTGGCGGTGGCGGCGGTCACCGGCTCGGCGGTGTACGCGCTGCTGGTGTCTATCGAAAAGCGCGCCGCGTTTTGGCATCCGTCAGTGCGAGGCAAAAAATGAAAGCCTGCTTCCCTTCCCCCTTGCACCCCATCTGCGCTGCGTCAAAATGTCTTCTTGTCCAGGTGGACAAGACCTGTTCCCCGGCTTACCCTCGCGGGCAAGCTATTTTTCCCCCTGTGTCCTTAACCCTAGGAGTTTTTCTATGAAGATGCGTTTGAAACTAAGCACCACCCTGGCAGCGGCTCTGCTGTCCATTGGTGCGGTCGCGGCCCATGCGGCTGACAAAGTAACGATTCAGCTCAAGTGGCTGCCGCAAGCGCAGTTTGCGGGCTATTACGTGGCGCAGTCCAAAGGCTATTACAAAGACGCAGGCCTGGATGTCACCATCAAGCCGGGCGGCCCCGATATTGCGCCCACGCAAGTGATCGCCGGCAAGCAAGCCGACATCGTGGTGGACTGGATGCCCTCGGCCCTGGCCGCGCGCGAAGCCGGTGTACCACTGGTCAACGTGGCCCAAGTGTTCAACCAATCGGGCTTGATGCTGACCTGCAAAAAGTCTAGCGGTGTGAGCACACCTAAAGACCTCAAGGGCAAAACCCTGGGCGTCTGGTACGGCGGCAATGAGTACCCCTTCCTGAACTGGATGACCAAGCTGGGCTACAAAACCGACTCGGACATCAAAATCCTGAAACAAGGCTTTAACGTCGATCCACTCTTGCAAAACCAGGCCGCTTGTATCTCCACCATGATTTACAACGAATACTGGCAAGTGGTCGATGCGGGCGTGAAGGAAAGCGAACTGGTCACCTTCTTCTATGAAAAAGAAGGCGTCGCTTCGCTGGAAGACGGCCTGTATGTGCTGGAGTCCAACCTGAAAGACCCGGCCTTTGTGGCCCGCATGGCCAAGTTCGTGAAGGCCAGCCTCAAAGGCTGGAACGACGCGGTGAAAAACCCCGCTGAAGCGGCCAAGATCGTCGTCGCCGGCGACACCTCGGGCAGCGCCAACGAAGCGGTGCAAAAGCGCCAAATGGAAAACGTGGCCAAGCTGATCACCAACGCAGGCACCGCCAAGATGGGCTACCTGGAGCCCGCCGCTTTCGAGCGTACGGTCAAAGTGCTGCTGTCTAGCGGCAGCTCGCCCGTGATCAAGAAAGACCCGGGCAAAGCGGCTTACTCGCACGCTATCTGGGAAGCTTCTACGAAGTAAGCGCTTTGTCGGCCTAAGCCTTGTCGCAGTAAGACGGCGGGGTTTGGGTTTGACCTTATCAAAAAGCCCGGTCACGCAAGTGACCGGGCTTTTTTTGTTGGCGAACAATAGCTTCGCCAACCCGATTTGTCAGACGCCGATAGCGCCGCCGTCTTTGCGCGTCACCACAAAAGTTGCAGAGCGCGGTCGCTTGGTCGAACCCGCAACAGTTTGGCTGTCTGGCCATGCGCTGCTCGGTGCGGCCAGACTGCCGTTTTCACCGGGGTGCTGCACGTTACAGAACATGGTTTTCCCATCGGGTGTGACGGCAACGCCGGTGATTTCGCAATCCTTGGGTCCAACCAAAAACCGGCGAACCGAGTTGGGCGTGGCATTGGCACCCTTGATGGTGGCAGTACCTCCAGCGGCCGTGGCCTTGCCGCCATCGCCCACCTTGCCCGGCACCGCAGCGAGCATCATGCAGTTGGTTACATCGGTGTAGGCGCCGTCATCGGTCTGAATCCACAACATGCCACGCTGATCAAAATACAAGCCATCCGGGCTCGAGAAGTCGTTAACCGCAGTTAAGCCAGAGAGGTTGACATCGGCAGGCGCGCCATCTTCTGCGGCGAAGAGGTAAATATCCCAGGCAAATTTGGTCGCCGCAACACTTGCGCCATCTTCTTTCCAACGAATGATGTGGCCATGCGGGTTGCCCTTGTTGGACTTGGTAGTGCCATCGGTGTTCGTGTAGGTGTCGCTGTAGTAACGGGGATTGGCTGCATCGGGCTTGAGCTGGACACCGGTCGGTGTGGCAGCCGGGTCGATACGGTTGCTGTTGTTGGTCAAGGTCATGTAGGCCTCGCCATTGAGGGGGTTGACGGCGCCCCACTCCGGGCGGTCCATTTTGGTGGCACCCAAAAAGTCAGCAGCCAAACGCGCATTAATCAGCACATCGCCTTGGTTGGCAAAAGCGTAAGTCGCGTTAGTGCTATCTAGGCCGTTCTTACCATGGGTTAATTCCAGCCAAGTACCCGTGCCATCGGCATTGAATTTGGCAACATACAGGGTGCCTTCATCCAAGTACTTGGCACCAGCGGCCAGGCCTGCATTGACATCGCTGGCGCTCCACAGTGCTTTAGAAACAAATTTGTAGATGTATTCATTGCGCGCGTCATCGCCTTGATAAATCACAATCGGCTGTCCGACAACGGCGGGCGCCGGCCATGCGCCTTCATGGTTAAAACGGCCTAAAGCCGTGCGCTTGACGGGCACGGAAGTGTTGTTGAAAGGATCGATTTCAACGTTCCAACCAAAGTTGTTTGCAATGTTGCGGTAGTCCTCTGCTGCCGTAGCGCCTACCACTGAAGAGGTCCAGCGGGCAAACAAATCCTCGGTACCGGCTGTGTCCCAAAGGTAGGGGCTCTTGCGGCCCTCAGGCAAGCCATAACGCTTAAGTGAAACCACATCTTTAGTGTCGCGCTTGGCGTCGTCAGCAGCCGCCCGACCCACCACGTTCAACCAGTTTTCTTCACAAGTCAAGTAGGTACCCCACGGTGTATAACCATTGGCGCAGTTGTTGTTGGTGCCACGGGTCTTCGTGCCATCTGTCGAGTATTTAGTTTTAAGGAAGTCATTGCCCTTGGCCGGCCCGGAAAAGACCATCTCCGTGGCCGAGGTAATGCGGCGGTTGTATTTGGAGCCGCGCACCATGGCCATGTCCATGCCGGTACCGCGCTTAACCTCCACCACGCTCACGCCGTGTGCATAGATTTCTTTTTCTACCTCGCTGGCAACACGCGCTGCGCCTGCCGTCAGGCCAGTAGGGTGTAGTCCATAGGGTTGAACCACATACTCATGATTGACGCACAACAAGCCACGATCCGAGCGGTTGGCATCAAACTTGCCGTCTTCGGCCAGGCCGAAGTAATACATGCCATCATGGCCATCGCCAATGCGGCGGTTGTATGAATCTGCGGTTTCAGTTCCGTTGTTTTTCCATGACTCATCACCATAGTGGATCGGGTCGCCCAAGGCGTGCAATATGCTTACCTGGTAGCCGTCCGGCACGGTGACCAGGTCATTTTTATTCTTGGCGACTGCGCTAAAGCCCAAGGCAAGGAGTGCCGCTGTCTGTGTTGGTGTGGGGGTGGCTGAACTCGATCCACCACAGGCAGCGAGGCTGAGACTGCCCAATAAAGCGGTGGCCGTCACTCCGACTCCTCCTTGGAGCGCTTGGCGACGGCTCAGGCGTGCCGCCAAGATATCGTTCATGTGAAGGTTATTCGAGGGATTGACGATTTCGTTGTCATCGTATTCGTTTTGCAGGGACATGCATAGCTCCGGTTGGTTAAAAGGAGCGATAGTGACCGAAATGTTTTTCAAATTTATTACAAATTCCTCGGATCAAAGAGGGACATATCGACTATATTTTTGTTGGTAGATTTATTTCAGGCGAAGTCGCGATGACTTTCAAGGCGGCGGGGCGCACATCCCGATAGCTTTGAATGGTTGGCTTGCGCAGCGGCCCATATCGTTCATGATCTCGAGCACTTGTTCAATCTCTAATTTGGGTACTTGGGTCGCCCTAAGCTGGGATTGCATCGAGTTTGCAAAGTCCACGGCCTACAGGCCCCCGCGCCGAGGGGTTTACCCTGATTCCACAGGGCATCCAACACCTTAACCGCGCGGCTCTGGTGCAAGCGTTAAGGCTTGGATAAGGCGGCTAGTGTCTCGTGTGGGCCTTCACCCACCCCCGCAAATTTTTCGACGCCATGGCGCCAGCAATACGGGCTTGTTCCTGGCCGTCTTCAAACGGCAGCAAACTGGGAATGCGGCGGGTGTTGTATTTGCCGCTGGCCAAGGGGGCCGCAGCGGGGGCATACCAATTGCATGCCGCGCGCCCCTTTTAAGCCCCCGCCGCAAACCCCAGCTTGCGCATGATGGTTTCCATCAGGCACCAGCGGGTGACGGCGCTTTGGGCCAGGTTCAGGCCGACAAAGGCGGTGAAGGCCAGCCACCACCCGCTCACAAACAAGATGCTGCCGGGGATGCCCATGGCCAACGAGCCCATGATGAAAACACCAGCGACCAAACGAACCACTTGCCATGAATACATACGCAACCTCTTTCTAATAGAACGAACAAAAAATCAAACCGTGGTGTCCACCTGCGCCAGCCGCTCGGGGTGCTTGTAGTTGGCGGCGTAGTACAGCGTAGGGATGACCACCAGCGTCAGGATGGTGGACACAAAAATACCAAAGATCAGTGAGATAGCCAGGCCATTAAAGATAGGGTCGTCCAGAATAAAGAAGGCCCCCAGCATGGCCGCCAGCCCGGTCAGCACAATCGGCTGGGCGCGGGTGGTGGCCGAGCGCACGACCGCCTCTTTCAGGCTCAGGCCCTGGCGCACCAGCAGGTTGATAAAGTCCACCAGCAATATGGAGTTGCGCACGATGATGCCGGCCAGCGCAATCATGCCGATCATGCTGGTGGCGGTGTACTGCGCGCCCAGCAGCGCGTGCCCCGGCATGACGCCGATGATGGTCAGCGGGATGGGCGCCATGATGATGAGTGGCGTCAGGTACGAGCCAAACTGTGCCACCACCAGCAGGTAAATGAGCACCAGGCCCACGCCATAGGCAGCGCCCATGTCGCGGAAGGTCTCGTAGGTCACCTGCGACTCGCCGTCCCACTTGAGGGCGTAGTGACGCAGCGCGTCCGAGGGCTGGGTGGTGAAGTACTCGTCCAGCGTGCCGCCGCCGGGCGTGGGCATGCCGGCTATGGCGCTGCGCATCTGGAAGACGCCGTACAAAGGGCTGTCGAGTTTGCCGGCCATGTCGGCCACCACCATGTTCACAGGCAGTAGGTCTTTGTGGTAAATCGGCTGCTCGCGCAGGCTGTCGCTGGCGTGCACCAGTTCGGCAATAGGCACCGGTGCGCCGCCCGCGCCGCGCACGCGCAGGCTCAGTAGCGCGGGCAAGTCGCCCTGGCTTTCGGGGGGCAGTTGCAGCACCACGGGGGTGGGGTATTTGCTGGCGTCATGCAAATAGCTGGCGGTTTGCCCGGCCTGGCCGGCGCGCAAGGTGCTGACAATGGCCTGCTGCGACACGCCTAGCTGCGCCGCTTTGCGCCTATCCACCAGCAAGAGCGTGCGGGGCGCATGGGCGATGCTGCTGTCGTCCACGTCTACGATGCCGGGGGTTTTTTCAAACGCGGCGCGCACGGCTTGGGCTACTTGGCGCCGGCCTTGGGCCTCGGGGCCATAAATTTCGACCACGATGGGCGAGAGCACCGGCGGGCCGGGCGGCACTTCGACCACCTTCACATTGGCGCCAAAGCGCGCGCCTATGGCTTGCAGTGCGGGCCGCTCGCGGGTGGCAATCGCATGGCTTTGCGCGCTGCGGGCGTGCTTGTCCACCAGATTGACCTGGATGTCACCCAACTCGCCCCCTGCGCGCAGGTAGTACTGGCGCACCAGGCCGTTGAAGTTGATGGGCGCGGCGATGCCGGCATAGGCCTGGTAGTCTGTCACCTCGGGCACGCGTGCCAGGTGCTCGCCGAGGGCGTGCAGCACGGCGGCGGTTTGCTCCAGCGGCGTGCCCACGGGCATGTCGACCACCACCTGAAACTCGGATTTGTTGTCAAAGGGCAGCTAGGCAAATCCCATAACGATTGGATAGTGGGCGAAAAGGTGGCGAACTTGGGGCGCTATTCAAACGTCGGCAATGCAGGTTTTGCTGTTGGTTTACCTGCAGACACCCAGGCATCAAAGCCGCCAGCAATGGAGCTCACCTTGAGGTAGCCCATAGCGTGTAACTGCACAGCGGCCAAGGCTGCGCGGCCACTGGTCTTGCAGTACACAACGATAT
Source organism: uncultured beta proteobacterium (assembly GCA_903869595.1). GTDB lineage: Bacteria > Pseudomonadota > Gammaproteobacteria > Burkholderiales > Burkholderiaceae_C > Allorhodoferax. The sequence goes on along the minus strand of CAIPZV010000053.1, from coordinate 50,199 downwards.
TTAAGTCCCGAGCGGCGAGCTCGGGGCTGCCACTCATCTTGAATTCGAGTAGGCCGCGCGACATGTGTACAGCGCCTGGTACGTGGCCTGCTGCGTATTCGTCGGCCTCGCGTACGTCAATCAGCAGGTCTGCATCGCGCACGGCGTCAACAGCCTGGACAATAGAAATTTCATGGATTTGGGCTTTAGCCTGGGCCACTAGGTCGTGCGCATTTTTCATGGGTTTTATCTTTCGAAGAAATTGGTTAACGTGGTTTTAGGCGAAGCCGATTGCTGTCATAAACCTCTATTACAAGCGCAATCCCTTGGCCCACGCTCTGGGTCACGGTACAAAAGTTTTCAAACTGCTCGAGCACCCGGTCCAAATGTTCTAGGGACGCGGCAGGCACGCCTAGGGTCAGCACCGCACGGATTTGAAGCACTCGCAGGCGACCTTCACTATTGCGACCGACCTGTGCGTGGACATCGCAGCGCAGCGGATCAGGTTTTTGCTTGAACTTGCGAAGCGCAAACAATAGCGAATCGGCCAGGCAGTTACCCACTGCTGCCGCTAGCAATTGAACTGGCGATGGTCCCAGGCCGCTACCCATCGGCTCGGGCTCGTCAGCCAGCAAGGACGGCACTAAGTCCCCGAAGCTGACTTCAAATTGGTAATCTTGCTTTTGGTGCAGGCTAATACTTACAAGGGATTCACTCATGGTTTTTTCCTATAGGGCAGAACATTGCGGGTTCAGGCGTAAACGTAATAGGCTCTTCTAATGAGGTTTTCCGTCTGCCAATCGGACGATGCCTAGCGCTTTAAGCACGTACTTTTCGTACACGGGTTCAGACGTACCTTTTCGGATTTTTCGCATGAAATATTTCTCAAAGGTAATCTTGGTTCATTGTGGGTAACCGGAGCTCAGGTGGGCCTGCAGCCAAGCTTTGAGGTCTTGCGCCGACATCGCACCAGTAATGCGGGCTTTTTCTTTACCGCCTTCAAACAGCAACAGACTGGGAATGCTGCGGATGTTGTACTTGGCGCTGGCCAGGGGCGTGGCGTCGGTATCGACTTTGACAAATCGCACCAGCGGCATAGCGCGCGCCACGCTTTCAAACTGCGGGGCCATGGCTTTGCAGGGGCCGCACCAAGCGGCCCAAAAGTCCACCACCACCGGTAGCTCGGTACCAGCGATAAAGCGCTCGAAGGTGGTGTCACTTATCGCCATGGGCGCAGCGGGCAGCAGGTCAGCGCGGCAACTGCCGCAGGCCAATACGTTTTGCAGTGTGTCAGGGGCGACGCGGTTTTTTGTACCGCAGTGAGGACAGACTAAGAGCATAGGGAACCCCGTAGTTAAGCGCCAGCAGGAAAGCCGAGTTTACGCATGATGGTCTCTATCAGACACCAGCGCGTGAGCGCGCTTTGGGCCAGATTAGCTCCTACAAAAGCGGTAAGCGCCAGCCACCATTCACTCACAAAAAACATACTGCCGGGAACGCCTAGGGCTAGTGAGCCCATGATTAAAACGCCAGCCACCAAACGAACCATTTGCCATGAGTACATATCAAACCTCTTTTAAAAAATCAAAAACTAAACCGTCGTTTGCACTTGCGCCAGCCGCTCGGGGTGCTTGTAGTTGGCGGCGTAGTACAGCGTGGGGATGACCACCAAGGTCAGAATGGTGGACACAAAAATGCCCGATATCAAAGAAATAGCCAGCCCGTTAAAGATCGGGTCGTCCAGAATGAAGAAAGCCCCCAGCATGGCGGCCAGGCCCGTCAGCATGATGGGCTGGGCGCGCGTGATGGCCGAGCGCACCACGGCTTGCTCTAGCGGCATGCCTTGGCGCACCAGTAGGTTAATAAAGTCCACCAGTAGTATCGAATTGCGCACGATGATGCCCGCCAGCGCGATCATGCCGATCATGCTGGTGGCGGTGTACTGCGCACCCATGATGGCGTGGCCCGGCATCACGCCGATGATGGTCAGTGGAATCGGTGCCATGATGATGAGCGGCGTCAGATAGGAGCCAAACTGCGCGACCACCAGCAAGTAAATCAACACCAGCCCCACGCCATAAGCCGCGCCCATGTCGCGAAAGGTTTCGTAGGTAACTTGCGATTCGCCGTCCCATTTCAGGGCGTAGCGGCGCTGCGCATCAGATGGTTGATGAATGAAAAATTCTTGCAAAGCGCCGCCGCCGGGTGTGGGTATGGCGGCGATGGCGCTGCGCATCTGAAACACGCCATACAAAGGACTGTCCAGCTTTCCGGCCATGTCGGCTACCACCATATTCACAGGCAGTAAGTCTTTGTGATAAACCGGTTGTTCGCGCAGTGTGTCGCTGATAGTGACGAGTTCGCGGATGGGAACTTGCGCGCCGCTGGCTGCGCGCACGCGCAGGCTGAGCAAGGCGTCCAGATCGCCCTGGCTTTCGGGGGGCAGTTGCAGCACCACGGGGGCGGGGTATTTGCTGGCGTCATGCAAGTAGCTGGCCGCTTGCCCGGCTAGCCCGGCGCGCAAGGTGGTGACGATGGCTTGCTGCGATACACCGGCTTGCGCGGCTTTGCGCCTATCGACCAACAAGAGTTTGCGTGGCGCGTTGGCAATGCTGCTGTCGTCCACATCCACGATGCCCGACGTTTGCTCAAACACCGCGCGCACAGCCTGCGCCACTTGGCGTCGCCCCGCCGCCTCTGGGCCATAGATTTCAGCCACGATGGGCGAGAGCACCGGCGGGCCGGGTGGCACTTCCACCACTTTGACATTGGCGCCGTAGCGCTTGCCAATGGCTTGCAGCGCCGGGCGTTCGCGCGTGGGGATGGCGTGGCTTTGCGCACTGCGGGCGTGCTTGTCCACCAGATTAACTTGGATGTCGCCCAACTCGGCCCCGGCGCGCAGGTAGTACTGGCGCACTAGGCCATTGAAGTTGATGGGCGCGGCCATGCCGGCATAGGCCTGGTAGTCGGTCACCTCAGGCACGCTGGCCAGGTGCGCGCCTAGATCGCGCAGCACGGCGGCGGTTTGTTCCAGTGGCGTGCCCACGGGCATATCGACCACCACCTGAAATTCAGATTTGTTGTCAAAGGGCAGCATCTTGAGCAGTACCAGGCCGGTGGCTGGCAAAGCTACCGAAATCGCAATGAGCACGGCCACCGCGAGGCCCAGCAGCCTGCGGTTGCGTGCGCCCGCTTGTGCGTGTAGCAAGGGCGCGAACACACGCTCAAATACCGGCTCCAAAAGTGCGCTGAGACCGCGCGGCGCATCGGCATGGGCGCCTTCTCCTGCGGGCGGCGAGGGCTTCATCCAGATGCGCGCTAGCCACGGCGTGACCATAAAGGCAATGGCCAGTGACAGCAACATGCCCATGCTGGCGTTGATGGGGATGGGGCTCATGTACGGGCCCATCAGGCCGGATACAAAGGCCATGGGCAGCAGCGCGGCAATGACGGTGAGCGTGGCCAAGATGGTGGGGCCGCCGACTTCATCCACCGCACCAGGGATGAGTTGGGCCAGGGTTTTGTGCGGAAACAATTGCTGGTGGCGGTGGATGTTTTCCACCACGACGATTGCATCATCGACCAAGATACCAATCGAAAAAATCAGCGCAAAGAGCGACACGCGGTTGAGCGTAAAGCCCCAGGCCCAGGAGGCAAACAGGGTGACGGTGAGCGTCAACACCACAGCCACGCCAACGATAGCCGCTTCCCGACGGCCCAGCGCCAGAAACACCAAGAGCACCACCGAGGCAGTAGCGAACAATAATTTTTGAATCAGTTTTTGCGCTTTGGCGTTGGCCGATTCGCCGTAGTTGCGTGTCTGCACCACCTGCACGCTATCGGGCACCACGGTGTTGCGCAATTGGGCCACGCGCTGCATTACCGCGTCGGCCACATCGATGGCGTTTTCGCCGGGCTTTTTGGTGATGCTCAGCGTCACCGCCGGGTATTGCCCGCCGCCCTGCGCCTGCGATTGGCCGTGCCAAACATAGCGGCTAGGCGCCAGCGGGCCATCGCTGACCTGCGCTACATCGCGCAAAAACACCGGGCGGCCCAACTTGACGCCGACCACCAAGTCGGCCACATCTTGCGCCTCAGCCAAAAACGGGCCAGCCTCGATAGCCAAGGTTTGGTTAGCACCCAAAAGTTCGCCCACTGGCAAGCCCAGGTTGGCCGATTGCAACGCACTTTGTAAGTCGGCCACCGTGATGTTGGCGCCCGCCATGCGCGCCGGGTCTAACGCGACCAGCACGGCGCGCCCCGGACCACCTAGGGTTTGCACTTCGCGGGTACCAGGCACGCGCTTGAGTTCGACTTCCATGCTGTGCGCCACGCGCTCTAGATCAAAGGCGCCGGTTTGCGTATCCTTGCTAAACAGCGTTAGGGTGACGATAGGCACATCGTCAATGCCTTTGGGCTTGATGATGGGCTCGAGCACGCCCAGGTCTTTGGGCAGCCAGTCGGTGTTGGAGCGTAAGGTGTCATGCAGGCGCACCAGCGCCTCGGTGCGCGGCACGCCGACTTTGAACTGCACTGTTAGCACGGCCAAGCCAGGACGCGAGAGCGACATCACATGCTCGGTGCCCACCATTTGCGAGAGCACTTGCTCGGCGGGTATGGCGACCATTTGCTCCACATCGGCCACGCTGGCGCCGGGGAAGGGGATCAGCACATTGGCCATGGTGACGTTGATTTGCGGCTCTTCCTCGCGCGGCGTGACCAGCACTGCAAACGCGCCCAGCAGCAAAGCCAACATCGCCAGCAGTGGCGTGATGTGCGCGCGCTGAAACAGCGCCGCAATGCGGCCAGAGATACCTAAATGGGCTTGGTTCTTCATGTCAATTGGCCTGTGCGGCGGCTTGCGGGTCGGTGGCGACGCGTTCGCCAGCGCGCAGGCCGCTGAGCACTTCCACCTGCTGGCCTTGGCTGCGACCCAGGCGCACTTGGCGCAGTGTCGGGTGGCCCTGGGCATCGACCAGATAGACGGCAGTCAATTCAGCGCGGCGCAGCACCGCGCTGATAGGCACAAACACACGTCCTGCGCTGGCGGCTGGCGAGCGCGGGGCAGGAAGCCAAACGCGCACAAAGCTACCGGGCAGCGCCCCGCTGACAGCAGGCAGCAAAAAGCGGATGATGGCGCTGTGGGTGGCTGCGTCGATTTGCGGCAGCACGGTGATGCCGCGCACCGGCACCATAGTTTTGCCTTCCCCGTTGGCGGGCCACTCCAGTTGCGCGCCTTCTAGGCTGGAAGGCAGGGCGCTATAGGGCACTGCGGCGCTGACACGCAATTGCGACGGGTCATACAGCGTGATCAAGGGGCGGCCCGGCATCGCCATGTCGCCCAGGGTGACGGGCAGCTCGCTCACGATGCCAGCAAAGGGCGCGCTGATGACGTAAAAGCCTTGCTGGGTTTGCACCACATTGGTTTGCGCTTGCAAAGACTGCACTTGCGCTTGCGCTGATTGGAATTGCGCTTGCGAGCGCTCCAGCGCCGCCGGGCTGATGTACTGCTGCTGCACCAGTTGCTGCTGGCGCTCGAATTCTTTAGCCGCCACGGCCAGGTTGGCGCGGGCGGCGTCTACCTGCGCAGCGTTGGATTGCACCACCTGGGCGGCGGCATGCGCGTCGATGCGCAGCAACTCTGGCCCGGCACGCACGCGGTCTCCCACCTGTACAGCAATGCGCACGATAGAACCCGCCACCTGTGCCGCCAGCGTGGCTTGGCGCACCGGCTCAATCAGGCCATCCACACTTTGCGTGTCGGCGCGAAAGCTGCCAGCCACTTCAATGCTGGACAAAGCGGCGGGCGCGGGGCTAGTGGCGGCAGGCGTACCGGCCATGGCCGACAGGACCGTTGCGGCGCCCAGGCCCAGAAGCATGTGGCGCGCACGGCGGACGGCTTGGCCCCATCGAGGTGTACTTTGAGTTTTCATATTTAACTATTTACGTAATTAACTAAATAATACACTAAAATCAGTCCTACGCACATGCGCCATGTCAAGAAAACACTTTTAAACCCCGCGCCCAGGACGCCAGCCTATGGAAAACCTGCCCCTCGAAGCCCTGCCCGATGTGGCTGCCTACTTTCAGGCGCTATCCGAGCCCACCCGCTTGCAGTTGCTCAACATCTTGCGAGACGGCGAGCGCAATGTGGGCGAGCTGGCCCAGCTGTGCGGCACCACCGCGGCCAATGTGTCGCGCCACTTGAGCCTCTTGACCAAGCACGGCATGGTGCGCCGCGAAAGCCGGGGCACCAGCGTGTATTACTCGATTGCTGATCAGGCGGTGTACGACTTATGCGAACTGGTCTGCGGCAATATTGCCCGCCAGATGCAGCGCACCCAGGAAGCGCGCCAGGCGTTTACGCGCACCGACTGAGCAGGCCGACTTCAAGGACACCGGCCACGCATGCGATGGGTGCCGCTTTACTGGATCAGGACCAGCAATCCTGTGTCCCAGCCACCGGCATCATTTGCTTACCGGCTGTGCAAGTAGGAAACCGGGACGCCGAATCCTTACTTCTACAATGAACAGCTGTACTTTTCCCCATATCTTGAAAGTTTTCTTATGACAACCGTCAAACACTGTATTGACCAAAAGGCAAAAACAATTTTTTCAGTACAGTCGAGCAGCTCGACCTTAGACGCCCTCAAAATGATGCGCGATAGCCGGATTCGGTCTATTTTGGTGATCGACGACGGCCATTTGGTCGGGATTGTTTCCCAGGGCGATTGCGCCATTAAGGTGCTGCTGCCCAATGATGATCCACGCACCACATCGATACGCAAAATCATGACGCCTAACCCGATCACGGTGCGACCAGACAATACGCTGGAAGATTGCATGGGCATCATGATTCAAAAGCACATCCGCCATTTGCCGGTGATGGAAAACGAGAAAGTCGTGGGCGTGGTATCGATCGGTGATATTGTGAAAAACATCATCGATCTGCAGGGCCACCAGATTAAATACTTAGAGACCTATATCAAAGGCCACGGCGCATAAGTCTGCGGGCCCGGTAATGCCCCAAGCCAGCGCTACACACAAGCCCAACGCCACTTAAGGTTCGCTATGACCCACCCCGCCGCGCCGCATGACCATGACCATGACCATGACCATGACCATGACCACGATCACGATCACGACCACGGTTCTGAGCTTTCTGAAGCAGCCATCCGCGTACGCGCTCTAGAAACTGTCTTGCTGGCCAAAGGCTATGTCAATGCCGATGCGCTAGACCTGATCGTCGAAACCTACGAAACCAAAATCGGGCCGCGCTGCGGTGCGCAAGTAGTGGCACGCGCGTGGGTGGACGCAGATTACAAAGCGCGCTTGCTCGCCGATGGCACGGCAGCGGTGGCCGAGCTGTCTTTCTCGGGCCGCCAAGGCGAGCATTTGCAAGTGGTGGAAAACACCGAGGGCGTGCATAACATGGTGGTGTGTACGCTGTGTTCTTGCTACCCCTGGCCAGTGCTCGGACTGCCGCCGGTTTGGTACAAGTCTGCGCCCTACCGTTCGCGCGCAGTACTAGAGCCGCGCGCGGTATTGGCCGACTTTGGTGTGACGCTGCCCACAGATAAAACCGTGCGTGTGTGGGATTCCACTGCCGAAATCCGCTACCTGGTTTTGCCCCAGCGCCCGGCGGGCACCGAGGGCTGGAGCGAGGCCCAATTAGCCGAGTTGGTAACGCGCGACAGCATGATTGGAACTGGCGTGCCCAAAGCCGCGCAAACGCACACACAAGGTGCTACGGGCGCACTTGGAGCCAGCGCATGAACGGCCCGCAAGACCTGGGCGGCATGATGGGTTTCGGGCCGGTGTGCCCGGAAGCGAATGAGCCGGTATTTCATGGCGAATGGGAAAAGCGCGCACTGGCGATCACCCTGGCCAGCGCCGCATTAGGTGAGTGGAACCTGGACATGGGCCGCCACGCCCGCGAGTCGCTACCGCCGCATGTGTACCTAGGTGTGTCTTATTACGAAATCTGGACCCGCGCCTTGGCCAATATGCTGGACGCGCGCGGCATGGTGACCAAGCAAGAAGTGCAACAAGCGCAGTTGCTGGTGCCCCCGGTGCCGACCAAAAAACAAGCTGCAACGGCAGCGCAGACACAAGCCGCGCTGGCTGCGGGCAGCCCCTATGACCGCAAAGTAAGCCAGCCCGCGCGATTTGCCGTGGGTGATGTGGTGCGCACCCGCGTGATGCACCCAGCCACGCACACGCGCCTGCCACGTTATGCGCGTGGCAAGACGGGCGAAGTAGTCGCGGTGCACGGCGCTTTTGTATTCCCCGACACGCATGCCCACGGCCAAGGCGAGCAACCCGCGTGGTGCTACGGCGTGCGCTTTGGCGGCACCGAGTTGTGGGGCGAAGATGCCGACCCGACGCTGGAAGTGCTGGTCGATTGCTGGGAACCTTATTTGCTCGAGGTCGCCGCATGAGCGCGCCGACCGAGATGCTGGCCCTGGTGCCCGCCCTGCCCTGCGACGCCGAGGGCCCGGTGTTTCGCGAACCCTGGGAGGCCCAGGCCTTTGCGCTGGCCATCGATGCGCATGCGCGCGGCCTGTTTAGCTGGCCCGAATGGGCCGCTGAGTTATCCCAGCAAATCAAAGCCGCGCAAGTGGCCGGCGACCCCGATACCGGCGAGACCTACTACCGACATTGGCTAGCCGCGCTGGAAGCCCTGACGGTGCAAAAAGGCGCGGCCAGTAGGGCGCAACTGGAACACGTGCAAGCCGCCTGGGACCATGCCGCCAAAGCCACACCGCACGGGCAGCCGGTGGTGCTGGCGGATGATGCGTTGACAGGCACAGGTTTTTAGATCCGCGTTAACTGCCGGCGCTTAAGCGGCTGGCCAGTTACTGGGCGTGCCACCCAGCCCGGCATACGGCAGCAACCAATCGAGCGCCGCCCGGTTAAACGCCGATGCATTTTCGATATTGCTTAAGTGCCCCGCGCTGGGCAGGATGCTGACCGGCGCATGTCCGATTTTTGCGGCCATTTCGTGGTGCATGGCTACGGGCGTGAGCGTGTCTTGCGCCCCTACGACAAAATGCACTGGCGCGCGGATGGCTGAGATATCTCCCAGCGTGACCTGCGCTACCGTCGCCTCTAAGGATTTGATATATGAGTCTTTATGCAGCGCAGAAATACTGTCTATCAGTTGCTGCAAATGTTCGGGCTTGGCGCTGGGGCTGACCAGGCTGCGGGCCACCGGCTCGGCAATATCACGCGGCGCTTTGCCTGCCAGCAAGGGGGCGCGGCGGCTATCGACAAAGGCCTGGCGCTGCTCGGGGCTGAAGGCTTCAAAGCCTTCGTGCGTGTCCACCAGCGTGAGCGTTGCAACCCGGTCTGGGTGCAGCAAAGCGGTACGCATCGCAATACGCCCGCCCATGGACAAGCCCACCACATGCGCGCGGGCGACGCCAAAGTGGTCGAGCACCCGCAGCACGTCATGCACAAAATCATCAAACGCTAATGGGCCTTCGTAATCGTCGCTATCCCCGTAGCCGCGCGCGTCCCAGGCGGCAAATGCAAAGTCGGGGGCAAAGGCCTCGCGCTGCGCGCGCCAGTTGCTGCGGTTGCCACCAATGCCGTGCATGAACAAGACCAGCGGGCCGATACCAGCCAGATCGAGCGCCAGCGAAGGTTTACCAGGAATGCGATAGGGTGGGATATTCACAATGGGCTGTCCTTGCAGATGGATACCTGGCGCACTGGCTGCGCCGGTATTTACAAACCTAAATAGGCCGACTGCACGCGCGGGTCAGAGGCCACTTCGCTGGCCCCACCTTGGATCACCACGCGCCCGTTTTCCAGCACATAAGCGTGGCTGGAGGCCTGCAGCGCCTTGCGCACATCTTGCTCGGCCAGCAGCAGCGTCAAGCCGCCTTCCACCATGGTGTGCACCAGACCAAAAATATGTTGTGCCATCAGGGGTGATAAACCCAAAGTCGGTTCATCCAGCAGCATCAGGCGCGGCATGGCCATCATGCCCCGGCCAATCGCCAGCATTTGCTGCTCGCCGCCCGATAGTGTGACGGCGTGCTGCGTATGGCGCTCCAGCAAGCGCGGAAAGACGTGATACACATGCTCCAGCGTGCTGTGCCAGTGCACGCGGGCGCGCGGATTGATAGCGCCCAGACGCAAGTTTTCTTGCACCGTTAGGCTGGGGAAAACCATGCGCCCTTCGGGCACCAGCACTAGCCCGGCCAGCACCCGCTTGTCGCAGTCCAGGCGGCTGATGTCTTCACCCAAAAACCGGATACGCCCACGGCGCACGGGCAAGAGGCCGGCCAGCGTTTTCATGAGCGTGGTCTTGCCCGCGCCGTTGCCCCCCAGCAAAGCCGTGGCGCCGCCGCTGGCCACCTGCAAATCCACGCCATGCAGTATGGCGGTATCGCCATAGCCGCCAGCCAAGTCTTCCACCTGCAACATGGGCTCCGTGCTCACGGGCTGTCTCCGAAATAGGCGGCATGTACTTGCGGGTCCTGCGCAATGTGCGCGGGCGTGCCTTGGGCTATCAGGCTGCCATGGTGCAGCACCACAATGTGCTCACACAATTCCATCAGGGCGCGCATCACATGTTCGATCACCAGCAACGTCAAGCCACGTGTGGTGTGCAGCGCGCGCAAGGTTTGCAGCATCTGCGCCACTTCGGTGGGCGTTAGGCCGGCCATCACTTCATCGAGCAGCACGAGTTGCGCGCCGGTCGCCACCGCGCGCGCAATTTCCAGGCGCTTTTGGCCCGACAGGGTCAGCGTATGTGCGGGCTGCAAGGCCATGGGCGCCAGGCCCACTTCTTCTAGCACCTGCCAAGCCGCTTTATCGGCGCTGGCCATATCGGGCGCTTGTGCTTTGCCAAACAGCGCTGCGGTGCGCAGGTTTTCCAGCACGGTGAGCATGGGAAAGGGTTTAACAATTTGAAAGGTACGCGCAATGCCTAAGCGGCAAATCTGATCAGCACGTAGACCAGCGAGGCTGCGCCCACCAAAATGGATACTCCCGGTGCTTGGCGCGGTGTTACCGGCAATCAAGGCAAACAAGGTGGTTTTGCCCGCACCATTGGCGCCCATCACGCCAACAATCTGCCCCGCTTGCACCTCGAATGACACTTGCTCGAGCGCCTGCAAGCCGCCAAAGCGCTTGCCAACACTTTGGATTTTTAACAAGGCACTCATGGTGCTCCGCCTTGCCCATGCGCCGCGTGCCCCGACTTTGCTGCCGTGTTGTCAGAAGGGGTTTTCTTGCCCTCCAGCAAGCCCATGATCCCCTGCGGCAAAACCAGCACAAAGACGATAAGCACCAGGCCCAAAATCACCATGTACAGCAAAGGCGCGTTAGCCCATAACAGTTCAGACAAAAGCGACAAAAACAGCACGCCCAGCAAAGGGCCACGTGCGTTGTCGCCACCGCCCAAAATCGCCATAGCGATAACGGTGACGGAGATCATCGGGTCAAACACCTGCCCGACGACAAAGTAGGTAGAGCGCAGCGCCATGACGCCACCGACCATGCCCGGTATGGCGGCACCCAGCACAAAAGCAATCAGCTTGTAGCGCACCACTGGCACGCCCAGGGTTTCGGCGGCTTCTTCGTTTTCGCGCAAGGAACGTAAACCATGGCCATAGCGCGAACTACCCACCCAAGTGAGCATGGCCACCGCAATGACGGCCAGCGCAAACATGGAGAAATAGATGACCTGTAAATCCGGCGCGCCAAACAAAATGCGGCTGGCCATGCCGCTGGCAGATTCGGCCCAGGTGATGGTGTACTTCACCAGTTCGGCCAAACCAAAAGTAAGAATCACAAAATAAGGCCCGCGCACCCGCAACACCGGCAGGCCCACCAGCGCGGCCAAGAGTGCGGCCAACACGCCGGCGCCGACGATGGCCAGGGGCAAGGGAATCTGTTGCCAGGTAATGACCACCAGGTACGCGCCCAGGCCATAAAACACCACATGCCCCAGAGACACATAGCCCGTCATTTTGGACAGCAAGCACCAGCTTTGCGTCAAGGCCAGCCACATCAACACACTCAGGCCAATGCCGACCACATAATCATTCGCGACAAATGGCAATACGGCCAGCAGCAATAGGCAAGACAGCCACAAAGCGGTCCACCAGCGGTTGGGAAACAAATCGCGCATGGTGCTAGCGTGCCGCCGCTCGACGCGCGAACACGCCGTTAGGAAATAGCAGCAAGGCCGCCACAAAAGCGCCATACAAAAGCATGGAGCGCATATTGGCCGAGGTCAGCGCTACGCCATAGGTTTCAATCACACCCAGCAGCAAAGCGGCTAACAAACCGGCCATGGCATTGCCCAGCCCGCCCAAGATGATGACGATAAAGCCGGCAATCGTGTAAGGGAAACCCGAGAAGGGTGAAAACTGCCCGAGCATGGATACCAGCACGCCAGCCAGCGCCGCAGACGCAAAGCCCAGCACAAAGCTCAGCCACTGCACGCGGTCCACGTTGACGCCCACAATAAAGGCCGCTTCGCGCCGCTCGATCACCGCGCGCGTGGCCAGGCCAAACACACTGCGGCCTAAAAATACCGCGACCAACAGGCAGCAAGTGCCCGCCACGCAGAGTGCAGCTAAGCGGTTGCCCGTCATGGACACCGAGCCCAGGTGGTACACCGTGCCCAGGTAGTTATAGGCGCGGTTATTGGGTGTGAATACCAGGGCTGCGGCGTTTTGCAAAACAATCGACAAGCCGAAAAAAAGCAGTAGCGAATTACTCTCCATGCGTTGCACTTGGGCCGCGCTGCTGTTAGCCAGCAAGCCTTTGAAAATGCCCCGGTACAGCGCATAGCCCAACAAGCCCCCGGCGGCGGCCACTACGGGCGCTACCAGCAGGGGCGAAAGGCCCAATGCGGTGAAGGCCCAATAAGCGGCATAGGCCCCCAACATCACAACTTCACCATGCGCCACATTAAGCAAACGCATGGTGCCATAGACCAGGTTCAACCCCAGCGCAATCAAGGCATAGAGCGAACCGGTCACTAGGGCTGCAAACAACAACTGGCCCGAAAGCAGGGTTTCGAGCACTGTCATGTTGCGATTACCAGCCTTTTTTGGCTTCGAACTTCGAACTGGCCATGGACGCCGGCCAGACCAGTTGTAGCTTGCCCTTTTGGATTTGTACAAAGGCGGTCGGTGTGATTACGTTTTGCACGCCTTCAAACTTGACTTTGCCGTTGATGGTGTCAAAAGTGGTGCTGCTGATCATGTCGCGCATTTTCCCTTTATCCAGGCCGGTCTTGGCCACGGTGGTCTCCAGAATTTCCAAAGACATCCAGGCCAGGGCGGAATTGAGGTAGTCCGGGTCTTCGCCAAACTTCTTCACGTAGGCGTCATAAAAGGCTTGCGAACCTTTCCACTCGGCGCGCGGTGACCAGTGGGCAATCGTCACCACGCCTTCAGCCGAGCTGGCGCCGACGGCTTTGGGGAAAAACGCATCGCTTGGGCCAATCGCGACGAACTGGAAGGGCTGGTTCAGTCCCAACTCTTTGGCCTGCTTGGCATAGAGCACCGAGTCACCGGGGTAGGCCAGGGCCAGCACCGCATCCACATTGGCTTGCTTAATTTGGGTGAGCGTGGACGTCATGTCGGCAATGTCTGGCGGGTACTCGGTAGATACCTTGATTTCAATGCCGGCTTTTTTCAGCTCTGGCTCCAGAAAGTTTTTAATTTCTTTGGTAAAGGGCAGCACGTTGGACAGCACCGCCACCGATTTCACGTTTTGCGTTTTCAGCATCGCGGTCAGCTCTGCGCCGATACGGTCGGGAATCGCTGAAGTAGGGAACCAGATGTAGCCGGGCTTGACCTGGCGCAGTGCCACCGATGCAGCGGTATTGCCGACCATGGGGAACTTGAATTTTTCGAGAACCGGCGCAATCGCCAAGTGGAAGGGCGTGCCCCAGGGCGCGAGCAATAAATCGACCTTGTCGTCGGTGATGAGTTTTTCGTAAATGCGCACCGCTTGTTCGGGCTTGGACTGGTCATCAAACACCACGAACTCGACTTTGCGCCGCACGCCGCCCACATCCATGCCGCCTTTGGCATTGGTCTGTTCGCGCCAAAGTTCATAGGTGTTCATTTGCGAAGGCGTGGCGTTGGCCAACATGCCAGTGCGCGCCATGGAAAAGCCGATGCGCAAAGGTTTGTCTGCCTGCGCCGAGGCCATACCCGCCGTCAATGCGAGCAATGCGGCCGTGATACCGCCGACAAAGGCCCGGCGGTGTGAAAAAGAAAATTTCATCTCATTACTCCAGTGCTTTAGGAAAAAGTTGAACGACCAAGACCGCGCATCCATGCCGCTGCACGTGCCACCCAAGGGCGGGTGGCATCGCCACAGGCGACGCTGGTCTCGAAGTGGTCACATGCTTCGAGAATTTCTAACTCGGTAGGCACACCCGCGGCCAACAAGGCAGCGCGCATTTGCGCGGCCTGGGCAATGAGGTGTGGAAAATCGCGCTCGCCATGGGCCATCAAAAACGGCGGACAGGCGGCGGGCTCAATCAGGTGCAGAGGTGAAGCGCTGCGTTCCATCTGCGCATCTTGCGCAGCGTCCACGGCTGGCCCCAGAAAGCGCGGGCGCTGCGCCAGCCCGCTGCCCTCGCCGAGCAGGTATACGCCCGACACCGGCAGGCAACCGGCCAGCGGCTGCGCTGCCAGGCCGCGCGCGCTGCGCCAGGCAGAGGTGACCGCTAGCAATGCCGCGTAATGCCCGCCACCCGAGTGCCCGCCCACAAACACACGCGCCGGTGCGCCGCCAGCTATCGGCAAGCCGAGCCGGCCTTGCAGCACATAGGCCAACGCATCGGCGCAGTCGTCCATACCAGCAGGAAACACATGCGCTGGCGCTAGGCGGTAGCTGGCACTCACAAAATGAATACCCTCCGCCTGCAAGGCGGGGGCCATGAAGTACATCCATTCTTTGTAGCCATTAGTCCAACCGCCGCCATGGAAAAAAACCAACACGGCGTCGCTGGCGGACGCGCTGGGAAAAACTTCCAGCGTCTGATTAGGGCCGGGCCCATAAGCATGACTCTGGCCGCGCAAACCCTCGCCTAACGCAAGTATTGTTTGCTGGTAGGCCGCGCCCAAGGGTGACATGGGCTCTTGGGCCGGGTAGTGGTCTGCGAGGCTCACGCAAAATCCTGCGGGTAGAGCGCCTGGTACACCCGCTCGGCGCTTAAAGGAAGCTGGGTCAGGCGGGCACCAGTGGCTTCTACGATGCCGTTGGCCACGGCAGCGGCCACGGCATTGATACCCAATTCGCCCACGCTCTTCGCACCGTAGGGACCGGTAGGTTCCTGCGTTTCGACGATATAGATGTCGTGCGATGGCGGCACCTCCGCCATGGTGGGAATTTTGTAATCCATGAGGCTGGGGTTGGCCAGGCGCGGGCCGTCCCACACCAGTTCTTCGGTGAGCGCATAACCGATGCCCTGCACCAGCGCGCCTTCAATCTGCCCACGCACCATGGCCGGATTGATAGCCCGCCCCACGTCCGCAGCCGTCCAAGCGCGTGGCACCCGCACTTTGCCGCTCAGCGTATCCACCTCGACCTCGACCACCTGCGCCACAAAACTAAACACACCGATGTTGGCAAATGGCAGGCCCAAGACGACTGCGCGTTTGGGGTCTACCGTTTTTTGGTCAAACACCCAGCTGTTGCTGCCGATGATGGGGCCGCCCGCAGCCCAGTGTGCATAGCCCGATACCTGGGCAAAGCTCAGGCTGGCTGCGGCCACGCCTTTGATGCCCACGCTGCCGCCCTGGCGTAGCTCGATGTCTTCGGGCGCGCATTCCATCATCGCGCCAGCGTATTTTTTGATTTGCTTTTCCACTTCCCCGGCAGCGGCAACGACCGAGCGCCCAGTCATGTAGGTCACCCGGCTAGCGGTGGTGCCCCAGTTGTAGGGCGAGCCATCGGTGTCCGGGCTGGCAATCGCCACCCGGTCCATGGGCACTTGCAGCGCCTGCGCGCACATTTGGGCCAGCGCGGTGTTGCTGCCCTGGCCGATGTCTACCGCGCCGGTATTGAGCAGCAAAGTGCCGTCTTCCAGCATGCGCACAATGGCACCGGTCGCCAGCAAGCCGCTGATATGCGCCGAGATGGCCAGCCCCATGCCGGTGCGCGTTTCGCAATTGGCTGCTTGCGTGTCCGCTTGCGCCGGGCGCTGCTTCCAGCCGCTGCCTTGCTCCACGGCGTCCAGGCACTGCGCCAGGCCATTAGAAAAAATAGATTGCCCGCCCAGCCAGCGGTCGCCGTCACGCTTCATGTTCAAGCGGCGGATGGCAAAGGCGTCCATACCCAGCTCGCGCGCAATCGCATCGATTTGCTGTTCGGAGGCAAACGTTACCTGCGGCACGCCAAAACCACGAAACGCGCCAAAGCGCATTTTGTGGGTATAGGCCACGCGGCCATGGGCATGCACATGGGCAATGTTGTAAGGACCACAGTTCATCAGCAAGGCGTAGCCCAGCACGCCGGGGCTGTCGTCGCCGTAGGCGCCGCCGTCCAGCAGCAGTTCGGTTTCGCGCGCGATGAGGGTACCGTCGCGGCGCGCGCCGGTCTTCATGCGGATGGTGGCAGGATGGCGTGCACGCACGGTTTCGAAGTCTTCTTCTCGGCTGAGGATGAGCTTGACCGGCTTGCGGGCCTTCATCGCCAGCAACACCACCACGGGCTGCACATGCGCTTCCATTTTGTTGCCAAAGCCGGCGCCAATCCGTGGTGTGAGGCAGCGCAATTTGGTCATGGGCAGGCCCAGCGCCTCGCACACATTGGCCTGCACCCGAAACACCGATTGGTTGGCCGACCACAGCGTGATGCGCCCGGCGGCATCGATCTCGGCCAATGCGCCGCAGGGCTCTAGCGACACATGCGCCTGCCCGGGCGTGTGGTACACCTGTTCCACCACCACATCGCATTGCGCCCAGGCCGATTCCAGATCGCCTTCGCGCATGGAGGTGCGCGAACACAGATTGCCTTGCGTACCGGCATCGAATACTTTGATGTAGCTGTCGGTGTTCTCGTGCACCAGCGGCGCGCCTTCCTGCAAAGCAAGGGCCGGCTCCAGCGCAGCAGGTAGCACCTGGTAAAACACCTTGATCAAGCGCGCAGCGTGGCGTGCAATCGCTTCGGTATCCGCCGCCACTGCCGCCACGATTTCGCCGCAATAACGCACCTTGCCCAAGGCCATGGCCGGCTCGTCTTTGATGAAGGCGCCCATGCGGTGGGCCGGGTCCAGGTCCATGCCGGTGACGATGGCGCGCACGCCGGGCAGCGCTTGGGCAGCACTGAGGTCATAGCCCTCGATCAGTGCATGCGCGTGCGGGCTTTGTAATAGCGCGCCGTGCAGCATGCCGGGCCGGTACATATCGGCAATGTACTGGGCCTGGCCGGTGAGTTTTTCGTCGCTCTCAAGTTGCGTGATCGATTGCCCTACCGCGCCCGCAGGCAGTGCATCGGCTTGTTTGCTTACGGTATTCATGGTGCAAGCTCCTGTGCGCGCAAGTGCGCAGCCGCTTGCAGCACAGCCGCCATGATAGGCGCGTAGCCGGTACAGCGGCACAGATTACCCGACATGGCCGCGCGCACCTGGTCCGCATCGGGGCTGGGGTTGTGCAGCAGCAAAGCGTGTGCACTGATCAACATGCCCGGCGTGCAAAAGCCGCACTGAAACGCAGACTCGGCAGCGAATGCTTTTTGCAATGCCTGCATGCTGGCCTCTTGGTTCAGCCCTTCCAAGGTTTCAATATCGGCATGGGTGCAGCCGTGCGCCAAACTCAAACACGCGCGCACCGGATAGCCGTCGCGCACCACGGTGCAGGCGCCGCAGACGCCCTGGTTGCAACCGCGCTTGGCAGCGGTCAATTGCAATTGGTCGCGCAGTACGGTGAGCAAACTGTCGTGCAGACCAACCCGCACTTCGGTCTCGGCACCGTTAACTTGCAATTGAATGGTTTGACGCGGCGCGCTCATTGCAAAGCTCCCACTGGCAGTGCCAATTGCCGCACAGCGCGCAGCAGTAAGCGGGGTATGAGTGCGCGGCGGTAGTCAGCGCTGCCACGGACATCATCCAGCGGATCAGCGCGTGCCTGCAACAGCGCTGCAGCACGCGCCATCGCGCTCTCGCTGCGGTCCTCGCTGAGCAGCGCGTCGGCTTCGGCATCGCAAATAGGCACGGGGCCGCAGGCACCGATTGCCACGCGGATCTGCCCCTGGGCCGACACGCAGGCCGCCACCGAAGCGGTGGCGTAGTCGCCAGCGACGCGCGCATGCTTGATATAAACGCCATGGGCACCCGCTTGCGGCTTGGGCAGGATGACGGCAGTAACCATTTCGCCAGGCTCCAGCGCGGTGAGATACCAGTCCTGAAAAAAATCTTGGGCAGCAACTACGCGCCGCGAACCACTGCCCGCAATCTCCACCTCGGCCTGGGCAGCAACCAAGGCAGGCGGATAGTCCAAGCCAGGATCGGCAAACGAGATAGAGCCGCCAATGGTGCCCATATTGCGCACCGTGGCATTGGCAATTTGGGATGCAGCATGGCGCAACACCGCAGCGGCGCCCAAGTGCAAGGTGCACTGCGCCGTTTCGCGGTGGCGGGTAAAAGCGCCGATGCGGATACGGCCATCGGGCAATACCGAAATGCCCTGGATTTCGGGGATCGCCGACAAGCTGATCAGTGCTGCCGGTTCAATCACGCGGGCATTGAGCATAGCGACCAAGGTCGCACCACCGGCCATGAGTTTGGCCTCGGGGTCCTGGGCCATCAATGCCGTAGCCTGGTCTACGGTTTCAGGGAGAAAAAAGCCTTGCAACATACGCGTTCCTAGGAAGTAGCGGGTGCGTCTTGCACCAGGTCTTTAGTGTCCGTCAAGGACTGCAAAGCCTTTTGCAAATTACGGGCAAACTGTTCGCCCAGGTTTTGCGCTTGCTTGCGCATCATGCCCAGCGCAAAGCGCCCCAGCCTGCCGGTGACCGACACCTCGGACTGGTAACGCACCTGGGTGCCCGTGCCTTGCGGCTGCAAGGTGATTTGGCTTTCGGCTTGCAGCATGCTGGCGCGGCCACCCTCTTCACCGCGCGTGACAGCCCAAATGCTATTGGCTTCCTGCCGGGTGATTTCCACTTCCAGTTCAAACCGGGCTTTGATACCGGCCAACCCGATTTGAATCACCGTGCGGTAGCGCTTATCGTCCACCGGCTGCAAGCTTTCGCAGCCAGGCAGGCAGGAGGCCATCAGGCGCACATCAAACAGGTGCTGCAACACCACCTGCGGCGGTGCGGCGATGTCAAATTGGCCTTCGATCAACATGTGGAACTCAGTGCTTGAACTACAGAGCCGAACTCAGCGCTGCACACGCGGGACGATCATCTTGGGGTCCACCAAGCGGCCCTCATCGACCACCACTTTGCCGTCGAGCGAAATCGTGCAATGGCGCATCGGCACGTCGTAATGGCCGCGCGTGGTGCGTTTGCCGCCGCCCTGGCTGTTGGGGCCGGTAGAGAACAAAAAATTGCCGGGGAAGCTGCGCGCGCCAGCGCGGTTGTGTTCAGGGATATCGCCATTGAGCGCGATATTGTCCCAGCGGCACTGCGGGTTCATGCCCCAGCCCAGATGCGAGACCGCAAACGGGTCCATGTCCTCGGGTCCGGTTTTGCCTTCGTCCAACCAGTCGCGCATCAGCATGGCGTCAAGACCGCCCTCGATTTTGGTGACATGGCCATTTTCTATTTCCAGTTGAATCGGGTCTTGCACATAGCGGCAGTAAGGCAGGATGATGATGTCGCCCGGCATGATGACCACGCGCCCGTTGGCGCTGCCCTCATTGGGGAAGGTGTGGATCAGGCCCACGCCCCAATGGTCAAAGTGGCCCGGTTCGTCGGCAAAGCCATATTGGCTCATCACCGGGTATTCGCCCCGGCTGTAGCGCAAGTCGGTACCCGCTTTGCTGGTCACATGCACCTGCTGGGTTTTTTCGTAGATCCCATGGGCATACATGATGGCGTCTTTCAGGCCGGGTGGCGACTGCAAATTAAGCAAATCGTCCGGCGAATCAATCACCATTTGCACGCGCACGCCGTTGTTCATCACTTTTTTCAGCCACGCGGCGAACAAGGGAATATGAAAGATCAGAATCATGTCGGCGACCATCAGCGCCTCTAGCGTGCCCTTGCATTGGCCGATGGTGGGCACGCCTACCTTGGTCCAGCCGGGGATCATGTTGACACGCATCTCGTAGATGTCAAAGCCCATTTCCTCGGCGGCGGCGAAAGCGGCCTGGATGTACTCAGGCCGCGTACCCAGGTCGCTGACCACGGCCACGGTCTGGCCGGGGCCGACCTTGCACAGTTCAAACTGCTTGCGGAACAAATAAGTCAGCTTGCCGGGATTTACCAGCGGAGTGCGGACGGCAGATTGCATGCGAATTCCTTTGATAGACACGAAAAGCTGGGGCTCGATTCCGGCTCCAGCGGGTGGCTTCGATCCAGTCTATGGACATGTTCCACAGGTGTCAATAGCGAATACCATATGTTTTTGAAAATTTTTTTGGTGCGGCGCAGCAAGCTATTTTTCTTGCTGCGCAGTACTATCGCGCCAACTGTGCACCGGCCCTCGGGCGCGCGCCAAGCGCTCCCGCAAGCACCAGCAAGAGGGCTAGCACCACGGGCCTTGGCCGCATCAAAGCAAGGAAAGAGACATGGCGCAGGTAAAAAAAGAAGAAGTCCGGCATGCGATTTTGCAGGCGGCTTTTGCTTTGTTCAGCGAGCAAGGCTATAGCGATACCACCATCCCCGCCATTGCGCGGCGCGCCGGTTTTTCCACGGCCAATGTCTACAGCTACTTCCGCTCCAAAATCGATATTTTGTTCACGCTCTATGAGCCCTGGCTGCAAGACTGTCTGGACAAATTTGAATCGTCCATCCGGCGCATCAAAGATCCGCATAAGCGCATGGAACGTATTTTGTTGGCGCTATGGCGCGACCTGCCACGCGCAAGCAACGGCTTTGCCAACAACGTGATGCAGGCGGTGTCCACCAGCGCCGGCTCGGAAGACTACAGCCCGCGTCTGCGCCTCTTATTTCAAAACCGGGTAGCGCGCTGGATGCAATCGTGCACGCCTGTGAGTGACCGCGAGGCCGCCAGCATGGCGGCTGTCGCTTTAATGGCCTTTGACGGCTTTGCCATGAATGTTCATCTGCCGCATGGTGTGAGTTGCGATCAAAAAACAGTGCAGTTTTTTGCCGCGCTGTTAATGCCTAGTGCCCAGCCGGCAAGGCCATGAGGCATGCCCCGCCAGCCCGGTTGGCATAGTTAGAGGCTGGCAGTAAACGCAGCCCTTCGCTGTTCGCTTTTCGCCCTAGGCCCTTCGGGCCAGGCTACCCAAGGTCACGGGGCGCCAGCGCGTAGTAAGCGGCCATATCGGCTCGGGCCAATGGCTTGACCATGGTTTGCACATCATGCACATGTCCACCCATGTCCACTCCACGCCGCACCCTGGCAGGCACAAAGCCAACCTTTTCCCAAAACCGGCGCCCGCGCAGATTGACCTGAACCACACCCAGGCGCAGATATTGCGCGCCCTGGCTTTGGGTCCAGACTTCTAACGCATCGAGCCAACTTTTTGCAAACCCGGTTCCGTGCAAGTCAGTGGCGACAATAAAAAATCCTAGGTGCCACACCGCTGGTTCGGGGTAGTTTTCAATGATGTCGGCCACCGCCGTCAGTTGGCCACTTGCACCGACTACGCCAAAAAAGTGTTTGCGCGCAGCAGCAATATCCTGCGACGGAAAGGCCTGCAGATGATCCATTGCGGTGCCAGGGGAAGCAGGCCCTCCGCCCAACAATAAGAAATAGCCAGGATTGGCGTCGTAGAAAGATTGCACCATGGCTGCGTCGCCCTCTCTCAGCAGCACGGTGCGCATGTCTGCTCGCGGGGCTGATGGCAAGGGCACGGAATGCATGTGCTTGCTTAGCCCAGAGAAGGCCTGCTTGGGGCACGCATTGTTCACTGCGCCTGAAACCCGCTTTGCTTGATGATGCGCGCCCAAGTCTGCGCGTAAGCCTGTTCGCGGCTGGCGAGTTGGGCGGAGGGCATAAAGCCCACGGTGAGGCCCATGGCGGTGAGCGGGTCACGCACCTCGGGCATCGCAAGCAATTTAGATAGCGCATCCGAGAAGCGGTCTATGGCGGCTTTGGGCGTTCCGGCCGGGGCGAAAAAGCCGTAATAAGGCACGTCTTCAAAACCGGCCAGCCCCAGTTCGGCGAAGGTGGGCACATCGGGCAATACCGACTGGCGGTTGGCGCCCAGCACCGCCACGATACGCACTTTGCCCGCTTTGTGGTTTTCGATGAAATCGGGCACTGAAGCGACACCGGCGGCGATCTGGTTGCCCAGCATGTCGGCCATCATGGGCGCGCTGCCCCGGTAAGGCGCACTGTTCAAATCGAGCTTGTATTTTTCGCCAATCACTTTGACCAAAAACTCAGGCACCGAGGCAGGTGCAGGCACACCCACCGTGCTCTTGCCGCCACCGGCGCTGCGCACCCAGGCGCTGTAGTCGTTGACCGACTTGGCCGGCGTGCCGCCGGAGACCGCTAGCGCATTTACAAAGGTGGCGAATCCGGCTACAGCCACAAAGTCGCGCGCCGGTTCAAAGCCGGGGTTTTTAACGACCAGCGGCAAGATGGAGATGGTGTGGTCGTGCGATAGGAAAACCGTGTTGCCATCGGGCGCAGCGGCTTTGAGCGCTTGCGCGGCGATCTGGCCACCGGCACCGGCTTTGTTTTCCACCACCACCGGCACGCCCAACTGGTCTTTAAGCTTGTCGGCCAATATGCGTGCAATGGCGTCGGTGCCGCCGCCTGGCGGGAAGCCGACCAGCACTTTGACCGGGCCGCTTTGCGCCCACACCAAGGGTGCCAAACACAAGGCCAGACCGGCCAGCAAAGCTTGCGACACGCTGCGCAAGCGCGGGAAATTGAACATGTTCAGCACTCCTTCACAAACAGGCCATCCGCGCCGGGATGGCCCGCGTGCGGAGATTTAGAACAAGCCGACCACTTTGCCGGAATCGTCGATATCAATGTGGTCCGCTGAGGGAACCTTGGGCAGGCCCGGCATGGTCATGATATCGCCACACACCATCACGATAAATTCGGCGCCAGCTGCCAGACGCACTTCGCGGATATTGACGGTGTGGTCCGTGGGCGCGCCACGGCGTGCCGCGTCGGTAGAGAAGGAGTATTGCGTCTTGGCCACGCACACCGGGTAGTGGCCGTAACCGGCCTCTTGCAGGCGCTTGATTTCAGCACGCACTTTGGCGTCGGCGCTGATGTCGCTGGCGCCATAGATTTTGGTGGCGATGGCTTTCATCTTGTCCCACAAAGGCGCGTCGTCTTCATAGACAAACTTAAAGCCGGTGTTGGGCTTGTCGGTCAATGCCACCACCGCGCGCGCCACCTCTTCGGCACCAGCGCCGCCATCGGCCCAATGGCGGGCCGACAGCACCGGCACATCCAAGTAAGCCAGCTTTTCTTTGAGCAGCGCAAACTCGGCGGGCGTGTCGGCGGTGAACTGGTTCATGGACACCACGCAAGGCAGGCCGTAGTGGTTGCGGATGTTATTGACGTGGCGGTCCAGATTGGCAATACCACGCTCCAGCGCTGGCAGGTTCTCGGTGTTGAGTTCTTTCAGATCGCAACCGCCGTGGTACTTGAGCGCGCGAATCGTGCCGACCAGCACAACGGCGGAGGGGCGCAAGCCGGACTTGCGACACTTGATGTCTACAAACTTTTCCGCACCCAGATCGGCGCCAAAACCGGCTTCGGTGACCACGTAGTCGCCTAATTTAAGCGCCATCTTGGTCGCCAGCACCGAGTTGCAACCGTGCGCGATATTGGCAAACGGGCCGCCGTGGATAAAGGCCGGGTTGTTTTCCAGCGTTTGTACCAGATTGGGCTTAAGCGCTTCGCGCAGCAGCACCGTCATGGCGCCGTGGGCCTTGAGGTCGCGCGCGCAGACCGGCTTTTGATCGCGGGTGTAGCCGATCACGATATTGCCCAGGCGCTCTTTCAAGTCCTTCATGCTGGTCGCCAGGCAAAAGATCGCCATCACTTCCGAGGCCACCACAATGTCAAAACCGTCTTGGCGCGGGTAGCCGTTGCCTGGCCCGCCCAGGGACACGGTGATATCGCGCAGCGCGCGGTCGTTCATGTCCATCACGCGCTTCCAGGTGATGCGGCGCACATCGATGCCCAAGGCGTTGCCGTGGTGGATGTGGTTGTCGATCAGCGCCGACAACAAATTGTTGGCCAGGCCGATGGCGTTGAAGTCGCCGGTGAAATGCAGATTGATGTCTTCCATGGGCACCACTTGCGCCATGCCGCCGCCGGCCGCGCCGCCCTTCATGCCAAATACCGGCCCTAGGCTGGGCTCGCGCAGGCAAATAATGGTTTTCTTACCGATGCGGTTGAGCGCGTCGCCCAAGCCCACGGTGGTGGTGGTCTTGCCCTCGCCCGCCGGGGTGGGGCTGATGGCGGTGACCAAAATCAGTTTGCCGTCCGGGCGGTCGTTCAGGCTGTCCACATACTCCAGCGACACCTTGGCTTTGTAGCGGCCATAGGGGTCGAGCGCCTCGTCGGGGATGCCCAGACCTGCGGCGATCTGGCTGATGGGCTTCATAGTGGCTTTTTGGGCGATTTCGATGTCTGAAAGCATGGGGGTCTCCATTAATGATGCAAAAGTGCTGCGCCTGCGCCGCACACGCAAGACCCTGCCTAGGGCCTGCTGTGGCGCAATGTACGTTTGTGCTCCTGGCGGGACTGCCGGTTTAGCGACCCGCCATTGTCACTATACGACACGTGCTACCGAAGCGTGCAATCTGAAGAATTGGCTATACCGCACTAATTGCTTTGATGCAGCAATGCGCGATCGGCCAACAAGTTATGTACAGCGCTGCGCATTTGTCCTGCGTTAAGCGCTTGCATGCCATCGGGCAGGCATCGGGCGATGCCGGTTTCAGTCACCACAAAATCCATGCGCACATCATGCGCTTGCGGCTCTAGGCTATCGATACGCGACACAGCAAAAGCCGTGGCAATGCACACTGGCTTGCGCGCAAGGGCAGCGAGCGTGCGGTCAAAGTAGCCGCCGCCATAGCCCAGGCGGTAACCCAGCGCGTCGATGCCGACCGGCGGCACCAAGAGCACATCGGGCAACAGCAATTCGGTATCGCGCGGCACCGGAATGTCGTACACGCCCCTGTCCATCGCCACGCCCGGCCACCAGTGGTGAAAGGCCAAAGGCAAGCCTGGCCCGTGCACCACCGGCAATGCGCTGCGCACACCGCGCGCGCGCAGATGCGCGGCTAGTGGGCGTGCATCAAATTCTTGGCGGTAAGGCCAGCACAAGCCCAGCACGCAAGGGGCTTGCAGATCCAGCGCCTCCATCAGCGTGGCGTGGATGGCCGCGCTCCAGGCCGCGCGGTCCTGCGCCGATGCGGCGCTGCGTGCCGCCAGCAATTGCGCGCGTTGCTGTTTGCGCCAGGCCGCTTGGACAGGCGTCAGCGCCAAAGCAAGCCCGGGGCGCAAGCCATGGCGGACTCAGGCACCGCCACCCCATGGCAGATTGCGCGGTGCTATGCGGCAGTCTTCAAGCCGCATATTCCGCCACCGGCACGCAGCTACAAAACAGATTGCGGTCGCCATAGACGTTGTCTACGCGTCCCACGGCGGGCCAGTATTTTTGTAAGAGCAAAGCGGGCAGCGGGAAGGCGCCCAGCTCGCGGGTGTAAGGCCTATCCCAATCGCTGTGCACTACGCTGGCAGCGGTGTGTGGCGCGCGCACCAGCGGGTTGTTGTCGCGCGGCCAGCGGCCTTGCTCGACTTGCGCAATCTCTTTGCGGATGGCGATCATGGCGTCGATAAATCGGTCTAGCTCCTCGCGGGTTTCGCTTTCCGTGGGTTCGACCATCAGCGTACCGACCA
Source organism: uncultured beta proteobacterium (assembly GCA_903869595.1). Lineage (GTDB taxonomy): Bacteria > Pseudomonadota > Gammaproteobacteria > Burkholderiales > Burkholderiaceae_C > Allorhodoferax. The sequence goes on along the minus strand of CAIPZV010000053.1, from coordinate 24,206 downwards.
CCGGAAAGCTGAGCGTGGGCGCATGAAAACCATAATCTATAAGACGCTTGGCAACGTCTTCGGCGCTGATACCCGAGCTTTCTTTGAGCGGGCGTAAATCCAAGATGCATTCATGCGCCACCCGCCCGTTGGCACTGGCATACAGCGTGGGGTAATGGTCATGCAAGCGGTGGCTGATGTAGTTGGCCGCCAAGATGGCCGCCTCGGTGGCGTGGCGCAAACCACCCTCGCCCATCATGCGGCAGTACATCCAGCTGATCGGCAACACCGCTGCATTGCCCAAAGGCGCTGCCGAAATACTGCCGATATGCGTACCCAGCGCGCCGGTGCTGATATGGCCGGGCAAGTAAGGCACCAAATCTTCCACCACGCACACCGGCCCGACACCGGGGCCGCCGCCGCCGTGCGGGATGCAAAAGGTTTTATGCAAATTGAGGTGGCTGACATCGCCACCAAACTCGCCAGGCGCGGCCACGCCCACCAGCGCGTTCATATTCGCACCATCGACATACACGCGCCCGCCGTGGCTATGCACTAGGGCGCACAAGTCTTTCACTTGCGTTTCAAACACGCCATGGGTGCTGGGGTAGGTAATCATCACGCAGGCCAAACTGGCGCTGTGTTTTTCGCAATGCTTGCGCAAGTCGTCCATGTCCACATTGCCGTGGCTGTCGCAGGCGGTGACCACCACGTCCAAGCCCGCCATTTGGGCGCTGGCCGGGTTCGTGCCGTGCGCGGATGATGGGATCAGGCAAATGTTGCGGTGCCCTTGCCCATGCGCGGCTTGGTAAGCGCGGATGACCAGCAAGCCCGCGTATTCGCCCTGGCTTCCGGCATTGGGTTGCAGGCTGATACCGGCGTAGCCAGTAGCATGGCACAACCAGGCGCGCAACTGTTCGTCCAGCATGGCGTAGCCCTGCAATTGGTCTGCGGGTGCAAAGGGGTGGACGTGCGCAAACTCGGGCCAGGTGATGGGAATCATCTCGCTGGTGGCATTGAGCTTCATGGTGCACGAACCCAGCGGAATCATGCTGCGGTCTAGCGCCAGGTCTTTATCGCTCAGGCGGCGGATATAGCGCAGCATGCCGGTCTCGGAGTGGTAGCTGTTAAATACCGGATGCGTCAAAAAGTTGCTGGTGCGGCGCAGCGCTGCGGGAATCATGGAGCCGGGTTCTTGCGCCAGCACATTCCATTGCGGCAAAACCTGCCCGGTTTTTGCGAACACACCCCAAAGCAAGACCACGTCCTCGCGGGTGCTGGTCTCGTCTAGCGAGATGCCGATGCAGCTACCGCGCAGCACGCGCACATTGGCCCCTGCGGCTACTGCTTTAGTGGCGATGGATTGCGCTGCGGCAGCGCTGCCGGTGTCTATCGTCAAAGTATCAAAAGCGCGGTCATACCGTGGCGCGCAGCCCAAGCTGGACAGGCCTGCGGCCAGCGTGGCGGTGTAGGCCGCTACGCGCTGCGCGATGCGCGTGAGGCCCGCAGGGCCGTGGTACACCGCGTACATACTGGCCACCACAGCGGGCAGCACTTGCGCGGTGCAAATATTGGAAGTGGCTTTTTCGCGGCGAATATGTTGCTCGCGGGTTTGTAGGGCCAGTCGGTAGGCCGGTTTACCGTGAACATCCACACTCACGCCCACCAAGCGGCCTGGCATGGAACGTTTGAATTCGTCGCGGCAGGCCAAAAATGCGGCATGCGGGCCACCGGCGCCCATGGGCATGCCAAAGCGCTGCGTGTTGCCGACCACAATGTCGGCGCCCATTTCGCCCGGCGGTTTGAGCAGCGTCAACGCCAGCAAATCGGCAGCCAAAATCAAGGCTGCGTTTTTGGAATGCACCAAGTCCGCGTCACTTTGCCAGTCGTCCAGCCAGCCAGTGCTGCCGGGGTATTGGTTGATGGCGGCGAAGTAGTCGTCTTGGGCCAGCGCGGCGTACCAAGCCTCTGGTGAATTTGCTACTGTCACCACAATACCCAAAGGTGCGGCGCGGGTTTGGATGACGGCAATGGTTTGCGGGTGGCAGTCGCCACCCACCACGAAGGTATTGCCTTTGTTCTTCACGCTACGCTTAGCCAGGGTCATGGCTTCGGCGGCAGCGGTGGCCTCGTCGAGCATAGAGGCGTTGGCGATCGGCATAGCCGTCAGGTCGCAGACCATGGTTTGAAAATTCACCAACGCTTCCATGCGGCCCTGGCTGATCTCCGCTTGGTAAGGCGTGTAAGCGGTATACCAGGCGGGGTTTTCCAGGATGTTGCGCAGAATCACGCCCGGTGTGTGTGTGCCGTAATAGCCTTGGCCGATAAAGCTTTTGAGCACCCGGTTGTGCGCCGCCATGGCGCGCAATTCGGCCAGCGCTGCGGCCTCGCCAATGGCCGGGGGCAAATCCATAGGCGCGCTGCGCCGGATGTTGGCCGGCACGATGCCCGCAATCAGGCTTTCGCGCGAGTCTTCACCGATGGTGGACAGCATGTGCGCCTCGTCTTCTTGCGAGAGGCCGATATGCCGGGCGATAAATTCTTGCGGGTTTTCCAGCGCGCTCCAAGACGTGGCGGTATAGCTAGTCATAGTTACTTTCCTCGTGAATCAAACACTGCTTATGGATCGCCGCGTCGCTACGTTCGTCGCGATGGCGGACAAATACAGACTGTTCTTAGGCTGTCATGGCTTTGTAGGCGGCTTCGTCCATCAGCGCGGTGAGCTGGCCGGGGTCGCTCAGGCGCACCTTGAAAAACCAGCCTTCGCCTAGCGGGTCGGTATTGGCCAGTGAGGGGTTGTCGCGCAAGGCTTCGTTCACTTCGGTAATCACGCCCGAGACCGGCATAAACACATCGGCAGCGGCTTTGACCGACTCGACTACGCCGGTCACATCGCCCTGCGTAAAAGTCTTGCCCACTTCGGGCAATTCGACAAACACCACATCGCCTAGCGCGTCCTGCGCGTGGTGGGTGATGCCGACTACGGCGCTGCCGTTGTCGTTAGAAATCCATTCATGGTCAGCGGTATAGAGGAGGCTCATAAAAATCCTTTTAACAAGTGGAAATGGAACGGGGGAAATTAGGGATCGCCACGTCGCTGCGCTTCTCGCGATGACGTATTTTGCTCATCCATTCTTTAGCTGGCTCGGCGGTAATGGTGGGGAACAAAAGGCATGGCGCAGACCTGCATGGGCACGCGCTTGCCACGCACAAGCGCAAATAGCGGTGTGCCGATGGCCGCACATGCCGGTGGCACATAGGCCATGGCAATCGGCACATCAGCGCTGGGGCCCAAGAGGCCGCTGTAGACCGCGCCGGCGCTGTGGCCGTGGGCATCTTCCAGCGCGGTGGGCTCGCGCACCGGTATGCGCTCCAGCGCCCGCAAGCCCACGCGCACGCGGCTCGCGCCTTGTTGCATTTGCGCAAACAAAGCTTCTGCGCCCATAAATCCGCCCGCGCGCTCGCCACCCTCGCGGCGCACTTTTTGAATCGCCCACATCAGCTGCGCCTCTAGGGGCGTGGTGGCTGCGTCCATGTCATTGCCATAAAGGCATAAACCGGCTTCCAAGCGCAGCGAATTGCGCGCGCCTAGGCCAATGGGCATGACCTCGGGCTGGGCCAGCAAAGCCTCGGCCAGCGCCCTGGCGCCGTCTTGGTGCAGCGAGATTTCAAAACCATCCTCGCCGGTGTAACCGCTGCGCGTGATGTAGAGCGCATGGCCTTGCCAACTAAAGCTGGCGCCGTCCATGAACACCATGGCTTGCACGCCGGGCACCAGGCGCTGCAAAGCGGTCACTGCGGCCGGGCCTTGCAAGGCCAGCAAGGCGTAGTCAGGTAAAGGGGTGACGGTGCATTGCGCGCCGATGTGCGCCTGAATATGGGCGATGTCGGCCTGCTTGCAAGCGCCATTAACCACCACAAAAATACCGTCTTCGCGACGGCTAAACATCAAGTCATCCAGGATGCCACCTTGTGCATTGAGCAGCATGCCGTAGCGCTGGCGCCCTGGCGCCAGGCCGATGACATCGACGGGCACCAGTTGCTCAAACGCCTGCGCCGCCTGCGGACCGGAGAGTAATAACTGGCCCATGTGCGAGACATCAAAGAGCCCGGCCTGGGCGCGGGTGTGCAGGTGTTCGGCCAGCACCCCGGCGGGGTACTGCACCGGCATGCTGTAGCCTGCAAACGGCACCATGCGCGCGCCGAGGGACACGTGCAAATCGTAAAGCGGGGTGCGAAGCAAGGGCGCTGCGGGGGTGGCGGATTGGGGTTCAGACAAACGGGGCTCCAAACAATCGGCCTGCCAAATGCAGTGCGCAATGCACAAGGCGCAAAGCAAGCCGGGAACCCTGTTGTCCGCTTTACCTGAGAGATTCAACGCCGACACCTGCCGACGCATTGCCCCTTCGGTGGACAGCCGCTAAGGGCTGCCTCTCTCCAACAGAATGATTAGTCAGTCCTTTTGCCTGAGCGTTCAGCCTTCGGCGGTCTTGCGACTCTCTCCTGACCAGAGCATTCTAGTGCCGGGATGGTGGGCGGCGTCAAGGCTTTTTTTGGCGTGGGGTGGGCCTTGGCCCGCAGTGCCCACGATACCGCATGAGGGTGCATTAGGCTAATTTAGCCAGTTGCCGCTGGTGAAAAATAAAGCCCAGGCTGTTCAGCAATAACTGCGCGGCCAGGATGGCGGTGATGCCGGTGGGGTCGTAGGCCGGAGCCACTTCCACCAAGTCCATGCCCACAATACGGCCTTGGCAGCGCTTGACCAAGGCTTCGATGATTTCCAGCACCTCGTAGTACAAAAAGCCGCCGTGGCTGGGTGTGCCGGTGCCCGGCGCGATAGACGGATCAAAGCCGTCGATGTCGATGGTGAAGTAGTACTGCGGCGCCTCGGGAATCGCGGCCAGCACACCGGCCACGCCCATTTTGCGCACCTGGCGGACGGAATAAATCTGCGAACCGGCAGCGCGTGCGGCGTCGTAATCGTCGCGATTGGAGGAAGACACATTGCGTATGCCCAGCTGCGTCATACCGGTGATATGGTCCATCTCCGAGGCCCGGCGCAGCGGGTTGCCGTGGCCGTAGCGCACGCCGTGGCGCTCATCGACAAAGTCCAGGTGCGCATCGAAATGCACGATATGAATCGGGCCCATGCCGTCAAAGGCTTTGATGACTGGCGCGTGCACCGAATGGTCGCCGCCCAGCACCAGCGGCATCGCGCCGGAGGCCAAAATTTTGCGGATGGCGTACTCGGTATTGGCGTGGCTTTTGTGCATATCGGTGTGCACGATGTCTGCGTCGCCCACATCCACGATGCGCGCCTGGTCGCGCGTGAGGTACATCACATCGTCTTCGTGGTCGTAAGCGCCAGCATGGCCAAAGGAAAACAAGGTGGAGGCCTCGCGGATGGCGCGCGGACCAAAGCGCGCACCGGGCCGCCATTGCGTACCCATGTCATTGGGCACGCCGATCACGGCGACATCGGCATCAATCGCGTTCCAGTCCACGCAGGCGGGGGATTTGGCGAAGGTGCAATGCCCCACAAAAGGCAAATCCAGGCGGCCGCGTTGGTAGGCGTTGTCAGACATACAAAGGTGCTCTCCTGTGCTTGTTGCCCCTGGGCTTAGGGGAAGAAAGCGGTAATCATAGGGGCTGGAGTAGGCCTGGCCGGGCTGGCTGATGGCTTATTGCGGGCATTGGCGGGGCGGAACGCTTTAAGCGATGGCATTTGCGCGCAGCGTGCAGATGGGCTTGGCGCGTGCGGACAGGCTGCGAGCGCCAGGCAAACTTTGGCTGCCCAGAAAGAGCTCAGGGGCGGGAGTTGGTGACGGCCTTGTTCTTGGCACCCGCAAAATCACCCGCATACACCTGCAGCAATTGCGCTGGTGTAATCCAACGGGCGATGGCCGCATTCACTTCTTGTGCGCTGCTGGCAGCTATTTGGGCATGCAGCTTTTCATGGAAGGCCATGCCGCGCCCGGCCCGGCCATTGTCCAACTGCAACTGTGCCAGCGCCCCGTCCTGGGCCCAGGTGGTCAGGCGTTGCTGGTCTAAGCTTTTCTTGGCGTCTTGTAGCTCGACCTCGGTAATACCGCTGGCGACGAGCTGAGCCAATTCCTGAGCCACGGCTTGCTCGACCTTGGCGCGGTTTTCAGGGGCAAAAATCGCCCATAAAGTCAATTGCCCGGACGGTTCGACGGCCGATGCGCTCAGCTGACTACCCGCGCCATAGCTGATGCCCTCTTGCTGGCGCAGGCGTTCTTGTAAACGCGACTGCGAGCCACCGCCCAAAATTTCATTGGCCAACAATAGCGCCGCATAGTCCGGCATGCTGTCTTGCACTGCTAAGGGCCATGCGCCCATATACACAGCGTTGGCTTTATCGGGTGTTTCTATCTGTAGCGTGGCCGCTTTGGGATCGGAGACCGCTTTGTACAGACGTGTATAGGGCAACTTACTAGCCCAGCCCGCAAACAAGGTGGTAGCAGCAGTTTGTGCCCAGGCTGAGTCAAAATCTCCGACTAGTGCGAAGTGGGCCGAAGCAGCACCCGCCAAATGCGTATACGCAGACTTAACTTGGGGTAGGCGCAAAGCCTTGAGGTCAGCGATGCGCTCTTCAAAGCTAGGGGCATAGCGGATGTCTTGCCGGCCCACCTTATTGAGACCGCGTGCCACGGCGTTGGAGGCCAAGGCCTCGGGGTCGCTGCGTTGGGAGTTAGCGAAGGTGAGGGCCTGGCTGCGTGCTTGCTCAAATTCGGCAGCCGAAAACGCGGGGGCACGCAATAGATCGTGCAACAAGGGCATCAGTGCGGGCAGACTAGCACGTACCGTATCAAATTGCAACACCAGGTTTTGGCCTTGCTGGCTGACCACGAGCTTTGTTTTGAGCGCGTCCAAGGTGCTGCTGATGTCGCTGCGGCTGCGCCGCCCGGCACCACGTGTGAGCAAGCCGGCTGCAATCTCGAGTGCGCTGGCACGTCCGGCGAGCGATTTTTCATCTCCCATCGCTAGGATAATCTGACCCGAAACCGTTTGGCCACGCGTCTTTTTGGGAATCAGTACCAGGCGCGCACCACTGGTCAAGGAGCTGCGCACAGTGCGCTCTTCAATTGCCGAAGGTGTCAGTACGAAGGCTTCGCCCTGAGTCACCGCCGCTTTGCCTTGGTAATCGGCCAGCATGGCAGCCAAGTCCGGTGTGGACGGAATCACGGCACGCTGGGGTTTGGCCGTCGGCACAAACTGGCCTAAGGTGCGGTTGCTGCTTTGCAGGTAATGCTGCGCCACACGCTGCACATCAGCGACGGAAAGTGCTTCGATGCGGTCGCGTTGCAGGAAAAACAGACGCCAATCGCCTTTTGCAATGGCCTCGGACAGCGCAATGGCCAAGTTTTGCGCATTGTTGATCGTATTGTCGATGTCGCTAAGCAGGGTCGCCTTGGCGCGTGACAGTTCAGCCGCAGTGATGGGTTTGCGCGCAACACCCTCCAGTTCCACCAGCATCGCTTGGCGAGCCTGCGCCATGGAGTGACTTTTGTCCAACTCCAGCCAAAAAATGATGCAGCCCGGTTCCGCAAAGTCCAGGGTCCACGCATAGCTTTGGGACGCCTTTTTTCGCTCCACAAGTGCGGTGTGCAGCCGCCCCGCAGGCGGCGAGGCCAATATTTCGCCCAATGCGACGAGCGCCGCGGTATCCGGATGCGCGCCGGCCGATATCAGGTAGAGGGCCGCTAGCCAATAGCTGTCCGCCACGCGGCGCACGGTAAGTTCACGCGCACCATCGCGCGGGGCATCGCGCGTATAAGTCGGCTCCAGCACGCGCGCAGGCCGGGGTAAGGGACCGAAGGCCTGCTCCACCATGGATAGTGTCTGCGCCACATCAAAAGCGCCGGCGATCACCAACACTGCGTTGTCTGGCTGATAGTACTTGCGATAAAAACTTTGTAAGTTCTCTATCTTCACGTTTTCCACATCGCTGCGCGCACCGATGGTGTCTTTGCCGTAGTTGTGCCAGTCAAAACTGCTGGCCAGCATTTTTTGCATCAGTACCTGCTGCGGCCGGTTTTCACCCGCTTCCATTTCATTACGCACTACTGAAAATTCTTTTTCTAAATCGGCGCGTGCGATAAAGCTGTTGACCATGCGGTCCGCCTCCATCTGCAAAACCCAGCGCAAATTGCTCTCGGAGGCAGGAAAGGTTTCAAAATAATTGGTGCGGTCGGTATAGGTGGTGCCGTTGAAATCCATGCCGCGCTTGCCCAGCGCGGTCATGATGTTGCCCTGGCTGGGCGTGCCTTTAAAGACCATGTGCTCCAGCAAATGTGCCATACCAGTCTCGCCGTAATTCTCGTGGCGACTGCCTACTAGATAGGTGATATTCACCGTCGTCGTGGGCTTGGAGGCATCAGGCGCAAGCAGCACTTGCAGGCCGTTGGGCAGCAGGTATTCGGTGATGCCCTCCACGCTACGGACCCGTTGCGCCATCGCCGCACCCGGGCCCGCGGCACTTTGGGCATAGGCTGAAGGCAGCAGGACCAGTGCCGCGACGTGAGCGAACAGGAAGATGCAGGCCTGCAGGCCCCGGATTTGGAAATTCATTGCAACGATGAAGGCTTTAAGGAGAGACGCCAGGCGCGTCCACTTGCACGAGATTGTCATTGGAGTTGCGGTCAATCCGCACATTAAATGGGTCCACACCCACAAAGGCGGGCGACTTATCGGTGACGAGATGCACCTCTTGGCTACCAGAATGCAAAGCCACGCGCTGCAAAGCCAGCACTGCATCGCGACTGTAGCCTTTCTTGGCGGGCTCGGCGCTGAACGCGCCGATCTCGATGGTTTCGTTCAGAGGGGTCTGCGTTTCTTTGCCTTTGCCATCGGCGTAAAACTTCGTCGCCTGGACGGTAAAGCGCACGTCGAATTTGCCATCGACGCGCGCCTGCACTGTGGGCGCGCTGGCTTTGAGATCGTACAGGGTGATTTTTTCGAACAAGTCCGCAATGAAGGCGTGCTGGCCAGGGTCCACCTCGGCGCGCAGAAGACGTAAAAAATCGGTGCTGGAAGGATAAGGCGCAGCCTTGAAGGCAAATTGCGCCAGCAACTTTTGCAAAGCCCGGTTGACCGCTGCTTCGCCCACCTCCTCTTTGAGGGCGTACATGACCAGACCGCCTTTTTGGTAATGGATATAGCCTTGGTTTTCGACCCGGTAAAGCGGTAACTCTTCCAGCACCTCGGCGCCTCGGCTGCGCAAATAGCCATCGAGCTCATATTTCAAAAACTTGCGAATTTGTTCGCGCCCGTACAACTTTTCCATCACCAGCAATGCGCCGTACTGGGAAAAGGATTCGCTGAGCATCGTCATGCCTTGCTTATCCGCGCCTATGATTTGGTGTGCCCACCATTGGTGCGCCACCTCGTGGGCAGTGACATACGTGACCAGGTCGATCTTGCTATCGCGCGACGCCTCCTTGAAGTCTTGGATAAATCCAATCGACTCAGAGTACGGAACGGTGTTAGCGAAGGACTGGGCGAACGATGCATAGGCCGGAAACTCCAAAATGCGTAACTGACGGAATTGGTAAGGCGAAAATTTCTCGCTAAAAACATCCAAGCTGACCTTCATAGCGTCGAGCATGCGCTGCACATTGTGCTCATGCGGCGCATGGTGATAGACAGCCAGATCTACGGTCTTGCCACTCGGGCTTTTCCACAGGTCTGTCTTGATCGCATAGCGCGCCGACTGCAAGGAAAAGAAATTATGGATAGGCGCCTCGGTGCGGGTGACTAAGGTGCGCCGCCCATTGGCCGTAGTGTCGCTGACGGTGTAGCCCGGTGCCACCGGCGTTTGGTCCGCGTCGGTGCTTAGGGTGATATGCGCCTGCACCCAATCGCTGTCATGCCGTAAATAATGATGGGCATTGGCCTGTTGGTCTTCCAGCTTGGCCGGGCGCAACTCGGCGGGCAAGCCCTGCTTACGCCGCTTGACTCGGTCTTGCAAAAACGCTTCGCGACTGACCCCGATCATGGGTGCCACTTCAAAGTTGTTTAGAAAGCTTCCGTTCTCCACGATGCGAGTTTGGTTGCCCTCGTTTTTGAAGCCCTCTTGTTCCAGCGTATTTGAAAAGCGCAGCGTACGCCGCTCACCGACCGCCATGGGACTGCTCAGGGCATAAATACGGTAACCAAAGCGGAGGTATTCTTTTTCAAGTTGTGCACCGTCCATGTTCAGAACATACTGCTTGGCATCCGGATCCACCTGCAAATGGAAGTGACTGAGCGCAGCACCGCTGCGGTTTTCCAACACATAGCTGCCTTGTGTTTGCGCCCGCTGTTGCTTAGGATACAGATCGACTTGCAGCTTCACTTCCACGATGGTGGGTTGGGGCAGGCTCTCAAAGCCCAGCAACTGCTTCTCCATATCGGCGGCGAGCGCCTCGCGCTCATCGCGGACCTCGTAGCGGTTGAGTACATTGGTGTTGTAAAAAACCCAAATACCTGCACCCACCCAGACGGTGGTAGAAGCCGCCAATGTCAGTAGCGCACCACCCCGGATTCGACCGGATACCCGACGCATACGCGGCAGCACAGAGGTATCTACGCCACGGCGCCACATCAAATGGCTGAGCACCAACAACACCCCTGCGAAACCAAACCAGTACACCTGCATCCAGCTGCGACCAATCCAAAAATGGCCCGAACCATTCATATCCGACAGGGGCACCGATGTGCTGCTGCCGTAGTTGTACAAATTATGTTCAAAGCCCAAATTGACCAGCACAATGGTCGAGACAAAGTACAGCAACATCACCGCCCAGCCGCTGAACTTATTGGGTACAAGCGTTTGTACAAAAATGGCCAGTACCGCCAGTAAAAACGCCTCCATCAGGTGTGGGGCAATAAACCAAGTCACATAGGCGAAGAGTTCAAATTCGGTATAACCGTGAAAGGCCTGAAAAGCGATGCCGCCCAGCACTGCCGCCACCAAAGTGGCGAGTAAAACACCGGCAATAGCCAGCACTTTGGGGAGCATAAAGGTCCAGTCAGGGGCAGCACTGGCGCCAACAATCTCATGCATGCGCCGGTCGCGATCGCGCCAAACCAACTCTCCTGCATAAAAAACGGCGATGATGAATATAAACAAAGTGTATGCGCCGTTGAGCGCGCCGATGACATTGCGGGTGACAGGGAAAAACTCCACCCCGCGCTGATCCACTGTGCCGGTCATGGCACCCAAAGCGTTGAACAAGCCTAAAACCAGCAGCACGATAAAGGCCGGGCTGCGCAGCACATAAGCCAAGTCAAAGCGCGCCAATGCAAGGCACTGCGCCAATGCCACCTGCGAACCGCCGTCGCTCGATGGCAGCGGGCGTTGTAGGGGCGGAGACAGGTCGGGGGAAGCGCCTGCTGCAGGCTTTTTTCCCTGCGCATGGGCTATTGAATCAAATCGAAAAATCGCGTAAGCCAAGCCTAGAAATACCAGGCCAATGCCACCCCAAAGCAGCCGGTTGTACAAAATGAGGCCTGTCATCTCTGGCAATTGCGTATTGCGCTCGGCCGCCGTCCAGTAGCGCGTTACCTGATTGAGTGCGCTCAACCCAAAAGGATCGGTCCAGGCCGATACCGCGTCCCAAGCTGGATCGCGCAGCATGATGCGCGAGCTAATGAACAAGACCAAAAATGCAATCACGCCGATAAACGTCCACATGAGCGAGCGCGTAGCGGTGGCAAGGGCAAAAAAAGCTGACGCTGTCAGGAATAAGGTAGGCACTGCGAAATACAAAAACGCCAAACCATAATGCTGCAAATTCGTCGGTCCCAGTGTTTCAGGGTCTATCCAGGGCATCAGGCTGCCAATCAGCATGCCCAGTGGCACCGAGGCCATCACAGCCAAAGCGGCGAAAAATGCACCGCTAAAACGCCCCATCAAATAGTCGAATTTACCGATGCGCGTACTGCGCACCAGTGGCGCAAAGCCGGTTTCATCGTCGCGAATAATCACATTTGCGACGAAGGCGGTCACCACAAACAGCCCAAATAAATTGAGTACCGCAATGGTTTGTGCAATGGCGAACGGTGCATTGACATGTACATTGCCGCCCGCACCGATACGGATATTTTCAGAACTAACACTACCAAAGGCCAGCAAAAAAAACAGGGCGAAAGCCACCACAAATAGCGGCGAGCGCAGCTGGTAGCGGGCTTCAAAACGAGCGATAGCGGTCCACATGGCGGGCTCAGGCCTGAACGGCGACATCGGACGCGGTGCCAGCGGCTTGCCGCGCAGCAACCACAATCGAAAAATACAGGTCTTCCAGAGAGCCCGTTACGGGCTCACAATGCGCGTCGGGCGCGCTGTCGGACAGCACATGGACCAGGGTTTTACCGGCCCTCAGGCGGTTGGCAATGACTGTGTACTCCTTGCGAAACGCTTCCAGGGCACCGGTTGCGATTTCGCGGCGCCATACCCGGCCCTGCAAACTTTGCACCAAGGCTTCAGGCGCACCTTGCAAAAGTACCCGTCCGCCCACCATGATGGCCATTTGCGGACACAAATCAGACACGTCTTCTACGATATGGGTGGACAAAATCACCACCACGTGTTCACCGATTTCCACTAACAAATTGTTGAATCGGTTGCGCTCCTCCGGATCCAAACCCGCAGTGGGCTCGTCCACAATAATGAGCTTGGGGTTGCCAATCAAGGCCTGGGCAATGCCAAAACGCTGGCGCATACCGCCTGAAAATCCGGCAACGGCTTTTTTGCGCACATCCCATAAATTCACTTTAGCTAACAGGCTTTCCACGGTGTCTTTACGCGCCCCCCGCGCCGTGATGCCTTTGAGCACGGCCAAATGGTCTAGCAAATCGTAGGCACTGATGCGCGGATATACGCCAAAATCCTGCGGCAAGTAGCCAAGCACCTGGCGTAGTTTTTCGGGTTCACGCACCACATCGATATCACCGAAACGGATGCGACCTTCGCTTGGCGTTTGCAAACTGGCAATGCAACGCATCAGGGTGGATTTGCCGGCACCATTGGGGCCTAGCAGTCCGAACATGCCGGTGGGAATACGCAAATCGATACCATCCAGCGCCTGGGTTCCGTTGGCATAGCGATGCGAAAGCTGACTGAGTTCAAGCATGAAGAAACGCCCTTTTCATCAAAATATGAACAAAATTGTGGGGGCTCTTACCCCGTAGGCCAAGGCCTTTGTGACCAAATGCAGAAAAACGGGATCGGACTGCAAAATAGCCCACCCGATCGGCAGGCCGCGCTAGCGTACCGCATTGCTGCGCATAGCTCGCCCTACATAAGCCAAGCCGACCACAGTGAGCACCAAGCCTATCGCGCAGGGCAGCAACCACTGCCAGAGCGCTATCGGCTCGGCGCGCAAGACATGCAGCATCAGGGTTTGTTGCGCCAGCGAGGGCACCAGGTAGTACCAATCAGGTTCGGCTGCGTCATTGAGCAAAGACACCAAAGGCAGGATCATAAAAACCAGGAGCACCAGCGAATTACCAGCCTGGGCTTCCTTGATGCTCTTGCCGCGCACCGACGTGGCCATGAGTAATGCGGAGACGGCGCCCGCAAAGGGCAAGCAAATCAGGCCAAAGTGCACGGCATCGGCCAGATCAAAGCGAAACAGCGCCTGTAAGGCATCGCTACGGATCAGCAATTGCGCGGGGATAAAACTCAGGCTGGTGAGCAGGGCGATCAAGGCCGCCAGCGCCGCCACCGCAGCCCACTTGCCCAGTGCAAGCGCCCAGGGCGAGACCGGGTTCATCATTAAGGGCTCGAGTGAGCTGCGCTCGCGCTCACCGGCCGTGCTGTCCATAGCCGCGCCCATGGCCCCGGTAAGTACCGCAATCAGGACGTACAGCGGAATCAAGGTGCCGGTTAGCTGCGCCGAGCGTGCATTGGCATTGGCCATGTCGTGCTCTTGCACATCGAGCGGCTTGAGACTGGCCACCGCCACGCCGCGCAAGGCCAGCGTAAGGGCGACGCGCTCCTGGACATAAGCCTGCAATAGCTTGCGCGCTACATCGCGTGCAGTGCTGGAGCCGCGGCTGCTGCTGTTAGCAAAAATTTCGATGGAAGGCATCTGCAGTGTTTGCAATTGCTGCTCGAAATCAGACGGCACCACGATGACCGCATCCTCTAGTTGCCCGGCGGCGAGCTTTTTCAGCGCATCGGCTGGTGGAACTTTGATGGCAAAGGCCTGTCGCTCAATGAAGTTTTGCAAGCCCGGTGCGTGCTGCATGCCCTGAATGTAGATTTCCCGCTTGTCGATGCGGTTCTCTTTCTCGCTAGCCAAAGTGGAAACCAGCAGCAAGACCAGGGGCCCTTGCACCACACTGAGCAATAGCACCATGCGCAAGGTGCGCCGGTCGCGCCATGCGTCTGTGGCCTCTTTGAGAAAAACGGCTGTCCATTGCGCCATCGCGCGCAGCGCACGGATGCGGTTCATGCGGGCACCTGCGCGTCGGCCGCAAACGCCAGTTGCACAAAGGCGTCTTCAAATTCAGTTTGCCCCGTCTGCGCCAGTAATTGCGTAACGGTGCCACTGGCCACGTTACGCCCCCGCGCTACGACCACCACTTGATCACACAGGCGCTCAACCTCTTGCATGATGTGGGTGGAAAACACAATGCATTTGCTACCGCCCTCTGGCGAGCATAAATACTGCAGTGTCTCGCGCAGCGCGCGCGTGGCCAGCACATCCAACCCATTGGTGGGCTCATCGAGAATGATGTTGTCCGGGTCGTGCACCAGCGCGCGGGCCAATGCGGTTTTGACCCGCTCGCCTTGGCTAAAGCCATCGGTAGCACGGTCCAGCAATGGACGCAAGTCCAACAAATCGGCCAGTTGTTCGGCACGCGCTTGGGCCGCCAGGGCCGACAGTCCTTGCAGGCGACCAAAGTACACCATGTTTTCCCGTGCGGTGAGGCGCGGGTACAGTCCGCGCGCATCGGCCAGGATGCCCATGCGCGATTGCGCCTTGGTGCGCTCTTGTGTGACTGAGATGCCATCCACCTCCAGGCGTCCACTGTCAGGCACCAGCAAGCCCGCCAGCATGCGCAAGGTGCTGGTCTTGCCTGCACCATTGGCCCCGAGCAAGCCGGTAATCTGGCCGTTGGGCGCATGCACGCTGATGTCGCTCACCGCCTGCACCCAGGTCTGAGGTGCGCGCGCAATCCGCCAACCCTTACGCTGCCAACCCAGGCCGGCAACCGGAGCCGCAAAACGCTTGGCGACGTGGTCTATCAGGATCATGGTGCGCTCCCGGGTGTGGGCACGACGGGCCGCACATAGGCCAGTGGTCGGGGAATCGATTGGGCGCAACTAGCATCAATCGCCAGCGCTTTGGCGTCATCGGGCGCTTGGATAAAGGCGGTCAAGGCCTTGTGCATACAGGCGTGGGACAAGACACCATGTCCCGCCTGAGGCACGACGACATGGCGCGCCAAAGGCCCAAGCGCCTGCTGCACCCGCTGCGCATGGCGCGGTGGGGTGACCGGGTCGAGGCCGCCACTGAGCAACAAACTGGCGTGTTGCGCAGCGGGGATACGGTAGAAATCCGCCGGTACCGCGCCTTGCGGCCAGTCGCGGCAAGCAGCGCGGTACTGCGCTTGCGGGTCGGTGCTGGGTGCGCTTGCGCCTGTCGACGGTGCCATGCGGGGGTAGTCTTCGGCGCAAACGACGCTCAGATGCATTCCCATAGCAAGCCGCATCTGGGGCGCTCCGTTGTGCAGAGCACTCTCCAATCCGGCCAGACCTTCAAAATGCCCACGCGCCGCGTCATGCACGGCTTGGGGCAATGCTGCCGCCAAAGCCGGCGTGTAAAGCGCGCCGCGCACTACGCCTAGGACCACGTCACGCGTGACGCTGACCGTGACAGGCAGGCCAGTCATCGGGTGCGCCAGCGTCACGGTCTTGGGCAATCTTTGCCAGAGTGCCTGCCAGTCGTCTGCCAGGGTGGGCAAGGTTTTTTGGCAATGGCTTTGCGCGCCGCAACTGGCCCACAGCGCGTCGAGTGCAGCCTGACTATCCGGCCCCAAGGTGGTGGGTAACACCATATCGGGCGGGGCAACGCCGTCCAGCACACTGCGCCGCACATGCGGACCAAATTGGCGCATGTACTCCAAGGCAGCGCGTGTTCCGTAGGAGGCGCCCACCAGATTGACCTGCTCTGCACCCAGCGCCTGGCGTACGGCGTCCAGGTCTTGCATGGCCAGGGTCGTTGTGAAAAACCCCAGGTCGGAGGGCGCCGCAATGTAGGGCAGGCGCGCAAGCGCAGCGCGGCATTGGGCCAGTTCCTGCGCCTGGGCGCTCGCCGAGGCAAAGGGCAGCATCGTTACGGGCGGGCACATCAGCGGCGCGGACTGGCCGGTGCCGCGTTGGTCCACCAGCACCAGGTCACGTTGCAGCAGCAGACGTTCGAACCAGGGAAAAACGGTAGCGGCCAGGCTGATCGCGCTTTGGCCAGGGCCGCCAGCAAGCATAAAAACCGGGTCTGGTTTGCGGTTGCGCGCTACTGAGCGTAGAACCACATAGTGCACCTTGATTTGCGGTCCGCCCGGACGCGCTGCATCCAGCGCGCGCACTATCTGACCACAACGAACCTCGGTTTTGATACCAGCAATGCGGCAGGCGACGGTTGGGTCCACGACTGGCGCCTCTAACGCAGCTGTAGCACCGGCAAGAATGGGTAAAACCAACAGCAGCAACGCCAGCCACAGCCTAAGAACAGTGCGATGACAGCACATAGCGGGAGGTGACATGGCAAGTTCGGGGCTCGAAATTTACTTTGCAATCTCGCTAGAAAACCTATCCAACGCGCTCAACGGGCAGCGCGTCGGCGCATCCAGAGCCAGCCGGCTAGCAAGTTACGCCATAGAAAGCGAAACAGCAGCAAAGTACAGAAGGCTTCGAGGATCGTGAGCACCATCGCCAAGGACGCGTGGTAGCGCGCACTGCGATCGCGAATTTTTGCCAGCATACGCTCGCGGGCACTTTCGATGCTGTCGTAAAAACTGGGCACCACTAGCAAAGTCAGCAGCGTAGAGGTGATGGTCCCACCAATAATGGAGACAGCCAGCGGTTGGTAAAACTCGCCTCCCTCGCCCAGCCCCAGTGCAACCGGCATCATGCCTGCGATCAGCGCAAACGTGGTCATCAAAATAGGGCGCAGGCGTACCCGGCCGGCATGCATTAAAGCTTGCTCACGGTCGATGCCGCCAGCCTCTTCTTTGCGCGCCGCATCCAGCAACAAAATCGCATTTTTAGCTACCAAGCCCATGAGCATGATGATGCCAATAAAGCTCATGAGGTTGAGGGTTCCGCCCGTCAGCAATAAAGCTATCACGACGCCAATGAGTGACAAGGGTAAGGACAACATCACCCCCAGGGGCGCAGTGAACGAACTAAATTGGATGACCAAAATCAGGTACATCAGACCGATGCCACTCACCAGGGCGATCAACATTTCGGTGAACAGCTCTTTTTGGTCTTGTCCAGCACCGGCCAGTTCCAAGCCATAGCCGGGGGGGTAGTCCATGGCCTGGGCCAGCTTCAGCGCATCGGCGGTCACTTCACCATTGGAGCGGCCCTGGACATTGGCCGCTACCGTCACCACACGCTTGCCTTCACTGTGCGAAATCGTAGAAGGTGCTTTGCCCATCGTGATAGTGGCGATTTGCTCCAGTGGCACCAGCTCTCCGGTGCCGGCGACCGCAATGGGCAAACGCTCGATGTTTTCACGAGTCAGGCGGTCGCTGGGATGCAGGCGCACCGCTACATCGCGCGTCTCTCCGGTTGGATCCACCCAGTCGCCCACCTCCACCCCCGCAAACGCGACGCGCAGGGCTTGGGCCGCATCGTTGGCAGAAATCCCCATGGAGTTGGCCAGCCCGCGATTGAGTTCGATGCGAAGCTCTTTGCTGGGGTCTTGCTCAGACAGACCCACATCCACCGCGCCAGGAACTTGGCGCAATTTTTCCATAAAGCGGTTGGTGATTTCCAGTAATCGGCGAGAGTCAGGTCCCGTGAACTCGATTTGCACAGGTTTGCGCGCGCCATTGCCCAGGTCGTCAAACACGGTAAATTCAGCGCCAATGAGCGGTCGGATTTTCTCGCGCAGTTCTGCGGCCACTTCTTTGGCGCTACGGCGGCGGTCTTTGCGCGGACCGATGTCTACATAAATGCGCCCGCCGTTGGGTCCAATATTGCTATTGGTCTCGCGTGTCTCGGGCAGCGTGCGGGCAATTTCGGCAGCCCGTTCCATCTTGAGGCGCGCGTACTCGAGTGAAGAGGAAGCGGGCGTACGCACATCAATCATCAGGTTGCCCGAATCGGCGGCAGGCAAAAAGGCCGAGCCACCAAAGCGCATATGCAGCGCAATCGCGGCAATCAATGAACTCAGGGCAATCAAGCCCATGGCGCGCCGGTGGTGCAAAGCCCAGGCAATCACGCCGGCATAGCGATCCGACTGGCGGTCAAACCAGTCATTGAAAACTTGCAGTCTTCGCCCCACCGGGCCTTTGGGTGCACTATGGTGGTCTGGCGGATCGCCCCAATAAGCAGAAAGCATGGGATCCAAGGTGAAAGAAATCACCAGACTGACCATGACCGAACAGGCCACCGTCAAAGCGAAGGGACGAAACCATTCACCAGCCCCTCCGGGCATGAAAGCCACCGGTAAAAAAACCGCCATGATGGACATCGTTGTCGCCGTCACCGCCAGCCCAATTTCGGCCGTACCTTCCAAAGCGGCAGTGCGCCTGTCGGAGCCGCGCTGCATGTGGCGCACGATGTTCTCGCGCACCACGATGGCATCGTCAATAAGTACACCGATAGCCAGCGACAAGCCCAGGAGAGACATGAAATTGAGCGTAAAACCGCACAACCAAACGCCAATAAACGCGGCGATGACCGAGGTAGGAAGGCTCAGCCCGGTAATCAGGGTGGAGCGCCAGGAGTTCAGAAACGCGTAAACCACCACGATGGTCAAGCCCGCGCCCAGCACCAGCGACTCGATCACGTTATTGAGACTGTTTTGCGCATCTTTACCGCCGTCGCGGGTGATTTCAAGTACCGTGCCGGGGCTGTCCTTGGCCAGTTGGGCGTTGAATTCTTTGGTCGCCTCGCGCACGGCCTTGGCGACCGACACGGTACTGGCGTCACGCGAACGGGTCACGAAAATGCCCACATTGGGTTTGCCACTGCGGGTACTGATGCCGTCCAGATCGGCAAACCCGTCTTCCACCGTGCCCAATTGGCCCAGACGTACCAGTTGGGCACCCATGCGCTTGACAACAATTTGCGTAAAGTCTTGCGGCTCAGCGATACGGCCTACCAGGCGAATACTCTCGTTTTCATAGGGGCCGCGCAGTTTGCCCACGGGTGCATTCGCATTTTGGGCGCGAATGGCATTAACCACCTCAGCCACTGAGACGTTGTATTCCCGCAGTTTTGCAGAACGCAGCAACACCGACAGCTCGCGCTTAAGAGAGCCAGAAACATTGACCGTGGCCACACCGGGCAAAGCGCGCAACTTGTCAGCAAGCACGTCCTCGGCCAAGCGCGATATTTGTGCGTGGCTTTGGCTGCTACTCGACAAAGCCAGATTGATGATGGGCTGGGCAGAGGGGTCGTAGCGGCGGATGACCGGCTCGCGCATTTCGATAGGCAGCTTGTAGCGCACCGAGGCAATCACGCCGCGCACCTCGTCGCCCGCTTCGATCATATTTTTGCCAAACGCAAACTGCATATCAAAGCGCGCATTGCCTTCGGCGCTTGTGGACCAGACTTTTTGGGCACCCGCGACGCTTTGCAGTGACTTTTCCAAACGGTTGACGATTTCACGCTCCACGGTGTCGGGCGAGGCACCGGGATAGGCGATAGCGATAAAAAGGCCGGGGTTTTCTATATCGGGAAACTGGTTGACGCGCAATTTGTTGAGCGCCATCAGCCCCAAGGCCATCAGCCCCACGATGAGCACCACCGTGGCAATCGGGCGGCGAATGCTGAAATCCGATAGAAACATGCTTATGGCCCGGATGCGGTAGCGCTGGGTTTGGCCTGCGCAGGTGCCATCACCAGGCTAATGGCTTGGCCGTCTTTTAAGCCGCTTGCGGGGTTGCGCAGCAGGCGGTCACCAGTTTGGACACCGGCCAATACCGCATACCGACCGCTACGGACATCACGGGCACCCAGGGTCAGCACCACTTTGTGCAAGGTGCTAGCGTCGACCCGCCAAACGAAACTGGCCTCACCCAGGCGTTGCACGGCCGATTCATCCACCACTGGGCCACTTTGGGCATTTGCGCCGCTGCTGATGTGCCCTTCGGCATAAAGACCAGCGACGCGCGGCCGCTCGGGACCAGTAAAACCAACCAGGACTTCCAGTTGGCGGGTAGCCTCGTTAGCCGTCGGATCGATGCGGGTGACCTTGCCTTCGAAGCTCTCATCGCCATAACCATTGACACGAAAGCGCACCGGCTGGCCCAGTTTCAGGCGCCCTGCCTGGTCCGCCGAGACGCGGCCTACAAAGCGCAAGCTGGCGGGATCGATTACCTTGAGCAATTCTTTGCCAACCGAGGCCGTGTCGCCTGGGGAGGCCTTGCGCTCGCCGATCACACCATCAAATGGCGCGCGTACCTGGGTGCGTTGTAACTGTTGACGGGCCAGCGCCACGCGCGAGTTGGCGGCAGATACCTCGTTTTGTGCAGAGTTAGTACGGATTTCGGCGTCATCGATCGATTGCAGGGTAGCCATGCCGCTGGCGCGCAGGGTTTTCAGGCGCTCCAGATTGCGCTTGGCCTGCTCCCACTGAAAGCCGGCGTTACGGGCGCTGTCTTCGGCGGCATTGAGGTTGTCGCGGATGGCTGTTTCGTCGAGCCGAACCAGCAAATCGCCCCGGCGCACCACATCGCCGTTGTCTTTAAGCACCTCCAGCACCACCGCCGAGGCCTCGGCGCGTAGATCGGCCTTGCGCTCTGCCGCGATCGTGCCCGAGATAGCCGGTCCGCCACCCATTGCCCCGTCCGATACTATGAAAAGGTCTTCAGGTGCAACCAGTAAAGGCACTGCGGCTAAACCGTCGGTGCCGGTCGCATCAGGCGCCTTCTTACAGGCAGCTAAGCCGAGGACGAGACACAAAAGTAGGGAAAGTCGTTTCATAAATTGGGGCTAGCTCAATATGCATTGCTTAAGCTAATGATGGTGTGGACACCGCGCTAACACTCAGCCTGGGGGCTCTATTTCGCGGTTTGGTGGATTCTAGGGCGGAGGCGCAAGCCACTAAACCACTATTTTGGGCAGCTGGTATGGATACAGAGCGCCCTTACTTGTGTGCCAAAATTATTCCTGATGTGCAGCCCGCGCACCCTAGTCCAAAAGGAATCTTTATGCGTCATACCAGCAATGCCTTCGCCCTGGCCTTGGTCTTAGCGGTCTTTTCGCTTCTAACACCCATTTGCGTCTCGGCTGGTGTAGCGGGCACTTTGTACACCCAGGTCGAAGGCGTCAGCGAATACCGCCTACCCAACGGCCTGCGGGTATTGTTGGCCCCCGATGACAGCAAGCCCACGACCACGGTAAACATCACTTACCTGGTTGGCAGCCGTCACGAAAACTATGGCGAAACCGGCATGGCGCATTTGCTGGAGCACCTGGTGTTTAAGGGCACACCCTCGCGCGGCAACATCATGCAAGAGTTGGGCAAACGCGGCATGCGCTTTAACGGCACGACCTCGTACGACCGCACCAATTACTTCGAGACCTTTGCCGCCAACGACGATAACCTGCAATGGGCGCTGGAAATGGAAGCGGACCGCATGGTCAATAGCTTTATCGCGCGCAAAGATCTGGAAACTGAGTTTTCAGTAGTGCGCAATGAAATGGAAATGGGCGAAAACAACCCCCGGCGCACGCTATGGAAATACATGGCGGCCACGGCTTACGATTGGCATAACTACGGCAAGTCCACCATCGGCGCGCGCAGCGATGTGGAGAACGTACGTATTGAAAACCTGCAAGCCTTTTACCGCCAGTACTACCAGCCGGACAATGCGGTTTTGATCATTACCGGCAAGCTGGACACCGCCAAAACGCTGGCGCTGGTGGAGCTCTATTTCGGCGCCATCCCCAAACCAACACGTAGCCTGCCACTTACTTATACCCGCGACCCGGTGCAGCAGGGCGCGCGCGAAGTCAGCGTCAAGCGCGTAGGCGATACGCAATTGGCGGCAGTGCTCTATCACACCGCAGCAGCCAGCCACCCGGATGCGGTAGCCATGGAAGCACTGGCCGAGATATTGGCCGACACACCCAACGGGCGCTTGCACAAGGAATTGGTGGAGAAGAACAAAGCTGTGTCGATAGCGCCCTGGAATTTTTCGCTGACGGAGCCGGGCTACATCGTGTTCATGGCCGAGCTGGGTAAAGAGCAATCTATTTCTGACTTGCGCACCGGTCTGCAAACTCATTTAGAAAACATCAAAACCCAGCCGGTGACTGAACAGGAGTTGCAGCGCGCCAAAACCAGCTTGATGGTGGGCTTTGACGACACTATGAACGACCCGCAGCGCCTGGCGATGCAGTTGTCCGAAAGCGTCGCCAACGGGGACTGGCGTTTGTTTTTTTGGGAGCGTGACCGCGTGGAGTCGCTGACGGTACAACAAGTGCAAGCGGCGGCGGAAAACTATTTCAAAGAAAGCAACCGCACCTTCGGCCAGTTCATCCCGACGGCTGTGCCCGAGCGCAGTGTGATCCCCGAGCCGGTGGACGTGACGGCCTTGCTGGCCAACTACCAGGGCCGCAAAGCGGTAGATGCCGGTGAAAACTTTGACGCTAGCCCCGCCAACATCGGCAAACGCACACTGCGCAGCACATTGCCTGGCGGCATGCAAATGGCCTTGCTATCCAAGACCACACGCGGCCAAACCGTCAACGGCCAATTGCAGCTGGACTTTGGCGATGTGCAGTCGCTGCAAGGCAAAGCCACGGTGTCGGCGCTGACGGCGCGCATGCTGATGCGCGGGGCAGGTACGCTGAGCCGTGCGGCATTGAGCAGCCGATTAGATGAACTCAAGGCCAAAATCAGTGTTGATGGGGGTGGCTCCAGTCTGAACGTCAGCTTTGAAACCGTGCGCCAGCACCTGCCGCAAGTGCTGGACATCGTGCGGGACATTGTGCGCGCGCCTATGTTGCTGCCCGCCGAGTTTGAACTACTGCGCAAGGAGCGCATCACGCAAATAGAGTCGCAGCGCAGCGACCCGCAGGCCTTGGCCTCGCAAGCACTGCGCAGGGCGCTGGACAACTACCCGGCAGGCGATGTGCGCAAGGTCTTGAGTTTTGATGAAATACTGGCCAATTTGCGCGCGGTCAGCACACAAGATGTGCAAAGCTTTTACCAAGATTTTTACGGCGCTAGCCACGCCATGCTAGCCGTGGTGGGCGACTTCGATGCCGCTGCCGTGCAAGCCCAAAGCCAAGCCCTGTGGGGCGACTGGCGCAACACCAAGCCCTATACGCGCCTAGGCAAAAACGCCTACAACGCCAGCCCTACGCGCATGATGCTGCCCACGCCGGACAAGCCCAACGCCATGTATCTGGCTGCCCTGCCGCTGAGCCTGCGCGATGACGCGCCGGACTACATCGCTTTGGCAATCGGCAACCGCGTGTTGGGCGGCGGCTCTAACAACCGCTTGGAAGAACGCCTGCGGCAAAAAGAAGGCATTAGCTATTCGGCCGGTAGCCAGTTGTCGGCCAGTAGTTTTGAGCCGGTTGCCGATTTGATTTTGTATGCCATTCATGCGCCACAAAACCTGGCGCGTTTGCAAGCTGCCCTACGCGAAGAAACCGATCGCTTGGTGCGTGATGGCATCACCGCACAAGAGCTGGACGACGCCAAAAAAGCGATGCTGGAATCAAGCAAAATTTCGCTAGCGCAAGATGGCGCATTAAGCGGCACTTTGCTAGGCCAACTGAGTACCGGACGCACCATGGACTACACCGCGCAGCGCCTAGCAAAAATAGAAGCCACCAGCCTGGAAGAAGTCAATGCCGCGATCCGCAAATACATGGACTGGAGCCGCTTGGTGCATGTACACGCCGGAGATTTTGCTGACGCGGGTAAAGCGGCTGCGCAGTGAAGTCTTTAGAGCGCTACGAGGCGCATTTAGGACACAAGTCCGTCATTGCGAGCGCAGCGAAGCAATCCATTTTTGCT
>CAIPZV010000052.1 GCA_903869595.1 uncultured beta proteobacterium | reverse complement strand
GAGCGCGCTGTTGAGTGGGTTGGAGGCGCCGGTGGTATTGGTTCCCGCTGCGGCCCCGGCAGCGCCGGCGGCGGATGGAATGACCAAGTTGGTAATGCTGGACCCGCGCGCCGGGCTAATGTCCGTGCTGATGGCGGGGAGCACAGTCTGCGCCAGCGCAACGCCGCCCACGGTGGTCCACAGGACGAGTACGCAGCGGCGTGTTGCGGGCAGGAGCGCGCTAAAAAACGAAGCAAGGTGCATGAAGTCAGTCCCTAAGAGGCCTTCAATGAAGAATCAGAAACAGAGGGGAAGCTGCTGCTGCCGCCAAAACGGCGGTCGCAGGTGCCGTACCAGGCGATGGCCTGGTCCAGTACTGCGGGCGTAAAGGCAGGCCACAGCACATCGGTGAAAAACAGCTCGGTGTAGGCGAGCTGCCATAGCAAAAAGTTGCTCAGCCGTGACTCGCCGCCGGTGCGGATCAACAATTGCGGCGATGGCGCCAAAGCCGTAACAATGTGTGCAGAAAGATCGGTCTCGGTCAGCGAATCAAAACCAAGCTGCGGATGTGCGGCCTGCCATGATTTAGCGGCTTGCAAGATGTCCCCGCGTCCGCCATAGTTCACCGCAATAATGAGCGTTAAGCCCTTGTTGTTTTCGGTCGAGGCGTGAACTTCGCGAATCAGGTTTTGCGTGCTTGCATCAAATAGGGAATGATTACCCACAATTTTGAGGCGCACGCCATGGCGCCCAAGGTCTTTGGCATCCACTTCAAGGTAGCGACGCAAAAGGCCCAAAAGCACAGAAACCTCTGTACGCGATCGTTTCCAATTTTCTGTGCTAAAGGCAAAAACTGTCAGAAACTCAACGCCTAAATCAGCGCAACTTTCAACAACTGCCCGGATGCGCCTGGCCCCAGCGTAATGCCCCGCAAACGTCGACAATCCGCGCCTCTGCGCCCAGCGGCGGTTGCCGTCCATGATCACCGCAATATGTCGCGGGATTTCGCCGGGCTCATTGCGCGACAGCATATTGCGCCCCAGTTGAAAGGCTGGTTAATGTCTCGAATGCGCCGCGACCGATGTGCTCTGTTTGCTGTCTTTGAACTTTTAAGGTGTGCATCCAGGTATCCAGGCGAAGCAAGGTTACTTGGGCATACTGTGCTTGGCAAAGTCCAGCAAGTGCGAACTGCTTCAAGGTTTGGGACAGGTTGCTTCGCGAAACGTAGCAAAGCGATGCAAGCGCTGTTTGGTTGAACGGCAATGACTGATGGGCCTGGGCTGCATCCAGTTTCCTGGAATCTTGAATTGCCCTAGAGGGGCTGCAGCTGAGAAAAGTTTCACACAGCAACGCGAGACACAGCGACACGCGGTCCACCGTTTCAGGTATGCGCTGCATCAGCGCAGTTTCACTTTGCCGCAGGTTTCTGTCGTTGAGCAAGCGTGCTACATAGCGGCAAAAATTAAGCTCTGATTCAAATGCATTCCGAATGTATTCAATGGGCACTTCCATTACCCTAACTTCGGTCATGCACAAAAGCTCTAGGATTGCGGCCTGGTATTCCTCTAGGGGTGCATCGCCTGCCCAATGTCCGGGACCTACGATGCCAAACAGATCGCGCTTGCCTTCACGTTCCGGCGAGCACATGCACGCTACGCCCGTGAGCACGTAGCGCCAAGGCTGCTCGACTGCGCCACGCCGGTACATCACTTCACCCGCTTCGTAACTTTTGATTCGGGTGTGCGCAACAAGCTCCATCACAGCCCGGTCAGACAGGCCGATGCCGCGCAGCAATTGATAATTTACGATATTGACCAACGAAAAAGCCTTGGTATTGAATTTGTGCTGGTAATGTCGTGCTAGTTCGGCCCCTGAAACTTACGGTTTGTCGATTTAGAACATAAATTCGGTAAATTTGAAATTACTGTTTCAATCCGATCCATTGGAAATTTGGCTTGTCACTGCCTTTTTCTGACTCAAGTTGACATATATCAATACCCAGTTAACAGTCATCCCCTAGTCTCCTAGTCCGCTGCTACATCCGTTGAGATCCTGGGACAGCGCGATTCGGGCGCGCACGCCCCGCACCCTCAACTCACCTACAACACCTGTGACGGATCCATGATTCACAAACGAAGGGATAACGCAGGTTTGCCCGCCTTACGCGACCCGCTGCGAGGGCTTTGGTCTTGCGTTCACCGCACCTCAAATAAATCGATATTTACAATTGTAACAAAAAGTTTATTTCTGTTACATTTTATTGATTATTTGTTCTTAAAACCTTTAACCATAATTGGAGGGTGGTTAAAAATGATTCATATACGGAAATGAGCTACGCTAAAAGACTGCAAGATTCACTGCACCGCGCAGGCCGAACACGTAAGCAATTAGCTCCAGCATTGGGCGTGACTCCCCAGGCCATTGGCATGGTTCTCAATGACACAGGCCAAATGGGACGCAAATTGAGCGCGGTCAATAATGAAAAAGCTGCCGCCTATTTGGGCATTTCTAGGTTGTGGCTGCTAACGGGTGAGAATGAGCCCGATAAGCAACCTCAAAAGATTTCAGGGGTGGGCCTAGATGCCCTGATCGAGTTGCTGCCCCAAGATGACCATTTGCTGCGGGGACAAGTGTTTGCCCAGGCCAGCCAACTAATCATTAGCGCGATCGTTGACGCTCGCAGAATGCAAGCGCAGCCGCAAGACAATCGATCGGAAAAACAACCCTAACGATTCCGTATTGGCGCAAATTGTGCGCGCGGATAACCGATTTCTGGTATTTTTCTACTGGACTAACCCAAACACCGAAGGTGCCAAAAGCCAGGCGCTCAAGGGTTTGTTTCGCTCCCCCATAGCTGTGGTCGTTGGGATCGCCCCACCAAACGGCATGGTGTCCTATTTCCAGCGTCACACGGCCTTTGGCCGCCATAAAAATTTGTTGGTATAGGTAGAGCCTAGCCTCTGGCCCAATCAAGCCGAAATAGCTGACCTCGTAGGTGTGACGCAAAACATTGCGACCGCGCGCGCGCGCGGATCCGTGCTCAAACAAGTCAACAGAATGATCTTGTCCGTATCCTCCCAACACAAAATCGTTTCCCAGATCCATGGTTCTAAAGCAGGCGGGTTCAGACAACTAGGCGGAACATGAAAACTTAGCAATCTTTTTGTTAAAAAAATTGCTTAGAAATCTAAGTTGTATTTGATTTATGGTACCCAAATAGTTATATTCATACTGATATTTACTGATATTTTGGATGTTGTAACGGGGATAAATGTTGATAAATAAGACACCAGTAAACGCCGCCACGGCCTAGCCCTAATCCGCTGTTCTTCTGGTGTCAGCTTTATGCCATTGCATCGGTTTACCGAACTGCGGCAAGCCTCGTCAACTTTGATTCTCCGCGTTACCCGCTTGAGTGCAAATGCAATTCTCTCTTCGGTAAACCTGCTTACCTTGCGCCATGGCTCGTTTCCCGCAAGGTGAAACGTCATGCCGGGTTTTCTATTTCTCAACGCTTAGGTTTTCGGGGTCAGGCGCAGGTAATGACACTGTAAGTATTTTTCATTAAAAAGGCCGCCAAGTTGTTGTCCTTGGCGGCCTTTGAACTTACAAAAGGTGGAGGGGCGCCACCAGAGGGCGAACGGTCTGGGAATAGCGATCCTCGGTCCTGTCCAACTCAACAATATCTCTAGAAGGCTAGGTTGACCCGGTTGGTCATAGATTTCGGGCTGCGTGTTGCAATCTCAAAATTTCAACATCGTCGCCACGCACGCGGTAAATGGCGATGTAGTTCTTGTGCAGTACAAGTTCGCGTGTGCCGGGGACGCGGCCAGCCCGACCCATGCCAGGATGGGACTGAAGTTTGGTCACAGCGGACTGCAACTCCAGCAGAAAGCTGGTGGCCCGGGTCGGGTTGTCTTTGGCGATGAAATCAGCGATTTCATCGACAGACGCAAGCGCTGTCTTGGTCCACTTGATCACCATGGATCAAGCGCCGTATTTGGCAAACACTGCTTTGACCCGCTTGTCGCTTGCGAATTCGCCTGCATCGGCCTCCTTAATGCCATCCTGAATGTCGCGAATCTGCCAGGATTCGCTCTGCACATAGTGGGTCAGCGCATCGATGGCCAAAAAGCTCTTGGTCCGTGCGGTCGCCTTGGCCAACTCTTCGATCTGGTTGTAAAGCGCCTCGGGCAGGCGCACATTGATGGTTCTGGCGGTCATGGCGTAACACTCCTGTGCAGTTGTAACACATGGCATTATCAACTTCACAAACCAGATGATCAAGCAGCTACCGCCTGCCGGTCTCAAAAAAGTAAACAAAAAAACAAACCGGTTAGGGTTGGCTTTTAAGGTGTTGGTGGCAAGCAGGAATATGAATGCCAGCGTCAAGCCCAGCGAAGAAAGGTGAATCTGATGAAACGTTCGCCCAAAAAATCAAGTAACAGTCCGAGCGGAACGGGTACGGCCAGTTCGACTCGAACCAAGGTCGCTTGCGGATTTTTCAACGCCAAGATGATCTATGACCACAGGCGGGCGATTGGGAAATTGAGCTACCAACTCTAGCTTGCCGCCCATGCTTTCCACATAGTGGCGCAGCGTGGAGAGCAGCATATCGCTGCGCTTTTCCAGGCGCGAAATCGTGTCTTGCCCCACTCCAAGTGCTACAGCTAAACTTTCTTGGGTTTGCTCTGCAGCCTTGCGGAGGTCTTTGAGGGTGACCAATTCCATGGCACGGCCCTCAATCCGAGCGCGGCGCTGTGCGGGCAATGCCGCCATGATGTCATCGAGTTTTCTTGCCATTTTTAGGCTCCTTTACTGTTGCGTCATCTAACGTTGCCAGATGCTCGCTGTACCGGTTATCCGCCACAGCAATCAATCGCTTGTAAAAACGTTTTTGATCTGCGCCGCCCTTGTCCCCGCCCACAAGCAAAACCGCCTGACGCTGTGGGTCAAATGCAAAAGCTACGCGCCAGACCTCGCCCATCCAGTTAAATCGCATCTCTTTCATTTTGGCGTGCGAAGTGCCTTTGAGCGTATCACCTGTTGGACGTCCCAGATTGGGGCCAAACTCCGCCAGCAACTTGGCATGTGCGAACAATTCGTCTTGCAGTTTTTCATCAAGCGCCGCCAGCTCATCAGCAAAGTCATCGTGAAGCAGTACGGTCCAAATCATTGGGGTAAATTATGGCTTTAAGTCCATATGTCGTCAAGTCCATAAATAAATCCATCAATATGCAACCCGAAGCAGGTCACTGCAGATGGGGGGCGGCCTTGCTGTGCTGACCTGCATTCCTGAGATGATGCGGGCTATGGGCGACATCCCCACCGATTGCAAGACTTTGAGCGCCACGGCGTGGCGCTGGTATCAGTGACGCAGTCGATTGACACCTCTGGTCCGCAGGGGCGCTTGACGCTGAACCTGCTGACTTCATTTGCACAGTTCGAGCGCGAGATCGCGGGGGAGCGTGGCCGGGAAAAACGTGCAGCCTCGCACCGTCAAGGGATGTGGCAAGGCGGTGCTCCACCGCTGGGCTATGGCCTGGCACAGCAACGCCTGGTGGTGGAACCTGTTGAGGCCAAGACAGTACGGAATATTTTTGAGCGGTTTTTACAGCAGCCATCAGTGACGGCGCTGATTCAGGAGCTCAGTGAACAAGGCGTCAAAACCAAAGCTTGGCACACCAAAGCTGGCCTGCTGCGCGGTGGGCGAACCTTTGACAAAAACGTGCTTTACAAATTGCTCAACAACCGGATTTACCTGGGCGAGTTGTTCTATGACGATGCTTGGCATGCCAGCAGTCACCAACCCCTCATTGAGCAAGCACTATGGGAAGAAGTTCATGATTTGATGGCATCGCGGGCCCGCCGAACCGGCGTGCTCAATCGCGAATCGACAGAGTAGCAATTCCCACTCAAGGGCTTGGTGTTTGGGGAAGATGGTCGCAGCATGACGCCCTGGTTTTCATCAACTCCAGATTCATATTCTTTTTTACTCGCTCGCCAAGTGATCTGGGGCTCGCGACATCCCCTCAACCTACCAATGGCACAAAAAAACCGATTGATTCGTCTGCGCGTAAGTTTTTGATTCATATAGAGTTGAGGAGCCAGTCTTCCGGACTTCTAGCTTTTTTGGATAGGACTGGAGCGGAGAGAGAACGGAGAAACGGAGAGAAAACCTACCGGTTAACGGCAGAAATGCTGGGCCCCGGAGTCCGCAAGAGTACGCAGGAACCCGCATAAACACGCGGTAGCAGGCAAAAAAAAGCCAACTGGCGAACCAGTTGGTTTTTTAATTTGGTGGTGTATGGCTCACCACTCATAAACATTCTATTCGCACTCAAACGTGCTAGCGAGTACTAGAGCGTGAATGCGAGGTAGAGACTTAAAGCCAACCCT
>CAIPZV010000051.1 GCA_903869595.1 uncultured beta proteobacterium | reverse complement strand
CAAGACGATGGAAAGCTTGCGGCCCTCCTGAGGTCCTCCCTAGTCTCCCATGCCCTGATGAACCCCCTGAATAGAATTGGGGTAAAGCATATGGGTGAACTAATCACGGATGACGGCACCCATATCATCACCACGGCCGACCTCGCACGCACATACGGTACTAAAGTCACAGCACGGGAGAAGCGAGCCCTCAACCAACTGAGCGTGACTGTCAGCGGGATCCTTCCCCCGAGGATTAAATCCATCAGCATGGTCAGAACCACAGAGAGCCTGGACAAACACCTCCGGGCCCTCCCGGCAGGCCTGGTGCAGCCCTCACGAAACCCTCACACCCGACGGGCAACCGGCTCACACGACATCAGGGACCTGTTTCTCCGCACTTCAAGCCAACAGGCGCCCCCGGCACGGCAACGAGCCCCCCCCCCCCAACCTGCCGCCACACCGCAAGCTCCAACAGAGGGGCAAAACGATGGCAGGGCGAGGGACCGAGATCTGCCCGCCCACATCCGCGAGGGCAGAGCAGACCGGCCGACTGGCCTCCTCCTCCAATGGGAGACGACAAGAAATGTGCGGCAGCACGTTAAGTTGGACCCCACGGACCGGAATCCTGACCAAGACATCAGCCCGCCAAAGCAATATATAATCCAACTGGGTACCAAGCGGCCAGACGGACCCGTTGACAATGAGGACACAGCCTACATATATCAACCGGACGGGAGATGCCTGGGAACCATGGGCAAACAATGTCTCCTAAGGCTCGAAGCACAGTATGAACACACAAAAACTACCATCCCGAGGACACACATGGACCTCGGAGCCACCACATTCCCCCAGGACGTGGCCAAGCTTCTCCTCCGCTACAAGGCACACACCCAAGGTGGCCTCACCACCCCTGATCTCTTTATGCAGTGCCTCAATGGAGCCCTAGGCCCCGCAACAGAGCGCTTCGCCTCCCCCATGGACAGGAGCGCTCACTCACCATCTTATTGGTCAATCTTCCCACAGGACGGACTCTTTGGCGCCAACCATGAGGCATACTCAGTGCCATGGACGGGCCTCTCTCATGCTCACCCGGGCCAGGATGACAAAGCCTGTGAAAAAGCCATTCGGTGGGCGATCGCGAGCGCCGAAGCCAATCCAGGAATACCCACATGCACAATCTTGCTTCTTCCACATGCTAGGGGCAAGCCACACATGACGCACCTCCAGTATGCAGGGACCCAGCTGCTAGCCCTCATGCCGGGCTCCCCTGCCGCCACCTTGGCACACAAATTGAAACCCGGAGGCCACTGGAGACCGGATGTTCCCCCCCCGGGCACTCCCGCCTGTGACATGCTTGCTGTGGCCGTATACAATGAGGCTGGCAGAGAGGAGTGGTTGACCCCCTCCAAAGTCGGCGCATTCCAAAACACGTGGGGTCGACCCACGCATGAGCTCCCAGACGCCCACAGGCACCGCGACTACAAGACCACCATCCCACACGCGCTGCAGAAGATGACGCATGGCGTCCCCTATACAGCCGTATGCACCACCACAGAGAATGAGGGCCACCCTCGCTCGTTCCCCTGCAACCAATGCCTGTGCGCACCTGCGGACGGGGTATACACCGATGGCTCCTGCATAAAGAACAACTGGGGAGAACAATCCGTCGGAGCAGCAGTCTACATCACGAAAAACCAAGTTACCCTGAAGATTAACCCTAACGGAGAGAGCTGCACCAATACTATCAACAGAGCCGAGCTCGCTGCCATTCACCAAGCCCTCATCCACCCTGATGTAGCAGAGCTGGGGGAGGCCATCCACATTTACACGGACAGCCTGTGCTCCATCTACATGATCCGCAGGATCTTGGACGCCCCCTGGACCTTGCGGGAGAGCAAGCACTACGCCCTCCTTCATAATATATTGAACGCCCTCCTTTCGAGTGCTGAAAACGGAGGAATCACACACATCTACAAGGTCAAATCGCACACTGGGATCAAGGGGAATGATGTGGCGGACAAGAAAGCCAAAGAAGCTGCGACGGACCCTAGCAAGCGCATGCAGATCATGGAAACCAGCGACAACAGTCCCTACGACAAGCGGACGTGGGCCAGCCTCGCTCCAGCCAGGCAGAACACAGCACCAGAGGTCACAAACCCTACCCCATCCGTTCAATACCTCCCTAGCCTTCTGGACGGAGTCAAGAAGGCAATTGCCCCCAAGCACTCTGGAGGACTGGCAGCCAAGCGTGGCGTGTTCGCCACCGCATGGGCCATGGCAGTACCCCTGACACACAAGCCCAGCAATGCACACATGTGGAAAGACTCACAGATCAAATGGGGCCAAATCATGCGCACCATGAAGGCCCGCTGGGGCCTGCTCTGGAACCAGAAGCTCGCCTACAGGTGCAAGCGGGCCCTCTCCCCCAATTGCCCCCTCTGCGGCCAGATGGACTCCATCGGACACATGCTGGGGGGATGCAGCCACGTAGAAGCCGCAGCCATGAAGATAGCAAGGCATGACCAGAGCGTCAAGCTCATCCAAAAAGCGATCGCGCTGGGCCCCATGGGAGGCTTCTACATGATCATGGACGCAGGAAAAGATTGCGACCTTCCCGATGGCGTGAGTGGCAAGCGGGTCCCAACGTGGATCCTCCCACCGATCGATGCAAACACCACCCCGGAGGCCCGTCAAATCGAAAAGACGCGAAGGAGGAAAATGCGACCAGACATTCTCATTTTGGAAGGCCTCGAGGAAAAGGACGTGCGCGGATCGACTGAGGACAAGATCCGTTCACACATCAACGACCTAAACGTAACCAGAAAGCTCAGAATCCATGTCATTGAAGTGGGCTACTGCTCGGACCTGGACCACGCCGCCAAGGATTCCGACAAGAGGAAGCAACACGAAGATCTGGTGGCCCTCCTGCGCCAGACATGCCCCAGAACCAGCTTCCACGACCCAGTCACACTGGGCCGCTGCGGCACAATCCCAGCATCCCTCATCACCCTTCTGAAAGAAACTTTTGGACTCCACACAAGCAGAGCTGACGAATACGCCAAGAAGCTCAACCGCCATGCAGTGCAATGGGTGGACAAGATGTACGCCCACCGGCAGGGCGCACTCGCACGCCAAGGTGGCTGATCCTCAGGATTTGGTTGCATGGTAATCGCTCAGTGCTGCGGCCGAACGAGCGGTTCCCTTAATCCACGCCCAAGGGCATATTATTTATTTATTTATTTATTAAATCATGAAACTGACATGTTTTTCAGCTGCCTGAACATGGACCTGCCAAACGTCCCGGCGTCTCCCTCCGGCTTCGCCCAT
>CAIPZV010000050.1 GCA_903869595.1 uncultured beta proteobacterium | reverse complement strand
CGCCTAGCTCCACGGGCGGCGCGACGATCAGCGGCTACACCGCCACTTGCAGCGCCAGCGGCGCGACGACCAGAACTGTCGCCGGTACCAGCAGCCCGATCTCGGTAACTAGCCTGACCAACAGCACGGTCTATAGCTGCAAGGTCACGGCCACCAATAGTGCGGGAACCGGCTCGGCCTCGAGCGCGGTGTATGTCACACCGGTTTCGTCAACGCTGACGATACCGGGCGCCCCGACCATAGGCGCGGCCACGGCAGGCAATGGCAGTGCCAGCATCGCCTTTACCGCGCCTAGCTCCAATGGCGGCGCGACGATTAGCCGTTACACCGCAACGTGCACCGCCACCGGCTTAACCGACAAGACCGGCACGGGTACCAGCAGTCCGATCTCGGTATCGAGCCTTACCAATAGCTCGGCCTATAGCTGCACAGTCACCGCGACCAATAGTGTGGGAACCAGCTCGCCCTCGAGCGCGGTGTCAGTCACGCCGGTCAGTTCCACGGTGACCTATTCGACGCCTGCCAACTACGCCACCCTGGTGGCTAACACCTATACGCCGACTACCACCTTAACGGCGGCGAGTTCGGTGACGGCACGGGGTTATTACATGCTCTCGGATGCTTCGACAGCGAGCACGAGCTCCAACTACGCGGCGATAGATTCCACCTACAGTGCGACGACGGGCTACGCGCTCACGTCTGGCACTTTGGCCTCCACCTCGACCTACAAGGATTACCTGACCAAGACGCTGCAATTGGTCAAGAACACCACTGACGGGTATTACCGCTTGGATTCGTATCTGCACCCGAACAACTCCATTGATGTGGCAACATCAACCACCACGCCCTTGCAATTCAAGAACAATTTTGGCAAGACGGTCACCGGTAATGGCTTTGTGACTTTTGACATCAGCGTGAATTCGAGCACCAAGGTGGTGACCTTGACAGCGAAAAACCGCTACATCTACAAGACGGAGAGCAGCACTTCCACCACTGGCAGTACGGTGTATACCCAAACGTACACGGCCGACAGCACATTTACCGGCACGGGTAATTACATTAGCTACTCCAACAAGGCGTATTACCTGTCCAGCTCTGCAGTGTCCTTGTACCTCTACACCTCACCGCTGTCCCTGTCGATTCCTTCTTTTATGAATCCGAACAGCATTTCATTTGTTACCAACGGTGCGGCACCCTTCATGACCAAGGTGACAACTTCTTCCATCGAGGGCACGACCGGCATCTCAGCCCAGGTCAATTCCACGTACAGAAGCCAAGTCGCCACAGCGGGAACGGACACCACTACCAGAGCCGCAGCGGTCACCATGCTGGCAGCGATAAAAGCCACGGGCGTGACACTGCGGTATTCCACCGACGTGTATTTGGCCTACCGCGACGCCGCCTTGGCGACCAAATTGGTGAGTGATTCGATTGCCGACGGCACGCCGGGGCAAAACATGGTGCCTTATGTGTACTTCACTAACGAGTACGAAACTTCTAGCGACGGCACCAAAACCTACCACCCCTTTATGGTGGTGGTCAGCTACGGCAACCAGGCTTCCCCCAATGGCTTGAAGGACGTGCCCCATCCTCCGGGCAGCTCGGGCTGCGCCTACTCGTGTGCCACGGTGACGCGTTACTCGAATCTTGAAAACTATACCTTCATGATTCCTATGAAAGACTATGGGCAGGTAACGTCTGTCACGACCAACGACTATCCCAGCACCGGCACCTCAAACCTTTGGTACAACATGTTTGGCTCGGCGACCACGTCCACTTACATTACGCGCGATATTTACACCTGGGCGGACACCACCGATAACGGCATCCTGATTGATGGCTCGGTGATTTTCCCGACCTACAACAATGGCTTGGTTCCCTCCCACCTTGCGGGCGAATTGTCTGCCAGCGGTTGCCACGTGGGCCAGGGCGGTGGCGGCCCGCACTGCCATGCGGACGGTTACCAGTCGGGCCAGGGCCTGACCTTGTACAACGACACCGACTACGTGGGTAAAACCCATCCGCCGTTGCTGGGCTTTGGCTACGATGGCATTGCCGTGTTTGGCCGCTATCGTACGGGCACTACGACTGCGACTAACGACAGCACCATGCTGGGCTATGGAACGCTGGACGACTTTGGTGCCCATAACCACGACTCCATCGGCTACCACTACCATGCGCACACCGTGTTCAATCACACCTCTTACGATATTCAAGGTACCAAAACGACCAAAGATATGTATCCCTTGATGAAGGGTGCCTATATTGGCGTCACCAGCAGCATTCCATATTTCAGGCTCGGCCTTGGCTTTAAAGCGAATAAGTACCTGGGTGGTATGTGACCTAGTGCTGGGCACCGTTTTGCGCCCTCATGTGCAGGCGGTGGCATTTTTTGCCGCCGCCATAGCGTTTCTGCCCACGGGGTCGGTCTGTGCGCAAGCCCAGACCGTGGCGCATTACAACGCGGTCGAGCTCAAGCGCGAATCTGCCACTACGGTGCAGTTCGCGTTCGCGCTGAACCTTCCTCAGGTATTGCATGTACTGCTGGCGCCGCAGCTGGCCTACCCTGCTTTTTTGCAAACGTATGCCGATATGCCTGATCCGGTCTTTGAAAAGGAAGTCACCAAGGCGGGTGCTTTGCTGAGCGCTAAAGCTTTTTTCACCTTGCCCAATGGCGCCAAAGCGCCGGTCAAGCAGTGGCAATGGCCGCCACAGCAGGCCATGCGCGACTTGTTCAAGGCCAGCCTGCTATTGCTCAGTCTGCCGCCGGGCGCGGCTTCCCATTTAGACCCGGTGCCCGTGTTGGCTAAGGCGCAGGCCAAAACAGGCATCAGCCGGGCACAACTGCAGCTGCCGCCTGCGCTTTATCCGGTCATTGTGAGCTTGCCCAATGAAAAGTTTTGGCTCACCGATCAGATACCCATGGCACTGGTGGAATTGCCTTAGGCCTTGCCCGCGCCCGCCTCAGATTGGGGCTGCAAGTGAACCAACCAAAAAACGCATAGGGTGGGCAACAGCCCATTGCGCCGGTGGCCAGCAGCACCACACCCCGCCAGGCCCAGAAGCAACAGGCGATGGCCTGCGCCAATGCTGCCGTAAGCCCGTTGGCCAACCTGGCGGCGATGGCTGCACCGGTGGAAAGCAGCACCCGCTTGAGCGGTGTGGCGATGTCGCCGAGCGATCCGCAGCAGCCTTTTCAATTGGCTGCTTTGCGCTGATGATTGAATAGGTTTTAGCGTGGCGTCGGCGCCCGTTTCAGGGGCCTAAGCTTGCACTAACTACTGACTCTGCGA
Organism: uncultured beta proteobacterium; assembly: GCA_903869595.1. Taxonomy (GTDB): domain Bacteria; phylum Pseudomonadota; class Gammaproteobacteria; order Burkholderiales; family Burkholderiaceae_C; genus Allorhodoferax. The sequence goes on along the minus strand of CAIPZV010000050.1, from coordinate 10,930 downwards.
CCCCCGGTGCGCCCAACCGGTAGTGCGTTTTTCGATTGTGTTGAACAACTCGTACATCAGCATCGCCATGGCACCCACCACCACCAGTCCGGAGAAGGCCAAACCCATTTGCATGGCCGAGCCTGCCGAAATCAGCAAGTAGCCAATGCCTTCGTTGGAAGCGGTCATCTCTGCCACGGTGGTGCCCACAAAGGCCAGCGTAATGGCGATTTTGAGCGAGCCGTAAAAGTAGGGCATGGAGCGCGGCAGGCCGATTTTGAAAAGCACATCGCGCCGGGTGGCGCCCAGCACGCGCAGTACGTCTTCTAGCTCGGGCTCCAAGGTCGCCAGGCCGGTGGCGATATTGACCATGATGGGGAAAAAGCTGATCAGAAAAGCCGTCAATATGCCCGGCCCGATGCCAATGCCAAACCACACCACCAATATTGGAACAAAGGCCGCTTTGGGCAGGGCGTTAAACGCCGTCATCAGCGGATAGACCGCCGCATACGCCAGGCGAGAGCTGCCAATCAAAAAGCCCAGCAACACACCCACCACAATTGCAATGCCAAAGCCCGCCATAGTCACCCAAAAGGTGCGCCAGGCATGGCCAGCGATCACGTCGCGATACTCGATGGTCTGTTGCGCAATACGCAGCGGGCTGGGGAATATAAATTCAGACACCGCAAACACGCTGCACAGGGTCTGCCAGACCAGCAGGGTCACAAGCAGCAGCAGCCAGGGAGCCCAACGTTCGCGTGTACGGCTTTTCATGTTTTTCTGATCGCTCCGATATGGCCGCGCAGTTCATGCACGATGTCGCCGAAGGCGGGGGTGTAGGTGAGTTCCAGGTCGCGCGGGCGGGGCAGGTCTATCGCGCGTTTGACCAAAAAGCGGCCCGGGCTTTTGCTCATCACATAGACGGTGTCCGCCAAAAAAACCGACTCGCGCAAATCGTGCGTCACTAACACCACGTTAAAACGCTGCGCGCTCCACAGGTCGCGCAGGATGCACCAGAGCTCTTCTTTGGTAAAGGCATCGAGCGCGCCGAATGGTTCGTCCAGCAAAAGCATTTGCGGCTCATGAATCAGCGCACGGCAAATGCTGGCGCGCTGTTGCATGCCGCCCGATAGTTGCCAGGGGAATTGCTTTTCGTACCCCGCCAAGCCCACGGTTTTGAGTAAATCCATGGCGCGCGCCTCGTACTCAGCCCGCCGTCCTTTGAATTGCGAGCGGTGTGGCTCCACGATTTCTAGCGGCAGCAGCACATTGTCCAAAGTGGTGCGCCAGGGCAGCAGCGAGGGCGACTGAAACGCCATGCCGCTGATCTTGAGCGGCCCGTTGACCGGCTGACCATCGACATGGATGCTGCCTTTGCTGGGCTTTTTCAGGCCGGTGGTCAGCTTCATAAACGTCGATTTACCGCAGCCCGAGGGGCCAACGATGGCGATAAATTCACCGCGCTGCACTTGCAGGCTGATGTCTTCGACGGCAAACTTTTGCTGCGCTAGCAGCTCGTCGTTATAGGCTAGCCAAACGTTCTGGAAATCCAGAAATGGCGCAGCGTTGGTGCTCACGCTTTGGGCCACTTATTTTTTAGCAGCCGCTTTGGGCACCGGCAACACGTCCAGCTCTTTGGCACCTGGCAGGAAGCCACCGTTCCACACGGCGTCCGGGTTGACGCGAGTCTTGGTGTTAAACGCATCCGATACCTGCGAAGCCATCAGCGACAAGCGTCCGGGCTTGACCTGTCCAAAGCCTTCGGCGCGCGCTTCCGGGCTGTTGATCACGGTGTCTATGGCCAGCTTCAGGCGGCGGGTTTCCAGTTCGGTGTTGATGATGCCGTCGCGCGCCTTGACGGTTTCAACCGCTTGATCGGGGTGGGCGATTACGTCTTTCATGCCTTTGGCAAACGCGGATAAAAACGCTTTGACGGCAGTGGGGTTTTCTTGCAGGAGTTTGGGTGAGACGATGATGGCATTGCCATACAGGCGCACGCCGTATTCAGGGTAGGGCAGCACCACCACGTCTTCGGCTTTGACGCCGCGCGCTTCGATGTTCAAAAGCGAGGTAAAGGTAAAGCCGGTGATGGCATCGACATCGCCGCGCACCAGCATGGTTTCGCGCAGCGGCGGATCCATGGCGGTCCAGTTCACTGCGCCCACGCTATTGGCCTTGGCGAAGATGGGAAAAGCGCGACGGCCTGCGTCAAACACCGGGGCGCCCAGTTTTTTACCCGTCAGGTCGGCGGGGGTTTTGATCCCAGACTTTTTCAGCGCCATCACCGAGGCCGGCGTGTTGTTATAGACCATCATCACCGCCACCGGCTTGTTCGGCGCATCCGGGTTGTTGGCGTGGAATTCCATCAGCGCGGCCAGGTCGGCAAAGCCTATGTCATAGGCGCCTGATGCCACCCGCGTGACCGCGCCGCCCGAGCCATTGCCTGCGTCGATGGTCACGTCCAGTTTGGCGTCTTTGAAATAGCCTTTGGCGGCTGGCACCAGAAACAAAGCGGCCGGGCCTTCAAAGCGCCAGTCCAGCTGAAACTTGAGCGCAGTGGTTTGGGCCAAGGTGGCTCCAGCAGTGGCTACGAGGCTAAGGGCTAAGAGCAGGGGGCGAATAATTCCTTGCATGGTTTTCCTGAAAGTCAAAAAAGTAGGGGGCCAAAGGCAATAGAGATGCTCGGTGCTTTTTGAGACACGCGCTGCCAACGGCAGGCGCTACAAACGTCGATTTTGCACCATGCAGGCGGCGCACTAATTCAGTGCAAATTGTGCGCGCCTTGCTTATTGCGCAATCACGCCAGGTTTTGGTTGATGTTATGCACCAGCGTGATGTGGTCGAAATTACTCATGCCTTTCCCGCGCCCGCATCAGATTGGGGTGTGCAGGTAGACCATCCAAAAAGTGCATAAGGTGGACACCAGCCGATGGCACCGGTGGCCATCAGCACCACACCCAGCCAAGCCCAGGGCCCCAAGATGTTGGCGGCTGCCAAGGCGGTTAAAACCAGACCGATAACGATGCGCGTTATGCGGTCGGTGCTGCCGATATTGAGTTGCATACCAATGCTCCTTGGGAGTGAATTTCCCGGTAGTCCTGGCAAACACGTCGGGCGGGTTCGCGGGACGCTTGCAAGGCGCAATCGCATCCTAGGCAGCGGGTGTAAATGCGTGCTGATCCAAGTCAAACAAAGCCAGCGTTGTGCGCGGCCTGCACATGGGCACAATCGGGCTATTACTAGATTCGTTGGAACGGGACGCTATGTCTTGGATGAACTGCCGCGCAGGCGCCTTGGCGTGCTTGTTGGCGCGCCTGATTGCGCCCCTGGCGCTTGTCGCCCTTTGGGGTATTTGCACAGCGCCCGCCCGTGCCTGGGGCATACAAGGACACCAGGTGGTGGCCGCTATTGCTTGGCAAGGCCTGAGCCCCGTTGCCCGCGAAGAGGCCACGCGCTTGCTGGCCCTGGAGCCGGGGCAAACGCTGGTATCACTCGCCACCTGGGCGGACGAACACCGTGGCCCGGTCACAGCGCCCTGGCATTACCTGAATTTCCCACGCGGCCAGTGCCGCTTTGACGCTGCGCGCGATTGCCCGGACGGCCAATGCGTGGTGGGTGCCATAGACCGCCAGCGTGCCATTCTGGCTTCCAAAACCACGGACGCCGAGCGCTTGCAGGCCCTGAAATACCTGGTGCATTTCGTGGCCGATGTCCACCAGCCTTTGCACGCCGGTTACCAGGACGACCGGGGCGGCAACACGGTGCAACTGCGCTTCTTGATGCGCGGTAGCAATCTGCACGCTTTGTGGGACAAAGGCCTGATCGAGCAACTAGGCTTGGACAATGAAGCGCTGATTGCCGCTGCACAAGTGCAATTAGCTGCGCAAGGCACCAACCAAATGCCGCTACCGACAGGCGGGCAAACCCAAGCCTTAGCGCACGTGCAATCAGCAGCGCCAGCGCCTCCAGGTAGCGGCCTTGCTAATGCGATAGAAATGGCCGAAGAATCCTGCCGCATCGTGGCCCAGCCCGGCTTCTACCCCCAAGGCGACCCCAGCCCGGCCTATGTAGCCCACATGACGCCTGTACTATTGCTGCGCTTGGCCCTGGCCGGTCAACGCCTGGCGGCCTTGCTCAACCAGGCTTTGCCTTAAGCCATTCCTCCATCGCCCCATTCAAAAATTCCCTGTGACCTCAAACCCCCGAACCATTGTCATTACGGGTGCCGTCGGCAACCTGGGCATGGCCGCTGCGCAAGTGTTTTCAAATGAGGGCGCGCAACTAGTGCTGCTGGACCGTGCGCCCATCGTTGAGGCAGCACTGGTGAAGCTGGCGCCTGCGCAATGCCTGCCTATCGCCTTGGACTTATGTGACGCTACGCAAGTAGCCGCCGCCGTGGAGCAGGCCCTGGCGCGCTTTGGCCGCATCGATGTGTTGTGCAACCTGACCGGTGGATTCGCCATGGGCGATGCGGTCCACGACACCAGCGATACCACCTGGAACTTTTTGCACGATATAAATGTGCGCACCCTGCGCAATACCAGCCGCGCCGTGGTGCCGCAAATGCTGCGCCAGGGCGGCGGCAAGATCGTCAACGTGGGCGCCTTTTCCGCGCAACGCGGACTGGCCCACATGGGTGCTTACACGGCGGCCAAAAGCGAGGTGCTGCGCCTCACCGAAGCCATGGCCGCCGAACTGCGCGCAAAAAACATCAACGTCAACTGCGTTTTGCCCAGCATCTTGGACACGCCGCAAAACCGCACTGACATGCCCGACGCCGACCCCGCGCGCTGGGTCAGCCCGCACGACCTAGCCCAAGTCATCGCCTTCCTGGCCTCCGACGCCGCCCGCGCCATCCACGGCGCTGCTGTACCGGTCACCGGCCTGAGCTAAACCAGCTTGGCGTTTTGCTTGCGCAGCCCCGACAAGGTGGCGCCAGGGCTGATGTATTCCGGGTCGGTCAGTACATGTATCAGCGTGGGCCCCTTGGCGGCAAAGCCTTGCAGGATGGCCGCTTGCAGTTCTCGCACGCTATGCGCCTGCAAGCCTTGTGCGCCATAGGCGCGCGCCAGGGCGGCGAAGTCCGGGTTGTTGTCCAGCGCAGTGCCGTGGACGCGGCCCGGAAACCATTTTTCTTGGTGCATGCGGATGGTGCCGTACATGCCGTTATCAAACACCACGATGACGATGGCCAGCGCCAGCTTCACGGCTGTGGCCAGCTCGTGCGAACTCATCATGAAGCAGCCGTCGCCTGCCAGGCATAGCACCGGGCGCTGCGGATGTGCCAGCTTGGCGCCGATGGCCGCGGGCAGGCCATAGCCCATAGCGCCGCTGGTAGGGGCGATCTGGCTGCCAAAGCTGCGGTAGCGGTAATAGCGGTGCGCCCAGGCGGTGTAATTGCCTGCGCCGTTGGTGATGACCACATCGTCTGGCAAAGCATCGTTCAGCGCCAGCCAGGCCTGCGCCATGTCGATGGTGCCCGCTTGGCAATCGCTGGCCGGGCGCGGCCCGCTAAAGGCTTCATAGCCTGCGCGCAAGGCTTGGACATGGTGCGCAAAGCGCGCGGGCAGGGTGTCGGGCACGGCTAAGTTGGCCAGGCTGTGCGCTAGTGCAGGCATGCTGCTGAGCAAGGCCAAATGCGGGCGGTAAACCCGCCCAAGCTCCAGGGCGCAGGGCATGGCGTGCACCAGGGTTTGCTGCGGCTGCGGAATATCAATCAAGCTATAGCCCTGGCTGGGCACCTCGCCCATGCGCGCGCCCAGCAAAATGAGCAAATCTGCTTCTTTGACGGCGCGCAGCAAGCCCGCGTCCGCGCCCAGGCCCAAGAGGCCGACGTAATGCGGGTCGCGGTGGTCCAACAAGTCTTGCCGCCTAAAAGAGCAGGCTACCGGCAAACCCGTGGCATGCACAAAGCGGCGCATGTCTGCCACCGCTTGCGCATTCCAACCGCTGCCGCCCAGCACCAGCAAGGGCTTGTGCGCGTTTTGAATCAGTTGCATCAGCGCAGCCATACCGGCGGCCTGCGGTGCGCTGGCCGGGGCTGCAGCGGGCAGGGCGGCGCGCGGTGGCTGCGGGACTTCTTCGCTCAGCACATCTTCGGGCAAGGCCAGCACCACCGGCCCCATGCGCCCAGACAGCGCTGTGTGAAACGCCCGGTGCACCATTTCCCCCATACGCTCGGCCTGGTCGATTTGCGCCACCCATTTGCTGACTGGGCCGAACATGCTGCGGTAGTCCACTTCCTGAAACGCGCCGCGCTCCATAAAGCGCCGGCTTACCTGACCGATAAACAAGATCAGCGGCGAGCCGTCTTGAAACGCGGTGTGCAGCCCGATGGAGGCCTGGCTGGCGCCGGGCGCGCGGGTCACAAAACACACGCCGGGCTTGCCGCTGGCCTTGGCATAGGCCTCGGCCATAAACGTGGTCGAGCCTTCATGGCGGCAGACTATCAGTTGTACCGTGTCGCGGTGGTCGTAGAGCGCGTCCATGGCGTCCAAAAAGCTTTCGCCAGGCACGCAAAACACGGTGTCCACGCCTTGGGCGAGCAGGGCGTCAATCAGCAGGCGCGCGCCTGTGGGATGGGAGTGGGTCGTCATACGTGCCGGTTCCTGTTCGGGTGCTGCCTGCGGCCCGCCGGGCCTGCGCGTGGAGTGTGGTGGCTGTTATTGTGGCACCGGCACACTATGATTGGCGCAATGCAGTCTATGCACCAAGATGGTCGCTTGGTCCGAGGCGCAGCCTTTTCGCCAGGGCGTGCTGCCAGCGGGCTGGCTTGCAGGCCATGGGCCCGTGTCACCTAACAGGAGAAATGAATATGTTGCAACGTGTACGCTCTTTGGTCTTGGCACTGGCGCCTGTGCTGCTGGCCGCCACCGTGCCCGCTGCTGCCTGGGCCCAAGCGGCCTGGCCCAACAAGCCGGTCAAAATTGTGGTGCCGTTCGCGCCCGGCGGCACCACCGACATCCTGGCCCGTGCGGTGGCGCCGGAGCTGGCTAAAGCTTTCGGCCAGTCTTTCGTCATTGAAAACAAGGGCGGCGCCGGCGGCAATATCGGCACCGAGATCGTGGCCCGCGCTGCACCCGATGGTTACACCTTGCTCATGGGTACGGTAGGCACGCACGGCATCAATAAGTCGTTGTATGCCAAGTTGTCCTACGACCCGCAAAAAGACTTTGCGCCTATCACCCTAGTCGCTGGTGTGCCCAATGTGATGGTGATGAACGCCGAAAAAGCCAAGGCGCTGGGCATCAACACTGTGCCCGACTTCATCGCATACGCACGCAAAAACCCAGGCCGGCTCAATATGGCGTCCAGCGGCAACGGTACTTCAATTCACCTGGCTGGCGAATTGTTTAAGTCCATGACCGGCACCTTCATGACGCATATTCCTTACACCGGTTCGGCCCCGGCGCTGATGGGCCTGGTGTCAGACCAGGTCGATGTGATGTTTGACAACCTGCCCTCGTCCATGGCCTTGATCAAGGCGGGCAAGCTCAAGGCCTTTGCTGTGACATCGGGCCAGCGCTCGGGCGCCATGCCCGACGTGCCCACCATCGAAGAGGCCGGGCCGATCAAAGGCTTTGAGGCTAGCAGTTGGTTTGGTTTGTTGGCACCGGCGGGTACACCGCCGGATATTGTGAAAGCTTTGCAGCGCGAAACCGCCAAGGCGCTGAACTCGCCCGCGATCAAAGAAAAACTGTTGGCGCAAGGCGCGATTCCCAGCGGAAACACACCAGAAGAATTTGCGGCGCTGATCGACGCGGAAATTAAAAAATGGGCTCCGGTGGTGAAAAATTCGGGCGCGCGGGTGGACTAAAGGCGGCGCTGCGAGCCTGTCAGTCAACGCGAAAAACTCTCAGAGGACAAGATGCTCAAAGGCCTGCACCACAACGCCTACCGCTGCCGCGATTCGGAAGAGACGCGCAAGTTTTACAGTGATTTTTTAGGCCTGCCGCTGGTGCAGGCTTTTCAAATCCACGAAACCAAAAGCGGCCGGGCCACCAAAACGCTGCACTCTTTTTACCAAATGGACGACGGCTCTTGCCTGGCTTTTTTTGAAGCGCCCGATATGCCCTTCGCGTTCAAAGACCAGCATGATTTTGACCTGCACATCGCGCTGGAAGTAAGCCAGCAAGACTTACACACCATGTTCGCCAAAGGCAAGGCGGCGGGCATGGAAACCCGTGGTATTTCGGACCACGGATTTATCGACTCGATTTATTTCCGCGACCCCAATGGCTATGTGATCGAGCTTACCGCCAAGCGCGACGGGCATGATGCGTATATGCAAGCAGCGTATGCATCGGCGCATCAGGTGCTAGCCCAATGGCAGGCCGAAAAACCTGCCGCCTAATTACACTGCGAGCCGCCGGGCAGCGCTCGCGCGCAGGCAGTGCTGTAGGCACAGCAGGGCAATAACAAAATAAGCACCATTTCACTATGCAACATAACCCGGTCCGGGGCATTTTTTACCTCTGTATGGGGGTGCTGGTTTTCTCGTTGCAGGACGCCATCATCAAGCAAGTCAGTGGCGGCTATGCGCTGACCGAGGTGGTGTTTATCCGCTCCTGCGTGGCAGCGCCCATTTTGCTGATCTTGGTGTGCCGCGAATCGGGTTGGCGTTCCCTGTTCGCATCCCACCTTGACACGCTGCTGCTGCGCGCTGCTGTCATGTTCGGCGCCTATGCGGCCTATTACATGGCTTTTCCGGCCTTGCCCTTAGCCGACGCGGTCGCCCTGTATTTCACCGTGCCTTTGTTTGTCACGGCGCTGGCCGGCCCCATGCTGGGCGAGCGCAATGGCTGGCCGGTCTGGGCTGCGGTGTTGTTGGGTTTTGTGGGAGTGATGGTGATGCTGCAACCGGGCACTGGCCTGTTTAACCCCGCTGCTTTGCTGTCCCTGCTGGCGGCAGCGTTTTACGGCCTGGCCATGTTGATGGCCCGCAAACACGGCTCCAGTCTGTCCGCAGCAGTCATGGGTTTTTACCAAAACGCGGTGTTTTTGGTGGGCGCAGGGCTAGTAGCCTTGCTGCTGCACCTCTTGGGCATTGCGCACGCGGTACATCCCAGTATTGCTTTTGTGGTGCGGCCCTGGTCAGTGCCCACGCTGTTTGACGGCTTGTTGATCGGTCTGTGCGGCGTCGTGGCATCCGCTGGCATCATGCTGCTGACCAGCGCCTACCGCGTGGCGCGCGCAAGCACCGTCACGCCGTTTGAGTACACCGGCATTTTGTGGGCGCCGCTATGGGGTTTTTTGTTTTTTAACGAAGTACCGCGCGCTACCACGGTAGCCGGTGCCGCTGTGATTGTGGTGGCGGGACTGATTGCACTGCGTATGGCGAAATCTGATACCGATTCTGAACCCGACCCCGAAGGCCAGACCGATGCCGGGCCTGCGTCGGAACTTGAACCCAAAGCCCAAGCGTTAGGCACTGCGGCAAGCAGCGCAAAGGGGCACTGATATGACTTCAACCACTAATTACGCCGCCTCAGAACTGCAGCGCGAAACGGCCGATAGCCTGCCGGGCCTGGTCGTACTCCAGTTTGGCACCAACTGGTGCGGCTATTGCCAAAACGCCCAAGCGATTATTGAACCGGAGATGACCTCGCGCCCGGATGTGGCGCGTCACTTGATCGAAGACGGCCCGGGTCGGCCCTTGGGTCGCTCCTATCGCGTCAAACAATGGCCGACTTTGGTGTTACTGCGCGACGGGGTGGAAGCAGGGCGCTTAGTCCGCCCGCAAGATGCAGAACAAGTTCGGGCCTTGCTGAAGGCGGCAAATGCCCAGGGAAGCGCTGTATAAGTCCCAAGCCGTTGTTACGAGCGCAGCGAAGCAATACGTTCTATTTTTACCGCGCATTGGTGCAGACGTAATTGAATTGCGCGATATCTAGTTCGGAATTCGGCACCGGAAAATAATCTGGTACCGAGGTGAAGGTGTAAAGCGGATCGCCCTTGCCAAATTTGCCAGACATGATGACGGTCTTTTCCGTGCGATGCATGCCTTTGCTGCAATCAAATTGCTTCAGTTCTTTAATGGAGTCAAAGTCCACCCACAAAATAGGCGGTGGGAAGCGTTTTTTTTGGGTTTTCGCGTAGTCTCCCATGATCCAGGCGCTGGCGATATTGCCATTGCGGCGCAGGGATTGGGGATCCACGTACATGGTGAAGTCGGGGGACTTGCCGATGGCAATCCAGTCGGCCCAGGCGCTGCTGGTACACAGCAGAAAAAGTAGTGCTAATCGCAGCATATTCCAACTCCGGGCCATACAAGATGGCCTGAACTTTCTAGGTTATTGTGAAGGCGCCCTGCCAGCGCGCAGGGCGTTGTGAATGTCTACTGGGGAGCTTACTTCAAGATGTCGCCGATACACAGGTACTTGATTTCCACGTAGTCATCGATACCAAAGTGCGAGCCCTCGCGCCCCAGGCCAGACTGCTTGACGCCGCCAAAGGGCACGTGCTCGGTGGCCAATATACCCACGTTAATTCCGACCATACCGTATTCAAGGGCTTCGGCCACGCGGTAGATGCGTCCTATGTCGCGGCTGTAGAAATAGCTGGCTAGGCCAAACTCGGTTTTGTTGGCGGCATCCACGGCCTGTTGCTCGGTCTCGAATTTGAAGATGGGCGCAAATGGCCCGAAGGTTTCTTCCGTAGCGCATTGCATATCGGCGCTAGCGCCGGAAATAACAGTGGGCTCGAAAAACTGGCCGCTCAAAGCCTTGCCGCCAGTCTCCACCTTGCCGCCTTTGGCAATCGCATCGGCCACATGGCGCGTAACTTTGGCTACCGCAGCGTCCTCGATGAGCGGGCCTTGCACCACGCCGTCTTCAAAGCCATTGCCCACTTTCATGGCCTTTACCTTGGCGGTGAACTTGGCAACAAAGCTGTCATACACCCCGGCCTGCACATAAAAGCGGTTGGCGCAGACACAGGTCTGGCCGGCGTT
>CAIPZV010000049.1 GCA_903869595.1 uncultured beta proteobacterium | reverse complement strand
GCTAACTGCGCGTTATATCCCATTAAGGGGTTTTTGAACGTAAATTCTGTACGAATACTTTCCACCTCATCTAGAAAATATCGCTCAGACTGCCAATAACCACTCATGTATAGGTCCCCAAAAAACTTTGGCAGCCCTGCCCAATAATTAAAGTGGGGTTCTACGACATACGCGCGACCTCTTATACCTTTAAAAAGACGCCTACCTAATACTCTTCTAGCTAGTTTCCCTGCGCGCCAGCCTAATAGTTCCCTCACTTGACTTGCATCGGCCAGCTTCGACGTGATCGAAAAAACTTGTTCCAGCTCAAAACCTTGGTGCAATCGATAATCATCAAAATCAGATATATCCAAATAGTGGGATTGTTCATTTTGACGAGCCAATGCGAAACCAGTCGCATACTGAAACATTTGATTTCCAAGCCCGCCGATTAATCGGGAAATAATCACAAAAAATCAATCCTCAATTATTTTCTAATTTTGAAATCGGCGATTCCATGGATCAAGGTTGACAAATATGGAATTAATATAAGTATCGGCATATAACATATATCCTTGCCTGATCATATAGTCATTAATTTCAGTAAGTTTCCGTGGCGCATTATTTTTCTCGTAAGTTAGCGTTTCCACGCATATACAAGTTGGCCTATGGACCTGCCAAAACAACGCGCCCACTCAGGTGATAAAAAAATGCCGTATTTGAAAGCTGGAATGGATGGTTAGCACCCAGATCCAGATAGGTTCGAGCCCGTGGGCCGCCCATGCTATCTAGCAAAAAACCTACTATCAAATCCTCCCCGCATTGCGAGTAAGAATGTTGACCAGAAAAAATCCTTGGAATATTGGCCTTAATGTTATTTTTGGCCTCAAGTGTCAAAAATCTCTTTAGTAAATTTAGCATGGTCCCTCTATTTTTTCAGCCATGCAATCTCGCGCAAAGCAGGTTAAGCCATAAGCCGATGGGAGATTGCCCCAACGGAATCATGATTTAAGGAAAGTAAAGATGCCCAGCGTGTAGCGTCGTTTACGCAAGGATTCCAGTTCCACGTCGAACTGTTTCGTACTTTGATGCAGTTTTCCCGCATCCACGCGGGTCAAATCGACTAATTGCAGGCCAAACGTTTGCGCCAGCGCCACAAGGGAAACAGGATCAAAAATACGGTGCGCATTGAATTCCACACGCTCTTGACCGATAGGCACGGAGAGGTACAACACCCCGCCTGAAGCCACTATCTCAGCCATAGTGCGCAAGCCGGTTGCGTAGCCCTGCGCGTCCAACGGATCACCGTAGCGGCCCAGCCCAAAATGCTCTAGCGCGTGCAAGCAAGACAAGGAGTCGCAATACGCAGTCTTTTGATTAACCGGATTCATCAAATCCGCTTGTTTAAAAACCACGCCCGGAATAGAAGAACTTATGGGGCGTATGTCAAAAACCTCAACTTCTCGGAACGCCGCCACATGGGCTACAAAGCCGTCAATTCGGGAGCCAACGTCCACGTGGCGCGACGGATTGGCATCGAATATTTTGCGGGCTACATGTAAGTCCTGCAAAAAGTACTCGCTACTGGCAGATCCGCCTTCTTCGTACCAGTCATAAAGACAGGGGCGCAACGACAAGGCTCCCGCATACTGACGCCTAAATTGGATCAAGTTGGCAGCGTAGCGCGGGATACCCCGCAACGATCGCAGCATGCGCCGAGGGTCCAAGCCAAACTGCATGTTCAGTATCCAATAAGTCTTTCTCAAAAATTCATGCATGTAACTACTTCTTTAACCATTCCAGACTAAGAACGAATCCAATCAAATTCATCGTCAACCAGCCAAATGCCGCGCCAATAGGACCATATGCGATCACCAAAGGTGGAATGAGGAGCACTGACAATAGCAGGGCAAGGCCATTGACTTGCATGATTTTTTGTGTTTTTTGGTGCACGACCCAATGCATATAGCCCACGTTGTACAACGCGTTCAAACCAGTACCCACCAACAGCAGCGAAAGGATGGGATAGACAAATTCAACGGCAAAGGCGTCTTTAAGCCACAACCCAAGCACCCATTTTCCCAGCACGGCAAACCCGAACCCACCACCCACCACCATTAATGCGAATATCCCGGATAGCCGCACGCTAAGCCGTCGTAAGCCCAGTTCATCGTCGCGCAATTGCACCGCGCGCGGCAATGCTGCCTGCATCATCGGGTAGACCAGTTGCAACAAGCCGGTTGCCACTGTCGCGGCAATGGTGTAGTACCCAAATTGCTCAATACTGACCATTTTGCTGACGAATATTCTGTCCATTTGGACAGTCAGCGCACCTAACCAAGTGGCAGCGGACATTCCCGCTATCGTTTTCCACAACTGACGCATTTGCACATCGTCCCAGCGGCTTTTGCGGCGGGTAAATCCTAATGTATCCCAGGCCAACCTTGCGCGCACTAACGTTTCCAGTCCCGCGATCACGGCCTGCCACAACAGGTAGGCACTTAGGGTGGGCCAAATGGAGACTACCACCACGCCACCGAAGTGCCTCACCACAGCAGCAACGGCTAGTACGCCACTGAGACGTACTTGGGCTTGCGCTCCCACCAGCACACTTCTATATACCGAACCAGGAAATTGAAGCATGAATATCACCGCCGCACCCCACAAGGCGTATTGCCCCTGGCTCACCGAGACCTTTTCCAACACCAACCAATGCCTTGCAATTTCTTGGCTAAACATCAAGATCAATCCGCCTGCCCCTAGCGCAAAAGCCCAATACAGTCGCTCGAATCCCAGCAATAGATTCGCGGCGCCGCTATGATTGCCTGTACCCTCTTCGTCTTCGATCTGCACAGCTACTGCACGCACCAACGCTTGGGCTGTGCCAGCATCTATCAAGCCCATGATCGCCTGCATCAAGGCCACGAACCCGATCAACCCGAACAACTCGGGGCCCAAGGATGAAAGGTACCAAGGAAGTGCCAGAACTGGCCCCAGGGCTACACAGGCTGCCCCCAAATAGTTAGCGATGATGTTGCGTTTCATTGGAACCAAAGGGGACACTGAAACACGTCTAAATAGTAAATTCTGAAACTACTCTGCACTCAAACTGACACTAAAACCATGTTGTTTCAATAAGGCCGCCCTCTTCGCCTGACCTAAGTCCTCAACCACCATCTCCGAGCACATCTCCCGCGCAGTAATCTCCGGAACCCAGCCCAACTTATCTTTAGCTTTCGTCGGGTCGCCTAACAAAGTATCCACCTCCGTAGGTCGAAAATATCGCGGGTCAATCCGCACAATAGGCTTATCGTCCCAATAGCCCACCTCGTCCACCCCCACTCCCTCCCAGCGCAGTGACATGCCCAACTCTTGCGCCGTCCATTCAATAAACTGCCGCACGCTGTATTGCTTCCCAGTAGCAATCACAAAATCCTCCGGCTTATCCTGCTGCAGCATCATCCATTGCATACGCACATAATCTTTGGCGTGCCCCCAATCGCGCAGCGCATCGATATTGCCCATATACAGGCAGTCTTCCAAGCCCTGGCTGATATTGGCCAATCCACGGGTTATCTTGCGGGTAACAAAGGTTTCGCCCCGGCGCGGGCTTTCATGGTTAAACAAAATGCCATTGCAGGCATAAATGCCATAGGCCTCGCGGTAATTAACCGTAATCCAGTAGGCATACAACTTGGCCACCGCATAAGGGCTGCGCGGGTAAAAAGGCGTAGTCTCTTTTTGCGGGGTCTCCTGCACCAAGCCATACAGCTCGCTGGTACTGGCCTGATAAAACCGCGTTTTCTTTTCCAAGCCTAGTATGCGTATGGCTTCCAAAATACGCAGCGTGCCCATGGCGTCCACGTCGGCGGTGTATTCCGGGCTCTCAAAGCTGACGGCCACGTGGCTTTGGGCGCCTAGGTTATAAATTTCGTCCGGCTGGGTTTCCTGGATGATGCGCGTCAGGTTGCTGCTATCGCTCAAATCACCGTAATGGAGCTTAAAGCGCGCATTATCGACATGCGGGTCCTGGTAAATATGGTCCACACGCTGGGTATTAAACAAACTCGCGCGCCTTTTAATGCCGTGGACGGTATAGCCTTTTTCTAGCAGAAATTCAGCGAGGTATGAACCGTCTTGGCCGGTTACGCCGGTGATGAGGGCTACTTTGGGGGGGGTGGTCATAGGTTGGTCGGAGGTACTCATAAGTTGCAATCGTTTCAGTCCTGAAGCCACGGATTAACCACTGGAACCGACACATCATCAAAATGCCGCACATTTCTCGTCGCTATCGTGGCGCGGCGAGCTAGGGCGATGCCGGCAATAAAGCTGTCACGCATATCCACGGGGCGGCCTCGCTTTTGGCGGTCTGCAGCCAGCTGCGCAGCATACTCGGCAGCTTGACTATCGAAAAACAGCACGCGGTTTTGCAAGTCTTCTTGCAACAGCGCTTCGAAGCGTTGCTCAAGAATATCCTTGCGCCGCCCGGCTGCCAGCAAGGCCAAACCATAACGCGCTTCAAATACCGTAACGCTGCTCAGCCAAATGGACTCAGCGGGCTGCTCATCTAGCCAGCCCACCACTTGCGGGTCGGGCTGCTGCTGCATCAAAGCCGACAAAACGTTGGTATCCAATAGGATCATTCGCCCAACGCCATGGGCTCGATGGCTTGGCCTCGGAACTCGGGCAATGGCACTGGCAGCCCCGCGTCTGCAAAACGCGCTGCAATGCGCGTGCCGAGCTTCGTGCGCACTTGAACTGGTTCATTAATAGCCTGCCGCAGGATTTGGCGCACCTCCTCCTCCATGCTCCAACCATGCAAGCTAGCGCGCGCCTTCAGGCCACTTTTTAAGCCCTCATCTATATTGCGTACGATGATTTGCGCCATTGGAATTTCCGTGTTTCAACCGAAAATGATATCACGATATCAAACCTTCACCCCTAGCGAATACGTTGCGAAGCATATTGCTGAGGGTGACCTAAGGCTTGCTTCAACTAGACCAATAGGTGGGGCTTCGCATCCAACTGCGCGTCCATACCGAAATTAGTGCCAGTGATGTATAAATCGATATCGCCACCCCGGCGCGCGTCATCCACCCGCGAACCAAACAGGCTCACCTGCGCGCCTTCGCCCAGCACGGCATGGGCTGCGTTTTTGATGGCGTCGATTTGGGTGGGGGTCAATCGCATTGGGTTTTGAAATCCTGATAAGCCAAACTCAAGCCGCGCTCCAAGTTGACCTTGGCTTGCCAACCCAAAGCATTCAGCCGGCTGCTGTCCATCCATTTGCGCGGCGCACCATCTGGCTTGCTGCTATCAAATTCGATAATGCCTTGGTAACCCACGGTTTGACCCACGGCCTTGGCTAACTCGGCGATGGTGACATCGCTGCCAAAACCCACGTTGATATGGCTGAGCATCGGCTGGGTATGTTGCTGATAAATCGCCGGCGGCAGATTCATCACAAACACGCTGGCGCAGGCCATGTCGTCCACATATAAAAACTCGCGTCTTGGCGTACCACTGCCCCAAATGCTGACGCTTGGCAGTGCAGCAACCTTGGCCTCGTGAAAGCGCCTGATGAGTGCGGGGATAACGTGGCTGTTTTCCGGGTGGTAGTTGTCGCCGGGGCCGTACAAGTTGGTCGGCATGACACTGCGGTAGTCCAAGCCGTGGCTTTCGCCAAATTGGCGGTTGTAGCTTTCGCAGAGCTTGATGCCCGCAATTTTGGCAATCGCGTAGGGCTCGTTGGTCGGTTCCAGCAAACCCGTTAGTAAAGCGTCTTCACGCATCGGTTGCTCGGCCAAGCGCGGGTAAATGCAACTAGAGCCCAGAAAAAGCAGCTTTTTGACGCCATTGCGAAAAGCGGCCTCAATCACATTGGCCTGCATCATCAAATTTTGATAAATGAAGTCCGCCGGGTAGGTGTTGTTGGCGTGGATACCGCCCACTTTGGCTGCCGCCAGATAGACCTGGTCGGGTTTTTCCGCTTCAAAAAATGCTTTGACTGCCGCTTGGTCAGTTAAATCCAGCTCGGCATGCGTGCGCATCGCTATATTGCTATGGCCTTGGCTTTGCAATATCCGCACAATGGCGCTGCCGACCATGCCCCGATGCCCGGCGACGTATATCTTAGGCATTACCGGTGTCACGCCCATAGCTGTCTTCAAAGCGCACGATGTCGTCTTCGCCCAGATAACTACCGGACTGCACTTCAATAATTTCCAAATCCGTCTTGCCCGGGTTTTCTAAGCGGTGGGTTACGCCCAAAGGAATATAGGTACTTTGGTTTTCGGTCAGCAATACTTGCTCGTCCCCGCGCGTCACCAGCGCCGTACCTTTGACCACAATCCAATGTTCGGCGCGGTGGTGGTGCATTTGCAAACTGAGCTTGGCACCCGGACGCACGCTGATGCGCTTGACCTGATGGCGCTCGCCCACATCCACGCTGTCATACGTGCCCCACGGGCGGGCCACTTTACGGTGCCGTACCGATTGGGCTACTTTGTCCGCATCCAATCGCGCCACCACTTGTTTGACCTGCTCCACCTGGCTGCTGTGGGCTACCAGCAGGGCGTCTGGCGTATCCACGATCAATAAATCGTGGGTGCCCAAAGCGACCACCGGGCGGTGCGGCGCATGGACAAAAGTGTTGTGCGCGTCCAATGCCAAGCCTTGGCCGTGGATGCGGTTGCCTTGCGCATCCGGTGTGCTGAGCTCGGCCACCGCGTTCCAGCTACCCACATCGCTCCACGCGCTGGTAAATGGCACTACGGCCACGTTGGGATGGTGCTCCATCACCGCATAGTCGATGCTTTCCGATCGGCAAGCGGCAAAAGCCGCTGCTTGCGGGCGCACAAATTGGCCATCCCGGGTAGCCGCAGCCATGGCTTGCCGGCAGGCCTGCAATATGTCAGGGGCATGGTCCTCCAAAGCCCCCAGCAGGGTTGCGGCACTGCACAAAAATATGCCCCCGTTCCATAAGGCGCGACCGGTCAGCAGCAAGGCCTGCGCCTTGTCCAGGGCGGGCTTTTCGGTAAAGCCCTGCACCGAAAAGCTACCATCGGGGCGAATATCGCCTTGGCGGATATAGCCGTAAGCTGTACTAGGGAAACTTGGGCTGATGCCAAACGTGACGATCGCACCGGCCTGCGCCGCCGGGCAACCGCGCCGCACCGTTTGGGCGAAAGCGGCAGCATCAGGAATGTGGTGATCCGAAGGGCAAAACAGTAGCAAGGCTTCAGGCGGCGCCAAAATCGCCGCGATCGCCATGGCAGCGGCCGTATTGCGCGCCACGGGCTCCAACAAGACTGAACCGTGTACGCCAGCGGCCTGCATAGCCTGCGCTACCAAAAAACGGTGCTCTTCTGAGGAGACGCAAATCGTGTCTTTGCTCAAAAAGGACACGCGCTCCAAGGTCAATTCCAGCAAGCTTTTGCCTTTTATTAGCGGGACGAACTGCTTGGGAAAGCTCTTGCGGCTAAGGGGCCACAGCCGCGTTCCAGAGCCGCCGCAGAGGATGACTGGGATGATGGGCACTTCGGGAAGGTTTTGCTTATTGTTCAAAGCGGTGCGACTTGAAAATAGGGTCGGGCCAAAGGGAAAACCCCGGGACTGGAAAAAGCGCTGCCCATGCTACCGCAGCGCCGAGGAAATTTCGGCGGCCGTCTTAGGACGCGAAATCAGTCTTGGGCACCAACTTGCGCATGGCAAGTTAAATTTTTGATAAGTTTAACCCACTCGTAGGCGGTTACCTTCTACAGCTAGGTTGATCGGGTAAGTCGCAGTGCGAGCGCCTACAAATATTCGGCTGATATTTGTCATTTTTACGCAAAGGGGCAGGCAATTTTTCTTCCGAGAGCGTTAAATCGCGTTGTGTTTTTTTAAGTTCCGTTGACTGGGTTTTCGGTCAAAGCTTTGAATACAAGCGTGTTAGCCATCCTGGGATTAAATCAACTTGAGCAAGTGCCGCTTCATAAGGCCTTGAAACTCAGTATTTTGGAGTACGTTCGTGCCTGTAAATTTCTTTCGCTCCGGCGTGTTTTTTGTTGTAGCCATTTTGCTTACCCTGCTCTCCGCTTGTGGCGGCAATTCCAGTATTACGGCCGTCAAAACCCAATCCAACACCTCCACACCTGCTTTAGGCGCAACCTATAACGCAGATGTTTATGTTTACGCAGCCGATGGAATGACCTTGCTAGCCCAAGGCAAGACCAGCGGTTCCACCGGCAGATCAAATCTCACGCTCACTGGATACACACCGGGTACGCCAGTGATCGTAAAAGTCGTCCTAGATCCCGCAAATGGTGTCACTTACTACGACGAGAATCGGCCTGATTCGGTTTCTGTGCCACCCTCTAGCAAATTCACGATGCTGTCCATCTTCCCCTTCGCCACGCCCGGGCAGGACTTGACCGCTAACGCCTTGACCAATATGGCGGCCAAATTTGCGGGTATTTCAGCAGACAATCTGGGCAAGACTAAGCTTAGCACGCCCCTGGTGGCAGACAAGGTGTATGAGGGCGTGGCAAAGACTAATTTGGTGCTTGGCTTGCCTACTTCCACCAATATATTGGCGTCCGTTACGCCAGCGACCCAAGCTAGCCCCACCCCCAACGGCACCCTGAGCAATTTGCTTGTTAGCCTGGCCACGGCATCTTTTGGGGACACGCAAGATCCCATTCAGCGTGCAGCAAATTTAGCAAATGCTATCAATTCTGATGGGACGATCGACACGGATAAGTCATCTATATTTACCGGCGTCAATAGCGCCTTAGTCGATTTGGGGCTAAACGTTGTCGAGCCAAAAATCACGAACCATGACATCAATAGCTCGCTGAGCGCCGCTATTGCCGCTGCTAGGACGTCGTTTGCATCCTTCACAGGCTCGGTTACCGGCGGCAATTAAGTCTAGGTGCGGCTCGTTTTGTACGCACCGCAGCGTTACTGCGCTCCCGCACCCCACCGGTCCGGGGGCGCTTTGCTTGTGGTCTGGGCGCTTGCCGCCCTCGCGTCTTCGCCATCGGCACTGGCGCAAAGCGCCTACACCCTCTCGCCCCTGGGCACCCGCGGCGCCATCAACACCCCCACTGCTGACGTGCTGCCTTGGGGTGACGCTGCAGTAGCCCTGGTCAACAGCAACCCAGAGACTAAAAACAAGCGCCCCGGTGTGGGCGAGTTTGGAAGCCTGGTGGGCGGCTTTGGTTTTCTGCCCGGTTTGGAAGGCGTCGCGCGGCTGGCCTATGCGGGCGATTCGCGG
>CAIPZV010000048.1 GCA_903869595.1 uncultured beta proteobacterium | reverse complement strand
GACACTCTTTCCCTACACGACGCTCTCCGATCTCATCGACTTGGTAGGACGGCACGCCAAATACGCCTTGCGATAAGGCGTGTGCGGTATGCGCGCTTAGTTCTTGCTTCACTTCATCCGAACGCGGATCGCGCGCGGGCGCCAATTGTTGCGTGAGGGCCTCCAAGCGCTGCGCATCGGCCGCGTCTGCACCGCCTTCCCAGACGTGGCGGAACAGGGTTTCGCAGACATAGCGGTTGGGGTAGCCATCCGCAGCGCTCGCTACTGCCAGGCGCAACAGGCCCAAGGGGTTAAAGGGGTGTGACGCAGGTAGGTCCAGGCGCGTGCCCTGACGCCGCGCCAGCCATTGGGACTGGCGGTACACCCATTCGCGCTTCATGGGCACTTCGGCTGGGCCCAGGTTGCTATTGTGTTTGAGCAGCCCGCCAAACAGCACTGGTTGGTATTGCACCGCGTAACTCAAACCTTCCAGCGCGCGGGGCAACTCCACAAAAGCCAAATAGGCATAGGGCGAAATAAAGTCCAAATAAAAACGGATGTGTTTCATGGCGATGCCTCCAGGCGCTCTGCGATCTTGCCCCAGACGGCGCGTTTGTCCTCATCATCGCTATTTGCCCAAGCACCTATTTCTTCCAAGGTACGCAAACATCCGTAGCACAGGCTGCTGTCGGGGTCGATCTTGCACACCGATATGCACGGCGATGGCGGTGCGTAGCGGGACGCCAATGCTTCGGGCACGCGGGCGGCCAGCAACTCTTTGTACATGCGCACCGGATCGCGGCGGCGTGCTGCCCGGTCGGGCCGCGCGGGGCGGTTTTCTTCCATCATGCTGTTGCTCCGCGCCGTGTCAGCAAGGCACGCGCCGCGCGCGAGCCGCTAGGTCTTTGCAAATAATCGCTAATGAACACGCCTGCGTCTATCAGCAAGTCCAGGTCAATGCCGGTGTCTATGCCCATGCCGTGCAACATATAGACCACATCTTCGGTGGCCACATTGCCGGTCGCGCCTTTGGCAAACGGGCAACCACCCAAGCCGGCTACCGAGGCGTCAAACTGGTACACGCCCAGCTCCATCGCCGCCAGGGTATTGGCCAGCGCCTGGCCAAAGGTGTCATGAAAATGACCGGACACATCGGCCAAGGAAAAATGCTGCAGAGTCGCTTCAAACGCAGCCTGCACTTTGCGCGGCGTGCCCACGCCAATGGTGTCGGCGACACCGATGTGCTGCACACCAATGCCGCGCATGAGACCGGCCAGATAGCCCACGCGCTCAGGTGCAATATCCCCCTCGTAAGGGCAGCCTACCGTGCAAGACATGGCGCCGCGCACCCGTATGCCCGCCGCCAGCGCTGCCTGCACCACCGGGGCAAAGCGCTCTATGCTTTCGGCAATAGAGCAATTGATGTTTTTGCGGCTGAAGGCCTCGCTGGCAGCAGCAAAGACCACTATTTCGTCGGGCTTGGATGCCAGTGCGGCTTCAAAGCCTTGCAGGTTGGGCGTTAGCACCGAGTAGCACACCGCGCTTTGGCGTTCAAGCCCGGCCATGACCTGCGCGTTGTCCGCCATTTGCGGCACCCACTTGGGGCTGACAAAACTGGTGACCTCAATGCCACGCAGACCTGCCGCCTGCAAGCGGTGCACCAGCTCAATTTTGACGGCGGCGGGGACTGGCTGCTTTTCGTTTTGCAGCCCGTCGCGTGGGCCGACGTCGATGAGTTGAACTTGAGTGGGGAGATGCATAAGTCGAGTAAGTTAAGTCTGATTATCCTGCGCGGCGCAGAAGTAACGTGGACCGGCGGGTCTTAGCCGCTATCAGGCTGTCACGGCAAGCGGGCGTTTGTGTGGGTGCAAGTGCAGTTGTGCCGAGCCATCTTCGCGAGATTGCCGCGCTGAAAGCGTACAGATGCCGTACCGATAACGCATCGGTGCCGCGTGCGGACCAAACCCGCTGCCAGGCCCTCAATATCCCCGTGCTCTGTCCACCAAGCCTTCAATCGGCTCGCCTTTTTGCAGCGCCTGGATCTTCGCCACAATTTGCTGCACCGTGTCTTGCAGCACAGTGCGTCCAGCGATGTGGGGCGTTACCGTCACCCGCGGATGTCGCCAAAACGGGTGTTCGGCTGGTAGCGGCTCGGTGCGGAACACGTCCAGCGTGGCGCCGGCCATCTGCCCGCTGTCCAGCAGCGATAACAGGTCTTCGTCCACCACATGTCTGCCGCGGGCGATATTGATCAGGTAAGCGCCAGTCTGCAATTGCGACAAGGTGTCGCGGTTCAACAAGTTTTCGGTTTGTGGCGTCAGCGGTAGCAAATTGACCAGCACCCGCGTGCCTGCCAAAAACGCCGCTAGCTGGGCCTGGCTATGGAAACAGCGTACCCCGTCCAATTGCCGTGCAGTGCGGCTCCATCCCAATACCGGAAAACCAAAGTGCTGCACCGCGCGGGCCACCTGTTCGCCCAATACGCCTAGGCCCAAGATGCCCACGGGAAAATCCACGCGGTCCAGCACTGTCGGCTCCTGCCACAGGCCTTGCTGCGCTTGCGCCTCAAAAAGCGCAAAGTCACGGGTATGGCGTATCAGCGCATGGCACACGTACTCGGCCATTTGCACGCCCATGCCGGCGTCGTTCAAGCGCACGATGGGCAGGTCGGCGCGCATCTGGCGTTGCAAGAGCGCATCGACACCTGCGCCCATATTGAATACCGCTTGCAGCGCCGTTTGCTCGTCAAAAAACTGCTGCGGCGCCGCCCACACAATGGCATAGTCAGCGCGCGCCGCACCGCTGTGCCACACATCGACCTGGGCCTGCGGTAAATGCTGGTGTAGAGCCGCGATCCAGGGCGCGGGATCGGTTTGGGCACAAAAACTAATACGCATGAAAAGTCCTTTTAGCTAGTCATCGCCGCGGCTTGCATGCGCAGCAGTTCCGCGCCCTCGCTCACCTGGTCGCCCGGCGCAAATAGCAGCTCTTGCACGCAACCATCCGCCGGCGCCACGATTTGGTGCTCCATCTTCATGGCCTCCATCACCGCCAGCGCCTGCCCCTGGCGTACCGTGTCGCCAGCTTTCACCGAAAAAGACAGCAGCTTGCCCGGCATAGGCGCAGTCAGGCGTCCAACGTCGGCTGGGGCTACCGCCGCGTGCGCCAGGCGGTCTATATCTTGAAACTGTCGTGCGCCTTGCGGGGTAAACACATGCACTTGGCTGCTTTGCAGGTAGACATGCGCCGTATGCCTTTGCCCGTTAAGTATCACTTCCATGCCGCCCTCGGGAAAGGCAGCATAGGCAAATGTGCTGTCCACGCCCGCGCATTGCAGTTGCAAGCCACCATGGCTGCCTTGCGTTAACACCGCGCTGTGGGCCTGGCCATCAGTCTCCAAGTCAAACACGCGGCGCATGGGCGCATGCGATTGCCAGGCATCGCAAGCGGTCCAGGGGTCTTGCCATGCGCCTGGTCGTGCGCTTGCGGCGCTTGCCTGGGTGTGTAAAACCTCTGCAACCCAAGCCGCTATCGCCAATTGCAGTGGTACGGTTTCCTGGTGGAAGAGATGCGCCGCTTCGCGCGCAATCAGGCCGGTGTCCAGCCGCGCATGGGCAAACGAGTCGCTGCGCACCACATGGCGCAAAAACTGCACATTGGTTTTTAGGCCCACGATATGGGTTTGCGCCAGCGCCGCGTCCATGCGCGCCAATGCCTCTTGCCGGTCGGCGCCATGCACAATCAGCTTGGCCACCATAGAGTCGTAAAACGGGCTGATCGCATCGCCCTGGCGCACGCCCGAATCCACGCGCACGGCGCCGCGCGCAAAGCTGCTGTGTGCCGGTAAACCATAGACCGCCATGGAGCCGGTGGCAGGTAAAAAATCCTGGTCTGGGCTCTCGGCGCAAATGCGCGCTTCTATGGCGTGGCCGCTGATGCGTAAATCTTCTTGTTGCAAAGGTAGGGGCTCGCCGCTGGCCACGCGCAACTGCCATTCCACCAAGTCTAGGCCGGTAATCGCTTCGGTAACAGGATGCTCCACTTGCAAGCGGGTATTCATCTCCATAAAGAAAAACTGCATGGACTCCGGCTGGTCATAGCTGCTTTGTTCGACGATGAATTCCACGGTGCCCGCGCCCACATAGTTCACCGCGCGCGCGGCGGCTACGGCAGCAGCGCCCATGCGTTGGCGCAAGGCTTCGCTCATGCCGGGGGCAGGCGCTTCTTCCAACACTTTTTGGTGCCTGCGCTGCACCGAGCAGTCGCGCTCAAACAAATAGACGCAATTGCCATGCGTATCGGCAAACACCTGAATCTCAATGTGGCGCGGGCGCTGCACATATTTTTCGACCAAGACCGCATCATTGCCAAAACTGTTTTTCGCTTCGCGCTGGCAGGAGGCTAAAGCGGCTGAAAAATCCGCAGCTTGCTCCACCACGCGCATGCCTTTGCCGCCACCGCCTGCGCTAGCCTTGATCAGCACCGGGTAGCCTATGTCATCGGCCGCTGCCTGCAATACCTGCGGGTTTTGGTCCGCGCCGTGGTAGCCCGGCACCAGGGGCACGCCTGATTGCTCCATGAGTTGCTTAGATGCTGCTTTCAGGCCCATCGCCTCGATGGCCGAAGCCGGTGGCCCGATGAATACCAGACCGGCATCCACACAGGCCTGGGCGAAGTCGGTGTTCTCGCTCAAAAAACCATAGCCTGGATGCACCGCTTGCGCGCCCGTGGCCTGGGCCGCCTCTATGATTTTTTCCCAGCGCAAATAGCTGTCCCGCGCGGCGCTGCCCCCGATATGTACCGCCTCATCACAGGCCTGCACATGCTTGGCAGTGGCGTCTGCATCCGAATACACCGCCACCGTGCGAATACCCATGCGCCGCGCCGTAGCGGCTATCCGGCATGCGATCTCGCCACGGTTGGCGATGAGGATTTTTTTGAACATGGGTGTCCTTAGGCGTTGGGTTGGTTTTCTGCATGCAACATGTAAACCATGTCGAGTTCGGGTGCTGGCTGCCCCATGGCGGTCAAGGCAGCCATCACATCGAAATCGGCATCGCGGTGCAACAACATGTGCCCATGCGCAATGCAATAACTTGCTAGCAACACATCGATCGGGCTGCGCACCGTGTAGCCCTGCGTGCGCAGGGCGCTGTAGTGTTCGGCTGCACGCAGCGCGTTATCTTGGCCGCCAATTTCGACAACATCCAAGGCCAACAAAAGGTCACGGCTTCGCCGCTGCGCTTTGGGTGAGGCAAAACCGCGCATCACCTCAAAAACTACCAGATCGGCCACCGCCAGGTCGACCGTGGCATCGCCGCCTCGCAACCAGCCGGCGAGTTGCTCCACAGGCCGATTGCTACTGCCGCGAAAGTAATCAATCCATACGCTGGAATCGGCCAGGATCACTTGGCGCGGCCCTGCTTGGCAGGCCTGGCCTTGATTGCGTGCGCCGCTTCGGCCTTAGGTACGAACGCATTTGCTTGTGGCGCATAGGGCGCAGCGGCATGCTCATTGACTTGCGTAGCCTGCTGCGCGCGCCATTGGACCCAAGCTTCGTCCGAGTCATCCCAATGCAGCGTGCCACGCGCCGCTAACAAAGCGTCATACGCTTTGCGGCGCTTGATCATGCGCAGGCCTTCTTCCACAGCCTCGCGCTTGGTCTTGAAGTTGCCGGCAGACATGGCCGCTTCCATCAGCTGGTCGTCAATGTCGATATTGGTTCGCATGATGAAGATTTAACGATGTGTATAAAAACACAAAATCATACACATAAAAAATGCTGCCAGCAAGCCCTTTAGGGCTTGTAAACCACGTCTTCACCCACGGCGTACAGCTTGCACGGATTGCCAGTGCGCTGGCAAAAGCCCAGGGCTCGACCCACCGCATAGTCGCCTCGGGCAAAGCCAAAACCCCCCTTGCTGCTCACTGCAAATGCGCGTGGCAAGGGCATTTCCAAAAACTTGGCGTAAGCGGCTTTGCCTGCTGCGCCCGCAGGGACCACCGAAGCGTCTGCAATTGCGGCAAAACCACTGGGCGACGGTGTCTGCACGATGGCTGGCGTGTCAAACCCCAGGTTTTGCAAAAACTGATCGACCACCGGCAACCAGCGATCCATGTCCAGATTGATGCCGCCATGCCCGTCCTCGCCCACTGCATCAAACCCGGCGAACTGCGCTTGGCCGCCGCCGTCCTGCCAGGCCTGATGCCACAGCTTGGGGTTATTCGGGCCCCAGAACTTATCGTTCTCCCAATACAGCCAGACCATGGGTACCTTGGCATTTTTGGCAATACTCCCCCAGTACTGGGTGGTCGCCGAGGGATTGCAGGGCTTGCCCGGATTGTTTTCCGGGTTGCCGCCCGTACCACCCGAAAAGTTGATGCCGCCTAGCAAGCCTTCAGGCGCACGGCCCACCGTAGCGACCGAGGTCAGCCCCCCCACCGACACCCCGCCCACCAGCCAGCGCGAGGTATCTACGTAAGGTAAAGAACGTGCAAATGCAACCGTGGCCAGTACTTGGTCCGAGGCCGCAATGGACATCGGCTCGATGCTGCGGCATCCGCTAAATTCCGGGTCAAAACCGCCATAGGTCTCCCAATAGCCGATGCGGTTGGGCACCATGACTACAAAGCCTTTGGCCACCAGGTAGCGCGCTACGGACTCCGGGCGGTAGCGCCCCTGTTGGGCGCGTTTGGACTCGACGGCCCGCCCATGGTTGAAAACAAACAGTGGAAAGGGGACATCGCCCGGCGGGCGGTACACCGTGACCGGCACCGGCTTGGTCTCTTGCCTGCCGAACATGTCTTTGACCGTGGCTTCGAAACGCAGCACCTCTTCGCGCAGATCCTGCGCCAAGACCTCGGCCACCGGTTTGCTTGCAGCTTCCTGGCCCTGTGCCGGAACAGCCAGCAGACACAGCGCTGTTGCCAGCGCTAAAAGCAATTTATGCATTTTTATTCCCCCTGCGATGCCAATTACATCCTGAACACTCCAAATTTCGTATCAGGCACCGGCGCATTCATCGCTGCCGACAAACCAAGTGCCAGCACGCGGCGGGTGTCGGCCGGGTCGATGATGCCGTCGTCCCACAAACGCGCGCTGGCGTAATAGGGGTGGCCTTGCACTTCATATTGGGTTTTGATGGGCGCTTTGAAAGCGTCTTCTTCCTCTGCACTCCACTGCCCGCCTTTGGCCTCGATGCCATCACGGCGCACCGTGGCCAGCACGCTGGCGGCCTGTTCGCCGCCCATCACGCTGATACGCGCATTGGGCCACATCCACAAAAAGCGCGGGCTGTAGGCGCGGCCGCACATGCCGTAATTTCCCGCGCCAAAACTTCCGCCAATAATGATGGTGAACTTGGGCACCGCCGCGGTCGCCACCGCAGTGACCATCTTGGCCCCGTTGCGCGCAATGCCTTCGTTTTCGTATTTGCGCCCGACCATAAAGCCGGTGATATTTTGCAAAAACACCAACGGGATTTTGCGCTGGCAGCACAGCTCGATAAAGTGCGCCCCCTTTAAGGCCGACTCGCTGAACAAAATGCCGTTGTTGGCAATGATGCCCACCGCCATCCCTTCGATGTGCGCAAAGCCGCACACTAGGGTGGCGCCAAAGCGCGGCTTGAATTCATGCAGCTCTGAGCCATCGACGATGCGGGCAATAATTTCGCGCACATCAAAAGGTTTGCGCGTATCGGTGGGGATGACGCCGTACAACTCTTGGGCGGCAAACAGCGGCGCCTGGGCGGGGCGCAAAGCGGCTTGCGGGTGTTTTTGCTTGTGCAAATGTGCCACCGCCTCGCGCGCCAGCGCCAGCGCATGCAAATCGTTTTGCGCGAGGTGGTCGGCTACGCCGGACAAGCGGGTGTGCACATCGCCGCCGCCCAAGTCCTCCGCGCTAACCACCTCACCGGTGGCGGCTTTGACCAAGGGCGGGCCACCCAGAAAAATCGTGCCCTGGTTTTTGACGATGATGGTCTCGTCGCTCATAGCCGGCACATAGGCGCCGCCCGCCGTACAACTGCCCATCACCACCGCGATTTGCGCAATGCCTTGCGCGCTCATATGGGCTTGGTTAAAGAAGATGCGACCGAAGTGGTCGCGGTCTGGAAAAACTTCGTCCTGGTTGGGCAAGTTGGCGCCGCCCGAGTCCACCAGGTAGATACAGGTTAAATGGTTTTGCGCCGCAATCTCTTGCGCGCGCAAATGCTTTTTCACCGTCATCGGGTAGTAAGTGCCGCCTTTGACCGTTGCGTCATTGCACACCACCATACAGTCCACGCCGCTGACTCGGCCAATACCGGCAATCAGCCCGGCGCCGGGTGCGTCGTTGTTGTAGAGGTTGAGGGCTGCCAGCGGCGCCAACTCTAAAAACGGTGTTCCCGGGTCTAGCAAATTAAGCACCCGCTCGCGGGGCAAGAGCTTGCCGCGCGCCGTGTGCTTGGCCCGCGCCGCGTCGCCGCCTCCAAGCGCTACTTTTTCCAGTTGCTGGCGTAAATCATCCACCAGCGCGCGCATGGCAGCGGCATTGGCCGCAAAGTCGGCCGAACGGGGATTGAGTTGAGAGCTGAGGGCTGGCATGGGACTTTCCTAGAGGGTCAAAGCGCGGCAAGGGCTTGTGGCGCATCCGCGAGGGTTGGAAATTTTGGGTACCGGGATGGCGGTACTCGATGATGATAGCAACTGCCCCTTTGGGCATGGTGGGCGGCACTGAGTTCCTCCGTCAAACCATTTACGGATAACAAATGAGACGCTAAGCTGTTGATTTTTATGAATTTTTATTCTTTTTCACCGTTGTTATCTTCGGCCCCAGATAACAAACCAAGCTCCTGCTGGCCGCCTCCAGTCGGTTTTGAATAGGCCATATTGCGCTTACCCCGACCAGAAACTGGGTCTAACAAGCCCTGATCTCGCCAAGACGTAAGAAGTTTGGACGCCTTCAAGGTATCCAACTTAGAAATTTGAACCACATCCGCATTGGTAATGGAGCCATGACGGTCTAGCCAATCACTCACTTCATCCCAAGCGCTAGGGCGTTTGGCATTGAACAAGCTGACCGTCACACTCTCAACAGCCACATCCGTGTTTTGGCGGTACTGCGGTGGATACAACGCGGCCTGCGCCATTTCAGAGAACATCATCTTCACGCCTTCCCCGGCATCGATGTTGGGCGATACAGGAAATTCACGAAGATTGGCGGACAGCAATGGGTTTCGGGCGCGCGATCCCATCCGTGCAATATTCGACGGCGTGATGTTGCCCGGAAACACGCCCGGACTTTCGACCTCAATGCGATCATCAAAGATGCGGATGAAAATGTCTCGATTCAAGCGGTAGTCACGGTGAATGATTGCGTTCACGATAGCCTCTTTCACCACCCGCTCGGGATAAGCATGCAGGGTTTTGAACCCGCTCCCAGAATGGACAACGCCTTCTGCCAATATGTCCATCACTAGATTCACCGTTGCATCAATTTGATCGATCAATGGGCCTCGCAATGTCTTAGGCGGCTTTCTAAAGTTTGGCGAACTGCCTGCAATCACATACTTACCGTCATACACCATTACACGTACATCGGCCCTGCTGTCGTGTGCGGCCAGCAAACTGCCTGGTTCATCCGCAAACAACAACACGGCGGCACGCCTGGGTTGGACGACACCATTAACTTCGTCAGCTAGACCTATTTTGAGTAATTGTTCGGCAAACGTTCCGGTCAGCTGACCTCGGGCTGACACAAAGCGATGCCAGGTTTGCGTTTGTAACAAGCCCAAATTCACAGCCACAGGCTCAGATGTAGCACTGCGCACGCCACGACGATACGAGAGATCAGTGACATCTAAAGCCGACATCGTTGTGTTGCCTGCATCCAAACGCGCGTAGGTTCCGCCGCCAATCAGCGAATGAACCTGGGTACTGCGTGGCACCGTCACCAAAATCAAATGCCCCTGCGCGCCCGCTGCACGGCCGTTATGCAAGGTACAGCGCAAACGGCGCATCGTGATATTGGTAACGGCAGGTTGAAATTTGGTAGCAATCAAACGCAGCAAATCATCCACCGCTTCCGGATTTTCCTCAATGCCAAAGAGCCTATCGTTCCCCTGGAATTCTTTGAGGTCTGCAATTCCCAGCACAAGGTTTCCACCCTCAGAGTTGGCAAATGCACAGATTGTTTCTAGGGCCTTGTTGACCATCTTGCCGCTGACGCGCTTGAATTCTAAAAACCGAGATTCTGACCGAGCGAAGACCTGCGTCAGCAGTGCTTCGCTTTCAATAGCAGTTAGATTTATTATTCTTATTAAGACAATAATAACTAATTTAAAAATAACAGCGCATGAACTAAAAGCTATTGAGCTGACCGTCCGGCAAAAAGGCGATCACCCAAATTCGTGTAAAGACGGGTCCGGTAGATGACACGATTTACAAAGCGGAATTTCTCGGAAATTGATGATGAGAAACCACACTAAGCCGTCTGGTTCCCAAAGGGAATTTTGCATAAATCTGCGCCCGACAGCACCAACTTGCAGCCATATAGAAGGGCCGATGGATTTGCCGCAAATATCAGCTTCAGCTCGCTTTTATCTGGATAAACGAGTCTCCTGCACTTACTTTGGCGGCAAATCCGGTCCTAGCTCCTGCATTACTGGCTCAGAAAAATGAGCGTCGTGCGTCCCCGCCAAGCCCTAACTCCGCAACATCGCCAGCAGCCCCGCCGTCGAACCATCCAGCCCACTGGCGTCGCCGCTGTGCAGGCGCGGCGCAATATCCTTGGCCAGCACTTTGCCCAGCTCCACGCCCCATTGGTCAAAGCTGTTGATGCCCCACAGCGCGCCGCTGACGAACACGCGGTGTTCTTGCAGCGCAATCAGCGCGCCCAGGCTGGCGGGGGTCAGGTCATCGAGCAGCAGTACGGTGCTGGGCCGGTTGCCGGGAAAGTGCTTGTGTCCGCCCGCGTCGGACTTGCCTTGCATCAGCGCTTGCGCTTGCGCCAGCACATTGGCCAGCAGCAAGTCTTGGTGGCCCGCCAAGTGGTGGCGCGCTTTTTTCACCGCCACAAATTCCACCGGCACCACGTCCGTGCCTTGGTGCAGCATTTGGAAATACGCATGCTGCCCGTTGGTGCCCGATTCACCCCAGGGAATGGGCGAAGTACCAAAGGGCAGGGCCTCGCCGCTGGCATCGACGCGCTTGCCGTTGCTCTCCATTTCCAGTTGCTGCAAGTACGCTGGTAGGCGGCGCAAGGCGCTGTGATAAGGCGCGACTGAGCGGCTGCTAAAGCCGTAAAAGTTACGGTACCAGACATCGAGCAAGCCCATGCGCACCGGCGCATTGGAGGCCAGCGGCGCAGTGCGAAAGTGGCTGTCCATGGCGTGCGCACCGGCCAAAAATTCGCGAAAGCCCGCCGCACCGATGGCAATAGCGATCGGCAAACCAATGGCCGACCACAGCGAATAGCGCCCCCCCACCCAGTCCCAAAAACCAAAAGTGGTGTCAATGCCAAAGTCCTTGGCCGCCGCCACATTGGTGGTCAGCGCGGCAAAGTGGCGGGCAATGTTTTTGCCGCCGCTGGCTTCAAACCAGCGCTTGGCCGAGGCCGCGTTGGTCATGGTCTCGATGGTGGTGAAGGTTTTACTAGCAATTAAAAACAAGGTGTTTTCCGGCTTCAAGCGGGCCAGTGTGGCAGCCAGTTCATGGCCATCGACATTGCTCACAAAATGCATGCGTTTTCCCGGGTGCGCAAACGCATGCAGCGCCAGCACCGCCATTTGCGGCCCCAAGTCCGAGCCGCCGATACCGATGTTCACCACATCGGTAATCGCGTCATCGGCACGCACTTTTTCGGCAAAGGCCAGCATCGCGTCCAGGGTCTCGTGCACCTTGGCCAATTCAGCGGCCTCATGGGCGCTGCCGGTGGCGGCATCGGCGGGCGTGCGCAAGAGCACATGCCAGACTTCGCGGCCTTCGGTGGCATTGATTTTTTCGCCGGCAAACATGGCTTCGCGGTGTGCGCCAAGGCCGCATTGCTCGGCCAGCGCTAGCAACAGGCTTTCGGTTGCTGCATCGATGCGGTTTTTGGAGAGATCGACAAACACATGCGGCGCGTGTTGTGAAAAGCGGGCAAAGCGCTGCGCGTCCTCGGCAAAAGCCTGGCGCGTATTAAAGTCTTTGCCTTGAGCGGCAAAGTGGGCTTGCAAAAGTGCCCAGGCGGGTGTGCGGTCGCAACGTGTACGAGTCATGGCAATTCCTTGTTGACGAGGGTGCAGGCGATAGGGGGCGCAGCGGCCTTGGCTGGACTACAGAAGTGCGTTCAAGTAGCTCTGGCAGCCAGCCTTTTCCCACCAGATGCCTGCGCGGTTTACTCCATAAATACGAGGCAATGCGCTTGCGCGCATCAAGCCGCGAGCATGAGTTTTTCCAGCTTGATCGCATCGGCACAAAACGCGCGAATGCCTTCGGATAGTTTTTCGGTAGCCATCGCATCTTCATTGAGCGCAAAGCGGAAACTCGCCTCCTCAAAATGCACAGCCGGTATATCCATGGCCAGCGCGGCAGGCGCATGCAAGCTGGCGTGCAGCGGCGCGTCGGACGTGGCCAGCCCTGCCAGCAGCTCAGGGCTGATGGTTAAAAGATCGCAACCTGCCAGCGCCGTGATTTGACCCACATTGCGAAAGCTCGCGCCCATGACTTCGGTGGCAATGCCATGGCGTTTGTAGTAGTTGTAAATTTGTTTCACTGATTGCACGCCGGGGTCGTTGGCGCCGGCCCTATCCGCTTCTACCCACACGCTGCCCGCGCTCTTTTTGTACCAGTCGTAAATGCGCCCCACAAAGGGCGAAATTAGCTGCACTTTGGCCTGGCCACAGGCCACCGCTTGGCAGAAAGAAAACAGCAGCGTCAAGTTTGTGCGAATCCCAGCCTGTTCCAGTTGGCTGGCCGCTTGGATACCTTCCCAAGTGGAGGCGACTTTGATCAGGATGCGCTCTTTGGCAATGCCTTGCGCCTGGTACATGGCAATCAAGCGCTTGCCGCGCGCCACGGTGGCAGCGGTATCAAAGCTCAGGCGCGCATCGACTTCTGTGGACACGCGTCCGGGGATGAGCGACAAAATTTCGCAGCCGAAGTGCACCAGCAGGTGGTCCATGATCTCGTCGAGCGGTTTGCCTTTGTGGGACGCCACTTCGGCGCTCAGAATGGGTGCGTATTCGGGTTTTTGTACCGCTTTGAGAATGAGGGAAGGGTTGGTGGTCGCGTCCTGGGGCTGGTAAGCGGCGATTTGTTTGAAGTCACCGGTATCGGCAACCACGGTGGTAAATGTCTTGAGGGCTTCGAGTTGGCTCATGGTCTGGCTCCGGTTAGGCAAGGGGGCTTTCCAACGCACCGGCAGCGCTTGGCAGGCGCCGGCATGAAACAAAGTTACAATAAATCCCCAGTTTCTTGTAACCGCATTCTAGGTGCGTCCTATTATGAGCTTTGATCTTGTCCTCTTTGGCGGCACCGGCGACCTGGCCTGGCGCAAACTCATGCCTGCTTTGTTCCAGGCGTTCCGCCACGGCACGCTGCCCGAAGGCGGCCGGATCATCGGGGTCGGCCGCGACGCGCTCTCGCATGTGCAATACCGCGAACGCATCCAGTCCCGCTTTGACAAAGTGGAGTTGGCCAAGCGCCCCAGCCCGGAAGAGTTTTCTCGGTTCGCGGCCTTGCTGGAATTTGTGCGCATGGACTTGTCCCGCCCCGAGGACTATGCCGCCCTGGCGGCTATGCTGCGAGAGCGCAATGCCCAGACGGTGGTCATGTACGTGGCCACCGCGCCCTCTTTGTTTACCGTGGTCTGCGAGCAACTGGCCGCTGCCGGTTTAAATACCCCCCACACCCGCGTGGTGCTGGAAAAGCCCTTGGGCCACGACCTAGGCTCCAACCGCGCGATCAACCAGACCGTGCGCCGCTTTTTCGAAGAAAAACAAGTTTTTCGCATCGACCATTACCTGGGCAAGCCCGCGGTGCAAAACCTGTTTGCGCTGCGCTTTGGCAACGCCTTGTTCGAACCCCTGTGGCGGCGCGAGCACATCGCCAATATCCAGATCACGATTGCCGAAGAGATCGGCGTGGAAAGCCGGGGCGCGTTTTACGAAACCACCGGCGCCTTGCGCGATATGGTGCAAAACCACGCCCTGCAACTGCTCTGCGCCATCGGCATGGAGCCGCCGATTAACGCGCATGCCGACGCCATCCGCGACGAAAAGCTCAAGGTGCTGCGCTCGCTCAAGCCCTGGACGACCGAAACCCTGACCAGCGACGTGGTGCGCGGCCAGTATGCGGCGGGTAGGAGTGCGGGCACCCCGGTGCCTGGTTACCGCGAGGAAAAAGGCGTGGACCCGCAGAGCAACACCGAAACCTTTGTCGCCCTGCGCACCGAAATTGCCAACTGGCGCTGGGCCGGCGTGCCGTTTTACATACGCACCGGTAAGCGCCTTGCGGGGCGCGATGCCCGCATCGTGGTCAATTTCAGGCCCACGCCGCACGCCATCTTCCGCTCCGGCGCCAATGCGGGCAACCAATTGGTGATTAACCTGCAACCCAAAGACGGGCTGGAACTGCATCTGCTGGCCCAGGGCCAGGACATGCGCGGTGCCAAAGCGAGCAACGCCTTGGCACCGGTGCAGCTGGACCTGGACTTTGCCAAGCGCTTTGGCTCGGAGCGCGTGGGCGCCTACGAGCGCTTGCTGCTGGATGTGATCGACGGGCGTTTAAATTTGTTTGTACGTAGCGACGAGCAAGAGGAGGCCTGGCGCTGGGTGGAGCCGCTCATCAAACATTGGGCTGGCGACCCGCAAGGCCCGCGCCTTTATGCTTGCGGCACTTGGGGCCCCAGCGCATCAAGCGCCATGATCGCCCGCGACGGTTTTTGCTGGGACGAAGAAAACTAGCCTGGCGCAGACCGGGCGGGCACAAAGGATAAAACATATGTTGGATCGCATTACCGCTTCGCTTCCCTCCTTGGCGCCTGCCGAGCAACGTGTGGGCAAGCTGTGCCTGAGCGATCCGCGCGCCTTTGCCAAACTCCCTGTGAGCGAACTGGCCGACCGAGCGCATGTGAGCAAGCCCACGGTGGTGCGCTTTTGCCGCAGCGTGGGCTACGACGGCTTGGCCGATTTCAAGCGGAAACTGGCCGGCACCATCAACGAGGGCGTGCCCTTTATCCACCGCAGCGTGGACGCGGACGACAAAATCGGCGACGTCATGGTTAAGGTCATCGACAACACCGTGGCGGCGTTTTTGAAATACCGCAACGAGGCCAGTACGCCGGCCATGGAGCGCGCGGTGAACGCCTTGATCGAGGCCTACCGCCAGGGGCGGCAGGTCCCATTTTTCGGGGTGGGTAATTCGGGCATCGTGGCCCAGGACGGGCAGCACAAATTTTTCCGCTTGGGCGTCAATACCACCGCATACAGCGACGGCCATATGCAGGTGATGTGCGCCTCGGTGCTGCGCCCGGGAGACTGTGTGGTGGTGATCAGTAACTCAGGCCGCACCCGTGATTTGATGGACGCTTGCGACATTGCGCGCAAAAACGGCGCCACCACGATTGTGATTACTGCAAGCGGCTCGCCATTGGCCAGTGCCGGCCATATTCACCTCAATGCCGACCACCCGGAAGGCTTTGACAAATACAGCCCCATGGTTTCGCGCCTCTTGCATTTGATGATTATTGACATCCTGGCCACCGCCGTGGCCTTGCGCATTGGCAGTGCGACTTTGCAACCCTTGCTCAGCGATATGCGCCAGAACCTGCGCAGCAAGCGCTACACCTAAAAAAGCTACGGCTTTAGGAGCCGTGTTCCATGGCCCGGCGCTGGCGATCGACAAATTCCTGGTAGGTGTCGATGCCGCGCAATTGCAAAATCGTATTACGCACCGCCGCTTCCACCAGCACCGCGATATTGCGTCCGGCCACCACCTGAATCACCACTTTGCGCACCGGGATGCCGATGACATCCTGCGTCAGTGGCTCATGCGGCATGCGCTCGTATTCGCGCTCCAGGGTTTCTTTGCGCACCAGGTGCACGATCAGCTTGAGGCGCATTTTCCGGCGCACTGCGGTCTCGCCAAAAATAGCGCGTATGTCCAAAAGGCCAATACCGCGCACTTCCAGCAGGTTTTGCAACAAGTCCGGGCAGCGCCCTTCAATGGTGGCCTGGTTGATGCGGTACAGGTCCACCGAGTCGTCGGCCACCAGGCCGTTGCCGCGCGAAATCAGCTCTAGCCCCAGCTCGCTTTTGCCCAGTCCCGATTCACCGGTAATTAAGACGCCCAGCCCCAAAATATCCATGAACACGCCGTGCATGGACACGCGGTCGGCAAAGTGTTTGGACAAATAGGCACGGAGCACATCGATCACAAAGGCCGAAGAGCCTTGCGCCGCAAACATGGGGATTTGCGCCTCCTCGCACATGCGCAGCAAGCCCGGTGGCGGCACCTGACCGTCGGCCAGGACTAGTACCGGCGGCTCTAAGGTCACGATGCGCTGAATACGCCGGGTACTGTCTTCTTCGCTCGCGTTGGCGATGTAGGCGATTTCGCGCTCGCCCAAAATTTGCACCCGGTAGGGGTGGATGTAATTGAGGTAACCCACCAGATCGGCGCCGGAACGGGCGGCGCGCACCGCCACCTCATCAAAGCGCCGCTCCGAAGCCCCTAGGCCCGCGACCCATTGCCACTGCAAACGGTGGCGAAAGGCCTCGAACAGGACGTCGGCGCTGATGGCATTGGGTTTCACAGCGAGGGTTCCAGTGGGTGGCCGCTGTGGTGGGCGTTGCGGCTAGTGGACCTGGGCCGAGCGCCAGCCCGTCAGCAGGGCATGCAGGGCGGTGGCGTCGGAGGTGCTGGTCAGGCGTTTGCGCATATCGGCGTCGCCGAGCAGCTCGGCAATTTCGGACAGGATTTCCAGGTGCCGCTGGGTGGCCGCTTCGGGCACCAGCAAAAAAATCATCAGGCTGACCGCCACATCGTCTGGCGCGTCAAAGCCTATGGGACGCGCAAGCTGGAAGACCGCGGCCATGGGCGACTTCAGGCCTTTGATGCGTCCGTGCGGAATGGCCACTCCGTGGCCCAGGCCGGTAGAGCCCAGGCGCTCACGTGAAAACAGGCTGTCGGTTACCAGCGCCCGGCTCAGGCCATGCAGGCTTTCAAACAGCAAACCAGCTTCCTCAAACGCCCGTTTTTTACTGGTAACGTCCACCTGCGCCAGCACGTGCGGCGGGGGTAAGAGGGCTGCGAGTCGGTTCATTGTGGTGCGGATTATGCCCATAAAAAAACCGCCACTCGGTGTGGCGGTTTCGCTCAATCCTTAGGAATAAAAAGGGCTACATCAGGCGCTTGGGCGCGGCGTGGTGGTGGTCTTGGATGCGCTGTTTGTGGCGCCCCACTTGCCTGTCTAGCTTGTCCACCAAGTCGTCCACGGCGGCATACAGGTCTTGGTGGGAGCTTTGGGCGAACATATCGTTACCCTTTACGTGAATATTGCATTCAGCGCGTTGCCTGCGCTCTTTTTCCTTCTGCTTCTCTACCGTGAGCAAGACTTTTACGTCTACGACCTGGTCAAAGTGGCGCATGATGCGGTCCAATTTGTCGGTCACGTAACTACGCAGGGCCGGCGTTACTTCCAGATGATGGCCGCTGATTGTCAAATTCATAAATAGCCTCCAGTTGCTTGCTACACATCCGGCGACCTGGCGGTCGCCAGTCCAAATTCCGCAAAAATTACCAATTTCGCGGAAATCCTGACCCCACTATGCGCCTGTTTTAGGAAAAAAGCAAAGCTTTTTCGATGGCCTTATGCAGCATGGGCTTGGACCCCGGCAGCAGGTGGCACCAAGGTGCGTAGCCACTCTGTAAAGCCTTCGCGAGCACGCGTGTTGCAGTGCGA
The DNA here is from genome assembly GCA_903869595.1 of uncultured beta proteobacterium. Lineage (GTDB taxonomy): Bacteria > Pseudomonadota > Gammaproteobacteria > Burkholderiales > Burkholderiaceae_C > Allorhodoferax. The sequence continues at coordinate 3,296 of CAIPZV010000048.1, read as the reverse complement.
TAATCCTTGGATTCCCACTTTGGAGAGCATTCTTGGACCACTACCCTAGTTGGTAGCTTTCGGATGGTGTAGGCCGCATGGCCCTGTCGTTCGAAAGCTGCTGCATCCCCGCCGCCCCGTCGAACCGTAGGCCCCGACCTTCCACCATTTGCCATGCTCAATATTTTCACCCTGGCCAACGGCCGCCTGTTCCAGGAAGAAATCGAATCCCTGGAAGAACTCTCCAAATTCCAGCCCATCTGGGTGGATTTGGAATCGCCCACCGTCGAAGAAAAACGCTGGATCAAGCAGTATTACGGCTTGTCCATCCCCGAAGACGCGATGGACGAAGACATCGAAGAATCCGCCCGCTTTTATACCGAAGACAACGGCGAACTGCATATCCGCAGTGACTTTTTAATTGCCGATGAGGATGAGCCGCGCACGGTACGCGCCGCGTTTATTTTGAATCTGGTCAACGATAGCCTCAAAAGCAAAGGCGTTTTGTTCTCTATCCACGACGAAGACGTGCCGGTGTTTCGTTTGCTGCGCATGCGCGCGCGCCGCGCTCCGGGGCTGATCGAAGATGCCAAGGAAGTACTGCTCAAGCTCTTTGATGCCGATGCCGAATATTCGGCCGATACGCTCGAAGGTATTTACGACGATCTGGAAAACGTGAGCCGTAAAGTGTTGGCCGGCAACGTGACGGACGAAATTGCTGGCGAAGCGCTAGCCGCCATCGCCCGCCACGAGGACATGAGTGGTCGCATCAGGCGTAATGTGATGGACACGCGCCGCGCGGTGAGCTTCATGATGCGCTCCAAAATGCTCAATGCCGAGCAGTTTGAAGACGCCCGCCAAATTTTGCGCGACATTGATTCGCTGGACAGCCATACCGCGTTTTTGTTTGACAAGATCAACTTCTTGATGGACGCCACCGTCGGTTTCATCAACATCAACCAGAACAAAATTATCAAGATTTTCTCGGTGGCCAGCGTCGCGCTGCTGCCGCCCACCTTGATTGCCAGCGTCTATGGCATGAACCTGAAATTCCCCGAGCTGGAATTTTTAGGCGGCTGGAGCTACCCGTATACCGTGGCCCTGATGATCGGTAGCGCGCTGGTGCCTATGTGGTATTTCCGCAAGCGGGGTTGGTTGAAGTAGCGATTACTCAATCGCCTTGACCATGTCTTCAACGACTTTTTTCGCGTAGTCGAACACCATCATGGTTTTGTACATGTAGAACAACTCGTTGTACAGGCCTGCATAGCCTGCTACACTTTTGCTTACGGTTTGTACCAATTTCTGCGGGTTAGTCGGACAGAATTGGGCAAAGCTTTTACCTGCCCTTACCCATAGTGCTGCATTGTTTGATGCCGGGGTTTGCCAAGCCGGGCAGCAAAAAAATCGCCATCCAAAAACCCCACATGTCTGTTTCCGCTTCGGTCAGTGGCCTGAGTCACACAGTCAAATCTGCTCAACCTACCCACTTTTTTTGAAATGCAGACTGGCGGGGGGTATATCAAAATTCGCAACGAATGCCGCCACCGGACGGACGCTTTGGTCTTTGGGCCACGTACTGGCCTGTATTTAGGAGTAGCGACTAGACCCCAACGTTGCTGTGAAGGCTTTGGATTGAACAGATGGCGGATGCCGTGCAATGGCGACAGCTAAGAACTAAGGATTTGTTGCTGTAATAGTTAAAGCAATCCCGGTCGAGTCACTAACCATTTGACCATCGTAATCGATAGTAAAGTCAATTAAGTCCCCATAGTTCAGTTTCATAGTTGCATTGATCGTTTTGGGACTCGATGCCAGAAGGTCTGGCCTATCGATTTTTATCTTTGCACCAAATAATTGTCCGTTAACAAGCATGCCTACATTAGTTCCTCCATTTTTTCCGATTGACGGGTCTGCGCCCCATAATCCTGCGCTGATTAAGTAGGTTCCTTTAATTGGAATTTCGAATCTAATTGTTGTGAAGCGCGACGAAAAAGATGGATGAAATATAACGGAGTTATTTGGCGATCTAAGTGAACAATTAGTTGAGCAGGTCCATTTAAGTACGCTTGGTGTATTTGCAAACGCATTTAAGCCTACCCAACCTGTATTTGTGCCGAACGAATTACTGTCGGTGAGAATTGATTTAAAAAGCGTGAACGTACCACCCCAGCCAGCAGTCTCTCCATATCTCCACGGGCCATTGGGATTTTTAGATACTGAGAAACTTTCACTTAGGCTATAAACCATGGACGTTGGAGTGCAAGTGACGCTGATGTTTTGCGCATGAGCAGCGCCTGTGCCTGAACTATTTCCTACCGTGCAGGTTTGCCCTGTTGGTTGGGTCTTCACTGCAACTAAGTAGGGTGAACTAGCACCAATAGATGTGGGAAAGGTAAAAACCCCATTGGCAGAAAGCGTGATCTGATCACCGCCGTTATTGGTAAGTGTGACCGAGGCGCCACTGTTCAATCCCGACAAGGTGCCGCTAATTTGATAAGCAGTGGGTGTAAAAAATTTGCCATTGATAAATTGGTAATAAGGCACTCCGCCTTCACAAGCGTTTCCAGCTGCAGTGAAGCCATCTTTTGACATCGTTAAATGCCCCATGTAACTCAAAGAAGAAATTCCTGAGGTGGGGCAGGTATTGGGATAGGTATTCGTTATGGAGTCCTTAGTTGCATTGGCAATAGAGCTTATGAACTGGAAGTCCCAATTGCCTGAGGAAAGTTGGTAGTGGTAATTAAGGTTGGCCGCATCTGCTGTTTGTTGTTCCCAAAGCAAGTCCGATGAGCGATGGCGCGATACATTGAAGGATATCCAGCCCGTTGGGCATCCCGCTGCACTGGTGGAATCAAAGCTTGGAAATCCATCGGAGCGCACATACGGAATAGTGGGCATACCGATGGTGGCTGTATTGAGCGGAAGGCGACATACAGTACCCGTCCAATATGCGTTTTGATAAAGCGTCGTAGCATAAGCAGGCTGTATCGACATTAGGCCGTAGGAAAGCACCTGTCTGCCGCCTTTGCCATCATAATGAATGGCCGTCTGATACAGTGTATTGGCGTCCTTTTTGGCTAAAAGAACGGCATCAGCGTTCGGGGTTTGCATATAAATGACCCCAGCGTTCAAGTCGGTGTACCACGCCTCAACCCCCGATTTGCAAGAGGTGCGGGGGTGTACTGAATTTTGTGTAAACGGTCTAATGGCGGGTAACCGTCGAACTTCCAGGAGTGGATATGACCGTAAATACAAAGAAAGCAGTACCCAAAGATCTAATCGACAGTTTGCTGGCTGATTACAAAAAGCCAGAG
>CAIPZV010000047.1 GCA_903869595.1 uncultured beta proteobacterium | reverse complement strand
GAGATCGACGCCCAAACCTACACTGTGCGCGCCGACGGCCACTTGCTTACCTGCGAGCCCGCCGTCAAATTGCCTATGGCACAACGTTACTTTTTATTTTGAAATTCGTCATTGCGAGGCCGAAGGCCGTGGCAATCCATGGGTTCATGCTTTGGCGCAAGTGCTCTCATTCCGGCATGGACTGCCGCGTCGTTTCGCTCCTCGCAGTGACGTCATTGCGAGGCCGCAGGCCGTGGCAATCCAAGTCAATCGGTAGGCTTTTGAAAAAGGAGTTTGGTTTCTGAGGCATTGGCGTAAATCAACATACCATTGGGTGCGGGCTCTACATGGAGTTCGTCGCCTAGAGAAACCTGGAGACGCTGGCACAAGACGTCTGGAAGAATGATTCCGATCTCGCCACCTACTTCAATCAATTTCAGTTCAATCATTGAAACATCCTTTGCTACTGCAACACTATAACTATGACAAGCCTCAAAGTATCCAAACTTATTCCCCAAGGTCAAGGCCTGGCGCCCGTGATGGTCAAGCGGGCGGCCACGCTGGAGTTGGACTGGGATGTTCGGCAAAAAAGCCGGTTTGAAGCCACCGATAGCGCCGGGCGCAGTATTGGTGTGTTCCTGCCGCGCGGTACGGTGTTGCGGGGCGGGGATGTATTGGTGACCGAGGACGGTTCGATAGTGCGGGCCATCGCCGCGCCGCAGGCGGTGTTGAAGATTACGCACTGCATCCAGCACGGCACGCCCTACGACTTGATACGCGCCGCTTATCACCTGGGCAACCGGCATGTGCCCATTGAGCTGAAACCCGACCACCTGAAGATCGAGCCCGACCATGTGCTGGCCGACATGCTGCGCGCCATGCACCTGATCGTGCACGCGGTGGACGAAAGCTTTGAGCCGGAAAACGGCGCCTATGCCACCGGCGGGCACGCGCATGGACATGGGCACAGCCACGGCGGACATAGCCATGGCGACCATTCGCATGGCCATGACCACGAGCACAAACACGAAGGCCATGGCGACCATTCGCATGACCACGATCACCACCATGCCGCCCACGACCACGGCCATTCGCATTAAGCGCGCTCCCCATGCTTGACACCAGCCTCTTGCAGCTCATGTGGCTGGCCTCGCCGGCTTTGCCTATTGGGGGGTTTTCGTATTCCGAGGGGCTGGAGGCGGCGGTGGATACTGGCTTGGTGCGCGACGAGCACGAGGCTGCGGCTTGGTTGGTAGAGCACTTGCAACTGGGCCTGGCGCGCGCCGAGCTGCCGGTGTTGGCGCAAGCCTGGCAGGCTTGGCATGACGGGGATGCAGCGGCCATTGAATCGCTCAACGCCTGGGTGCTGCACACCCGCGAAAGCGCCGAGCTGCGCGCCCAGACCGAGCAAATGGGCCGCTCCTTGCTGGAATGGCTGCGCAACCACACCACCGCGCCGCCAGCGCAGATTGCGCAACTCGCCGCCCACAGCCCCAGCTACCCCGTGGCCTTTGCGCTAGCGGCCTATAGCACCCAAGCGCCGCAGCGCGCCTGCCTGTTGGCCTATGCCTTTGGCTGGGCCGAAAACATGGCGCAAGCGGCCATCAAATCGGTGCCGCTGGGCCAAAGCGCGGGCCAGCGCATCTTGTCCGCGCTCAGCGCCGCCATACCGCCTGCCGTGGACCACGCGCTGAGCCTGCCCGCTGGCGCGCAGCAATCGTTTTCGCCCATGCTGGCCATCTTGTCGGCGCAGCATGAAGTGCAATATTCCCGCCTGTTTCGTTCGTAAAAAGCCCCTGGAGAGAAGCCCCATGTCCGCACTACACCACATCGCCCACCGCACCAAAAAACTGCCGCCCTTGCGCGTAGGCATAGGCGGCCCCGTGGGCTCGGGCAAAACCACTTTGCTAGAAATGCTGTGCAAAGCCATGCGCGACAAATACGATCTGGTGGCCATTACCAACGACATCTACACCAAAGAAGACCAGCGCCTGCTGACCGTGAGCGGTGCGCTGCCGGCCGAGCGCATCATGGGTGTGGAGACCGGCGGCTGCCCGCACACCGCCATCCGCGAAGACGCCTCCATCAACCTGGAAGCCATAGACCGCATGCTGGTGGACTTCCCCGAGGCGGACATTGTGTTTATCGAAAGCGGCGGCGACAACCTGGCCGCCACCTTCAGCCCCGAACTGTCGGACCTGACCATCTACGTGATTGACGTGGCAGCGGGCGAAAAAATCCCCCGCAAAGGCGGCCCCGGCATTACCAAGAGCGATTTGTTCATCATCAACAAAACCGACCTGGCCCCCCACGTAGGCGCCAACCTGGACGTAATGCACGCCGACACCACCCGCATGCGTAGCACCCCCAAAGGCCTGCGCCCCTTCGTCATGACCAACCTGAAAACGCTCAGCGGGTTGGGGGAGGTGGTTAGTTTTATTGAGACTAAGGGGATGTTGGTTTAGAACAAGGGTGCCAGTTTCTTGGCGCTAAACCCAGCGGGTTGGCTGGGTTGTAAAGCGCGCAATGCGCGTTTTACTTATTCGTTGCTCAGCGCTTTAACAGCTTCCAAGTTTAGCGGTGGCGCAGTGGAATGTGCTAACCGGTGACAATTTGCGCAGAGTACGGCAAGGTCGCTAATTGCGGTCAATCTCTCGCCGCCTTCGGCCAATGGGAAAAGGTGATGCACTTCCAGCTGAGAAATTACCTTGGGGAGAAACCCACAACCCATGCATAAATGACCATATTTTTTGAGCGCTTGTTTTCGCACTGCCGGATCGCGCTCTATCTTGGAAAGCACCATTTCCCAGCGACTGCCTTCTAAAAAATGCCTTCCTGCCCATCCATCACGAAATCGCTTGGGTACAAATGCCTCGATATTTTTGTATCTGCCGTCCAGCACGTATACATCGCAGCTAGCTTCCGGCCTTCTTAAGCCGCGCCCGATAACTTGCCGCATCCTGCGCAGCGCGGTATTGCGTGTGTCTAAAAAGCTGCTCTCTTGCTGCCCGTCCAGCACAACGGGGCGCTCATAGGGAATACGGGGAATTACAACGGAGGCCCATTGAACCGGCGTATCCAGTCCAGCCCAAGCACCTGCTGCAATCAGTACGCCAGTGTCAGCCACCCGAGTAGCCGCCTCAGTTGCGCTTTCGCTTACGGTTCTGACTACAGCGGTGGGAATTAGTAACCCCAAAGTCTGCGCGAGTTGGTGACTTGGCGTTACGACTAACACTGGATGCGGCGCCTCCAAAACCGTCTTGTGTATGAGGGCCATCCATTCTGGGGCGTTCACCTGTAAATCTGAAACATTAAACCGCAGTTTGCCGTGGTGGCTTGGTTCCAATATTGCCGATAAGACGCTTTCTTTTTGAATGCCAAGCGCTCTTTTGAAATCATCAAACCTATCCGCTACGGACAAGGTGGCGCTGATGAAGGCCACCGTTTTCCGGTTAGCAACTGTTTTCAACAGCCGTCCTGGCATTTTGTGAAATAGCATCACTCCCCCATCATCGGTAATACCAACATGGTGGTACCAAGCGGGTTCAGCTATGGCCTCAAGAATGATACGTGCGGCGGCCTTCAACTCGGGGTCAAGATTCGGGCGCTTCAGTAGGTCCTGTGTCGCTTTTTGCGCAGTCTCAGCCTTGATGTTGTGGTCTTTGAATTGCTGTTCCGAAATCTCGAGATCACTTTGCAAGGCAGCAGCATCTGGAAGCTGATCAGCTTCATCAAAGAGAATGTAATCCCTGGTCGTAGCACCGTTGTAATCCCCGCCCAATCGTTGATCGATGATGACGGAGGCGCTGGTGCAAAGCATAACGTCTGCGCTTATGGCCGACAACTTGTGTGCCGCGAATTCGGTTTTTGTTAAAAAATACCGTGCCGGTTTGAAAGCAGCCACCCTGACCGTACTTGGTTGGGTAATGGCCAAGTCCTGCGATGCTAATAATTGGTCTATCAATAAGTGACTTGGCAGAGCGATTGCAATACGCTTCCCTGACACAGCAGCGGCAATTACTGCCTGTAAGTAGGCCCTAGTCTTTCCTAGGCCGGTTGCTCCCTCAAGTAATAGCGGTGCGTCCGGTGCCGCCATATGCTTTGTGACAATAGCGTTGAAATTGGCTTGCTCTTGTGTCCTGAACACGATAATTCCTTTTCAATTTAATCATTGTTATACACGCGCAGCCTTAAAAGGGCTTGTTTTGAATAGCCACCCCCTATGTGGACGGCTTGATCGAATATCCCATCGCCTTTTTCATCAATGCGGCGCTAGTAGCCACGCATTCAAAGTGTGGCCTTTGCCTGCCAAAGGCTCCTGCGCTGGCTGTGCCAGTTCTAGCAGCCACTCATTCAATGGGTGGCTTTTACGGCCCAGCGCAAAATCACCTGGAATTGCTCGTTCTAGTAGCCACGCATTCAATGGGTGGCTTTTACGGCCCGTAAAGATGCCAAGCTGGATGCAGCGTTCTAGTAGCCACGCAATCAATGGGTGGCTTTTACCGGACTCACAGCAGAGACGGAAAAACTCACGTTCTAGTAGCCACGCAATCAATGGGTGGCTTTTACGCGGCAGGGGTTGCGGCACGGGTTGCGGCAGTTCTAGTAGCCACGCAATCAATGGGTGGCTTTTACCACAGACAAAGACGATTAACCAACCATCACGTTCTAGTAGCCACGCAATCAATGGGTGGCTTTTACGGCCCAGCGCAAAATAACCTGCGCCTGCTCGTTCTAGTAGCCACGCAATCAATGGGTGGCTTTTACGG
>CAIPZV010000046.1 GCA_903869595.1 uncultured beta proteobacterium | reverse complement strand
GACTGAGGGCGCCATGGTGGAGCAGACCAATATGCTGCAACGCATGCGTGAATTGGCTGTGCAATCGGTCAACGCCACCAACTCGGACTCCCAACGTGCTTACCTGCACAATGAGTTCCGCGAGCTCACCAGCCAGATTCATGATATCGGCGTCCAAACCAAGTGGAACACCACAACCGTCTTGTCCACTACCACCCTGACCTTCCAAGTGGGTGTGAGCAAGGAGACCACTTTTGATGTCAAGATCGAAGATACGACCAACAGCGCCTTGGGCATCTCTGGCTTGAGCATTGCCTCTGCAGGCAGCGCCAGCGATGCTTTGTCTGCTATCGACGGTGCTTTGGATACGGTTAATGCACAGCGCTCACAACTGGGCGCCACCATGAACCGCCTGACCTACACCGCTGACAACCTGAGCAACGTCTCGTCCAACCTGGCTGCCTCGCGCAGCTCCATCATGGACACGGACTACGCTACGGCCTCCAGCCAGCTGTCCAAAAACCAGATCATCCAGCAAGCGGCAACTGCCATGCTGGCCCAGGCCAACCAGCAGCCACAATCCGTGCTGTCTTTGCTGAAGTAAGCACTTTGCCGCTCTGGCGGATGCAAAAAGCCCGTCCTAGGACGGGCTTTTTTTCGTCCTACTGCCGCGTTCAGGCCCACAGACGCGCCCGCTATGAGACTAGCAGCGGCAATAAAGTGGCATTAATTTCTGGCACAGAAGATGCTTGATTAGTCTCGAAGCAATTGAATTGTCTAGTTGCAGACATCAGGATCAATGGCCAGGGTTCTTAATTTTGACCTGCCGCATTACCGCAAGGAGTAAAAAATGACAGTTATCAACACCAACGTCAGTGCTACCTATTCGCAAAACGCGATGAAAACCAATGCGCGGTCCATGAGCACCGCCATGGAACAACTCTCTACAGGGACGCGCGTCAACTCTGCCAAGGACGACGCCGCCGGCTTGTCTATCAGCCAAAACATGACTTCCCAGATACGCGGCTTGAATATGGCCGTGCGTAACGTGAATGACGGCATCAATATGATGCAAACCGCAGAGGGCGCCATGGTAGAGCAGTCCAATATGCTGCAGCGTATGCGTGAATTGGCCATTCAATCGATGAACGGAACCTATTCAGACACGCAACGCGGGTATTTGGACAAAGAATATCAGCAGCTCACGTCACAAATCGATCGTATCGCTACCGACACCCTTTGGAATGATCAACAGCTGTTGATGGGGACCGGTGGTACCGACGGGACATTCACCTACCAAGCCGGTCAAGCCGAAGGGCAAACCATTACGGTAACCATTAGCGCGATGACGGTAAGTAATTTCGGCATCAGCGGCTCCCAAATCAGCACCTTGTCGAACGCAACCGCGACGCTGGACACCATTACAGACGCTTTAGAGAAAATAAACTCGCAGCGCGCGACCATTGGTGCAGGTATTAACCGGATGGAATATACAGCTGATAACCTTGCCAATATCTCTTCGAACCAAACCCAATCGCGCAGTACCATTATGGATACCGATTATGCGGTTGCCACCACGCAGCTCGCAAAGACGCAGATTATTCAGCAAGCTTCAACCGCTATGCTAGCCCAGGCCAATCAACAGGCCCAAGGGGTCATGGCATTACTGAAATAACGTAAATACTTGTTTTTTAATCGGAAAAGCCCGCCTTGCGCGGGTTTTTTCATGGGCAAACCGGCAAAGCCTGCGCAAAAAGCGGCAAAAAGCGGCAAAGAAAACATGGCACGCTTACTGCTTCCTTTGATCTCAGTCGGGTCGTATGTCTATTTGCAGACACCCAGGGTGCAGCAGTGAGGGCCAGGTAATGGCCTAAGTAAATTATCTACGGAGTATTCAAATGTCTGTTATCAACACTAACGTTAGCGCAATGTATTCGCAAAATGCGATGAAAACCAATGCGCGCGCAATGAGTACTGCCATGGAACAGCTCTCCACTGGCACGCGCGTCAACTCCGCCAAAGACGATGCCGCTGGACTTGCCATCGGACAAAACATGACATCGCAAATCCGCGGCCTCAATCAGGCGGTTCGCAATGTCAATGACGGTATCAACATGATGCAAACCGCTGAGGGTGCGATGGTGGAGCAATCCAACATGCTGCAGCGCATGCGCGAACTTGCCGTTCAAGCCATGAACGGAACCTATTCCAACGTACAGCGCGGCTATCTGGATAAGGAGTTCCAGCAGCTTACCGAGCAAATTGGTGGCATTGCCCGCGATACGATGTGGAACGACCAGCCCCTGTTATTGGGAACCGCTGGTATTGATGGCACATTCACCTACCAAGCAGGCCAAGCGGAAGGCCAAACCATTTCCGTAACGATCAGCGCAATGACCGCTGATAATCTGAATATTACCGGTCACGATATCGGCACACTCAGCAATGCGACCGATACACTAACGGTTATTTCTGACGCCTTGGAAAAAATCAACAACCAACGCGCAACCATTGGTGCAGGTATCAACCGCATGGCCTATGCTGCTGATAACCTCACAAATATATCTTCAAACCAAACACAGTCGCGCAGTTCCATTATGGATACCGACTATGCCTTAGCGACAACGCAACTGGCTAAAACACAAATCATTCAGCAAGCGGCGACGGCCATGTTGGCACAAGCAAACCAACAGCCACAAGCGGTGATGGCGTTACTAAAAGGTTAATTGATGGCCCTGCGGGGCCTACAATAACAAGCCCTCAGTGGAGCGTTTTTCACAAACAGGCTGCGTTAAGGTAAGGCAAACCAATCGGAGTTTCCATGCAAATTGACCCTGCGGCAGCAAGGCTGATCAAGGTCTTAAGCCAAATGGCTCAAGCGAGTCAGGCGGCGCTCAACGCAGGAGCCCTAGGAAATGAAGACGACACACGGTCTGCTGTAGACACCTTAAGACGTTTACAAGCCAAACTCAACAACATTGATGGCGCCGTACGTAGCGTTTTAAATGCACTTCCTTCAGAGTTCCAAGCAGGCATTCAAAAAGACCTGACAAACATAAAAGACGCTGAACCATTTGTAAGAAACTGGTGCCAGCGCTACCGCGATTTACTGCCGCTGGAAACTCTGATCCAAACAGAAGAAGGCTGCCAGGGAGTCCTGGACTACGCCCTTCCCCTCGACTGGAATTTTGACACTGACGTATTCATACTATTTGGCACGGAAGAGTTGGTTTTTAACCAGGAATTGACAAAGCGTGGCCAAAATAGAATATTAGAAGTTGCAGGAAAGCCGATCGAGGTCGATAGAGAAAACTTGGCAAGCGGGCTCGATGCGCGCCAGATCAAAGACTACTTCGCAAAACTACAAGCGCCCAAGCCAGCCCGGGTGGCCATGATCGCGGAATCAAACAAAACAAAATATCACAAAGAATGGGATGTCATTCAGCATGAATTGACATTAAGTATTTCTAATTCATACACTGCTGAGTTATACGGACAATCCTGGCTTACCCAAGGAATTATCAACCTCCCCAACATCGCTCGCAGCATGAATATGGCGGCGCTAAAAAATGCACTTAATGGATTGCCGATCATAATAATATCTCCGGGACCATCATTAGACAAAAATATCCACCTTCTGAAAGCGCTTAAAGGGCGGGCCGTCTTGTTAGCGGCGGCTCAATGTGCCAAGGCGCTCCACGCAGCAGGCATAGTGCCAGATTTTATTGCAATAGCAGACCCCAATAATCTCGTATATTTTCTGGATGGTGTCGACGTAAGCCAGATAGAAGGCCTGATCGTAGGCGTCAGCTGCCATCCTGGATTTTACGAGAAGCCTTTTAAGAACATCATAACTTTCAACGCTAACGCGCATATCGATGCATGGATATCGGACATCTTTAACGATACGCTACCCATTTCTGCTGCAGGTTCGATCTCTATTGACTGCCTGTATTTTGCGAAATATATTGGTTGCAGCCATATTATTATGGTGGGACTGGATCTTGCCATTTCCAACGGACAAGCCTATTCTCGCGCTTCTGCTAATGCAGAAAGCAAAGTAGTTATCGACCCAGCGACCAATACGCTCAGCTTTGCCAATATACCGAAGGAAATGGAAGACGTATTTCTGGCTAAAGGTGCAGCAAGCGAGGACACCATAGAGCAAGCCCTCAAACTACCAGGCTATTATGGTGGAGAAGTGATAACTAGACCCAATTATCATCTCTTCCATACCGAGTTCGTTGAGATTGCGCGTAAAGAACGACTTTTAGAAACCCCAACACCACTCATAAATAGCACCGAAGGTGGCGCACACATAGCAGGATTTGAACATATTGATCTGATTGAAGCTATTAATAAATATATAGGTGATAATGTGTTCGAAATTGGAATGAGAATCCAAGCAGCACAGCAAAAGACCGATTATGCGAAACGGCAAAAACAATTTATAGACGCTGTAAGCAAGATGACAAAGCAAATACAAAATGTTTTGAAGCTTGTAGACCAATGCAAAGCGCTGTCCAAGCCAGGTAAGATACAAGACATAAAGAAACTGACTAATACCGAGAAAAAGCTCATCACCGAGCTTAGGGGAATGCTCTATCTTTCTATACCAAATAGTAAGCAAACCAAAATGGCCATGGAGATGTCGGGAGATGCTTCAAACATAAACGAAACGAATGATGTTGCGAATTATATTTACAATGCCATTGAGAGCACGAGTACGCATATATTGAATTTACTGCGCGAGGAAGAAAGGCAAAGAAGTGGAATTTCACCAAACTTGGGCCAAAGTAAATAATGAAAAGAATAACCATCGCACACATTGGAAGCAATGAGTGGTTTAATTACAAAGAAGAAATAATCTTTGGCCTCTATCACTCGCTTAGATTTCTAGGACATGAAGTCCAAATTAGACATAATCAACTCGACGAAAGCTCAATTAATATTATTATTGGCGGAGATTGGTTATCGCAGGACTCAAATTTTGAACAGTTCATAAAAAATAAAATCAAATACTATATATTCGAAGTGGAAAATTTTGATGGCTCTACCATCAATAACCGAGAAGGATTTAACCTAAAAAACTATTCGAAAATGATCGAAATGTCTCTTGGCGTTATTACACCTTATCTTTTTAATGTAAACACCCTAAATCAACTTCAAATAATTGACAGCGAGAAAATTCAATATTTGAAGTGGGGATTCTTCGAAGAGTGCATTGATCCAAACATCGTGAGAAACCAAAATAGAAATGTATTTGGAACATTTTTCGGACTTTTAAAAGGTGAACGCTTAGAGAAGGCAAAAATACTGCAAGCCCAGTTCACAAACAAAGTGAAATTTTTAGGGCGAGAGCAACCGCATGCATATCGCGCTGCGGCATTGTCTAGTTCTCACTATGCACTTTCTCTCGCTTACGGGGCGGGCGAAAAATTTGTGAATCCTTTTCGCTTGTACTACTTATTTGCAAATGGCATCAATGTAATTTCTGATAACACGCTAGATGAAGATAATTACCTTGAACTCACCATCAATACATCATTCGAAAAGATCCCAGCTGGGTTAGTCAAACCAGTACCAAGCGAAGCACATTTGATGGAAAAAGTCACCACGCACCGATTAAAAGAAAATTTAAAGAAAATAATAATTTAAAAATATTGATACAAGATTATCTTTATGAAAAACCAGTTCATATACCAAATATTTTACGACGGTAAAACAAAATCAGAAATTGATGATGGATTTATACCTCTTGACAACACCATCAGCGATCATCCAGACTTGTTTGAATTTTGGGTTATCTTAAAATATTTAAGGGAAAATGAACTAAGCGATAATACTTGGTATGGATTTTTATCACCCAAATTTTACGACAAGACAGGTCTTAACTCGGCATTTATTAATAATTTCATAAGTCGTGTCAGTTCGAATACCAATGTATGCCTATTCTCCCCCGCGTGGGATCAACTAGCCTTTTTTGTGAATCCTTGGGAGCAGGGAGAGGTTTGGCACCCGGGGCTTATTAAAACGTCTCAAGAGTTTACTGACTGGTGTGGAATAGGATTAGATCTAAACCAGATAGTGGCTGATTCTAAGTCTTCGGTATTTTCGAACTACGTAATTGCTGATAAAAAATATTGGCAAGCCTGGAAGATAGTGGCAGAAAGATTTTATGAATATATAAATTCAACTTCTGCAGGCCCCGATATGTTAGGAGATACTTTTCATGGGGCAAGAACGAGAATATATCCTATGCGTACATTCGTGCAAGAAAGAATACCTACTTTAGTGCTGCTAATGAATGAATTTGCAGTCGAGGTTCCAGTCCAATGCAGTTTCGCGCCCATACAGCCACGCCTGTTTGCAGGCTCATTGGCAAAGAGGGATGCATTTTTAGCCTGTGATTTCATGAAGCAACGATTCAATGAAACCTCAGAGGAAGACTACCTGCAGATGTATTGGAAGATCAGGTCGAGTATAAAATATACTTCCGTTAATTTTAATTGATTGATTTTTTCCTTATTTCCTTATGAATAGTGCAAACCGAAAATACTTTGTTCATGAGTCTTCTGACGTGCAGGCCAAAAATATTGGAGATAAAACTACAATTTGGCAATATTGTGTTGTGCTGCCAGAATGCCGAATAGGTACTAACGTAAATATTTGCTCTCATTGCTTTATAGAAAATAATGTGATCATCGGGGACAACTGCACCGTTAAGAACGGTGTACATATTTTCGATGGAGTAATTATCGAAGACAACGTTTTTATTGGTCCCTCGGTATGCTTTACAAATGATAAGAAGCCGAGATCAAAAGCTTATAAAAGCATAATGCTTAACACGACGATAAAAACAGGAGCTTCAATAGGCGCAGGCGCTATTATTCTTCCCGGGGTTACCGTTGGCGAACATAGCTTAGTTGGAGCAGGTTCGGTAGTTACAAAGGATGTTCCACCATTTTCCGTTGTTTACGGAAATCCGGCACGCGTGGTTTGAAAAAAATCACATATTAAATTAATTATTTCGCCAATGCTGATTATTGGTATAAATATCAAACTATAATTTTCACATGGACATTAACAAGTGTAAGCAATTAGAATTACCCGTAATTCATGATGCGAGAGGCAACCTTAGTTTCATCGAAGGCGGAATACATGTACCATTTGATATTCAAAGAGTTTATTACCTATACGATGTTCCCGGCGGTGCAGAACGAGGCGGTCATGCGCACAAAGGATTACATCAGCTAATAATTGCGATGTCAGGGAGTTTTGACGTAATTTTAGACGATGGAGAAAATAAACGACGGGTTCATTTGAATCGGTCTTATCATGGCTTATATATCTGTCCAATGATCTGGCGAGAACTCGATAACTTTTCCTCCGGATCAGTATGCATGGTACTGGCGTCAAATCGTTACGATGAAAATGATTACTACAGAGATTATTCTAACTTCATAAAAGCACGAAATTTGTTATGACTGTTTCCTTTCTCGACTTGCGTGCGTCTTATCTAGAGCTTAAAGAAGAAATTAATGATGCCGTGAACCGGGTGTTGCATAGCGGGCAATATATTCTCGGTGAAGAGGTAGAAGAATTTGAAAGTGATTGGTCTAAATATTGTCAAGTTTCACATACCGTGTCTCTAGGCAATGGTTTAGATGCATTAAGACTAGCGCTTATAGCAATGGGAATTGGTCCGGGACATGAAGTCATTGTACCGGCACATACTTTTATTGCATCTTGGTTGGCTGTCAGTCAATGTGGGGCATTGCCTGTTCCCATCGAGCCAGACCCAAATACATATAATATCAACGTCAATAAAATTGAGTCAGCAATTACTGTACATACTCGCGCCATTATGGTGGTTCATTTGTATGGCCAGGCAGCGGACTTGGATGAAATACACAATATTGCGAAACGCCATAATCTCCTAGTAATCGAAGATGCGGCGCAAGCCCACGGGGCACGATACAAAGAAAGCAAAATTGGCAGTCATAGTGACGCTATAGCTTGGAGTTTTTATCCTGGGAAAAATCTAGGCGCATTCGGTGACGGGGGAGCAGTTACCACGAATAATAGCGAATTGGCTTCGAAAATTCGTACCCTGCGTAATTACGGATCCTCAATTAAATACAAGAATGATATTCAAGGATTTAATAGTCGGCTTGATCCTATTCAAGCTGCGATATTAAAGGTTAAGCTGAAAAGTCTTGATGAGTGGAACGCTAGGCGAAAATTTATCGCCAACCAATACAACTCAAGCATTGATGGTGAACATCTAGTACACCCAGAGACTCCCGCTTGGTCCGATCCATCTTGGCACTTATACGTAGTTCAGCATACAAACCGTGATATGGTTCGTGACAAGCTACTCGCCTCGGGCATACATACCTTGGTTCATTATCCCACTCCTCCTCATAAACAAGAGGCATACTTACAACAGTTTGGTTCAACATTTAAATTACCGATCACAGAGGCTATTTGCACAAATGCGCTCAGCCTTCCAATCGGACCCCACTTATCTGGTGAGCAGGTTGAATTTATTGTTGATAGAACTAATAAGATTTTGAATCAATTGTAGGAGTCCAACACAATGATCAAGGTATTAAAATGAGTCCGCTAGTTACCATTTCAATTCCCGCGTATAAAACCGAGTTTTTCGAAGTCGCTCTCAAGTCGGCGATAGGCCAGAGTTATTCCAATTTGGAAATTATAGTTAGTGATGACAGCTCAGGCTCAGGCATCGAGGAAGTATGCGGCAAATATAGAAATGTCAAATATAGACGACGCACAAGTAAAGAAATAATGAATCAGCTTGATATATTATATATCGGCAATGGACAACTTATTAAACCTCTATTTGACGATGATGTTTTGCATCCATTCTGCGTTGAAAGAATGGTCAATTCATTATGGAATGCTGACAAAGCTAGCTTTTGCTTTTCTTCATCGGCTGTAATTGATGTTGCGAACCGCGTGACAAATCGACGCCGGCCATTTCAACAATCAGGGATAATCAGCGGTGAAAATGTGAGAACTGGATTGGTTAAGTCGATGCGAAATTTCATCGGTGAATTTTCTACTATCATGGTTAAAAGAGATGTTTTGGATTTGTTCGCAAAAGATTCACTTTTTTGTCATTGGGGTGAGGATTTTAGTTTAGGGCTAGCCGATGTCGCGTGCTACTTGAATTTGGCATTTGAGAATAATGTAATTTATATTGATGAAGAGCTCTCATACTTCAGGAAAGATTCTGACCTAGATTCTAATTCGAATCACACGGTCAACAAAAATTTTATATACTGCATTACGCATTGGATTGATTTCTTAATGCTGGCTAAAAAGAATAATTTTATTAGCCACATAGATGCCGAAGAAGCATTACCTAAGGTTAAGTTACTAGTCAATTCATGGATTAAAACGTATCCAGAGTTGCGTAAGCACCTCGGTTTATATGAGTCCTATATCAACGATAAGAATTTAACTTAGTTGAATGTTCTTCATCCATTCTCAAATTGTGATAACTTCCAAAGCTGATTGAATATTATGAATGAAGTTGACTTTTCTGATGCGCTGTCAAAAAT
This sequence comes from uncultured beta proteobacterium, assembly GCA_903869595.1. Classification (GTDB taxonomy): domain Bacteria; phylum Pseudomonadota; class Gammaproteobacteria; order Burkholderiales; family Burkholderiaceae_C; genus Allorhodoferax. The sequence goes on along the minus strand of CAIPZV010000046.1, from coordinate 60,586 downwards.
ATATGCTAGGCAAGCGAGGGGACTGAAGATTAGAATTGCGTTCTTTGTCGTTTACGACTCAGTATTTCCATCTAAAAATGTTATGCATATGTTGGCTGATGACCCATTATTTGATGTCAAGGTTATTCTTATTCCGGACATACTGCGTGGTTCAGACAATATGACTTCTCAGTTGCAGAAATCTTTAGCGTCGTTTAGCATATTTTCGTCACCTGTTCTATCAGGCTATGATTTTGATAAAAATTCATTCATCGACTTTTCGATGGATTTTGATATCGTAGTTATGTCAAATCCTTATGAAGAGATGACCCACGAATACTTCCGTTTATCCTATCTAATCAAGCGATCTGTATTGCCAATATATATTCACTATGGGTTCTCTATATTTAAATACGATTATAAGGTTCTTGCTCAAAAACATATGATGGACTTTTGGCGTATTTTTTTAGATACCAGCGATTGCCTGGACGAGATGCGAAAATTTTCTAATTTCAACTGGGACAATTGCAGGACTACTGGCTACTGCAAGATGGATGATCTGTCCGCAGGTTCCGTTCAAAATAAGGATCGGAAGTGTGTAATTATTGCGCCACATCACACCATTGAAAATAATAACCACTTGAATTTGGGTAGCTTTCTGGAGTATTTTGATTACTACATTAATCTTCCTTTTAGATACCCTTCGATTGATTTTATTTTCAGACCGCACCCTATGTTAATGGGGAAATTACTCAGTGGAACTTACGCACCTAAGGAATTGATATCTTCAATTTTAGAGAGATTTCTTCATCATCCTAATGTCGAGCACAGTACGGAATCGGACTATTTTCCTATTTTCGAAAGGAGCGATGCAATGATTCATGATTGTGCATCATTTACTGCAGAGTATCTTTTTACAGGTAAGCCAGTTTGTTTCGCTAAATCAGTTCGAACTAACCTTGATGAAACTCTTGGCGGGGTAGGGAAAAAGTGCATGCAGCAGCATTACATTGCTACCTCAAGCCTAGATATAGATTTCTTTTTGAATCATATTGTGATCGGCGGAGAAGACCCGCTGAAGAGTGAACGTGAAGGGTTTGCAGAAGCGCAGTTGTTGCCTTGTGGCGGTAATGTTTCACGGTCTGTGATAAATATAATCAAAGACGAATTATCACTCTCGCATTAGTCATGTTTTTAGAGACATTTTTATTACTTCCAACAGCTAGTCTCTCATGATTTCTCGGATCTGCGGAAGCTCTAAGCTACCTTCAAATTTAGGACTACTTTATGTTTAATTTTTTAGACGCAAGACTAGATGATAGGTTAACTGATTTTTTAATTAAAAGAATATTATTTTTTAAATATATTCATCCCAACATTATAACCATCAGCGGTTTAATCTTAAATTTTGTAATTTATTATTTAATTATTACTCACGATATTTTTATCGCTTCCCTGTTGCTGGTTTTCCGATATTTGGCAGATTGTCTAGACGGAGGTATTGCCCGTAAGTACGATAAAAAATCGAAAATAGGTGGCGCTCTAGATACTTGGTCAGACACTATACTTTTGTACATTGCAATCGCGGCGGCTTTCAGAATTAATGCGCTTCCATTTGGCAGTGAGGTAGCGGCGCTCTTTGCAGCGGGGAATTTATACATCATGTCCTTGACCGAATCGCTTATTGATCATGTAGGCATGAAGTCTGGATCTTCTGTTTTTACGAAATCCTATGCGTTTTTTGTAAATAATAGCTTTATAATGTTTGCGGTTTATATTGCGATTTTATTTGTCTCTTGAATTCTATATACCATTACATGCTCGACTCTCAAGACAGTAGCAACCCGTCGTGGCGCTCAATTTGGCGCTCTAAATCTGTTTCTCTTGATGGAGATGACATTCTGGACGCTTTAATTAAGGCCGATGGTTTTGATACTGGTTTTGGCGACTATGATACGAGTGGTTGGCGCGCGATGGTTAAAGATGCATTTGAAAGAGTCAGCGTTACCGGACCTGGGTCAGTTCTGGAAATTGGTTGTGGTTCCGGCGCTTTTCTTCACGAGATTTCGAGTTTGAGTGATTGTTCAATTTACGGACTTGATTACAGTGAATCTCTTGTTTCCAATGCTCAAAAATACCTTCCAAGCGGAATATTTAAGGTGAGTGAGGCCATTAATATACCTTTTGAGGATTCGTCATTTGATGCAATTTTTTCCCATGCTGTTTTCTATTATTTCCCGAATTATGAATATGCTGTTGAGGTAATTTCTAAATCTTTTCAAAAATTAAAAAGCGGCGGATTTTTATGCTTACTGGACTTAAACGATTCCTCTTTTCAGGTCGATTATCATGATTTCAGAAGAGGTCAACTTTCAAACCCTAGCGATTATGACGCTCGATATGCTGGTTTAGATCATTTATTTTTCGACAAAGACCTCCTAGTTAATGATTTATTGAGCATCGGTTTTACTAATATTAATTTTTTTGATCACAAGGTCAAATCTTATTTAAACTCCAGATTTCGGTTTAATATTGTTATGCAAAAATCCTGATATTTTCTTCTCGCATCTTTGGGCTTCATAATGGCGCCCGTCAGTGTTGGCCTAGTTTCTCGTGTTACTCATTAAAGCCCCGCGATTAAATCTACGGTATTGTCATATTTTCACAGTTGAGCGGTTTTATTTATTAATAAAATTAAATTCATTCAAGAATATTTCATTTCCGATAGCTCAAGTTTCAATTGTTGCAGCACATCTTCCCACCGATAATCAGACCCCTGCCTTAGTAATTTGACCGACGCATACCAAGGACTGTCTTCTCTTTCTAATAGCCATGGCCAGTGCGGTGCGAAGGGCAGCAAGATGAAGGTGTTCCTGCCCAGCGCTGCCGATAAGTGCGCAAGACTGGTATCGACACTGATGACAACATCCATCAAATCGCACAATGCAGCGGTATCCGAAAAGTCGTGCGCCTGTTCTACATAACGGCGCACATCGCTGCGCGCAAGGTCTGACTCATCACCAGTCCTTACCTCTTTTTGCAAGCAATAGTACTCATGTTCGGCTGGGAGATAGGGCAATAGTTGCCTTAGTGGGATGCTGCGGTTGTGGTCATTGGTATTTTTAGCGGCGCCACTCCAAACCAATCCGACGCGTAGCTTCGTCTTTTTACCTAATTTTTTAATCCATTCCTCACGCTTTTCCTGGGCCGCAAATAAATAGGGTCTTGGGCTAGGAATCGTATGCAGCTGTGTTTTAAACGCTTTAGGTAAGCTAAGAAGCGGACAGTAATAGTCAAAATGCGGTATTGGATCTCCTTTTTTGACTAAAAAGTCGACCCCCTTCAATTCAGCCAATAAACGCATTAGTGCGCCAGGCACCTCCAAAATGACGCGCCCACCTAGCTGCTGAACTAGCAAGGCATATCTACAGAACTGAATGATGTCGCCAAATCCTTGTTCGGCGCATAATAGAATAGTCTTGTTGCTTATATCTTCATCACTATGCCATAGCGGCTTTAGGCCTGCGACATTTATTTTTGGTACATTGACTTGCTTCCAGCGCCACTCATACAGGTCCCAAGCTCCATTTAAATCTCCGGCTAATAAAAGCGAGATGGCTTTATTTAAATAGGCCTCTGGGTAGTTGGCTTGAAGCGCGATGGCACGGTCAAAGCTGCGCACCGCTTCTGCTAGACAATTTAACTCTTTCAGGGCAACGCCGCGGTTGTAGTGGGCTTCTGCATAGTCAGGCCTATGAGCGATAGCAAGGTCGCAGCTTGCCAGGGCCTCATTAGGCCGCTTTAAGTCCACAAGTGCAACGCTTCGATTCGCATAGGCCTCTGCATAGTTAGGATGAATCGCAATCGCATGGTCACAATTAGCCAAGGATTCCGCTATCCGCCCCAGTTGCATCAGCGCGATACTTCGGTTGTAAAAGCCCTCTGCATAAACTGGGTCAAGCGAAATGGCATGGTCATAACTGAGCAGCGCCTCTTCCAATCGCTTCAGCGCTAAAAGCGCATTTCCACGATTGGCCCAAGCTTCCACATAAGAGGGATTAATTGCAAGCGCACGGTCATAACTTGCGACAGCTTCGACCATCTGGTTTAAATCTTGCAGCGCAACACCCCGGTTGGAGTACGCTGCGGCATCATCCGGTTTTAGTTTTATTACTCGGTCTATGAGTGCGATTGCCAATTTTGGCTTCATGGCTTGTACCGCAATGATTCCTAGTAAATTTAGACAATTTATGTGATTTGGATTTTCGGTAAGTATTTTTTCAAATACTTCCTGTGCCTCATCAGTTTTTCCAGATTGGAATAATAAAACCCCCTGCTGAAATGTATCCGCAGTTTCGGATTGTTGCTTATTCATAGAAATTACCATGTAATGACATCAAGAATATAGTCAAGCGAGACCGTTTCATCACGTTATCTTTATGTATATTCATGCGACCTTGCTTGACCCAATTTTTAGGTCCGGTGTCATGAAACAAGCTACAAGCACCTTGGCAGCACACTTCCAACAGGTAAATCACCTTGGTGATATCTACGTATATAAACCCTAGACTGCTAGTTAAATCAAGAGGCAAATGCTTTAACCCGGGGGTTTGTATTTACTATACCATCGGGCTTAGAGAGGTCTATCGTCTGATAACTTTTTTACCCCAAGCATGCTGTAACAATTTTGCGCTTCATGAATCCAATTAGCTCCCTGGCCCAGGCTAGTGGTCTTTTAGAGGCTAGGCAATACGGCCAAGCAATGGAAACGCTGCAGTGTCTGCTCGTGGAGCAATCTGCCGCCCCCGGCGCCCTGGAATTAATGCGCCAAATCGTTGACAAGACTCAACAGTACGCTGCATTGGCCCAATGGCTCAGCCAATTCTTGGAAAACAATCCGCTTGACCAACAGGCCTTTGGTCTCTTGGGCTATGCCATGTGCAAATTGGGCCAGTTTTCTGCTGGCATCGAGTGTTTTGACCGCGCGCTTGCCATTGAGTCATCAGACGCCCGATGCGCCTGCGAGCGCGCCACGGCGCTGGCAGAGCTGGGCCAACATGCCGAGGCGCTCACAGGCTACGACCACGCATTGACGCTGGACCCCGGTAATGCCGAAGCCCATGCCTACCGGGCAAACTCCTTATTGGCCTTAGGCCAGATTGAGGCCGCTATTAGCTGCTTTAGCAGGGCCATTGCGCTGCACGCTGCAATGCCGTTTGCCTTCCTGAACCGCGGCAATGCCCAGATGCAAAAAGATGCCTATGCCATGGCACTGGCTGACTACGACCAGACCATCGCACTGCAACCGAGCAATGCCTTAGCCCATTCCAACCGCGCAGTAGCGCTCAAACATTTGCACCGCCACCCGGAGTCACAAGCCAGCAGCGCGGCAGCGATTGCGCTAGACCCCAATTACCTGGATGCCCAGTTCAACCTTGCCTTAAGTCATCTGCTATGTGGCGATTTGGAACGCGGCTTTCGGGACTATCAAGTGCGCTGGAAAACTACCGCTTTCGCTCCCATCAAGCGCCAATTTGAACAAACACTCTGGCTAGGCGAACAGCCCATTGCCGGCAAGCGGCTGCTGGTACACAACGAGCAGGGACTGGGCGACTCGATTCAATTTAGCCGCTTTGTCACTATGGCAGCGCACGCCGGGGCCCAGGTCATCTATGAAGTTGAAGCGCCACTTTATGGCCTGATGCAATCGCTGGCGGGCGTGCACACGCTACTGCGGCAGCGCGAGCCATTGCCCGCTTTTGACTTTTATTGTCCGCTGATGAGCCTGCCCGTGGCCTTGGGAACCCGACTAGACACTATTCCCGCCAAGGCGCCCTACCTGCATGCAAGCGCTGAAAAGTTGAGCCAGTGGAAGGAGCGCTTAGGGACCGCAACGGGCCCTCGCATCGGCTTGGTATGGAGCGGAAGTGCGAGCCACAAAGGCGACCGCTACCGCAGCATGGCCCTTGCCGCGCTGCTGCAGGCTCTCCCGCCGGGCCCGCAGTACTACAGCTTGCAAAAAGAGCTGCGGGACAGCGATGCGGCGGCATTGGCGCAACCGTCCGCATTGCAGCATTTCGGTGATGCTATTGACGATTTTTCCGATACAGCGGCCCTGTGCACACTCATGGACTTGGTCATTGCCGTGGACACCAGCGTCGCGCACCTGGCGGGCGCGCTAGGCACCCCCACCTGGCTGCTATTGCCCCATCTGCCCGATTGGCGCTGGTTGCTGGACCGATCCGACACGCCCTGGTACCCGCAAATGCGCCTCTTTCGCCAAGAAAGGGTGGGGGACTGGGGAGGCGTTTTGCAAAATGTTCGCACCCAACTTGCAGCCAAAGCTTGGTAAGCGCGTTTGCGCTGCAAAGACCTTCGTGGTCGGCCGGTGCCAGGGCTAAAGCAAGCCCTTGGTGAACACCACTTCCGGGTCATTGGGTGCCAGTTGGTGGGCTCGCTGAAGGTGGGTGCGTGCGGCATCCATGTCCTGTAGAGCTATCGCGATGCGCACCAAGCCCATGCGCGCCCGCACGCCGCCCAGTTGGGTATTGATCGCAGGGCCTTGCAGCGACAAAGCGGTTTCAAACGCCCTTCTCGCTTCGTCCAGCCGGCCCAGCAACTCCAACAATTCGCCACTGCGGTGGGCAATCGCCGGTGAATCGGGCACGCGCACTGCCAGCGCTTGCAATTGCAGCAAGGCAGGCTTCCATTGGCCAGCGTATAAGCCATCGACCATCATCACCGCCAATTCGCCAGCCCAAAAGTTCAGTGCGCTATCTGGCGCTCGCTGCCAAGCCTCCAGGGCGGCGGGCGCGGCAGTACTGGCCAGCGCCTCATCGCCCCAAAAGCGCGCTTGTTCCAGCAGCTTGAAATGCAAATACAGGTCATCAGGGTTCTGTCGCAAACTAGCTTCGATGATGGCGGTATCGCGCTGCTTTTTGTTGCGGGCCTGTGCTATCTCCTTGCGATAGCCGTGGTGAGTGATGGGCGCGGCAAGATGCACTAGCACCTGGCCCGTAGTGCGCAGTTGTGGTAACAGGGTTTCAGCCACGTCTTCATGGATGGCATGGCGAAAACGCACTTCGGGCGCGCGGCGGAACATGCGTAAGAGGCAAGCCTCCTGCACATGGCCATCCTCGCGCAAGTTTTGCATCGCCACCGTCGCCGCGCCTACAGCCTCATCACCCAATACAGCCCGCGCCTGAGCCACAAATGCAGGCGACACGTATTCGTCAGGGTCCAGAAAAATAATCCATTCGCCGCTTGCTGCATCGAGTGAATGATTACGGGCCAGTGCGAAATCATGGCGCCAAGGCTGGTGCAACACGCGCGCGCCTGCGGCCTCCAGCAGCGCCACAGAGTTATCCGTGGAGCCGGTATCCACCACCACCAGTTCGTCCCAAAGCCCTCGCACCCGCTCCAAAAAACCGGGCAGCATGTCGGCTTCGTCTTTCACGATCATGCACAGAGACAGGCGGGCGTGCGTTGGGACGTTCATTCAATTCCTTGGTAGGGCTGGCGCTTTGGATGGCTGTCCATTATGCAAGGCACCCATACCATGGCGCCCTGCGCGCACTGTCAGCGTACGCTGCTACGCGCGAACGCGGGCGCCAAGTTTGGTTACAGGCATTACTTTTGCTTAATGCAGCCCATGCCCCCCAACATCCCCACCCTAGCCACGCCTGCAAACCAAGCGATCAACTGCTGGCAATGCCGGCATTTCGCCACCAGTTGGGACCCGGCGCTGCCTTATCTGTGCAAACAGATGGGCTTTAAGTCCAAGATGCTGCCCTCTATACAGATACTGCAACTCGACGGCCGCCCCTGCCAAGGTTTTGACGCCAAACCCGCCAAAGTGACTCCCAAGGCCGGGGTGTCGGTAAGTCGTCAATAAAAGCTAGTAAACCCGTGGCACGGGACTTGCAAATAGGGTGACTCCATTGACACCTTTTTGACCATACCCACTTATGTCCGCGTCCCATTTGCCCATTTCAGCCCTCTGGCTGGACCCGTTTCGCCCGCTCAGCGCGGCGAACGCGCAGGCTTTGGCCGGCGCCGGTTTGGTCGTTACGACAGTAAGTACGCTAGACGCCTTGCAAGACGCGCTGACCGACGAACAAGCCCAATACGCCATGTTGGTGTTGGGTTTGGGCGGGGATACCAGCTTGCTGGAAGACAGTGCCACACTGCTTAAAGCGGCTCGCCTTAGCCTGCCCCTAGTCTGCCGCACCGAGCGTCGCCATCTGGAGGCCGCGATTGCGGCAATCCACCAAGGCGCTTGCCACGCGCTGGCCGCCGACGACTGGAGCACCGCCGCCTGGATCCAAACCATCGGCCGCGCACGCGCAGCCAGTCAAGCAGCCAAAACTATTGCCGTTAACGCAGCGGCCAGTGCCATCGTGAGTGCAGCAAGCCAAAATGCCGCATCCCAAACCCCTAGCGCCCCCGCCCAAGAGTCGGTACGCAGCGTGGTCTATGTCGACCCCATCAGCCGCAATTTGCTGGCCCTGGCCCATCGTGTCGCCTTGGCCAATGTGGCGGTGCTGATTGAAGGCCCCACTGGTTCAGGTAAAGAAGTGCTCTCGCGCGTGCTGCATGAGTCATCGGCCAGCGCCAACGGCCCCTTTGTCGGCTTTAACTGCGCCGCCATGCCCGAGCACATGATTGAAGACATGCTCTTTGGCCATGAAAAGGGCGCGTTTACCGGCGCCGTCAAAGACCACCGCGGCCTGTTTGAACAAGCCCAGGGCGGCACCATATTTTTAGATGAAATTGGCGAGCTGCCGCTGACCCTACAAGCCAAGCTTCTACGAGTATTGCAAGAGCGCACCTTAGTGCGCCTGGGCGGGGAGCGCACCATCGCGCTGGACGTGCGCGTAGTCGCTGCCACCAACAAAAACCTGCGTGAATCAATTAGCCAGCGCGAATTCCGCGAAGACCTGTATTTCCGCCTCAGCACCTTCAAGCTACGCGTACCGGCCCTGGCCGAGCGCCCCGGCGATATTTTGCCCATCGTGGCTCGTATGCTGGGCCGCCATGGCCGCAACGGCCAAAACTGGAGCGTCAGCCCCGCTGCCCAAACCGCTTTGCTGGCCTATCCTTGGCCTGGCAATGTACGTGAACTCGAAAACGTGGTGCAACGCGCCATGGTGCTCTGCTCGGACCAGCAAATTGACACCCAGCACCTGATGTTTGACGACATGTCCGTCGAATCGCTGCTGGCCAGCGGCTACCACGCACCAGCGGCATCCGAACCCGCTGCGCCGCCCGCTGTTGATCTGCAACTGGCCCAGGGCGTACCGGCCAATATTGCCGAACTGCTGGCTTTGGTAGAGGAAGACGACAACGCGGACATGCCCTTGCAAGCAGCCGTGAAACACAACGAGCACACCTTAATCCGCGCCGCGCTGGAATCCTCGCGCAGCCGCCTCGAAGCCGCCGAAAAACTGGGCATCAGCCCACGCACGCTGCGCTACAAGCTGGCCCGCCTGCGCGATAACTCCCTCAGCCAATTGGCCAACGCCTAAATAACGCCATCCGACCCGGAGCCCACGCCATGATTGAAAAAGCTACTTCCGCCGCCAGCATTGCATCCATGTTGCGCACCCTGGAAGCGCATTCATCCCAGGCCAAAGGCCTGAGCGATGACAGCGCCAGCGGCGTACCAAAAACCGATTTTGCCGATGTCATCCGCAAAGCTGTGGGGCAAACCAATGCAGCCCAGGTGGACTCGCAAAACACCACATCCGCCTTTGAAAGCGGCGAAGCGGTACCCCTCACCGAAGTGGTGATGAAGATGCAAAAGGCCTCGCTGTCCTTTGAAGCCACCTTGCAGGTGCGCAACAAAGTGCTCAAAGCCTATGAAGACGTGATGAACATGCCGGTTTAAGCAAAGCCCGACACACCTTGACTCAAACCCTGCGCTGAAAGAGAAACCCTATGGCAACCGCAACCGCACCCACTGGAACCCTGCTTCCCGGCGCCACTGACGCAGGCGCACTGGCAACCCGGCCCGGCGGGCGCACTAGCATGGCCACTGTTGGCGGCGACAATGCCATCCGCTTGGGCGACAACGACATGCCGCTGGCCGACTACTCCGGCCCCTTCGGCCCGATCAAACAAATCCTTGACCAGCCTTCGGTTAAGAAGTCTTTGCCTCTTATGGTTATCGCGGTAGCCATCTTGGCCTTTGCTCTGGTCTATACCCTGGTCAACCAGCCCAACTACCGCCCAGTGATGTCCGGTATCACCGAAGGCGACCAACAAGCGGTTTTTGAAGCGCTCAAAGCGGCCGACTTCAAACCCGTGATCGACAGCAGCAACGGCCAGGTGACAGTTCCGGTGACGCGCTACCACGAAGCACGCATTTACCTGGCCTCCAAAGGATTGCCCAAGACAGCATCGACTGGCTTGGACACGCTCAAAGACCAGTCTGCCATGACGACTAGCCAGTTCATGGAGCAAGTACGCTACAACGCGGCCATCGAGCAGGAACTGGCGCGCAGCATCCAGCAAATTGATGCGATACAAACCGCCCGCGTGCATTTGGCGACGACCAAACCTTCGGTCTTTGTGCGCGACCGAACACCACCCAAAGCCTCCGTAGTAGTGACGCCCCACCAAGGGCGCAGTGTCAGCCCTACGCAAGTACAAGCCATTGTGCATTTAGTCGCTTCCAGCGTACCTATGCTGCTCCCGGAAAACGTGTCCATTGTGGATAACGTAGGCAAGCTTATGACCGACGCCTCTTCGGACGCGGCCATGGGCCTGAACGCCACCCAGTCCAAATACAAACAATCGCTCGAAGACCTGTACCGCCAGCGCGTACTGGAAATTTTGGTGCCTATCGTGGGCGATGCCAATGTGCGCTCGCAGGTCAATCTGAACATTGACTTTAGCCAAACGGAAATCACTTCGGAAGACTTTGACCCGTCAGGCAAAGGCGCAAAGACACGTTCCGAAATTACCAGCGAAGACCGCAATAGCGCTAAAGAAGCTTCGGGCATCCCCGGCACCTTGGCCAATACGGCACCGCCCGCACCGACTACCACCTTAAATACGGCCGCCACCCCAGCCACTGCCACCGATGAGCGCAGTACCACTGCCGCACGTGCCACCCGCAACTACGAATTTGACCGCCAGGTGCGCCATACACGCGCGGCGTCGGGCGGCATCCAGCGCGTCAGCGTGGCCGTGGTGATCAACGAGCGTGCGCCCATCGCGCAACCCAAGAACGACAAAGGGGAAGACCAGCCAGCCAAACCCAACCCCTACACGCCAGAAGAGCTGGAGCGCATCCAACAACTGGTGCGCGGCGTAGTCGGATTTGACGAAGCCCGCAAAGACGTAGTCAGCGTGATCCCGGCCAAGTTCGAGCCCGATGCGCCCATAGACCTGTCGATTCCTTGGCACAAAGACGACGCAGTCTTGACCAACCTTAAATCCGCACTGCTTGGGCTGATGTTTATCGCCTTCCTGATGGCGGTAGTGCGCCCGGTGGTGGTCCATATGATGGAGCGCGACAAGCAAGCCGCCCTGGATGCAGCTGAGAAAGTCCAACTCGCCCAGGAACAGGCCTTGGCGATAGAGCGCGCACAAGCCGAAGAAGCGGCGGCGGCGGGCGCCGAGCCTGGCGAGCCATCGGCGGCCGATACGCTCGAAGAGATGAAAGCGAAGATGAAGGCCAAGAAGTCAGGCATCTCCGCCGAGATGATGGATACTGCCAACACCTACGACGACAAAGTGGCCCTCATCCGCATGATCGTCGGCGACGACTCGGCCCGCGTGGCCAGCGTCTTGAAGAACATGATCAAGCCCAGCTAAGGGGCGGCGAAGAAATAGATTTCCCGGAAGTAAACCACTATGGCAGACAACGACACCAAAGTAAGCGGGCCTGCGGGCTATACCGACGCGCTACGCCGAGAGATGTCGGAGCTAACCGGCACGCAGCGCGCTGCCGTGTTGATGCTGCTATTGGGCGAAGAGCAGGCTGCCAACATCATCCGCTTTCTCAGCCCCAAAGAAGTACAAGGTTTGGGCGCCGCCATGGTGCAAGTGGCCGAACTATCGCAAGAAGCCGTCAACGCGGTGCTCGACGAATTTTTAGCCGAAATTAAACGCCAAACTAATCTGGGCCTGGGCACTTCGGACTATGTGGACAAGGTATTTCGCCGCGCGTTGGGCGACGACAAAGCCGCTTCGGTGCTGGGCCGGATCAACCCCGGCCACGGCAGCAAAGGTTTGGAGATCTTGACCTGGATGGACGCGCGTTCGATTGCCGACATGATTCAGGCCGAGCACCCGCAGGTGGTGGCCATTATTCTTTCGGTGCTGGAAACCGGCGTGGCCGCCGAAGTGCTGAATTTTCTGCCGCCCGATGCGCGGGCCGAGATCATGCAACGCGTGGCTAGCCTGGAGCAGGTGCAGCCCTCGGCGATGGACGAGCTAGAAGCCATCATGAAGAAGCAGTTCTCAACCAACTCCTCTTCCAAGTCCTCCAGCCTGGGCGGTGTCAAAGCAGCCGCCAATATTTTGAACCAGACCAAGACAACTTTGGAAGCCGCCGTGATGAGCGGCTTGCGCGATATCGACCCAGACCTGATGCAACAGATTCAGGACAATATGTTCACCTTCGAGAACCTGGTGGGCGTGGACAACAAGGGTATTGCCAAAATCATGGCCAATGTGGAGCCCGATTTGATGATGAAGGCCCTCAAAGGCGCGAGCGAAGCAGTCAAAGAAAAATTTCTGGGCAGCATGTCCGAACGTGCGCGCGGTATGTTCCGCGACGATATGGAAGCCTTGCCACCGATGCGTCTTTCCGACGTGGAGACCGCACAAAAAATGGTCATGCGCGCAGCCCGCAAACTGGCAGATGCCGGCGACTTGGTGCTAGGCGGCGGGGCCGACTATGTCTAACACGGCGCAAGCCGAAGCACGCAAGCCCGAGGTCCGCCCGGCGCGGGTCTGGCAACCTACCGACCTGCTGCACCCGATTGCACCCGCAGGCGGATTTTTGCCCAACCCCTGGCAACCCACCCAAGCCATAGGCTTTGACGCACACGGGTTTGTGACGCCGGTGCTAGACCTGCAAGCCATGGCGCGCGAGGCAGCTGCAAAGGCCGAAGCCGCGCAAGCGGCTAACAATCCCCAGCAAGCGTCACCAGACGGCTCGCACGGAAGTAGCCAGAATGCATCAAGCGACTCACCCAACCCTGCTCCAGTCGGCGATGATGCGGACATAGCCGAAGTAGCCACGGCAGCTCACAGTCCGTCAGCCCCAAGTGCACCGGCGAGCCCAGCGATAGACGCCCAGGCACTGGAAAAAGCCCGTGCCGAGGGCCACGCCCAAGGCATGGCCGAAGCGCGTGCCCAATTGCAGGCCCAAGCCCAGAGCGATGCCCAAGCATCCTTGGGCCAGGACCATGCGCTGGTTGAAAAATTGCAAGCTGCTTTGGCCGATCTGCAACAAAGCCCGCAAAGTTTTTTTGAGCCACTCAAGCGCCTGTCTCTGCATTTAGCCGAGCAACTGGTTTTAGCTGAATTACAAATGGATGGAAGCGCTATCGAACGCTTAGTGCAACGCTGTGTGGACGACCTGGCGCAACACGACGAATCGATGGTGACTGTGCAACTGCATCCCGATGACGTAGAACGCTTGCAAAGCATGCGTGAGCGCACCGGCCTCAATGAAGGCTCTGCGCTGCGCTTGCAAGCAGACGAAACCCTGCTACCCGGTAGCGTGCGCGCCAGCGCCAATGACGCCATCGTAGAAGACCTGATAGCCGAGCGCCTGAGCACGCTGGCGCGCGGATTGCACATCGACGAGCCACGCTGGAATGCACAAACTGCTTTCAGCGCCGAGCGCCTCGCCGCCGAGCGCCTGCCCAGCAGCCGGGTGGAAGATGCCCAGCCCCGCATGGCCGCTACCCCGCTGGCCCCTATGGCCGCAGTCCATTCCCCCATCCTGGATGAGGTACGTGATGAGCCCGCGGACGATATGGCTGATGCGCCCTTGCCCGCGCATGCGCCATCGGGATACGACACGGTGACGGCCATCGACGAAATTTTGAACGACGAAAACCATGTTTGACTTTGCGGCTGATGTCAGCCAAGCCATCCCCAAACTGCACAGCAAATTGCCAGAGCGCAGCGGCACGCTGGTGCGCCTAGTCGGACTGCGCTTGGAGGCGCGCGGCATCATGGCGCCCATTGGCGCTTGCTGCGAAGTAGTGGGTCACAGCGGCCAACGTATCGAAGCCGAAGTCGTCGGCTTTGCGGACAAAACCATTTACCTCATGCCTTTTTCCGAGCCCACGGGCATCGGTCCTGGCGCCACGGTGCGGGTACTGAGCGACAGCGGACACGCGCTGTTGGGCGAAGAATTGTTGGGGCGTGTCATCGACGCACAAGGCGAACCTTTGGATGGCCGGCCTAAACCGGCCTGCACCACCAAACTGGGCTTGCTGGGTTTGCCCATCAACCCCATGGAGCGCGGCCCGATCGACCAAGTGCTAGACGTGGGCGTGAAAGCGATCAACGGATTATTGACACTAGGGCGCGGCCAGCGCGTAGGCCTGGTGGCCGGATCGGGCGTGGGCAAAAGCGTGCTGCTGGGCATGCTTACACGCTTTACCAAGGCGGACGTGGTGGTAATCGGCCTGATCGGCGAGCGGGGTCGCGAAGTGCAGGCCTTTATCAATGAAACCCTAGGCCCCGAAGGCCTGGCCAAAGCGGTAGTCATCGCCGCCCCGGCCAATGTATCGCCGGTGCTGCGCCTCAAAGGTGCGCACCTGACCCATGTGGTGGCCGAATACTTTCGCGATCAGGGCAAAGACGTGTTGATGCTGGTGGACAGCCTGACCCGCGTGGCCCACGCGCAGCGCGAAATCGGCTTGGCCATTGGCGAACCGCCCACTTCTAAAGGCTACCCGCCTTCGGTGTTTGCACTCTTACCCAATTTGATCGAGCGCGCCGGCGTGGGCCGCCACGGGCATGGCTCCATCACTGCCATTTACACCGTGCTGGCAGAAGGCGATGACGGCAACGACCCGATTGTGGACATCGCCCGCGCCTCGCTGGACGGCCAGGTCATGCTGTCGCGCAAACTGGCGGACGCGGCGCACTACCCGGCGATTGACTTGACCGGCTCGATTTCGCGCGTGATGCAAAACCTGCTGACGCCTACCGACTTGAAACTGGCCAACCGCTTCAGACGCCTTTGGTCACTCTACCAACAAAACGTGGACTTAATTCAGGTGGGCGCCTACCAGCCGGGTTCTAACGCAGAAATTGACCAAGCCATTGCACTGCGCGCAGCCATGGAAACCTTTTTACGTCAGGACATGTACAGCGGCATTGATGAGAGTCAGACCCGCAGCGATGTGCGCGTGCTGATGGAGCAATAGCATGGCTTGCCCTCTGCTGTCACAAGGTAAAAAACCATGAAAGTGCGCGCCTGCTGGTCTGCGCTGGAGAACAAGGCCGAGCGCAAAATAACCCAAATCCGCGAGGACACAGTACGCGCCGAGGAGCTGCGCCAATCGCTGTTGGGCAGCCAGGCCAAGCTGGAAAAAATGTACCAGGAGTACTACGAAAAAAACGCGGCAAACACCAGCTACAAAGGGATGACCGATGCGATGAACCAGCGTCAATTCATGTCTCAGCTATTGAATCTGCGCGAACGGGTAAAGAACGACATTGAGCGCTCCGAAACCCATTTGGCTACTTTGGCCCACCATAAGGTGCTGGCCGAAACCGAACGTCTGAAGATGCAAACCCTGACAGAAAACGACCGGCTTACGGTTGCCAAATTTGTGGAAAAACGCGAGCAGTCACGTATGGATGAAATGGGTGTGATGCAATTTAATCGGGCCCAAACCACATGAACCCGTCGGGCGGCTTGCGCTGGCACTGGAAGGCATGGCGCAGCCTGCGGCTTTGGGAGCCCACGTGCCGGGACATCGCTACCTGGCTGGCGGAAAAGCCGGCCGAGCGCAATGAGCTTGTGCTCATCGGTGCTAGCGCAGGCTGGATGATGTCGGGCGCCTTTCTGTCCAAATTTAGCAAAGTCATTACCTACGACATAGACCCCCTGGCCGCCCCACTGTTTCGCTGGCGCCATGGCAAAACACTCGCCGCATCGGGCACCGATCTGGTGTGCGAACGCGGCGATGCATTGAACAACTTAGCCGAAGTCTTGCAAGAACACCGCCAGGCGCTGGTGCTATTTGACAATGTACTGGGCCAAATCCGCTTTCACCACCCCGATGTGGACGAGGCGAGCCACCGCATCGCCAGCATCCGGCGCCGCCTGCGCGGCAGGCACTGGGGCAGCATCCATGACGCCTATTCCGGTCCGGTGCGCACCCCAGTCTCGCGTCGGGCCCACACGCCCATGATGCGCAGTGTGCAGCCGCCCTACCCGATTGCCAGTGCCCGCAAACGCGACCCGCAGGACACGCCGCAACGCGCCGCCTTCGCCGCCTTTGGCAGCCAACTCGACGCGGATGGCGCCTGGCTGGACCACCTTACCGGCGATTTATTTCCCCCCGGAACGCAAGTCAGCCACATCGCCTGGCCGCATCTGGACGATTACTGCCACTGGCTACAAGCTGCTTGGGTGGAGCCGCAATGAACCTCAATATACGACGACGGCTGTCATTGGCACCTAAGCGCCTGCCCGGCTTAGGCCGGGTGTTTGCCATGTCAGCCCTGGCACTTGTCGCTTGTGGTGGCGCGCCCGACGCCCTAGTGGTGGATGCACCGGCATTCAATACTAGCCAAGCGGTCGCGCCGGTGCATCCTGTCACCGAACTAGCTGGTCTCTATACCTATACCAATAGCACAAACAAGACGGAATACCTGGGCCTGGCGATACCCCCGGCCAACAGCAACGATGACGCAGAGTGGTTTGCTTGGCATCTCCAAACCGTAGACGACTACCGCCCCTGGCTTTACCATGGATTCTTTTCCTTGTCGGTGGATGGCAATGCGCAATCGAGCAGCATAGGTATCACCCAGGCCAAGGGCAATAGTGCGCCTAGCAGCGTATCCGTCACGCTCACGCAAACCAGCAAAACCCGATTTACGGCCAGTGTGACTGAAAACAATGTCATCAACCCGACCTCCAGCAGCTACACCGCACAAGTGGTGCAAACCGGTTTTGATTTTTCGGCTAGCGCTCTGCTAAGGGATGTAGCAAGCGACTGGACAGGTACATGGTTTGATAGTGGATCGACTTTCGGAAATCGCACATTGCAACTTTCTGCCGCTGGCTCGATGACCGGCTTCAAGCTGGGCAACTGCACCCTCGACCTCAGCCTGCAAGCGGCCACGCGAGGGAACTATTTCCTTGCAGTTGCCACCATAGATCCCAATACCTATACCCAGTCTGGTTGTGAATGGACTAGGGGAACGCAAGGACAAGCCAAACGCCTGCAAGGCATTGCAGTGGTACAAAGCTCCGGCAACGGCCACGCCCAATTAGATATGATGCTGCTCGATGGCACGGGTGCCGGAATATCTTATCGTGGAACACGCTAAAGCGGCCATGGTGAGTCAAGATTCCGGTTTTTGTGCCGATAAGAGCGCAATACGCCCGCCGGATACGCTTCGGCGCCAAGGCATGGCGCGCATCGTTGGAGTGTCTACTTTTCACACTAAATATCCGAAAGAGCAACTATGAAAAGAATTCTGCTGGAAGTATTTTTGGTCGCCGCGCTGATAGGCGCCGGCGTGTTTGGTTTTATGAACCAAAAGCAAGCATCCGTATCCAAGGCCAAGATCACCGAGCTGACGGCCGCGGTCGAAGCGGCTGAGAAATCCGCCAAGGAAAAAGAGGAAAGCATTAAAGCCGCCGAAGAGGAGATGCACGCCTTGCAAGAGGAGATGGCACCCTTGGAAGAAAAAACCAATCTACTTGAAGCGGTCAAAGCGGCTCTAGCCAGCGGCTCGACCTTGACTGACTTGGAAAACGCCTATAAAAAAGAGAAGTCACTTTCTGCTGAACGTCAAGCCGGCTTGGGGGCGCTGCGCATGCTCACCAAGGGTGCTGAAGATCCGGGCGCCCTAGAAGCCTTCCGCAAAGCCTTGCAGTTGTCCGAACTGGGTGATCGCAAGAATACGATTTGCGCAGCCCAATTAGGCTTGGTAGCTGCAGGCGAAAAAATCAAGGTGATGTCTGATTGCTTGCCCAAGTCTGAAAAAGCCAGTAAGGGCGACAAGGAAGAAAAAGACAGCAAAGACGACGGCCACGGTAAAAAAGAGGACGGTAAGGGCAAGAAAGATGACGGGCACGGCGACAAGAAAGATGAAAAGCACGCCGCTCCGCATTGGGGCTACGAAGGTGAAATGGGCCCGGAAAAGTGGGGCAAAGAATTCCCCACCTGCTCGGCTGGCAAGTCGCAATCGCCTTTGGATATCAAAGGGCCTTTCGTGAAATCACGCGTGGTGGTGAGCGCCGACTACAAAGAAGGCCCACTCAAGATGCTGAACAACGGCCACACCATCCAAGTGGTGGTCAGCCCTGGCAGCAAACTGCGCATTGACGGTGTAGCCCACGAGCTATTGCAGTTCCACTTCCACCGCCCCAGCGAAGAAAAAATTGATGGCAAGCCCATGGCCATGGTGGTGCATTTTGTGCACAAAAACGCCGAAGGCAAGCTGGCTGTGTTGGGCGTGCTGCTCAAAGAAGGCAATGAAAACCCCGGCATCAAAACCCTGTGGGCCAATTTACCTAAAGAAGAAAATGTGGAATACGCGCCCGATGGCGTGAACTTCAACCCCGGTAATTTGCTGCCGCGCGAGTTTGATTTTTACAGCTACGAAGGCTCATTGACGACCCCACCGTGTACCGAAGGCGTGCGCTTCTTTATCCTCAAAACCACGGTCAATATCGCCAAGGAGCAGGTGCAAGCCTTCCCCTTCAAGATGAATGCCCGTCCGGTGCAGGCGCTCAATGGTCGTGAGATTTTGAGTAACTAAAAGCGACTGTCCAGCCGCCCACTCTTTGAAGGCCCGAGTATGAAAAAGCAATCTTCCATGGGAGCCGTGCTCGCTACTGTGGTGATCACCCTGATCATCGCGGCGCTCACGGGCTTTGGCCTGGTAGCTCTGGGCGTGTTGCACCTTGCTCCTTCGAAGGCCGATTCCCGGGAAGGTGATTTGGAAGCGGGCGCCGACAAACTGGGCAAAAAAGGCGGTCAATTCGTCTGCGAAGTGACCGTCTCCACGCCTCAGGGCGCGCTGAACTCGGAGCCCAAGGTATATCAAGACATGCTGGTGGCAGGCCTAGATCCCGAAGCCGGGGCCGGCTGGTACCAAGGCGAATACTCCATTACTGAGTCGCGTAAGGGCGCCTTCAAAATGGAAGGCACCAAGGCCTTTGTCAGCCGCCCGGCCATGTTCGAGCGCTTTGGGCAAATGGTGACGCAAGAGGAATTCACCATCGACCTGACCGACGGCACATTCGTCCAAACCCTGACCTTTAGGGACGGCACGCGCCGGCATATGATCAAAGGCGTGTGCGCCAAGTTCATCAAGGCGCCGTTTAAGTAAAGCGCCCAAGTAGCCGTTTTGACGCCACCGCAAGGTGGCGTTTTTCCTACAATCCGCCCCCATGACCTTTCTCACCCTACTCGCCCAGGCCGAGCGCAGCAACCAGTCGCTGGTCTGCGTCGGGCTAGACCCAGATCCCGCCAAATTCCCGCTGCATTGGCGCGGCGATGCCTCCAAAATTTTCGACTTTTGCGCCGCCATCGTCGATGCCACGGCTGACCAGGCGATTGCCTTTAAGCCGCAAATCGCCTACTTCGCCGCCCATGGGGCTGAAGCCCAACTAGAGCGCCTGATGGCGCACCTACGCGCTAGCGCACGGCAGGTGCCGGTGATACTGGATGCCAAGCGCGGCGACATCGGCAGCACCGCCGAGCAATATGCCAAAGAGGCCTTTGAGCGCTACGGCGCCGACGCCATAACCCTCTCGCCCTTTATGGGCCTGGATTCGGTGCAACCCTATTTGCGCTACCCCGGCAAAGGGGCTTTTTTGCTGTGCCGTACCTCCAACCCCGGTGGCGACGACTTTCAGAACCAGCGCCTGCAAACCCTGCCCGGCGCGCCGCGCTTGTACGAACACATCGCCCAATTGGCCCAAGGCCCTTGGAACGAAAACGGCCAACTTGGCTTGGTGGTCGGCGCCACCTACCCGCAGGAACTGGAACGCGTGCGGGCCCTGGCGCCCACCGTGCCGCTGCTGATCCCCGGTGTGGGCGCGCAGGGCGGCGACGCGCAAGCCACCGTGCGGGCGGCCTGGCGCGGTACGGCGCAGCACACCAGCGGGCCGATTGCGGTGAACGCATCGCGCTCCATTATTTATGCGTCGGAGGGGGCTGATTTCGCGCAAGCGGCACGGCGCGAGGCCACCGCGCTGCGCCTTAGTTTGCAAGCGGCACGGGTTATCAGCGGCTGACTGGGGCGCGGCAGAGGCAAATGGTTTGTCACTCCTGGGCGAAGCGATGCCTTACAAAGCGCCCAGGCAAGGGACCAAACCGTTTTCACACCATCATTAGTTCATCGGCCATTTTTTACAGAGGGTTTTTATGCAGCTCTACACCGCGCCACGCGCCCCCAACCCGCGCCGGGTGCACATCTTTATGGCGGAAAAAGGCATCACCACAATTGCGCAAGTTCCCATCGACCTCAATGCCGGCGAACACCGCGCAAGTGACTACCTGGCCAAAAGCCCCTTAGCCAAAGTGCCGGCGCTGCAACTGGATGATGGCCGGGTGCTGACCGAAACGCGGGCGATTTGCACTTACCTGGAAGGCCTGTTTCCCGAGCCTAATTTGATGGGCCAGGACAGCACCGAGCGCGCTTTTATCGAGATGGCCGATAGACGCGTGGAGTGGACGATTTTGCTGGGCGCGGCCAATAGCATCCGCCACAGCCACCCTGGACTTGCGACACTGGAGCAGCCGCAGTTCCCCGAATATGGGCACTCGCAAACGGCCAAGCTCAAAGCCAATTTGCAGGTTTTTGACGCCATGCTGCAAAAGTGCGACTGGATGGCCGGTGATCGCTTCACCATCGCCGACATCACTGCTTTTTGCGCACTGGAGTTCGCCCGCGGCCTGCTCAAGTTCAAACCCGCCGACCTGGGCTATGAAGCCCTGCAAGCCTGGCGCGAGCGCGTCGCAGCGCGCCCGGCGGCGCAAGTGCTGTAAAGGCGAAGCTTAGGCTTTCGGCGCTGGCCGCTGCGTAGCCAGCACCTTGTCCACACGCCGACCATCGAGGTCTATCACCTCAAACACCCAGCCTTGGTGGCTGATGCGCTCGCCCAAAGCGGGCAAATGGCCGGTCAGGGCCATGAGCAAACCGGCCAGGGTGTTGTAGCGGCCCCGGTCTTCATCGGGCAATTCTTCCAAGTCCAGCCGCGCTTTGACTTCGGCGACCGGCATCACGCCGTCCAGCAACCAAGAGCCATCGTCGCGCCGCGTGGCCCAGGCTTCGGTTTGCGCGCCGTACTGCAATTCGCCGGTAATGGCTTCGAGCAAGTCGCGCGGCGTGAGCAGGCCTTGCACCACGCCGTACTCATCGACCACAAACAAGAGGCGTGCCGCCTTCAAGCGGAATTGCTCCAGCAACTCCATGCCGCTCAAAGTTTCGGGCACAAACACCGCTGCTTGGGCAAACGCTGCTATCGGCTCCTGGCTGTGCGCGCCCAAATCCAGCAAATGCGCCACGCTGATCACGCCCACCACATCGTCCAAGGAAGCGCGGCACACCGGGTACCAAGAATGCGCGCCCTTGCCCGCGCCGCGCCCGGCCAAGCGCAGGCATTCGTCCACGCTGGCTGACGCGTCCAACCATTGCACATCGCCACGCGGCGTCATCAGCGAGGTGAGCGGGCGCTCGTCCAAGCGGAAAACGTTTTGCACCATCTGGTGCTCATGCTCTTCAATCAGACCGGCGTCCACGCCCTCTTCCAGGCTGGCCGATATTTCTTCCTCGGTCACGGAGCGCGCCGCATTCGTGTCAATGCGTAAGAGCTTGAGGGTGGCTGCGGTGGTGCCCGAGAGTAATTTGACAAAGGGCTTGGCCGCCTGCGCCAGCCACAGCATAGGGCGCGCCACCCAGCAGGCCATGGTTTCGGGGTGCAACTGGCCGATGCGCTTGGGCACCAGTTCGCCAAAAATAATGGTGGTGAAGGTAATAACCGTGACCACCAAAGCCGTGGCTGTGAGCGCTGCAGCCTTGTCCGCCATGCCCAGCGCCACCATCCAGGCCGCTACGCCATCGCTGAAAGCGGCCTCGCCCACAATGCCGTTGAGCACGCCGATGGAGGTAATTCCCACTTGCACCGTGGACAAAAATTGGTTGGGGTTGCTCAGCAACTCTAGGGCCGCTTGCGCTCCCTTGTCACCGGCCTCGGCCAGTGCGCCCAAGCGGGCACGGCGGCTGGCGGTCAGCGCCAATTCAGACATGGCAAAGACGCCGTTGAGCAGCGTCAAAAAAACAATCAGCAAAAATTCCATGGGGCTGGGTGGCTGTGCAACACCGCCTCACTGTACTGCAAGCGGCGTGCGGCACCCCACGTAAGCTTGAAATCCAGTCGCGTGCCTGCCAATACCCCACAAGGGCTGACACCCCAGGGACTGCATCAAGCCGCTGTCTCGGGCTCCATCTCGTCGGCGATCAGGGCGCGTAGCTGTTTTTTGAGTGCGACTACCGCCGGGTCTTCCTCGTCGCGCGGGCGAGGCAGGTCGACCTGTAAATTGGCTTTCACCGTGCCGGGTCGGCGCGTCATAACGATGATGCGATCCGACAATTTAATAGCCTCTTCGATGCTATGGGTGATCAAGATCATGGTTTTGCGGGTCTGGCGGGAAATGCGCACCAGCTCGTTTTGAAGCAAGGCACGGTTTTGTGCGTCCAGCGCCGCAAAGGGCTCGTCAAACAAGGCCACCTCCGGGTCCACCGCCAGTGCCCGCGCAATCGCCACGCGTTGGCGCATGCCGCCCGACAACTCATGCGGCAGGCGCGATTCAAAGCCTTGCAAACCCACCAATTCCACCTGCTGCTGCACCGTGCGAGTGATGTCCGCCGCCGACACGCCTTTGAGCTCCAGCCCAAAAGCGATATTGCGCGCCACGGTCAGCCAGGGAAAGAGCGCATAGTCTTGAAACACCATCGTGCGCTGCCAGGACGGCTTGCCCACCGGCTGGCCATTGAGCCGCACACTGCCACCACTGACTTGCTCAAAGCCGGCCATGATGTTGAGCAAGGTGGTCTTGCCACAGCCGCTGTGGCCCAACAGGCAACAAAACTCGGCTCCTTCTACCGTGAAACTAACGCCCTTGAGCGCCTGCACCGGCAGTTGCCCACGCTGCTGGGGCGGAAAAATTTTGTCGACGTTGTCTACGGTTACGCGTGCCATGGTCTGTTTCCTCTGCGTGGTTATTTCTGTGCTGCCAGCGACCAAGGCAGCATGGCTTTGGCGATACGGCGGATTAGCAAGTCGATGACTAAACCGACGCAGCCGATCGTCAACATACCCAAAATCACGATGTCGGTCCGCAGCACGCTGCGCGCATCGTTGATCAAAAAGCCCAGGCCCGAGCTGGCGCCGACCAACTCAGCCGCCACCAGCGCCATCCAGCCCACACCAAAGCCCACGCGCATGCCCGTCAAGATCATCGGCAGGGACGCCGGCAACACCACTTTACGCAATAGCTGTAGCTCACTCGCGCCCAGGCAGCGCGCGGCGCGCACCAAATTGGGCTCGATGTTTTTTACGCCCTGGATGGTGTTGAGCAGCAGCGGAAAAAAAATACCCAGAAAAATAATGAACTGGTTTTGCGCATTGCCAATGCCCAGCCACAAGAGTGACAAAGGAATCCAGGCGATCGGCGGTATAGGCCGCAGGATTTCAATTACCGGATCAAGCTGCCGGTTCACACGCGGCCACCAGCCCATGGCAATGCCCAGTGGCAAAGCCACCAGCGCAAAGCCAAAAGCCGTCAGCTCGCGCTTTAAGGAAGCCCACAAGTGGTGCTGCAAATCACCCGACTGCAACAACTCCCAACCCGCCGCCAGCACCCCGCTAGGCGGGGGCATGAGGGTCACCAAATCGGGCTGGCTTTTTGGTAGCCAGACGCGCGCCGCCCATTCCCAGATTAGAAATAAGACCAACATGCTGGTCCAGCGGGTCAGCCACGCCCAGCTGTACGCTGGGCTTGCCATCGCCACCGCCTTGTTTGCATCAGACATGCGCGCTTCCTTGCTCTTTAGGGTTTGACGGTGGTGCCGTTATAGGTATAAGCCTTGGTGAGGTCACTGCGCTCGGGCCAAGCCTGCGGGGCCTTCATATTGAGCAAAGTGTCGTAGGCCGGGTAAGGTAGTTCGCCGATTTTTCCAGCCCATTTGGCAGGAATCGTAGGCGGTACCGTGGGGATTTTCCAGCCCAGGTTTTCAAACGTTTTTTGCATGAATTCGGTGGCAAATACGGCGCCAAATTCTTTCGCTGAAAAAGGCTTTTGCAAGCGCTTGTTGTCGTAGAGCCAAGAGGCAATTTTCTCGTTCTCAAGCGCCCAGAAATCCACAATCGGGTACAAATAAGTGGGCTTATACAAATTGTTGTATTCGAGCGTTTGCTGCAGCAGCAAGGCGGTAGGCACGCTTTTGAGGTTGGGGTCTTCCTGCATGGTGGCCACGGCGGCATCAGGATTCAGGCGTATCCACAGGGTGGCTTCCACAATCGCGTCGGTGATGGCCTGCACCACATCGGGCACGTTGTCCACCAACTCTTTACGCACGTAAATCGAGCCCTGGTAGATGTTGTAGGGGTAGCTCACGTCAATAGAGCGCCCGTTCTTGCGCTCGTTCATCATCAGCGAACAGGTGTAATCCCAAGGCACCACGGCGTCAATGCCTTTGGGCAGCAGCATTTGCTCGGTAGGCGGCATGTTCTTCAAAATAACGTCTTTGCCGATCTGGATACCGTTGATGCCAGCGAGCATTTGGAAGTAAAACTCACCGGAAGAACCGGTGGCGATGCCGATGACATAGGGCTCGCCACCTTTGCCGCCTTTGAAGTCTTTTACCGACTTGAGCGTTGAATCCAGCGGCACGATCACATGGTGGCGCAAGTTGGGGCAAACAATCGAAATCACCTTCAGCGGGACCTGTTTGTCGATGAGCGAGTTGAGCGGAAAGTTGCCGCCAGCGCCGACCTGAATTTTGGTGGACACAAACACTTCATTGAGCGCCGGGCCGGATGTAAAAGAAGTGAATTTTTCTTCGATCCCGCGCTTATTCAACAAGCCTTGGCGGTCCATCACGGCCATCACCGTGTTTTGGCCCGACCAGGGTGCTTGCCAGCCCACGCCCAGCGGCCACCAGCCTTTTTCTTTGAGCCAGGCAATCGATTTTTCAGACACCTTGGTGTAAGGCTGGGGCCAACCCCAGGCAGTGGGTGCATTTTGCGCCTGGGCTTGGCCCGGCACCATCGCCCCGGCAGATAAGCCAGCGGCGGCCATAGCACCCAAAAGCGTGCGGCGTTGTTCGAAATGTTGCATGTCTCTGTCTCCTTCTTGGGTTGAAAAAATGAGCGCCCCTAGGGGGCATCTTCTGCGTCGGCCAAAATCATATCCACGGCTTTCTCCGCCATCATCACCACCGGCCAATTGGTGTTACCTGAAACCAGCGTGGGCATGACCGAGCAGTCCACCACACGCAAACCCGCAACGCCGCGCACCTGCAAATGCGGGTTGGTCACCGCCATCGGGTCGCTGTCCGGGCCCATCTTGCAGGTGCCCGAGGGATGAAAAATCGTCGCGCCGTATTGTTTGCAAAAGTCCAGAATTTCGTCGTCGCTTTGCACTTGCGGGCCGGGCCGGTGTTCGCACTTGACTAGCTCGCTTAAAGGCCCGGTCTGCGCCAACTGGCGCGCATAGCGTACCGAGGCGATGGCGGTGGCCTGGTCTTCGGCATGCGAAAGGTAGTAAGGCTGCATCGAGGGCGCTTGCAGAGGATCGGCAGAGCGAATGCGCACATACCCGCGTGACTGCGGGCGCAACTGGCATACCGACATGGTGAAGCCGGAAAACGGATGCACGTTGCCCCCGGCCATGTCCGCCGACAAAGTAGAAAAATGAAACTGAATATCCGGGCTTTGCGAGGCGGGACGAACCCGCGTGAATAAGCCGCCCTGGTTGATGCCGATGGCCAGCGCACCTCGGCGAAACAGCAGCCAGTCCAGGCCCATTCGGGCGCGGCCCCACAGGCTGCGCATTTGGTCGTTGGTGGTGATGGGCCGGTTGGCCTCCAGAATCAGGCGCAGTTGCAAATGGTCTTGCAGGTTTTCGCCCACGCCCTGCAGTTCGTGCCGCAGCGCAACACCATGCTCAGCCAGCAGACCGGCAGGGCCGATGCCCGATAGCTGCAAGAGCTGCGGCGACTGCAAGGCACCGGCGCAGACAATCACCTCGCGCTTGGCCCGCACCGTGAGCATGCGCCCTTGGTGTTGGTACTCCACGCCTTCGGCACGTTTACTCTCACCTTCAAACAGCAAACGGGTAGCGCGGGCGCCGGTGATGATGCGCAAATTAGCGCGCTTGCGGGCCGGCTTGAGATAGGCTTTGGCGGTGCTGCAGCGCATGCCTTGGTGGGTGGAGAGCTGGTAGTAGCCCACGCCCTCTTGCGAAGCGCCGTTGAAATCCTCGGTCGTAGGCACGCCCACAGCATTGGCGCTGCCGATAAAGGCCTCCACCAAGGGGTGTTTGTTGCGAATGGACGAGGCTTTGAGCGGCCCATCCTGGCCGTGTAGCGGGCCGCCTAGGCGGTCGTTTCCTTCAGACCGGCGAAAGTAGGGCAGCACATCGTCCCAGCCCCAACCTTCATTGCCCAATGACTGCCAGTGGTCGTAATCTTCGCGTTGGCCCCGGATAAAAATCAGGCCGTTAATCGAACTGGAGCCCCCCAGGCATTTGCCGCGTGGCCAAAAAATTTTGCGGTTGTGCATGCCCGGGTCTGGGTCAGTCTCAAACATCCAGTTGAGCTTTTTGTCCCACATGGTTTTACCGTAGCCTATGGGAAGATGAATCCAAAACGAGCGGTCTTGCGGACCGGCTTCCAGCAGGCAGACGCTATAGCGACCATTTTTGGACAGGCCATTGGCCACCACACAGCCCGCCGAGCCGGCACCCACCACTACATAATCAAAGTTTTGCAAACCAATGTCTCCGGGCTTTGCACCATTCACCGCTTTGGCAGTGAACTTGCGCAACTGAAATTAACATGGTGCCTATGGTAAAAAATCGTTTAGCAAATACGCAAGCAGATATATCTAAGCGGGCTGCATCTGAAACAAACCGGGTTCAATCCGTTTCAAAAAAGGCCGCGCAAGCGCTCAGCGCTGACCCATCCGCGCGGCATGCACCCGCGACCCGCGCCGCGCACCGTGGCGATGCATCCGATGCCGCCAGTGATGCCAGAACCCTGCGGCCCTTACAAGTGCTAGACACCTTGGCCCAACAGCAAAGCGGCATAAGCCTGTCTGGCTTGGCGGACAAACTGGATTTACCCAAAGCCTCGGTCATGCGCCTCTTGCAGGCCTTGGAGGGGCAGGCCTATGTGATGCGCGAACCCGGCTCCACTGTGTTCACCTTGGGCCCGCGCGCCTTGAGCCTGGGCTTGCGCAGCTTGCAGGCGGCCTCGGTCGCACATCGCTACCGACCCTTGCTCAGCGCCTTGGTGCAGCGTCTGGGCGAGACCTGCAACTTGACGACCCGCGAAGGCGAGCAAGTGCTGTATATCGACCGGGTAGAAACCTCCGAACCCTTGCGTATGACTTTGCCGCCAGGCTCGCGGGTGCCGCTGCATTGCACCGCCAGCGGGAAATTGTTTTTGTCGCAAATGCCGCCTGACCAATGCCTGTCGCTGCTGCAAGGGCTGCACCGTGAACGCAAAACCGCGCATACCCTCACCGACCCTGGCGCACTGATGGCAGAAATAGACCGCATACGCAGGCGCGGCATAGGCACGGATAACGAGGAATTTATCAACGGCATGGTGGCTATTGCGGTGCCGGTGCGCAATGCGCAAGGCCAATGCGTGGCAGCAGTCGCGTGCCACACGCCAACCGCGCGCCTAAGCCTATCTGAGCTGCTGGCGCATGCGCCCATGATTGAGCGCACCGCGCAGTTGGTAGCGCAATTGCTGTTGGCCGGCAATGCAAAAGCCTAAATAAGTCATGGCCCTCTACCTGATCGGCGACATCCAAGGATGCGACAGCGCGCTAGAGCGCCTCTTGGCCCATATCGGCTTTTCCCCCAGCCGCGATACGCTGTATGTGCTGGGCGATCTGGTCAACCGCGGGCCGGACTCGGCAGGCGTGCTGCGGCGCCTGCGTGCGCTGCAAGGCGCGGCGCACTGCCTGCTGGGTAACCACGACCTGCATTTGCTGGCGGTAGCGCATGGGCTGCGCAAAGCCCACCGCAAGGACACGCTCGATGACTTGCTAAAGGCGCCGGACCGGGACGACTTGCTGCACTGGCTGCGCCACCAATCCATGGCCATGCACTTGCAGCACCACGACGCGTCGGTGCTGATGGTGCACGCCGGGGTATTACCGCAATGGACCTGTGAGAAGACGATGGCTCTGGCCGCTGAAGTCCAAACCATGCTGCGCGGGCCGGACTATGCCAATTTTTTAGCAACGATGTATAGCAACCTGCCGGACCAATGGGACGAGGCTCTGCAAGGGAATGATAGGCTGCGGGTCATCGTCAACGCCCTCACGCGCATACGCTTTTGCGATGCGCAGGGGCGTATGGAGTTTGAAACCAAGGAAGGCCTGGCCGCTACGCCCGCGGGTTTCACGCCCTGGTTTGATGCACCGGAGCGGCGCACGGCGCAGGACACGGTGGCGTTTGGGCATTGGTCCACGCTGGGCTGGCTGGGCCGCAGCGATGTGCTGTCCCTGGACAGCGGTTGCGTGTGGGGTGGCTGCCTGAGCGCATTGCGTTTGGATGGGCCCGATGGTCAAGGGCGACTGCACCATACGCTGTTTCAAGTGCCCTGCCCGCAAGCGCTGGCGCCGGGCCCTTAAGGGGCTTGCCCGGCCTTGCAGGCGCAAGCGCCGGGGGACTAAGACGAGGTTTCTTCCGCCGCCTTGAACAAAAAGGCTACACGCCGTTTGGGCTTGATATTGGCCGAGATGCTACGAGCGCCGGTGCGCGGCGCAGCTTCCCAGGAAGGCTTGGCCTCCGGCGCCACGCTGGGCTCGTAAGGCTGGTCGAAAAACGGGTCTTTGGGCGGTGCGGGCGGGCGCGTGTAATCGCGCCGGGGGGCGCGCTCGTCGCGGGCGGGGCGGGCGTACTGGCCTTCGTGGGCAATATCGCGCAAACCGCCGCGCTCGCTGCTGCGCGGGGCGCGGCGCGAATCGTCGCGCGCCTCGTCCTGGTACATGCGCCGACCATCGTTGATACGGCCTTGACCCGCAGCGGGACCATCTTCTTCAAACTCGATGGCTTCGAGCTCAATCTTGGTCTTGATCAGCTTTTCGATGTCGGCCACCAGGCGCGCATCGTTTTTACCGCCGACAAAGCTGACCGCTAGGCCGGATGCTCCGGCGCGTCCAGTGCGGCCAATGCGGTGCACATAGTCTTCGGCGTTAAAGGGCACGTCAAAGTTAAACACGGCGGGCACGTCTTTGATGTCCAGACCACGCGCGGCTACGTCGGTGCAGACCAATAAATCGACCTCGCCGCTTTTGAACGCTTCAAGCGCTTTGAGGCGCTCGTCTTGGCTTTTGTCGCCGTGCAAGGCGGTTGTTTTCAGACCCTCGCGCTCCAGCGAACGCGCCAGCCGGGCGCAGCCCAGTTTGCTGTTGACAAACACAAAGGCTTGTTTGAGCTGGTGCTTGCGAATGACATGGTGCAGGGCGCGCCGCTTGTCGTCTTCGCCCACGCTGTAAAAGTGTTGCTCCACCGTAGAAGCGGTGGCATTGGAGCGCGCTACTTCGATGGTGATGGGGTCTTGCAAATAGCTGCTGGCCAGGCGCTTGATTTCGGGCGAGAAGGTGGCCGAAAACAGCAAGGTGGTGCGCTGTTTGGGCAGGTAGCTCAGGATGCGCTGCAAATCGGGCAAAAAGCCGATGTCTAGCATGCGGTCGGCTTCGTCCAGCACCACATATTCCACTTGGTTGAGCACCGCATTTTTAGCCTCGATGTGGTCCAGCAAGCGGCCTGGTGTCGCCACTAGCACCTCTACGCCTTTTTTCAGTTCAGCAGTTTGAGGCTTCATGTCCATGCCGCCAAAAACCACGGCGCTGCGCAACTGGGTGTATTTGGCGTAGAGCTTGACTTGCTGGGCTACCTGGTCGGCCAGCTCGCGCGTGGGCAAGAGCACCAGGGCGCGCACCGGATGGCGGGCCGGCGAAGTGGATGCGTTTTCGTGCTTGAGCAAGCGGTGCAGCAGGGGCAGCGAGAAGGCGGCTGTTTTGCCGGTGCCGGTCTGGGCGGCGCCCATCACGTCTTTGCCGGTCATCACCACGGGGATGGCCTGGGCTTGGATGGGCGTCATGGATTCGTAGCCCATTTCGGCCACCGCACGGGCCAAGGGCGGGGCCAATTGCAGCTGGGCAAAGGCCATGACAGGGGTGTCTGTCGTTAGGGAATCAGGGGTATTGGAGGCTGCGGTGTCAGGAGTCTGTTCGGGCATGCATAGCAAAAGTAGTGGCTATCCATCCGATAGCAGGTTGCCCCGGGAACCGGGGACGCAAGGCGGATTATCCCCGATACGGGGTAAATGAGGCTTAGGTCAGGCTTTAGGCACCAGTCCAAGACGCTAACGCTCCCCATTGCCCAAACTAGAAATGCCCCCTTTTTGAAAACGAGGCGAGCCAAGCCGGGCAGGTTTTGCGAGCGGCATTACTTACTGGTAATGCCCACGACAGGCAATAACGGCCAGTTCGTTATCGTCGGCGGCATAGACCAGGCGGTGCACATCGTCGATGCGCCGTGACCAGTAGCCCGACAAATTTCCAACCAGCGCTTCGGGCTTACCAATGCCGTCGAAGGGGTCTCGGCGGGCCGACTCGATGAGGACATTGATGCGGCGCAGCGTCTTTTTGTCCTGCCCTTGCCAGTAGGTGTAATCGTCCCAGGCTGCTGCCGTGAACAACACGGCCCGGTTCATACGGCCACAAGTGCTCGGCGCTTGGCTTTGCCCGCTTTGTGCTGGGCAATGGATGCGGCCAGGTGCGCTGCATTGGCAGGGTTGGACAAGAGGTAGAGGGTCTCGGCCATGCTTTCGTACTGGGCCTGCGACATGAGCACCGCGTTACCGCCCTCGCGGCGCGTGATCACGGCGATGTCTGCATCGTTCACCACGCCATCAAGCACGGCCTTCAAGCCATTGCGAGCATCGGTGTAAGAAATTATTTTCATGGCTGACTTGTGCAGTTTATTGGACAGGTCATTCTATCGTACGGCCAGCAGCCGCTAAGGGGAATCAGGCTTTGGGCAAGGTAACGCCGACCTGGCCCTGGTATTTGCCGCCCCGGTCTTTGTAGCTGGTTTCGCAGACTTCGTCGCTTTCAAAGAACAGCACTTGGGCGCAGCCCTCGCCGGCGTAAATCTTGGCAGGCAGCGGCGTGGTGTTAGAGAACTCCAGGGTGACATAGCCTTCCCACTCTGGCTCGAAGGGGGTGACGTTAACGATGATGCCGCAGCGCGCGTAGGTGGATTTGCCCAGGCAAATGGTCAGCACATTGCGCGGAATGCGGAAATATTCCAGGGTGCGGGCCAGCGCAAAGCTGTTGGGCGGGATGATGCAGACATCGTCATGGAAATCGACAAAGCTTTTTTGGTCGAAGTTTTTCGGGTCCACCACGGTGCTGTGGATGTTGGTGAACACCTTGAACTCGGGCGCGCAGCGGATGTCGTAGCCGTAGCTGCTGGTGCCGTAGGAGATGATTTTTTTGCCCCCCAGCTCCCGCACCTGGCGGGGCTCGAAGGGCTCGATCATGCCGGTCGTCTCGGCCATGCGGCGTATCCATTTGTCGCTTTTAATGCTCATACGAAGGTGCTTCCAGTTCTTCGGGCTATTGTAGGTAGGCCATCCGGGCGGCTTTGCCGGCTTAA
Organism: uncultured beta proteobacterium; assembly: GCA_903869595.1. GTDB lineage: Bacteria > Pseudomonadota > Gammaproteobacteria > Burkholderiales > Burkholderiaceae_C > Allorhodoferax. Next base: position 28,463 of record CAIPZV010000046.1, on the reverse strand, counting down.
AAGCGCCCGGCGGCTTGCCATAGTCCGGCGCGTTCGGCCACGTTGCAAGCCAGCACCGTGCGCTCGATCAGCCGGTCGTCGCCCAGCACGATGAGCGAGAACAACAACTCGTCCAAGGTGTTGGCCAGCTGGGTTTTGCGTGCCAGCAAAGGCGTCGCTTTGGGCTGCAAGACCACAAAATCCGCCTCGCAGCCGGGCAGCAAATTGCCCACCACCCCTTGCAAGCCCATGGCGCGGGCGGCGCCTGCGGTGTGCTGCCACCACAAATGCTGGGGCGAGAGCGACAAACCGGCTTTGGAACGCCCTTCGCGGCCCACGTAATAGGCCGCCAGCATGGTCTGAAACGGGCTAAAACTCGTGCCGCCGCCCACATCGCTGGCCAGGCCGTAGGCAAAACCGGCTGCGTCGGCACCGGCGTAATCAAAATAGCCGCTGGCTAAAAACAAGTTGCTCGTCGGGCAGACCGCCGCCGCCGCGCCACTGCTGCGCATCAGCGCCCTGTCGGCCTCGTCAAAGTGGATGCAATGGGCATAGACGGCACGCTCACGCAGCAGGCCAAAATCCGCATAGGTGGCCAGATAGCTGCTGGAGTTTGGAAAGAGCTCGCGCGCCCAGGCAATTTCGTCCTGGTTTTCGGCCACATGGCTTTGAATCCACACGTCCGGGTAGCGGGCGGCCAGCTCGCCCGCGCCCTGCAGCTGCGCGTCGGTGGAGGTGGGCGCAAAGCGCGGCGTGATGGCATAGCCCAGCCGGTCTTTGCCATGCCACTGCTGTATCAGTTCTTCCGACTCCCACAAGCTGTGCTCCACAGCGTCGCGCCCCACGCCGGGTTGGTTGAGCAAGGCCGCTGGGGCGTGCCGGTCCATCAAGCACAGGCCGGTAACCAGGCGCATGCCGCGCCGCTCTGCCTCGGCAAACAAGGCGCTCACCGAGCTGCTGTGCGTGGTAGCAAAAGCCAGCGCGGTGCTAACCCCATTGCGCAGCAATTCATCGACAAAAAACCTAGCCGCCTCGGCGCAATACGCCGGGTCGGCAAAGCGCTGCTCTTCGGGGAAGGTGTAGTTTTCCAGCCAGGGCAACAAGCCGTCCGCCGGTGAACCAATCACATTGATTTGCGGGAAATGCACATGCATATCGACAAAGCCCGGTGCGATGATGCGGCCAGGCAAATGCTCTACCGGCAAGCGGCAGTTCAGTGCCGACAAGGTGCGCCAATCGCCGATGGCTTGCACCACTTCGCGCCCATGGGCATCGGGCGCCACCACCAGCAAACCGTCTTCCTCCCACTGCGCAACAGGCAGCGCCGGATCGGGAAACCACAAAAGGCTGGCCCGGTAGCCGCGCGCGCTCATGTGCGCTCCAGGGTGCAGCTATCGCCCAGTGCGTCGCGCCAGACGCGCACCCGCGCCAGCCCCGCAAAGTCCACCGCCAGCGCTTGCCAGATAAAGGCACACAGGTTTTCCAAGGTAGCAGGCCCCAGGCCTGGCACTTCATCTAGCAGTCGGTGGTCGAGCTGTGGGCGCAAAGCGTCAATGCGCTGGCGCACCCGGCCCAGGTCCACCACCATGCCGGTTTGTGCATCTGGCCTACCCGAGACGCTGACTTCAGCGTAATAGGTGTGGCCATGCACGCGCAAGCTGCCCTCGGTCTCTATCTCGCGGCGCAAGGTGTGCGCGGCGTCGAAAAAAAACTTTTGGCTAATGCAAAAGTCCTTTGGGATGGCGTGAGGCATGGACGAACTTTCTTTAGGAGGCGAGGCGGGTTGCGCGGCCAAGGGCGCTTAACGGATACCGCTGACTTTATGGGTTTGCATGCTGAGCTTCCAGACCGGCTGCTGCAAGCACAGGTCTATGCAAATTTCGGTATTGCGTTTTTGCAGCACATCGTCCAGCGGCTGCAAGCGGTGGTGGCTAAAAGGCAGGCTTTGCATGGCTTGAATATCGGCCAAAGTGAATCCAGACTGCGGCCACACCAGCTTGAGCTCATGCCCCTGTCGCTGCACCCAGGGCGCACCGGCTTTGGGGCTGACGCAGATCCAGTCGATGCCTTCGGGAGCGGCGATGCTGCCATTGGTTTCCACGGCGATTTCAAAGCCCTGGGCGTGCAAGGCGTCAATCAGTGCGGTATCGACCTGTAACAAAGGTTCGCCACCCGTCAGCACGACAAAGCGCTGTGTGGCAAAGCCTGCAGGCCACAGGGCTGCGATTTGTGCGGCCAGGGCCACCGCACCGTCGTAGCGGCCACCCAAGGTACCGTCGGTGCCGACAAAGTCGGTATCGCAAAAGCGGCAAACGGCGCTAGCGCGGTCTTGCTCGCGGCCCGACCATAAATTGCATCCCGCAAAGCGGCAAAACACCGCAGGCCTACCAGCCTGCGCGCCCTCGCCCTGCAGGGTGTAAAAGATTTCTTTGACCTGGTAGCTCATACGGCCAGTGCCGATGCGCGGTCGGCGCAAAGCAGGCCGGCAAGCCGGGTGTCGCGGACCGCAGGCGCACGGGCGCACACGATCGCAGCGAGGTTTTGATACATGGTAGTCCTCTACATGGCCCGGGCTTACGACAAGAACATCCCCGCCGGACCCGGGGACGAAAGCCCACAATTTTACAATCGGGTCTTTATGGTGCGGGAGCGCACCGCGCTTGCGTCCTGTGCCCAACATGTTTGCTGCCCGCTTTCTTGCCACACAAATTTCTCCACTGCCTCTCACAACCCCCATGCCCGCAGCCCCCGCACCCGCCCCCTTGGCCCCTCCCGATTTCGACGCGCATGCCGATGCGGGCTTGGAATGGCCGACCTGGCTGGTGTGCCTGGCGATTTACGGCGGATGGTTGGGCGCCCTGCGTTGGTATCGCGCAGATTCCTCGATGTGGGCCTTGGCGTTGATCGTGGTGCTGGCAGCTTGGTATATGAGTCTGCAACACGAGCTGGTGCACGGCCACCCGACCCGGCACGCCTGGCTGAACCGGGCATTAGGCCTGCTGCCTATCGCCGTGTGGTACCCCTTTGATATTTACCGCAGCAGCCATTTGGCGCATCACCGCGACGAAGTGCTGACCTACCCCGGCCAGGACCCGGAAAGTAATTACCTGGATCCGGAGGACTTTGCAAACCGCAGTGCGCCAATGCGCTTTTTACTACAGGCGCAGCGCACCGCCTTGGGCCGCTTTGCGATTACGCCAGCGTTTGCGATTTTTTATCTGCTGCGGCCGCTGAGCCAAGGCGGCTACTGGAAGAGCGCGCGCGTGCGTTGGACCTGGGCACAACACACGCTGTTACTGCTGCTCATGCTGTGGGCGGTACAAAGCTATGCCGGTATCAGTCCGTGGCTTTATCTGGGACTAGGCTATGCCTGTCTGGGCCTGGCCATCATGCGCTCCTACTATGAACACCGGCCTGCGGCCGACCCGCAACACCGCATCGTCATCAACGAAGCAGGCTGGCTTTGGCGTCTGCTTTTTCTCAACAACAATTACCATGCGGTTCACCATGCGCAGCCTAAGCTGGCCTGGTACCGCATACCGGCGTTGTACCGCGCGCACCGCGACTATTTTCTGGAGCGCAATGGGGGCTATCTATTGCAAGGTTATGCAAGATTTTTTGCCCGCCACGCAGTACAACCACTGGATACGCCGGGGCAGCAAACCCGCCATTTAGATGCCAGCTACCGGCACCTGGCATGAGTGCGCGGCAAGTCGCACTGCCGATGTACCTGAGCGCGCCCGGGGCAGTGCAAGACCTTTGGACATCCTTGCGCCAAGCATGGGGCGCGCAAGGTCTACAAGGTTTACCGCAAGCCGTTTTGTGGCCGCAAGATTTACATGCGCACTGGCTGGCGCAGGACCTCTTGCTCAGTCAAACTTGCGGCTACCCTTTGACACATGGCTTGCAGGGCAAAGTACAGTTGGTGGGCGGTTTTCATTATGCGGCGCCTGGCTGCGAGGGTATGGCCTGCCGCAGTGCGTTGATTGCACGAGACGAACACGCGCACCTGAAGCTGGAAGATTTCCGTGAACGGCGCGTGGCCTTTAACAGCGTGGATTCGCAATCGGGCTACAACGCTTTGCGTGCTTTGGTAGCGCCGCTGGCACGACACGGCCGCTTTTTTAGCCAAACGCTAGCCACGGGTGGGCACCGACTCAGTGTAGACGCGGTCCGCGAAGGCCGGGCCGACCTGGCGGCGATTGACTGTGTGACCTGGGCGCTACTTCAAAAATACGCACCCCAGGCAACACAAGGATTGCAGGCCATAGGCTTTAGCGCGCCCTATCCCGGCTTGCCGCTGATCACTGCGCTGCGCACACCCCCAGATCAATTGCAAGCGCTTCGCGCAGGCTTACAGAGCCTCATGACCATGCCGGCGGCCGCCAGCGCTTTGGCGCAATTACGGATAAGCGGTTTTGAAACACCAGACTTGGCGGTCTACCAAAGGTGCATAGACATGGAGCGCAGTGCAATCAACAGCGGCTATCAGCATTTGGCCTGAGCGCGCGTTCTTAGCCCGGCGCCGCGCACACAATGCGCCACCGCTGACCGTCACCGAAGGCATTCCTGGCCCAGGCGCAAGGCAAGCTACAAAGCCAATCGGCGCCGGGGCCGCAAAGCCACTGACGCCGATAGCTTGAAGGTTTAGACGCTAAGCAAATCAAGCGCCATACAGGTATTGCGGCAACCACAAAGTCATACCAGGCCAGACATACATGATCGCCAGGCACATGATCACGATGTACATATAGGGCATCATGCCGGCAAAAATCTGGTTGATGGTGACATGCGGCGGCGATACGCCCTTGAGGTAGAAGGCGGACATCGCCACCGGTGGCGACAAGAAGGCGGCCTGCAAGTTCACAAACACCATGGTGCCCCACAAAATCGGGTCGATGCCGAAGTGCGTCAGCATGGGCAAGAAGATAGGCACGAAAATCACGATGATTTCGGTCCACTCCAGCGGCCAGCCCAGCACAAAAATAATGACTTGCGACAGCAGCATGAACTGCAAAGGCGTTAGGTCAAAGGACAGCACCCATCGCTCCACCAGGCTTTGCCCTCCAAGAATCGCGAACACGGACGAGAACAATGCCGAGCCGACAAACAACCAGCACACCATAGAGGTAGTTTTGGCCGTCAGGAATACTGCTTGCTTGGTTTTCTCGAAATTCAGCGTGCCCGACTGCCAAGCCATCAGGAATGCACCTGCCGCACCCACCGCTGCCGACTCGGTGGCGGTGGTAATGCCAAACAGAATCACCGCCAGCACCACAAAGGTCAGTATGCCCAGGGGCATGACCGAGCGCGTCAGCATGTTCAAAATTTCATACTGCTCGGCGTCAAACGAACGGTAGTAATACACCAGTAGCCCAAACATCATCGCGCAGGCAATCCAGAAACCGATGTAGAAGCCCGGGGGCACGGGCTCGGTGTGCGGTGCTTCGGACACATCGCCATCGCCCAACTCTTGCAAGGTATCCGTGGAATGGTGCCGCTTGCTGGTGCTTTCCTCGGCGCCAGGCGGTACATCCGCACCTTTGGCGCCAGGCGGCTCTTCCAGTCCTCCATTGGACGTTTTGGCTGTCTTGGCTACAGGTTCAGGTGCACCGACGCCCGGGGGCTCTTCCAAGCCGCCCTTAGATGCTTTAGTGGTCGTCGCTACTGGCTCGGGAGCGGCGCCAGGGGGCGCCTCAAGCCCGCCATTGGATGCTTTGGCCGTCTTGGCCACAGGCTCCGGCGCAGCGGCGCCAGGGGGCTCTTCCAGGCCGCCCTTGGACGCCTTGGCTGCAGCTGGCGGCGGCTCTTGCACCACTTGCGCACCCGGGGGCTCTTCCACACCATCCTTGACGGTAGCCGGCTGGGCCGCAGGTGCTGCGGCCTGCGCTACTGCAGCCGCAGCGGCGGCGTTGTTGTCCGCCTGTGAATGGATAACGACATACCAATACGCAGCGCCCAGGCACACCAAAGCGGTAAACAGGGGCACCAAGGCCATCAGGAAGGTGCGCAAGAGCAGACCGAAACTGATGTTGATATGGGCCAGCCCCGAGCGGGTAGCCCGTCCGGGGGAGAGCAATGCTTTGACCAAGGCGACCAAAAACAGCGGCGAATACTGGTCAGCAATATGTTGCACCCAGGGTTGTACCTGCGCGCGGGTCTGTTCTTTTGGCAGTTTGGGCGCGATTTTGGGGTTGATCATCACCCAGCCGATGACATAGACCAAATACAAAAACGCCAGGAAGAAGCCGGGCAGCATGGCCGCCGCATACAACTTAACCACCGACTGGCCGGCCACCGCCGCGTACACAATGATCATGACCGAAGGCGGTATCAGAATACCCAAGGTGCCGCCAGCCGTGATGACACCCGCTGCCAAGCGCGTGTCATAGCCCGCATTGAGCATGGGGCGCATGGCAATTACGCCCATCAGCACCACCACCGCGCCCACCAGACCGCTGGCAATACCCCAGAAGGTACAGATGATCAGGGTGGCGACAGCCAATGAACCCGGTACTTTGCGAAAGGCCAATTGCACGCTGTGGAACATCTTGTCCACCAGAGCCCCGCGTTCCATCACGTATCCCATCAGCACGAACAATGGGATCGATATCAAGACATCGTTGTTCATCGCACCAAAAGTGCGCTGGACGATCAAGTTAAAAACACGGTTGTCGAACCAAGGGGTCGCCGGGTCATAGAAGGCCGTAAAGCCAAAAACCATGCCCAGACCCATGAGAGTAAAAGCAGTAGGGAAGCCCAGCATGATCACCACAATGATCAGGCTGAGCATCATCAAGCCAAGTGCTGGATCGCTCATGCTTGGCCTCCTGTCGCGCGATGCTGGGCCGCGTCTTCAATATTCTTGACATTGGCAATCGCGTCCAAAGCGGCTTCTCGATCCACCAAGGTACTGGCGCCCAACTGCTGCTCCACCACATCAATCTCCTCAGCGTCTTTCAGGCGCGGCGTCCACTCGCCGGTACGGATGCACACGACACAGCGGAAAATTTCTGCAACCCCCTGCAATAAGACCGTAAAGCCTGCCAGCGGAATGATGGACTTGAAAGGATATAAAGGTAGCGGATCGGCGTTAAAGGTTTGCTCTTTAATCGCCCATGCGTCCGAGGCATAACCCCAGCCGGCCCAGGTCAGTGCCGCGACGCCTGGGATAAAAAATACGATGAATAAAACCAAATCTAACCAGGCTTGGGTGCGGGGCTTGGCGCTGCCGTAAAAAAAGTCGCCGCGCACATGGCCGTCCTGGCACAAGGTGTAGGCGCCGCCCATCATGAACAAGGTGCCGTACATCATGTTGCACACATCGAATACCCATGCGGTAGGGTGGTTCAAGACGTAGCGCTTAAAAACTTCAATGACCACCACCGACATCAGTGCGACGATCAACCATGCAAATGCTTTTCCAACCCACGTGCTTATGGAGTCTGCGGTATGCAGTAATTCTTGTGAATTCATTCGTTACCCTCAAAAAGACAAACCGCCCTCTCCCGCTTGCGCAAGAGAGGGCATCTAAACCAAAGGTGGTTTGATTAGGTCTTGTTGAAGTAGAAGTCGTAGGCCAGGTCGTAGTCGACCAGGTAATCACGCTGCCAAGGGAAGGCACGTTGGGCAAAAGCGCGCTGCGAATCCATGATGCGCTTGAAGATTTGGCTCTCGGTGGCCTTCTTGGTGGACACTTTGTCCCAAGCTTCCAATTGGGCCTTGAGCACAGAGGCAGGTGTCCGGTAGAACTTGATGCCCTGCTTCTTCATGTCCACGTAGTCTTTGGAGTTACGGTCTACCATCTTCCAGCTCATCTCTGCGGAACATGCTTGTACAGCGGTTTCGATGATGTTCTTCAGCTCTTGAGGCAGCGCATCGAGCTTGCCTTTGTTGAACAGAATTTCGAACTGCTCGGTGCTTTGGTGGAAGCTTTGCAACATGCATATTTTGGACACATCAGGGAAGCCCAAAATGCGGTCAGAGGTGGCATTGTTGAACTCGGCCGCGTCAATCAGGCCACGGTCCATGGCCGCAACAATCTCGCCGCCGGGCAAGGGGTTCACCGAGGCTCCCATTTCGGTAAAGATGTCCACCGCCAAGCCCACGGTACGGTACTTCAGACCCTTCATATCTTCCGGTTTTGCAATCGGCTTCTTGAACCAGCCCAAAGGCTGCGAAGGCATCGGGCCATAAATGTAAGAGTGAACGTCGATGTTGAGGCTTTTGTAAATCTCTTCCAGCAATTGCTTGCCGCCGCCGTACGCATGCCAAGCCAATGTCATGTTGGAATCCATACCAAAGGCGGGGCCGGAGCCCCACAGCGCCAATGCCGGGCTCTTGCCGTAGTGGTAGGCCAAAACGCCATGGCCGCCGTCCAAGGTGCCTTTGTTAACAGCGTCCAACAGTTGGAAAGCCGGAACGACCGCACCCGAGGGCAGCACGTCAATCTTCAGGCGGCCACTGGCCATGCTGTTGACTTTGGCAGCGAAATCCTGAGCAAACTCGTGGAAGATGTCCTTGGCAGGCCAGGTGCTTTGAAAGCGCAGGGACACGGTTTCTGCCCGCGAAATCATCGGAGCTGCCAGGGCGCTAGCAGCCAGCGCTCCTTTTAACAGCCCGCGACGGGACGACGAGTTTTTCGATTTCTCCATGATGTAGCTCCGATGTAAGGGTGAAAGACTCTCGAATAATGGCTCAATTCATCTTTACTTCACCTTAGGGTTTTCACTAGTTCTGACGAAAAATCGTTGAAATTTTTTCAGGGCGATACCTAGATAAATAACAAGTGGGGCAGCCATGTGGGGCCAAGCCCGTCCGCCCGCCCAAGAACCACGGCTTTGTGAGACCTGGAAGATCCCCAGGCCCCTACCCCTAGCAAGTCCCGAAACGGATACCCGTCTGGCGCAAAAACCGGCGGTAGGCTGCAGAGGCCTTGTCCGCCGCCGTGTGGGCTTCGGCCCGCACATCTAAGGGCAGGCAGGCGGGACGCTGGGACTCCAGCACCGGCTGGTCCTGGGTAAAGATGGTGTGCTGGAAGGCCTGTAACTGGGCCGCGTCGGTCGCAAAGTCGGCTACGGCCAGGCGGAACCAGACCCGGCTGCGCTCCGGACCCATGGGACAAATAAACAGGGCTATCGACTCGCGCCAGCCGTGCAAGGCCGTGCTGCCGGCCTCGGGCACCTTGGTCAGCACTGCGGTGTAAGGCCCGCTTACCTCGTAGCGGTATTCCACCAGCGCGCCGCGCGTGCTGTGCACATTGGACTGGGGCTGCCAAGCCTTGCAGCCGGTGGCGACCAAGCCGGTGGCGGTGGCCTGCACCTGGTAATCTGGAATTTCGGGCGTATCGCGGGCGCCCAGCCAGCCTTCGTGCACAAAGCCGAAGTGCGCCATGTCCAGAAAGTTTTCCACAATGCGCGGCGCGCTGGTTGCCACATCGTAGGGGCCGCAATTGAGCTTGCGCAGTCGGTCATCGGCCTCGGCCTCGAACTGCGGCAAAGGCCGCGCTGGCGAATGGGCTGTGGCGTCAGGGACACCTTGGGTGCCTTGCGTGCCCCGCACTTCTTGTGTGGCTTGGGCGTGGCCAGAGCCTTGAACACTTTGCGCGCCTTGCTCAGCGGAATCAGCGGTCACGCCGGGCTGCAAACAAACCCAGATCAATTCACACCACACCTGCACCGCAAACACCCGCGCCGCATGGCCGGCTGGCGGCACAAAATCCGGCAGCGCGGGAACCCGCACACATTGGCCCGAGGCCGCAAACTGCCAGCCGTGGTACGGACACTCCAGCCGCCCGGCGCACACCCGCCCCAGCGATAAACGCGCGCCTCGGTGCGGGCATTGGTCGGCCCAGGCATGCACCGCGCCTGCCTCGTCCCGCCACAAAACCAGGCTCTGGCCCAGCAACTGCACCGCTAGCGGCTGCGCCTGCACTTCGGTCAGCGCCGCGACAGGGTGCCAGTGGGCGGATTCGACGGGATGCGGCAAGGGGGCGTTAAGCATGGGGCGATTTTGCTTGATGCCCTAGGCTTGGCTTAGATCGGCAGCAGGAGGAACACTTGCTAGACTTCCCCCGATGCGCGCACCCGACACCCAGCACACCCCGATGATGACCCAGTACCTGGGCCTCAAGGCGGACTACCCGGACACGCTGCTGTTCTACCGCATGGGTGATTTTTACGAAATGTTTTTTGCCGATGCCGAAAGAGCAGCGCGCTTGCTGGATATCACGCTCACGCACCGGGGCCAAAGCGGCGGGCAGCCGATTCCCATGGCCGGGGTGCCTTTTCATGCGGTGGAGGGCTACCTTGCCAAGCTGATCCGCCAGGGCGAATCGGTGGCGATTTGCGAACAAGTGGGCGAGGTCGGCGGCAAAGGCCCGGTGGAGCGAAAAGTGGTGCGGGTGGTGACGCCGGGCACGCTGACCGATGCGGAACTGCTGAGCGACAAATCCGAGTCCATGCTGATGGCGCTGCACCAGGGCCCGCGCAACCGCTGCGGCCTGGCCTGGCTGAGCGTCACCCAAGGCCTGGTGCATTTGGCCGAATGCCATACCGATGCGGTGGCCGACTGGGTGCAGCGCATTGGCCCCAGCGAATTGGCCTATAGCAGCGGCATCACGCGCAGTGTGGAGGACCGGCTCAAGCAATTGCGTTTTCACAGCAGCTTGTCGCTGACGGCGCGGCCCGAATGGCAGTTTGATGGCGCGCTGGGCCAGCGCAAATTATTGGAAGTGCTGCAAGCGGCCAGCCTGGCCAGTTGGAATGCGCAAGAACTGCCCTTGGCCCATGCCGCTGCCGGTGCACTGTTGGCGTATGCCGAACACACCCAGGGCAGGGCGCTGGCGCATATCAGCGGCTTGGAAGTGCAGCGCGATGGCGAACGTATCGACCTGCCCTCCAGCACGCGGCGCAACCTAGAACTCATCCAAACCTTGCGCGGCGAAGAAGCGCCCACGCTGTTTTCATTGCTCGACACTTGCATGACCGGCATGGGCAGCAGGATGCTGAAGTCTTGGTTGCTGGGGCCATTGCGCGAGCGCAGCCAGGCGCGCGCACGCTTGGCTGCCATTAGCGCGCTGCACCAGATGCACGACCAGGCGCAAGCGCTAGGGCCGCTGCTACGCGGTCATATCAAAGGCAGTGCGGATGTGGAACGCATAGCCGCCCGACTGAGTCTGCGCCAGGTGCGTCCACGCGAACTTTTGGGCCTGGTCAACACCTTGCAAAAAAGCGGTAGGCTGGCAGAGCAGTTGCACGGGCAACAAGGCTTGCTAGGCCGCATCGCGCACGACATGTTGGCGCCGCCAGACTGCGCGCATTTGCTGCAAGTGGCGATAGCGCCTGAGCCCGCTGCCATGGTGCGCGACGGCGGTGTGATCGCCAACGGCTATGACGCGGACCTGGACGAGCTGCGCGCCATCCAAACCAATTGCGATGCGTTTTTGCTGGACCTGGAGGTGCGCGAGCGTGCACGCACCGGCATTGCCAATTTGCGCGTGCAGTTCAATAAAGTACATGGCTTTTATATTGAAGTCAGCCAAGGCCAAAGTAGCAAAGTGCCGGACGACTACCGGCGCCGCCAGACCCTGAAAAACGCCGAGCGCTTCATCACACCCGAGCTCAAAGCCTTTGAAGACAAAGCCTTAAGCGCGCAAGAGCGCGCGCTGGCACGTGAGAAGTTTTTGTTTGAACAATTGCTGGATCAATTGCAGACTTTTGTGCCCGCGCTCACCCGCCTGGCGCGCGCGCTGGCGGCGCTAGACGCGCTGTGTGCGCTGGCCGAACGCGCCCTCACGCTAGGCTGGTGCGCGCCGGAGTTTGTGGAGCATCCTTGCATCGAAATTTTGCAAGGTCGCCACCCGGTGGTGCAGGCGCGCTTGGCGGAATTGAGCAGCGGCAACTTTATCGCCAACGACACCCTGCTGGGGCCACGCCAGCGCATGCAAATCATCACCGGGCCGAACATGGGCGGCAAGTCCACGTACATGCGGCAAGTGGCACTCATCGTGCTGCTGGCGTCTATGGGCTCGTACGTGCCGGCCAAGGCTTGCCGACTGGGGCCCATCGATGCGATCCACACCCGCATAGGCGCAGCCGACGACCTGGCCAATGCGCAATCCACCTTTATGCTGGAGATGGTGGAGGCCGCGCAAATTTTGCACAGTGCGACGCCGCAGTCGCTGGTGTTGATGGACGAGATCGGGCGCGGCACGTCCACCTTTGACGGCTTGGCGTTGGCCGGTGCGATAGCCGGACAGTTGCACGACAAGACACAAGCCTTCACTTTATTTGCCACGCATTACTTTGAGTTGACTGAGTTTCCGGCAGCGCATCGTGGCGCGGTCAATGTGCACGTCAGCGCTGCCGAATCGGGCCGCGACATTGTGTTTTTGCACGCCATTGAACCGGGGCCCGCCAGCCGCAGCTACGGCATCCAAGTCGCCCGCTTGGCCGGTATCCCGGCACCGGTGCTCAACCAAGCCCGTCACACCCTAGAGGCCTTGGAACAACAAGCCAGCAGCGCCCAAGCCCAAGTCGACCTATTCGCCCCCGCCCCCGCGCCAGCCGCCACCGCACCCAGCCCGCTAGAAGCCTATGTTGCCTCCCTCAACCCCGACACCATGAGCCCCCGCGAAGCTATGGACGCCGTCTACCAGCTGAAGTCGCTTTCATCAGGGTGAGCATTTTTATTGGGGTCAGAACCTAATTAAAAAGAGGCACCAAAAAGCGTTGGTAAGCGGGAGTTAAGCCCTGTGGATGGGAAATTAATTGGGTTCTGACCCCAATTATTTGCCTTGCAATTCGCACAGCAGGGCGTCGTAGCTGGCGCTGAGTTGCGGGTCGATTTGATGCAGGGTAGCGGCGATGGCTTGGCCTTTGTCGGCCTCGGGCGCAGCGGTGACAGGTGGCGCCACATCGGCCAGGTGGATTTCATGGGCTGCGTGTTGGTGTCTTGGCAGTTCGGTAGCGGACGCCAAGGCGGAAATGGCCGCAGTGCCGAAACCATTCAAACCTTGCATGCCAGTACTTAAGTCGCTGAACATGGCTGCCACCTGGGGCTGCACGACTGGGGCCGCAGGGACTGGCTTGGCGCTGATTTCCACAAGCGCATACGCCAAGGCCGAACCGGCCAGCAGCGCGCCGCTGATACAAATCCATAAAGCCCAGAGCGCACCCGCATCCACGGCTTGCATCTCCAAAGCGCCAAGCACTTCGCTGCCAAACCAAGCCCAGGGCAATTCGCGCAGCCAATGAAAAGCATCGAGCGATGCGGGGTGCAGCGCCAGCGCCACCACCAGCAAAACCAAGTTAACAACAGCAACCCAAAAAGTAGCAATAAAAACCATGTGCCCTGCCCTCATTCAAACTCTTGCACGATCTTGTCGCGCAACAGCCCAGCCAAATGGGCGCGGGCTTGGGCAATTGCCAATGCTTCGTTTTCGGCTTCGACCGAATCACCCGCAATCTCTACCAAGCTTTGGCGGATACGCTGAATATGCGCGTCGGTTTCTTGCAAAGAAATTTGCAATTGGCCGCGCCGCGCGGTGTGTTGGTCTAGCTCGCTGAGCAGTTCAAAAACCTGTTGCAAATAAAAACGGTTTTTGCGGCTTTGCTGCATGTCGGTGCGCGTCAAAAAAACCTGCATTTGCTGCGCCAGATTTTGGTGGCTCGCGGGCGTGGATAGCGCGCCTATCGGGCTGGCAGCCATCAAAGGCTGCGTCTCGCCAGGCGCGTCGTCCTGATGCATGCCCGCTTCCACAGAAGTGCTAGGCGCATGGGCGGGCGCTGCTCTTTGCAAAGCGGGGCTGGCGGCTTGGCCGTCTGACATGGGTTGAACTCCGAGGGGTAAGGCTGACTTGCAAGGCGATTGTTTGCCATGAATTAGCCATTTTTGCAATACAAATTTGCAAAAGTAATGATATTTGATGGGCCTTAATTCTAGCGCTGCTACGAACAATTCATAGAAGCTTGGCTTTGCGGGCTGCGTGGATTCAAATACACAGTACCCAATCCGTTTAGCCAGGGTGGTTCGATAGCCCACTGTTATCAAAGAGAACCCAGTAAGCTACTGCCCATGCCCCACCCCACCAACGGAAACATCTCCTTCTGGTACGCCGATATCGGCGGCCAGCCTTGCGCCACTACCATTTCCTAGTCGCTAAGCGCAGCCACCATTCCCCGCTGCACCTGCACCACCCTTTGCGCGTGGGCAATAGTCTCAGGCCGGTGGGCGATCAGGATGCTGGTTAGTTGCATTTGCGCCAAGGCTTGGGCGACGCGTTGCTCATTGGCCAGGTCTAAGTGACTGGTCGCTTCGTCCAAGGCCAGCACGCGGGGTTGTTTGTACAAAGCGCGGGCCAGCAACACGCGCTGCTTTTGCCCACCCGAGAGGCTAGCGCCCATATCGCCGACCAGGGTGTGGTAACCCATGGGCATGGCGACGATGTCCTCGTGGATAGCCGCCAGCGCCGCGCAAGCCTGCACACGCGCCTCGTCGTGCTGCACATCAAAAAAGCTGATGTTGTCGGCAATGCTGCCCGCGAGCAGCACATCGTCTTGCAGCACCGTGCCTATGCAGCGGCGCACATTGGAAAGACCCAGCTGGCGCACCGGTATGCCGCCGTACAGGACCTCGCCCTCTTGCGGTATGCGCAGGCCCAGCAACACTTTGAGCAAAGTGCTCTTACCGCAACCGCTGGGGCCGACGATGGCCAGGTGTTCGCCCGCTTCAATGCGCAAATTTGCATCTTTGAGTATCCAAGGCTCGCCATCGCCATACCTAAAACTCACGCCGCGCAGCTCGATGCTGGGCGGCAAATGGCTTAGAGAATTGTCCGCAATATCGTGTACCTCGGGCGTGCTGAGCACGATATCGCCCAGGCGCTCGGCGTGCAGGCTGAGCATGCGGATTTCGACTGCGTAATTGATGAGCGCCGACACCCTAGAGGTGAACTGGCCTTTGTAGCTGATAAACGCAAACAGCATGCCGATGGTGAAGGGCGCGGCCACCCCCGCTGCGCTGGAGCCAGTTTGCAAGACCATCTGGCCACCCAGCCAAAACACCAAGAGGTTTTCTATGCCAAAGACAAAAGTGTTGGCGCTGGAAAAAGCAATATTCAGCTTGGCGGTGCGCACGTCGCGGTTTTGCACTTCAACCAGCAAGTTTTGCCAACGCGCGCGGCGCTCTTGTTCGCGGCCAAAGAGCTTGAGCGGGCTGATAGCGCGCAGGGTTTCCAAAAAATGCGTGTTCTCGCGGGCAAAGATCACCAAGCGCTCTGCCGCCGCATTGCGAAACGGCGCATACGCCGCCCAGCGCAACAGGCCATAAACCAGCACTGCGGCGCAGACCACAGCGGCTAGCTTCCAGGAATACAGCAGCATCATGCAAAGCGCCGCTAGGCCCATGATGCCGTCTAATACCGCCTCTAGCACGCTGGTAGTCAGCGTGCGCTGGATGCTGCCCACCGCACCAAAGCGGGACACCACATCGCCCAAATGGCGCTTCTCAAAATATTCAATCGGCAGCTTGACCATGTGGGCAAACACATTGCTGGCCCATTGCAGGCTGAGCGACATGCCAAAGCGCATCACCATCCAACTGCGGGCCAGGCCAATCAGCGTCTCGATGACCAACAATAAGGCAAAGCCGATGACCAACACCACCAAGAAGTCGGCATCATGCGTGGCCAAAGCATCATCGACCACCAGCTGGTTTAACATCGGGCCGCAGATGACAAACAGCTCTAACACCACCGCCAGCGCAAAAACTTGCAAGAGCGAGCGCTTAAGGCCCAGCACCTTGCCGGTCAGCGCGGACAGTGCCACCCGCTGGCGTTGGTCTGCGGGTTTGAAATCGGCATTGGGGGTCAGCTCTAAAGCTACGCCCGTGAAATGGCGCGAGCCCTCGGCCAAAGGCAGCTTGCGCAAGCCTACCGCCGGATCGAGGATGGTGATGCTGCGCCGCCCCACCGCCTTGAGCACCACAAAATGGTTCAAATCCCAATGCAAGATGCAGGGACGCTGCAACTGCGCCAACTCGTCCAGCTCCAGCCGCACCGGGCGGCTACTGAACTGCAAGGCAGCCGCATAGCCGATGATTTGCTGCAAATTGCTGCCCTTGAGCGACAGCGGAAAACGGCGGCGAAGATCAGCTAAATCCAGATACAAACCATGCGCCTTGGCGACCATCGCCAGGCAGGCCAGGCCGCACTCGCCGGCTTCGGATTGGAGGATGGGGGTCATGCGCAATAAGGCACAATCGCCTCGGAACCCCTTGGCGATTGTGCGAACTTCCGGTTTTCACACCCTGTTGACGCAGGGTGCTTGTTTCAAATTTGCTGGATCAGGCCGCTGAGGTGGTTTCCACGCGCGGGGCCGGGCTGTCCCACAGACCCTGCCAGTTTTGCTCTTTGGCAAAAATGCCTAGTGCAAAGCAAATCGGCTCGCAAGTCCAGCGCACGACCTTGCCCTTCCAGTTGCTTTTTTGCAGAACGCCCATTTGGTAGGCCAGTTCTTCTGCGCGCCAAGTGGCAAGTGGGCGCATCAACTTTTGTGCCAGAGGCGATTTACGCATCAACCGAACATATGGGATAGCCCATAAGTGGTATCCGCGCACGGTGGTCGGAGAGAGGTGCTTATAGGTAAAAGCCAGGTCGGCACGCCAAATTGCGGGGTCCAACAGGCCTTGACGCATCAAGTGGGTGCAAATGACGCGGCCACCTCCTCCTCCGCCGCCGCCACCTCCCCCGCCGAAACCAGCGGTGCCTGGCCCATAACCCCCAACCGTGCCTGACGCTGCTGCGCTGGCGGCTGGGGAGCCTGAGGCGTAGCCTCCGCCGCCCGATGCATTGCTAGAAGTTGACAAGGCATTAACTGCCAATGCAGTTGCAACAGTCGCACTCATGGCCAAAGATTGGCCCACTCCGGGTACTGTACCTAAAGCGCCCGCTATGCAGCCACCCAACGCCGCCGCCGCCGTTTGGCCATTGTTGACCTGGCCGCCAATCCCGACGGTGGCTGCGCCAGTAGCCGCACCACCAATACATCCCGTCACGGCGCCTACTACGCCCCTTCCGCCCGACACTTCAGACGTATCGGAAAGTTCAATTACATACATATAAATAGTTCTTTCAATAAAATTCAAAAAATATACGCACACCATTTAAATCCTCGGTTTAATTCAGGTCATAGTCACCTCCTTTTCTGTACTTAATTTTTCAGTAAGAAAAATAACCAAGTATGCAAAGCAAATACCGATAAAACAATTAAACGCCGAAGTTTTCATCATGTAATCCCAGTTTTTCTCGGCAATAATTAAATACATACTACCTAGATTTATAAAAAACATACTTCCAACACACAAAATTATGTTTAATTTTGAATGATGAAATTTCATAATATTAAAAATAGATGAAAAAGTTATTAGGCCGAAAGCGACATTCAAGGCAGGATCAAAATTTGATAAGAAGTTCATGATAAATATCTAATTAATTAATTGTTGCAATACATATCCGCCAATCAACGCACCCGCAAGGCCGCCTATAAATTTGTATTTTCTATCTTGAAATTTATTTGCGAAAACTTCTGTTGTGCAATAGATGACGACAAATCCTAAGAATAGGTTCAAACTTAAAAACTGAATATCAAATTCTCCTTTTGCAAGTTAAGCACCACCAAATATTTTTCGACAGATGTGCGGGAATGTCAAAAAATCGAAATGTTTAACTCATGAACTCGGTGATTCCGCATTCAAAATCCGCAACTTCTGCCTCGCCGCCAACACCGGCTCCAGCACCCATTCCCACACCTTTCGGCGTTCCTGCAATACATCGGCTTCCACCGTAAGTCCTGCTTTCAGTGGCAAGGCCTCGCCGTAGGCCTGGATGCTTTGGGCGTCCAGGCTGACGTTCACGCGGTACAGCGCTTCTTTGCTGCCCGCTTGGGTGAGCAATTGCTCGGCCAAGTTGGGCGGCAGTTCGCTGGGGGCGAAGGGCGTGGCCGATACCGAGGTGATGCGGCCCCGGTGCAGGCCAAACTTTTGGTAGGGATAAGCGTCGTAACGCAGGTACACGGTTTGGCCCGCACGCACAAAGCCTGCGGTGCGGCTGGGGGCGAATAGCTGGGCCTGCAGTGGGCCGGGGCCGCTTGCATCACTATCGGCCACTTGCGGCACCAGGGTTGCCAAGGCCTGGCCGCTTTGGACGGATTGCCCAGCTTTGAGGTTGAGCGCCGTAATGGTGCCGGCATAGGGCGCGCTGATGACCATGGTTTTGCGGGCGGCGTTTTCGCTGGCTTCTTGGTCCAGGCTGGCGCGGTTGCGCTCTATTTGGTTGGTGTCGGACTGCAATTGCGCTTTGAGCGCAGTGCGCTCGCCGCGCAGGGTTTGCTGGTCTTGCATCAGGCCCAGGCGGACGCGCTCCAGCGCTTGGGCGCGGGCTTTGGCGTCGATGAGTTCTTCTTGGCGCACTTGTACTTGCGCTTCGGCCACAAAGCCGGACTCGGCCAGTTGTTGGTTACGCGCCAGCGTGGTCTGCGCCAGTTGCACCCGGCGCGCTTGCAGGGCGGACTCTTCTTCGGCCTGGCGCAGTTGCTGCGCGGTGGTGCGCAGCCTATCGTCTAGCACTTGCTCGCGTTGGCGGGTTTGCAGTTCGCGCAGTGTGCGCTCGGTGGACAGGGTTTGCAGCCGGGTGGCAATTTGCTGGGCTGCGCGTTCGGTGGTGTCTGACACGCTGCCGCCCAGCATGCTTTGCCGCTCAGTTTGCAGCACCAGCAAGACTTGCCCAGCCTCTACGCTTTGCCCCTCGCGCACTGGCAGGTCCATGACCACGCCCGCTTGCGGCGCGCTTATGTTGAGGCTGCCCTGGCTGGGCACCACCACACCACTTAAGCGCGCTTTGCGGTTGACCTCGCCCCAAGTAGCAAAGGCCACCAGCATCAGGGCCAGCGCCAATGCAACACTGGTCACCGCAGCATAAGACCAAGGCCGCTGCAAGCGCACGCTACCTAGGTATTGCGCTGCTTGTGCGGCGGCTACTTCCTGGCGGAACAACATAGACCCTAATCCCTTGGCAAAAATTAATATTTTGGCAACTATATTGTGCGGGGGGGGGGGGGAGCGTTACGGGGTTTACCCTAGGACGTTGCAAAATTACGCACAAGTAAGCTACTGCCCATGCCCCACCCCACCAACGGAAACATCTCCTTCTGGTACGCCGACATCGGCGGCTTGCCTGCTTACCGCGCAGCGCTGCCGGGTGACCGGGATGCGGATGTATGCATCGTGGGGGGCGGCTATACCGGTTTGTGGACCGCGTATTACCTCAAGCGCGCGCAGCCGGATTTGCGCGTCACTATTTTGGAAAAAGAGTTTTGCGGCTTTGGTGCTTCGGGGCGCAATGGTGGCTGGCTGAGCGGGGGCTTTGGTTGGTCGCGGGATAAATACTTGGCAAGCTCCAGCCGCGCTGCGGTCATCGCCATGGAGACCGCGATGCACGGCACGGTGGATGAAGTGCTGGCCGTGGCTCATCGCGAAAACATAGACGCCGACATCGTGCGCGCCGACACGCTGCGGGTGGCCACCAACGCGGCGCAATGGGCACGCGTGCAAGCCAGCTACCGCGAGGCGCGCGCATGGGACGTGCCCGAAGACCGCGTGAGCCTGATTAACGCTGCTCAAGCAAGTGCGCGCATCCGCGTGGACCAGGTGATGGGCGGCCTGGTGCACCACGGCACGGCGCGTGTGCAACCGGCCAAGCTGGTGCGCGGGCTGGCCGATGTGGTGGAGCGCATGGGCGTGTCGATTTACGAGCAAAGCGCGGTGATAGGTTTGGAAAAAGGCCGGGTGCAAACCGCGCAGGGCGTGGTGCGTGCGCCCTTGATCGTGCGCGCCACCGAAGGCTTTACCGCTGGGCTGCCGGGCCTTCAACGCCAATGGATACCGATGAACAGCGCGCTGGTGATGACCGAGCCGCTGCCCGCTGAGCTGTGGGACGAGATAGGCTGGAGCGGGCACGAGCTGTTGGGTGACGCTGCGCACACCTATGGCTATGCGCAGCGCACGCGCGAGGGCCGCATTGCCATGGGCGGGCGCGGGGTGCCTTACCGCTTTGGATCGGCCACAGATGTGAAAGGCATCACGCAGCAGGCCAGCATCGAAGGTTTGCAAGCCATGTTGCTGCGCTGGTTTCCGCAAACGCGCGGTGTAAAGCTGGAGCATGCATGGTGCGGTGTGCTGGGCGTGCCGCGCGACTGGTGCACCACCGTGGGCCTGGACCGCGCCAGCGGCATGGCCTGGGCTGGCGGCTATGTTGGCCTAGGCGTGTCCAGCTCCAACTTGGCGGGGCGCACGCTGGCTGATTTACTGCTGCAAAAAGACACGGATTTAACCCGCCTGCCCTGGGTCAACCGAAGCGTGCGGCCCTGGGAGCCCGAGCCTTTGCGCTGGCTGGGCATACACACCATGTACCAGCTTTACCATTGGGCCGACAAGCGCGAGTTTGGTGGCCTGGCCCGCACCTCGCGCATAGCGACGATGGCCAACAAAATCACGGGTCGCTAAGCACCCACGACGCGGCAAGCTTTTTCCCTCGGAGACAATGCATGACCCATTTCCAAACTTTTGCACACCTGTCCACCATAGACCTGGGCGCACCTCGTCCCAAGCCCACTACGCTGACGGGCAATCAGTTTGAAGCCTCGGTCGCGCTCTTCAAATCGAATGATGGGCTGATGGAAATAGGCGTGTGGGAATGCACGCCCGGTCGTTTTACCGCCGTGCGCGACACCATGTCCGAGACCTGCCATATTGTTTCGGGCCACGTGACCCTGCACGGCCCCGAAGGCCGCGCGCAAGAGGTACGCGCCGGTGAAGTGTTGGTGCTGCCCAAGGGTTGGCGCGGCGAGTGGGAACTGCACGCCACCACGCGCAAGCTCTATGTGATGCACCACGATGCCGCCTGAGCGCACTGCGGACGCGCCACTGCAAGCTGAACCTGGCGCAGGCTCAACCACGCCGCCTGAACCAAGCGCGAGCACTTCCCCGATGTCTGAGCTAAGCGCCAGCGCGCCGCTGCCGCGTGTCCTGTGGCCGCTGCTGTTCGGCAATTTTGTGATCGGTACCGGCGTCATGGTGGTGCCAGGCACGCTCAATGACATCAGCAGCAATTTGCAGGTCTCGGTGCCGGTGGCCGGGCAGTTGATTACCGCTGCGGCGGTGGTGATGTGCATAGGCGCACCCCTTTGCGCCACGCTGGTGGCTGGTTGGGATAGGCGTCGCCTGCTGGCCTTGGCTTTGCTGTGGTACGGCGTGTTTTTGCTGGCCAGCGCCTGTATGCCGGACTTTGGCTCGCTGATGGCCGTGCGCGTGCTGGCCGCGATTGCACCGGCCATCTTCACGCCCCAGGCGGCCTCGTGCATCAACTTGCTTGTCACACCTGCGCAGCGCGGACGCGCCATTACTTTTGTGTTTATGGGCTGGTCGGTGGCCTCGGTGGTGGGCACGCCCTTGGGGGCTTGGATAGGCGGCACGCTGGGCTGGCGCGTGGCTTTCGGGTCGATAGCCTTGCTCAGCGTCATCAGCGCCGCCTGGGTGTGGCGCAGCATGCCTGATGGGGTGCGCCCGCCCGCGCTGTCGCGCGCGGCTTGGGGCCAAACCCTGCGCTCGCCAGCGCTGATGTTGTGCGTGGCCGTGACCGTTCTGTTTGCCGCCGGGCAGTTTGTGTTGTTTTCGTATTTCGCGCCTTACTTCAAGCAGCAATTGCAATTTAGCGCCACCGAACTCAGCCTCTTGTTTGCCTGGTTTGGTGCCTTTGGTTTTGTCGGCAATATGCTGATGTCGCGCAATATCGACCGCACCGGCGCGCCGCGTGCCGTCATGTGGAGCGTAGGCGCCATGGCGCTGAGCCTGCTGCTATGGCCGCTGGCCACCAACGTGCTACTGGCCGCTCTTATCGTCCTGCCCTGGGGCCTGGGCTGCTTTGCCTCCAACTCCGCGCAGCAGGCACGCTTGGCGGGCATCGCGCCTGCGCTGGCCTCGGCCTCGATAGCGCTCAATAGCTCGGCCATGTACGCCGGTCAGGCCATGGGCGCTGCCAGCGGCGGCTGGCTGATTGCCCAAGGCCGCATGCTAGACCTGCACTGGTTTGGCCTGGCCGCCCTGCTGGCTGCCATGTTGGTGAGCTGGTGGGCCAGTCGGCAGGCGGTGGATGTGGCGCTGGCGCGGGCTTAGGAATTAACTTGCTGCGCATTCGGCACCACCGCATTACGCCGCGCCCGCCAACTCCCCACCAGCACCAACAAGCCCGGCACAAAAATCAGCGCCCAAATGATTTTGTCTAAATGCTGCTTGACCCAGGGAAGGTTGCCAAAGAAATAGCCGACGGTCACGATGCCGACGACCCAGAGGAAGCCTCCCAGCACATCGTAGAAAGTGAACTTAGCGCGCGTCATGTGCGCCACGCCACCCACAAAAGGCGCGAAGGTGCGCGCAAAAGGCATGAAGCGCGCAGCCACCAAGGTGATGCCGCCGTAGCGTTCGTAAAACGCATGTGCTTGGTCGAAGGCGGCTTTGTTAAAGAAGCGCGAGTTCTCCCACTGAAACACCCGCGCGCCAAAGTAGCGTCCTATCGTGTAATTGGTCTGGTTGCCCAGTACCGCCGCCGCCAAAAGCAAAGGCACGACGATGTGGTAATCCATCAAGCCCACGCCACACATGGCACCCACCACAAATAGCAGCGAATCGCCGGGTAAAAAGGGCATGACGACCAGACCGGTCTCCACAAAGATGATCAGAAACAGCAGCGCATACACCCACAGGCCGTAGTTGCTGACAAACATTTCCAAGTAACGGTCAACGTGTAAGACAAAGTCGAGCAAGGTAGCGGCAAGTTCCATTCGGGCATTATCGCCGCCACCCCCCACCTACAATCTCCGCGTGAACGCCCCCAACCCCAGCCCCCGCAAGCCCATACGGCCTCTGCCCGACACCTTGATCAGCCAGATTGCGGCCGGTGAAGTGGTAGAGCGCCCGGCTTCTGTAGTGCGTGAATTGGTGGACAACGCGCTTGATGCGGGAGCGCGCCAGGTGACGGTGCGCTTGCTGGCCGGCGGCGTACGCCTGATTGCCGTGGAAGACGATGGCATGGGCATAGAGCGGGCCGAATTGCCGCTGGCTTTTGAGCGCCACGCCACCAGCAAGATCGGTAATTTGCAAGACCTGGAATCGGTGGCCACCATGGGCTTTCGGGGCGAGGCGCTGGCCGCTATTAACGCGATTGCGGACTGCGCCATCTTGTCGCGCGCGATGGGCCAATCGCAAGCCTTTTTGCTGGACGGGCGCAGCGGCGAATTGCGCCCCGTGGCCCGCGAAACCGGCACCACGGTGGAAGTGAAAGAATTGTTTTACAGCACCCCGGCGCGGCGTAAATTTTTAAAAACGGATGCCACCGAATTAGCCCATTGCATAGAAGCCGTGCGCCGCCACGCGCTGGCGCGGCCCGATGTGGGTTTTGCGATTTGGCACGAAGGCAAGCTGGTGGAGCAATGGCGTGCGCATAGCGATAGCGCGCTGAACTTGCGCGCATCGGATGGCGCAGCGGGCGAAGCGGATGGCACCGATGCGCTTCGGGCCAGCCAACGCGCCGCGCTGGATAGGCGCCTGGCCGATGTATTGGGTAGTGATTTTTTAGCGCAATCGATAGCCGTCGATTGGCGCAGCGCCCCCGGCCCGCAAGACCCTAGCGGCCGGGGCGCGCGCAGCATGCGGGTATGGGGCCGCGTCGGCATACCGGACGCCGCCCGCGCGCGCGCCGACCAGCAGTTTTGCTACGTCAATGGCCGCTTTGTGCGCGACAAAGTGCTCACCCACGCCGCGCGCAGCGCCTACGAAGACGTGCTGCACGGGCAGCGCCAACCGGTGTATGCGCTTTACCTGGACATGGACCCGACGCGCGTGGACGTGAATGTGCATCCCACCAAAATCGAAGTGCGCTTTCGGGACAGCCGCGAAGTGCACCAAGCGGTGCGCCACGCCGCCGAAGAAGCACTGGCGCTGCCGCGCGCTGGCCGCGCTGTCGGCGAGGTGGCGCAAGCGGCCGGCGATAGCGCTTGGGGCAGTTTGCTCAAGCCCGATGCGGGGTTTATAGCTAGCAGCCAAAACGCCTACAGCGCGGCAAGCGGTCGCAGCGCGCCGGGGGCTACGGCATCACCGAATTTCCCTTTGTTGATGCGCCAACAAGGCATGGCGTTTGCGCCCCATGAGAACGTGGGGCACCGCGTCAGCGACGTAAGTGCTTTGTGGCAAAACGCATCGGGTACTTCGAGCCATACCAGCGCCTTTGAAACGCAGGGCGCAGACCCCAACGCATGGACAACACAAAGCGCAGGGGATGCGCCGTATTCTGACGCGGCCTACCAGGCGCGGGAAGCAACGCATACGGACGCGCAAGACTGGCCGCTGGGCCGCGCGCTGGCGCAGTTGCAAGGCATCTACATACTGGCCGAAAACGCGCAAGGCCTGATCGTGGTCGATATGCATGCCGCGCACGAGCGCATTGTGTATGAGCGTCTCAAAACGCAATTGAATGCCCGCCAAACAGATACTGCGCAAGTCAAGTCCATGGCCAGCCAACCCCTGCTGATTCCCGCCACCTTTGCCGCCACCGCCGAAGAAACTGCCACCGCCGAAGCGCATGCCGACACCTTGCATGCGCTGGGTCTGGAAGTCAGTGCCTTCTCGCCCACGACGCTGGCGGTTCGCGCCGTACCCACCACGCTGGCCCAGGGCGACGCCGTAGCCCTGGCGCGCAGCGTGCTGGCCGAACTGGCGCAGCACGACGCCAGCACCGTACTAGCGCGGGCCGAAGATGAAATTTTGTCCACCATGGCCTGCCACGGCGCAGTGCGCGCCAACCGGCGCCTGACCATCGACGAGATGAACGCCTTGTTACGCCAAATGGAACACACCGAGCGCAGCGACCAATGCAACCACGGCCGCCCCACCTGGCGGCAGATCAGCGTGGCGGAGCTGGACAAGTGGTTTATGCGCGGACGCTAAGGCGCATCCCCCGAGCATGCATCCACCATTGGCCACGCCGGCCCTCCCGCCCTCCCAACCTGTTTTTCGCGACGAAGTGCGTGCGCTATGGGCTTTGGCCTGGCCGATTTTGGTGGGGCAGTTGGCCAACATCGGTATGTCGGTAGCGGCGGTGGCGATGTCTGGCCATGTGTCGGCGCAAGACTTGGCGGGTGTGTCGCTGGGCGTATCTTTGTGGAATATCGTCATCATTACGCTGATAGGCCTTTTGATGTCGGTCAACCCAACCGTAGCGCATCATGTGGGCGCGCAGCAGTTGGCCCAAGTGCCGCATGTGGTGCGCCAGGCGCTTTGGAAAAGCCTATTGCTGGGGCTGATTGCTACGGTGGTGTTGCAGTCCACGCAACTCATTTTTGCGTGGATGACGCTAGAAGATCACACCCGCTTCGTCGCGCAAAATTTTGTACTGATCACCAGTTTTGGCCTGCCAGCCTATGCCGCTTACCGTGTGCTTTACGGCTACAGCGCCAGCATCAACCAGACCAAGCCCATGATGGTGGTGGCGCTGCTGGCACTGGCGCTCAATGTGCTGCTCAGTTGGGTATTGGTGTTTGGGCATCTGGGCTTTGCGCCCATAGGCGGTTTGGGTTGTGCATGGGCTACGCTGGTGTCGGTGTGGTTCAACTTGCTGGGCATGCTGCTATGGATTAGCCGCAGCGCGGCGCACCGGTCCACCTATCCGTTTACGCATTTCGAATGGCCGCAGCGGCCTATGCAGGTGGCACTGTTTCGATTGGGACTGCCGATTGGACTGACATTTTTTGCAGAGACCAGCGCGTTTGCTTTGATCGCCCTGCTGGTAGCACGCTTTGGCAGCGCGCAGGTGGCAGCGCATCAGATCGCGTTGAATTTTGCGTCGCTGCTGTTCATGGTGCCCATGAGCCTGAGCGTGGCGGTGCTGACCCGCGTGGGCCAGTCGCTGGGCGCGGG
Source organism: uncultured beta proteobacterium (assembly GCA_903869595.1). Lineage (GTDB taxonomy): Bacteria > Pseudomonadota > Gammaproteobacteria > Burkholderiales > Burkholderiaceae_C > Allorhodoferax. The sequence goes on along the minus strand of CAIPZV010000046.1, from coordinate 2,462 downwards.
CGATGCCCAAGGCGCGCGCTATCGCGCTTGGGTGGGTTTGGGCACGGCCATGGTGTTTGCCACGGCATCGGCTTTATTTACCGGCGTTTTCGGCGCGCAGATTGCGCAGTTTTATACCGAAGACGCGGCGGTGCTGGCAGTGGCCATTCCGCTTTTGTTTTTCGCGGCGGTGTTTCAGTTTTCAGATTCGGCGCAAGTGGTGCTGAGCGGCGCGATACGCGGCTATAAGGTGACGCGCGCGCCCATGCTGCTGCACCTGACGGCTTTTTGGCTGGTGTCCCTGCCTTTGGGCTATGTGCTGGGTGTTGCGCCCGATTGGGCACCTTGGCGCCCGGCCGCGGCTATGCAGGCCACCGGTTTTTGGATTGCACTGGTCGTAGCCCTGATGGTGGCCGCGCTGGGCTTGCTGGTCATGCTCAAGGTGATTGCCGATCAGCGTTGTGCCGATGCTGCGAGCGGCGTAGACGGTGTTTTGGCAGCGGACGCGTCCGGGTCGGCATCGAGCCCTCCACAAGTACATTGACCAACACCTCGCCCATGCAAGACCCGCTGCCGTTTTACCTCTCCATTGCCGGTCCTACCGCTGCGGGCAAGACAGCGGCGGCCTTGGCGATTGCACGCGAATTCGATTGCGAAATCATCAGCGTCGATTCGGCCCTGGTCTATCAAGGCATGGACATTGGCACAGCCAAACCGGCAGCGCATGAACTGGCGGCGGTACCGCACCACTTAATCAATATCCGCGACCCGCTGCACGCCTACAACGCCGCCGAGTTTGCGCGCGACGCCGCCAGCCTGATTCGCGCCATCAACGCGCGCGGTAAGTTGCCTTTGCTGGTGGGCGGCACCATGTTGTATTTCAAGGCCTTGTTCGATCCCTTGGATGCCATGCCCGCAGCCGATCCGGCCATCCGCGCCGCGATTGAGCAAGAGGCCCGGGCCCTGGGCTGGCCCGCCCTGCATGCCCAACTTGCGCATGTGGACCCGACCACCGCCGCGCGCCTGGCCCCAGCCGACAGCCAACGCATTGGCCGCGCCCTGGAGGTGTGGCGTAGCGCGGGCGTGCCGCTTTCGCATTTGCAATTGCGCAGCCAAACCTCCGACCTGGTCGGCGCAACAGCTAAAGGCCAAGCCAATCCCCAAGCACCGCTAATTTCGCTAGAGCCGCAAGACCGCGCCTGGCTGCATGCACGCATCGCCCAGCGCTTTGACGCCATGCTGGCGCAAGGCCTGGTGCAAGAAGTGCAAGGCCTGCGCGCACGCGGCGATTTGCATGCCGCGTTGCCTGCCATGCGATGCGTGGGCTACCGCCAGGTATGGGAGGTGCTGGACGGCCTATCACCCGCAGCGCAACTGCGCGATAAAGGTATTTTTGCTACGCGCCAATTGGCCAAGCGCCAGATTACCTGGTTGCGCGCTATGCCCCAGCGCCATGTGATTGCTTGCGACCACGCCGATGCGCTGGCCACCACCCTGCGCACGGCCCGGCGCTTGGTGAGAGCGGCTACCGTATGAGCCACCAGCGTACAGCAATTGGGCCGGGCATGCCGCAAGGCCTGCGCTCTGCGGATGGGCGTGCGGCGCTTGCAGTGTCTTTCGCGGCTTTGGCATTTACCTGCTCCCGCAGGTGTATGCACTGCTGATATGCACGCCACACCCCTAGCTCCATTGTCTTTACAACGAACTGCTTTATGACCCTGCACATTGAATCGCTGTGCAAAAGCTACGGCGACAAACCGGTGTTTCGTGATGTGTCGCTTACCGTAGGCGCGGGCGAATTTGTCGCCATCATGGGCGATTCGGGCGTGGGCAAATCCACCTTGCTCAATTGCATGGCCGGATTAGACACTTGGGACAGTGGCCGCGTACTGCTGCAAGGCCAAGACCTGGGCGAACTCAGCGACACCGCGCTGGCGGCCGTGCGGCGCCAGCACATTGGCTTTGTATTCCAGGCCTTTCATGTGCTGCCACACTTGGACGTGGCGCAAAACGTAGGCCTACCCTTGCTGCTGCTAGGCACGCCCGACCCACAGCGCGTACAAGCCATGTTGGATGCCGTGGGCCTGGGCGACATGGGTGCGCGTCTGCCGCAAACCCTGAGCGGCGGGCAACTGCAACGCGTCGCGATTGCCCGTGCTCTGGTACACCGCCCGGCCTTGCTATTGGCCGATGAGCCAACTGGCAACCTGGACCCGGACACCGCCACCTTGGTCATGGACGCCCTGATCGCCCAAACCCGGCAACACGGTGCTGCCTTGGTTTTGGTAACGCATTCGCAGGCTGCCACAAAGGGGGCAGACAGGGTGGCGAGGCTTAGCAGCGAGGGTGCGCATGCAACTCGTACCTGAGTTTGCGCCCAGCTATGAGGGTGTCCGAATTTTTGTGTAAACGGAGTTAAGGGTCATTGCTGAGGGACCCGGTCCTCAAACTCAATACTAAACCGATTCAGCGCAGCCTTCCAG
>CAIPZV010000045.1 GCA_903869595.1 uncultured beta proteobacterium | reverse complement strand
ATTGCTGCGCAGGGGGGCCGGTGCGGCACAAACGGAGCAAGCCGCGCAGGCCACGCAGTTGGTATTGGCCGGGCTGCAAGCCCAGGCCGAGCGCCTAGACCGCTTAGAGCGCGAACTGCGCCGGGACTTGGCCGAGTCCGCCCGCGACAGCCGCCAGGAGGCCTTTCAAAGCATGGCGACTTTTCAGCAAACCCTCACCCAACAAAGCGCCGAAGCCACCCGCACGCAAAACACCCAGATTGACGCCTTTGGCCAGCAACTGGCAGTTTTACAAAAAAACCTGTCTGACACCTTGAGCACGCAGCTGGGCGCCCTAAGCGAATCCAATGCGCGGCGCATCGCTGAGCTGGGTGAAACCAGCGCCCGCACCCTGGCCGAAGTGCGTACCACGCTGGAAGCGCAGCTCATGCAATTGCAAACCACCAATGCCGCCAAGCTGGACGAAATGCGCGCCACGGTAGATGAGAAGCTACAAACCACTTTGCAGGCGCGCTTGGGCGAGAGCTTCAAGCAAGTGGCCGACCGGCTGGAGCAAGTGCACAAAGGGCTGGGCGAAATGCAAACCCTGGCCCAGGGCGTGGGCGACTTGAAGCACTTGCTCAGCAACGTCAAAACGCGCGGCATTTTTGGCGAGGCCCAGTTGGCCGCTTTGCTGGAGCAAGTGTTTGTGCCGGACCAGTACGCCACCCAGGTAGCCACCCGGCCAGGCAGTAAAAACGTGGTGGACTTTGCCATCAAGCTGCCGGGCAAGGCCGAGGACGGCACGCCGCTGTGGCTGCCGATTGACGCCAAATTTCCGAACGAGGATTACGAGCGTTTGCTGGACGCGCAAGGCCGGGCGCATTTCGCCGATGCCGAAGCGGCGGCTAAAGCGCTGGAACTGCGCATCCGCCTGGAAGCCAAGTCGATTGCCGACAAGTACATCGAGCCGCCGTACACCACCGACTTTGCGATTTTGTTTTTGCCCACCGAAGGCTTGTACGCCGAGGTATTGCGCCGTCCGGGTTTGATGGAGTCTTTGCAGCGCGATCACCGTATCACGCTGGCCGGGCCCACCACTTTGCTGTCCATGCTCAGCTCGTTGCAAATGGGGTTTCGCACGCTGGCCCTGGAAAAGCGCTCTAGCGAGGTCTGGCAAGTGCTGGGGGCGGTCAAGACCGAGTTTGGCAAGTTTGGCGACGTGCTGGCCAAGGTCAAGTCGCAAACCGAAACCGTGCTCAAAACCCTAGACAACGCCGAGGTGCGCAGCCGCGCCATGGGCCGGGCGCTGAAAAAAGTGGAGGGCTTGCCCGAAGCGCAGGCCACCGGCCTGATACCGCTGGATAAGGACTTCGACAGCGACGACGGGCATTCGCAGACGTGAGCGAACCCGCGCCGCAGGTCAGCACCGGTGCTGTGTTATCGAATGAAGCGGGGAGCACGCAGGCCAGTATGCGCGGCGGCTGGCTGCCCCGTCTGATCGCCGGGCATATTTTTTTGCATTCCGCCATGGTCGCGATGCGCATGGCGACTCCGTTACTGGCACTGCGCATGGGGCATAGCCCCTGGCACGTGGGTTTGCTGCTGTCCCTGTTTTCGCTCAGCCAGGTGTTTTTATCCTTACCCGCCGGGCGCTATGCGGACCGCCATGGCTTGCAGCAGCCCGTGCGCTTGGCGGTGCTCTCTGCCTTGGCGGGCGCCGCGCTGTCGCTGGTGTTGCCGGTGTTTGAAGTGATGTGCGCGAGCGCGCTGTGCATGGGCGCGGCCAGCGGCATTGCATCGGTCGCTTTGCAGCGCCATGTGGGGCGCGCTGCGCGCGATACGGCTGAGCTGCGCCGCGTGTTCAGCTGGCTGGCTATCGGGCCGGCGGTATCCAATTTTTTTGGGGCAGTAGCAGCGGGTGTGCTCATCGACTACGGCGCGCTGGCCATGCCCGAAGGCTTGTCGCACCCGGGCTTTAGGGCGGCATTTTTATTTGCGCTGTGCATGCCTTTGCTCAGCGCCTGGTGTATCCGGGGCGTACCCGAGCTAGAGCCGGTGACGCCCGCCACAGGCCCGCAGACCTCCGCCTGGTATTTGCTCCAATCGCCGCCCATGCGCCGATTGCTGATGGTGAACTGGCTTTTATCGTCGTGCTGGGATGTACATACCTTTGTGGTGCCTGTGCTGGGCCATGAACGCGCGCTCAGCGCTTCGGTGATAGGTACGATTTTGGGCGGATTCGCCGTAGCCGCCGTGGGGGTGCGATTGTTGATTCCCATTGCCGCCGCACAGGTCAAAGAGTGGCATGCGCTCACCGCGTCGATGGTGCTGACGGCCGGTTTGTTCCTGGTTTATCCCTTCATGCATTCCGCCTGGGGTATGGGTGTGTGCTCGGTCATTCTAGGTATCGCACTGGGCGCGGTGCAGCCGATGATCATGAGCACGCTGCACCAGATCACGCCGCATGCCCAGCACGGGCAGGCCATTGGCTTGCGCCTGACGACGATAAATTTTTCCAGCGTGGTCATGCCTTTGCTCTTTGGCAGCGCCGGTGCGGTGGTCGGTGTGAGCGTCGTATTTTGGACCGTGGGCACCCTGGTGGCTTTGGGTGCCCGCAGCGCCTGGCGCTTGCGCGCATAAAAAAAGCCCCCGAAGGGGCTTGGAGCGGCTTGGGCCAGAGCCCTGGCTTAGACGCGCTTGCGGTATTCGCCGGTGCGGGTGTCGATTTCAACTTTGTCGCCTTGGGCCACAAAAATTGGCACGCCGATTTCAAAGCCGGTAGCAATTTTGGCGGGCTTCAAAACCTTGCCCGAGGTGTCGCCTTTGACGGCGGGCTCGGTCCAAGTGATTTCGCGCACCACGCTGGTGGGTAATTCGACCGAGATAGCTTTGCCGTCGTAAAAAACGACTTCCACTTCCATGCCGTCTTCCAAGTAGCTGAGCGAATCGCCCATGTTTTCGGCTTCGACTTCGTACTGGTTGAAGTCCGCATCCATGCAGACATACATGGGGTCGGCAAAGTAAGAGTAAGTGCACTCTTTTTTGTCCAAGATGACCTGGTCCATTTTGTCGTCTGCTTTGAACACCACTTCGGTGCCGAAGTTGGCGATCAGGCTTTTGAGCTTCATGCGCACAGTGGCCGAGTTGCGGCCGCCACGGCTGTATTCGGTTTTCAGAACGACCATTGGGTCTTTGCCGTGCATGATCACATTACCGGCACGAATTTCCTGGGCAATTTTCATAAACAATCCGTCAGATTGGGGGGCCGCTAGAGGCAGCCTTAGACCGCGAAATGCGGCGGGGCGTGGTGCAGCGCCAAAACGCATAATTCACCAGCAAAGCCCGCTATTTTATCGCGAATCCATTGCTAGGCCTGTGTTGGCCGCTGCCTTGGGCGCGTCTTGGCCCACGGATGGGCGCAGGTTTCAGGCCTACCCGCTGGTCGGTTTGGTGGCGCGCTGCAAGGCCCATTCGATCAATTGGCTGCACAAATCCTTGTTTTGCGCCAGCTGGGTGGCAAGGGCATGGGCGTTTTGCGGCCAGGTGGAATCGGGCTCCCAGGGCCAGGTCAAGCCGGGCTCCGCTTGGGCGGCGGCAGGCGTGGCGTTCCAGAAGCGATGCCAGGCGCGCAAGGGTGCATCGGCGGTTATGGCGTCCAAATAGGCCTGTAGTTTGGGCGCATGGGCGCCATCGTCCTGGGGGTAAATCTGCCAGACGCAAGGTTTGCCAGCCTGCACCGCCTGGGCCAGTGAGTCCTCGCCGCGCACCAGATTAAGGTCGCAAAGGCCTAGCAATTGGTCGAAAGTGCTTTGCGGCAGAAAGGGCAGAAAGCGCAGGCGCAGCGGGCCCCAGTGCCATTCCTCCAGGCAGGCAGCGGTGGATTTGGTTGGTGCCGTTGGAATATCGCCCGAGCTGAAGGTGGTGCTGTTTGCGGTACCCAGGTTCGCGCTTTCAGAGGCGCCGACCGTGCTGCGCAGTGCAGCCAACGCAAGTAGCACCGCGTCAGTGCTTTGCCCGGCCGCGACCAGTAATTGCACAGCTTGCGCGCTGCGGTGAAGGGCTTCAAGCAAGGCGGCAATGGGTGCGTTGGCGTAAGCAAATAGCAGTACGGTGTGTTCCCCGGATGCTCCAGGTGCAAACGCGGCTAGTTCCGGTTCGGACCAGGAGGCGGCCCCGGTTTGTGCAAAGGCGCCGCGCAACAAACCGCCGCTGGCCGGGCTGAAACCGGGATAGAAAAAATACTTGGTCCAGCCCTTGGCCGGGCCTTGCAATACCGGCGAGGGCAGGCCGTGGCTGCGCAGCGCAAAGAGCTCGGCGCTCAGGTACTCCAAATTGATCCAAGCGGGGCGCCGCGCCTGCGTCTTGGCTGCTTGCACCTGGGTTTGCAGCCAGACTAGTGGAATATCGCAGCCAAAAGCTTCAATCCACACGTCGGCCAGCGGCAGCGCCGGACTCGAGGCCCCCGAATGGGCCGACGGCCAGTCATGCACGCTAATGCCCGGCCAATCGCCTTGCGCCGCCCCTGGCGCCATCCACTGCAAAGCCCGCTTATCGTCCAGCCACAAGCGCACGCTATGCCCGCGCTGGGCCAGATCGGCCGCCAGACGCCAGCACACGCCGACGTCGCCATAGTTGTCTATGACTTGGCAAAAAATGTCCCAGAGCAAGGGTTCGGCGCTGCCCCGCACTTGCGGCGCAAGCGATGGCACCGCATCGTTGGCGTCGGCAGTGCTTGGGTCCTTGGACGGGTGGTGGATCATCATCGCGCCATTGTCCCAGTTGCCATTAGTTGGTAAAAAGGTGGGCTCGCCAGTCGCGGGACGCCGCGCGCGCTGAATGCTCTGACAATACGCACATGACCACGCCCGACACCCCTCTCCATAGCGAAGCCTTGCTGCGCGACGTGGCGGCTTTGCCGACATTGCCCGGCGTGTACCGCTACTTTGACGCGCAGGACCACGTGCTGTACGTGGGCAAAGCTATCAGCCTGAAAAAGCGGGTGGCCAGCTATTTCCAGAAAAACCATGGCGGTACGCGTATTGGGCATATGGTCAGCAAGATTGTGCGCATGGAAACCACTGTGGTGCGCTCCGAAGCCGAGGCGCTGCTGCTGGAAAACAACCTCATCAAGACGCTTAACCCCAAGTACAACATACTGTTTCGGGACGACAAGAGCTACCCGTATTTGAAGATGACCGCCGCCAAGCCCGAGCCGGCGCCAGACACGGGCGCGCGTAAAAGCGGCAGGCCGGGCACAGACCCCCAGCAGTTTTCCCGCGTAGCCTATTACCGGGGCGGGGTGGAGAAAAAACACCACTACTTTGGCCCTTACCCCAGCGCCTGGGCAGTGAAGGAGGCGATATTGCTGATGCAAAAAGTGTTTCGCCTGCGTACCTGTGAAGACTCGGTGTTCAGCAACCGCACGCGCCCCTGTTTGCTTTACCAGATCAAGCGCTGTTCCGGGCCTTGCGTGGGCCATGTCAGCGCGGCGGACTATGCCCAGGACGTGCGCGACGCCCAGCGCTTTTTGCAAGGCGATGCGCAAGAGGTGCTCAAGTCCCTGGAGGCGCGCATGATGGCGCATGCCGAACGCCTGGAGTTTGAGCAGGCCGCTAAGTTGCGCAACCAGGTGGCGGCGCTTTCCAATGTCTTGCACCAGCAATCGGTGGACAACGTGTCCGACCGCGATGTGGACATCCTGGCCGTGAAAGTGCAGGGCGGCAAGGCTTGTGTCAACCTGGCTATGGTGCGCGGCGGGCGGCACTTGGGCGATAGACCCTACTTTCCGGTGCATGTAGAAGAGTCCGCCGTGCTGCTGGACGACGAGGGCGCCTCGGACACACCACAAAGCCCCGAGTCACAGGTACTGGAGGCCTTTTTGGCGCAGCACTATCTGGGCGTGCCCATGCCAGCGGTGCTGGTGGTGAGCGAGCCAGTGGACAAAAGTTTGCTGGCAGCCTTGTCGGAGCAACATGGTTTCAAGGTCAGTGCAATCCACCAGCCACGCGAGCAGCGCCGCGCCTGGTTGGACATGGCGCAAACCAATGCTGCTTTGCAATTGGCCCGCTTACTGGCCGAAGAAGGCTCACAGCAAGCCCGCACGCGCGCCCTGGCCGAGGCGCTGGACCTGGCTATGGAAGACTTGGCAGCCCTGCGCATCGAATGTTTTGATATTTCGCATACCGCAGGCGAAGCCACCCAAGCCTCCTGCGTTGTATTTCAGCAGCACGCCATGCAAAACGCCCAGTACAGGCGCTACCGCATCGAAGACATTACCCCTGGCGACGACTATGCCGCCATGCGCCAGGTGCTGACGCGGCGCTACGGCAAAGTCGCCGAGGCGCTGGCCCAGGCTAAGCACGAGGGGCGGCTACCTTCAGCCCAGGAGCGTATGCCGGATTTGGTGCTGGTCGATGGCGGCAAAGGCCAGGTGTCTATGGCGCGCGAGGTGTTTGTCGAGCTAGGCCTGGAGCTAGCCCTGATCGTGGGCGTGGAAAAAGGCGAGGGGCGCAAAGTGGGGCTGGAAGAACTGGTGTTTGCCGACGGGCGCGACAAGGCGTATTTGGGCGCGGACTCGGCGGCGCTGATGCTGGTAGCCCAGATCCGCGACGAGGCGCACCGCTTTGCCATTACCGGCATGCGCGCCCAGCGGGCAAGGGTGCGGGTCGATGGTGGCAAGTTAGAAGAAATCCCCGGCGTGGGCCCCAAGCGCCGGGCCAAGCTGTTGCAGCGCTTTGGCGGAGTGCGTGGCGTGGCCCAGGCCAGTGCCAAAGATTTGGCCTCGGTGGACGGCATCTCCCCGGAGTTGGCCGAAGAAATTTACCGCGCCCTGCACTGAGCGGCCCGCCCTGTCATATTCCCCGTGCCACAATCGCGCGCATGTTTCTGACCATCCCCACGATACTGACTTGGACGCGTATTTTTGCGATTCCGCTTATCGTTGGAGTGTTCTACGCGCCCGAGACTTTTGCCACAGCACCCGAGAAAAACCTGATCGCCACCGTCATGTTTGTGCTGTTTGCAATGACTGACTGGCTGGACGGTTATTTGGCGCGCAAACTGAACCAGACCTCTTCCTTTGGCGCCTTTTTAGACCCGGTGGCTGATAAATTCCTGGTCTGCGCCTGCGTGCTGGTGCTGGTGCATTTGCAGCGGGCCGATGTGTTTGTGGCGCTGATCATCATCGGGCGCGAGATTGCGATTTCGGCTTTGCGCGAGTGGATGGCGCGCATTGGCGCCACCAAAAGCGTGGCGGTGCACGTGATTGGGAAGCTCAAGACGGTGGTGCAAATGGTCGCCATCCCGTTTTTGCTGTTTGACGGTATGTTGTTTGGCGTGCTCGATACCCATTGGTGCGGCACCTGGCTGATCTGGGTGGCTGCGGTGCTGACCGTCTGGTCTATGGTCTATTACCTGCAAAAAGCACTTCCCGAAATACGCGCCCGCAGCCACTAGGCGCCTTTGGTTGGCGCCTGGGCGTTTGCGCATAGAATCGCCGACTCGCCCGCGCGGGCTGGCCAGACATCCTCAAAGGCAGGCCTGGCCGGGACGCGGCGATAAAATCGCCGCCGCAGTCAGTAGGCTTGGTTTAGCAGCAAAGTGTGCAGCCCGCTGGCGACAGATTAGTAGTTCAGGTGGGGTGATTAGCTCAGTTGGTAGAGCGGCGCCTTTACACGGCGTAGGTCGGCGGTTCGAGCCCGTCATCACCCACCACCCTAACCGGCACAAGGCGAACCGCAGGTTCGCCTTTTTTGTGAGTCCCTGGAGATAGCGCATGTTTGAATTCGTTCGCAAGCACAACAAAATCATGATGTTTGTCATGTTCTTGTTGATCATTCCCGCTTTCGTGCTGGTGGGTGTGGACGGATACCGCCGTGTCAACGGTTCCGGCGCTGCGGTGGCCAAAGTTGCCAGCTACAGCATCACGCAGGCCGAATGGGACGCTGCCCATAAAAACGAAGTCGATCGCCTGCGCGCTTCACGCCCCGAGCTCGATGCCAAGATGATGGATTCCCCCGAAGCGCGCTACGTCACGCTGGAGCGCCTGGTGCGCGAGCGCGTGATGAACGAGGCTGTCGGCGCGTCCTTGCTGCCCATCACCGATGCGCGTCTGGCGCGCGAGTTGCAGCAGATCCCCGCCATCGCCTCACTCAAAAAGCCCGATGGCAGCTTCGACAAAGAGCGCTACGAACAAATTGCCGCCAGCCAGGGCTTGACCACCGCCGGTCTGGAAGCGCGTATCCGCCAGGACTTGTCGCTGCGGCAAGTGGAGTCGGGTTTGAGCAGTACCGCGTTTGCGCCCAAGGCCGTGGCGGATATGGCTTTAAATGCGTTTTTTGAGCGGCGCGATGTGCAGCTGGTGCGTTTTAGCCCGTCAGATTTCGCGGCGAAAGTGCAAACCAGCGACGCTGACATCGAGGCCTATTACAAGGCCAATAGCGGGCTGTTCCAAGCGCCCGAGACGGCCGATGTGCAGTACCTGGTTTTTGACCTGGAAGCAGTGAAAAAGTCGATCAGCGTGCCCGAAGCCGATGTGCGCACTTATTACGAGCAAAACACGGCACGCCTGCAGTCCAAAGAAGAGCGCCGCGCCAGCCATATCCTGATTAACGCGTCTAAAGACATGCCCGTCGCCGAACGAGAGAAAGCCAAGGCGCTGGCGCAAGATGTGCTGGACAAAGTCAAAGCGAAACCGGATAGTTTTGCCCAACTGGCTACCAAGTATTCGCAAGACCCCGGCTCCGCAGCCAAAGGCGGTGACCTGGATTTCTTTGCACGTGGCGCCATGGTCAAGCCTTTTGAGGAAAGTGCGTTTGCGCTGAAAAAAGGCGAGATCAGTGGCCTGGTGGAAAGTGACTTCGGCTATCACATCATCCGCTTGACTGACATCAAAACACCTGCCGCCCCCAGCTTTGACAGCATGCGCGAGAAGTTGGAAGCCGAATTGAAAACCCAACAGGCACAGAAGAAATTTGCTGAGCAGGCCGAGGTGTTTACCAACGCCGTCTATGAACAAGCGGACAGCTTGCAAGCCGCCGCCGATCGCCTGAAGCTGAGCATCCAAAGTGCTAATGCTGTGCCGAAAACCCCGGGCAATGGCACCGCCGGTCCGCTTGCCAACGCCAAACTGCTGGCCGCTCTGTTCAGCGCCGACGCGATCGAGAAAAAACACAATACCGAAGCCATAGAAACCGGCCCCAGCCAGATGGTTGCGGCACGCATCAGCAAGCACTACCCGGCGCGCACCCGCCCGCTGGACGAATTCAAGGCGGAAGTGAAAGCGCGCCTGGTGCAATCACGCGCCCAGGAAATGGCTAAAAAAGAAGGCGAAGCCAAGCTGGCGGATTGGAAAAAGCAAGCCGATGAAGGCAAGCTCGGCGCAGCGACCGTACTGGGCCGCGACCAACCTGTGCCCGGCATGAGCCCGGCGCTGATGGATGCCGTCATGCGCGCGGATACTTCCGCATTGCCGGTTTGGCTAGGTGTGGACCTTGGCGCACAAGGCTATGCCGTGGCCCGCGTGAACAAGGTCTTGCCCCGCAACGCGCCACAGCCTGCGGTGGCAGAACAAGAGCGCGGCCAAATGGCACGCTGGTTAGCCGGTGCGGAATTGGACGCGTATTACGAAGGCTTGAAAAAGCGCTTCAAGGTGCAAATCAAAGTAGCCAAGCCCCAAGCGGGCGCAAGCGCGACTGTTGCAGCTGTCGAGTAATGGTGGCAGCGCGGTCTTGCTAAGGCAAGGCCAGTTTATAATGGCCGACTACGGTGGCTGTAGCTCAGTTGGTAGAGTCCAGGATTGTGATTCCTGTTGTCGTGGGTTCGAGCCCCATCAGCCACCCCATATAAAACAACAACTTAGCCTCGCTTCACAAGAGCGGGGCTTTTTTGTTTTAGCTCCATGTCGCCACCATATAGCCACTGGGACATGGTTTTGTACCTTTCAGCGACTTACAAACACTGATCGTTTTCGCATTGTCGGTATATTTTTTCTCCTCAAGACTTTTAGGTCACTTTTTAATCCCCCAAGCCCAAGGCCATCAGGCGCCGCCAGAAATTCCACTGACCAGAATCACAGGTCATGATTGTTGGCGCCGAGGCCTCACGACGATTTGGATAAAGGTTTGGGAGAAATAGGAATTTTGAGGATGCTTGCATTGTAGTTAGATGCACTACACGCTACAATATACCGATGATAAAAAGTTTCCGACACAAAGGATTGGAACGCTTATTCCGGGAAGGCAGCAAGGCCGGTATTCAACCTGCCCATGCAAGCAGACTGCGATTGCAACTGGCTGCGCTGGATCAGGCAATGAGTCCGCAAGATATGTCTGCACCTGCCTGGAAGCTGCACCAGCTCAAAGGAGACTTAACTGCACATTGGGCGATTACGGTCAATGGAAATTGGCGTATGGTGTTTATGTTTGAAGGTACGGACGCTGTCTTGGTGGACTACCTGGATTACCACTGAGGTGAAACGATGACTCGAATGCACAATCCGCCGCACCCGGGCAAAGTCCTGCGGGAATATTTGGGTGAAACGACTGTCACTGCTGCTGCTGTGAAATTGGGCGTCAACCGTGTGACGCTGAACCGCATAGTGACTGGTGCGTCTGGGATTTCGGCTGATATGGCCTACCGCTTGGCCGCTGCATTCGGCACCACTGTTGAATTATGGGCAGGCATGCAGCTTCAATATGACTTGTACCAGGCGGGTAAAGTCAAACGCCCGCGGATCGAAAGACTGGCCGCATGACAGGGTGCGGAAATAGTTTATGCACGATCCAAGCAAGGTGATTTGACTAACTATTTGTCCGACTGTGCCCGCTGTTGACGCCGAAGTAGTTGTGAACCAGGCGCCGACGTTTGGCTGCCCCACCATTGGCTGCTGCTGTACCTAATCCAGTAACGCGTTCAAGGTCATCGCGCTGGGACAAAGGGCGTCGGCGACCTGGGTCAAGTTGACGTTGGCGTCAACAGTAAATGGCTAGGTCGAGGAGATTTCCAAAGATGACTAAAAAATACGGTAGTGATGCTTAAGCAGGTTCTGGCCAGCACTTTTGACGACGGCCACAGGTATGCCGGTATCGCCACGGCCAGGCTTCTTGCAACGGGGGTACCAAATAACGGATTGCTCTATGGCCCACGCTCGCCAAATTACCGGAAAGATTGACCTGGATGCTGCTTTTTTACAGAGGATAAGTCGAATAACCTCGAAATTGATCCGTTGGGGCTAGTCAATCTTAGTCACATCGCCTCAGTTTTGGAACCAAGGGGTGTTTCAAAAGCCCCTCGGCGTGTGCGCATTGCCAGACCTATGCGGTCCAGTTCGGAATCGCTGAGCAGTCGCTGGGCCATCGGTAAAAGTTCAGCCTCTTCGCGTTCTATAT
>CAIPZV010000044.1 GCA_903869595.1 uncultured beta proteobacterium | reverse complement strand
CCGCGAATCGCCCGCATAGGCCAGCCGCGCGACGCCTTCCAAACCGGGCAGAAAACCAAAGCCGCCCACCAGGCTTCCAAACTCGCCCACACCGGGGCGCTTGTTTTTAGTCTCTGGGTTGCTGTTGACCAGGGCTACTGCGGCGTCACCCCAAGGCAGCACGTCAGCAGTGGGGGTGTTGATGGCGCCGCGGGTGCCCAGGGGCGAGAGGGTGTAGGCGCTTTGCGCCAGTGCCGATGGCGAAGACGCGAGGGCGCCAAGCGCCCAGACCACAAGCAAAGCGCCCCCGGACCGGTGGGGTGCGGGAGCGCAGTGAAATGCCAGTCGGTGCAAAACCGTGGGTATCCGAGCTTAATTACCGCCAGTGTTGGAACCTGTAAATTTAGATACAGCCTTGCTAGCTTCTTCCTTGGCGGCGTTCAGTGTGGCGTCGTCGATCGTAGTTTTTGGCGCTGCGACACTGATGCCCAAATTGCTTACTTTCATCAATGCGGCATTGAGTTCGGTAAATGTGGACGACTTATTGGTGTCAATCGTCCCATCAGACTTGATGGCATTTGTCAAATTTGCTGCACGCTCAATAGGGTCCAGCGTCTGCCCCAATGACGCAGTGGCCATAACCACCAGCAAATTGCTCAGGGTGCCGTCGGGGGTGGGCTTGGTTTTAGTCGCTGGCGTAACGGGCGCCAATATATTGGTGGAAGTAGGCAAGCCAAGCACCAAATTGGTCTTTGCCACGCCCTCAAACACTTTGTCTGCTACCAAGGGTGTGCTCAGCTTGGTGGCGCCCAATTTGTCAGCCGAAATACCCGCAAACTTGGCCGCCATATTGGTCAATGGATTGGCGCTGAAGTCCTGCCCGGATGTCGCGGAGGGCAGGATGGACAGCATCGTGAATTTGGAGGTGGGCTTGACTGAGACTTCGCTCGGCTTAGTCTCATCGTAGTAGCTGGCATTGTTCGCAGGATCGAGGACGACTTTGACAATCACCGGCGTTCCCGCTGTGTAACCACTGAGCGTTAAATTGGCTTTGCCTGGATTGGCATCGTTGAGGCCGCCGGTCTTGCCTTGACCTAAAAGGGTAATTCCATCGGCTGCGTACACATAGACATCTGCGTTATAAGTGGCGCCCAGCGCGGGAGTGACGGTGTTGGCTTGGTTCTTGTAGGTATTACCACCACAAGCGACTAAGGTGAGAGAGGTAAGAACCGCGGCCAACAATAAAAAACGGCGCGAAGTTTTCGATTTAAACATATTGACCCCTTGAAAATGACTTCGTCGAATGACGAGTACCAGGGGAGAAATTTATAGACAATACTTTAAAAATTAATATTTATTGTATTTAAAAAGACAATTTGAAGCCCAAAGTTTTGACTTTGTTTTAGCAGCTTAGACGGCCTTCTTAGGCGCAAACTGCGGCCAGCCCGACGGGGTCAACGTAAGTTGGCAAATGCTGCTGGCACTTGCGAGGTGCCGGTTTAGCGTAACCAGCCCCGCAGCCGCTCCACGCCTTGCGTGAGGCGATTTAAATCTTTGGACGCAAAACACCAACGCAGCCAACTGCCGGCCTCGGGCGCGAAGGCGGCGCCGGGCGCCAATCCCAGCCCGGCCTCGGCCACCAAGCGCTTGGCGGTGGATAGGGAATCCGGGTGGCCGGGCAACTCGAAAAATGCGTACATGCCGCCCAGCGGGCTGGCTACTTGCAGGCCAGGGATGGTTTGTAGTGCCGGCACCAAGGTGTCGCGGCAGGCTTGCAAATGGCGCACCACGCGCGGCGTGACTTCATCGCGCCGCTGCAAAGCCACCAGGCCCGCGCGCTGGGTAAACACGCTGGCGCACGAGGTATTAAATTCAATCAACTTGCTCATGGCCCCTGTCATAGACGGCGGAACCACCATCCAGCCCAGCCGCCAACCAGTCATAAGGTAACTTTTAGAAAAGCTATGCGCCACCAAGAGTTTGTCCTCAGGCTCAGCGATGTCTAAAAAACTGGGCGCGCACGCGTTGGCAGACGGTGCGAAATACAGGTTTTCATACACCTCGTCGGCCAGTATCCAGGTGCCGGTGCGGCGGCAATGGGCCAGGATGGCGGACTGCTCTTCGCGGCTCAAAGTCCAGCCCGTGGGGTTGTTGGGTGCGTTGACGATCAGCAGCTTGGTGGTCGGTGTGATGGCGGCGAGCAATGCGTCCATATCCAAGGTCCAGGCCCCGGCTTGCGGACGCAAGGGCACGGTGCGCAAGTGCGCGCCCAGAATCAGCGGCTGCGCTGTCAAATTGGGCCAGACCGGTGTGACGGCGACGACCTCATCGCCCGCATCCACTACCGCTTGCACCGCCAGCATCAGCGCATTGACGCCGCCGGTGGTGATGGCGATGCGCTCGGCACCAATGGCCGCGCTACCCGGCGCACCGGGATGCTTTTCAGCCATGGCCTGCGCTACGGCTTCGCGCAGCGCGGGCAGGCCCAGGTTGTGGCTGTAAAAAGTCTCGCCAGCTTGCAGCGATTCGATGGCCGCCTGGCGGATGAAATCGGGCGTGACTTCGTCACTCTCGCCAAACCAAAAGGCCAGCACATCGCCGCGGCCCATACCGGCATTGGCGACTTCGCGGATTTTGGATTCTTCGAGGTTTTGTATGGCTTGGCGCATAAGAGACCGCCTAAGCGGTAAACAAGTTTTGGTATTGCTGGCGCAGCAGGTTTTTTTGCACTTTGCCCATGGCGTTGCGCGGCAACTCGAACAGCACAAAACAGCGCTTGGGGATTTTGAAATTCGCCAGATTTGCTTTGAGCGATTGGACGATGGCATCCGCATCAGGCGCGGCACCGGGCTTGGCAATCACCACGGCCACGCCCACTTCGCCAAAGTCCGGGTGCGGCACGCCCACCAGCGCGCTTTCGGCCACGCCGAGCATGGCGTTGATATAGCCCTCGATCTCGGCGGGATAGACGTTGTAGCCGCCGCTGATGATGAGGTCTTTGCTGCGCCCCACAATGCTGACGTAGCCGCGTGCATCCACCATTCCCACGTCGCCGGTTTTGAAAAAACCGTCGGCGGTAAATTCTTCGGCAGTTTTTTCGGGCATGCGCCAGTAGCCGCTAAATACATTGGGGCCGCGCACTTCGATGTTGCCCACTTCGCCCAGGGCGCAGGCATTGCCTTCGCCGCTGCTAACGCGCAATTGCACGCCGGGAAGCGGGAAACCCACCGTCCCTCCGCGCCGCTCGGCTTGGCCGCCATGGCGCGCGTCCGGCGCATAGGGGTTGGAACTGAGCATGACGGTTTCGCTCATACCATAGCGCTCCAAAATCGTGTGCCCCGTGCGCGCCGTCCATTCCTGGAAAGTCTCTAAAAGTAAGGGCGCAGAGCCTGCCACAAACAAACGCATGTTCGCGCAAGCCTGCGACGTGAGACCGGCTTCGCTCAGCAAGCGCACATACAAAGTCGGCACGCCCATAAAGACAGTGGCTTGCGGCAAATAGGCCAGCACCTGCTTCGGATCAAAGCGCGCCATCCAAATCATTTTGCTGCCATTGAGCAGCGCACCGTGCAGCGCGACAAACAAGCCGTGCACATGGAAGATGGGCAGGCAGTGGATCAGCACATCACCACGGCCCTCAGGGCCTCCTGTTTTCGTCCAGCCCCAATAGTCTTTCAGTACCTTAGCGTTAGAAAGCAAATTGCCATGGCTAAGCATGGCGCCTTTGCTGCGGCCTGTGGTGCCGCTGGTATAGACCATAGCCGCTAGGTCGTCCGCTTTGCGCGGCGCGATGGTGTGCACATCGCTGTGCTGCGCGGCGCGTTGCAGCAAGCTGCCTTGACGCTGATCGTCCAGGGTAAACACATACTGCGTACCGGCCTGAAACGCCAGCTTGCTAGCCCAGCCAAAATCGCGCGGGCTACAAACCAATACCGCCGGTTCGGCATTGCCCAAAAAGTACTGCAACTCAGCGCTTTGGTAAGCCACATTCAAAGGCAAATACACATAACCGGCGCGCAGCGTTGCCAAGTAGAGCAGCATCGCTTCCACCGATTTATCCACATGCGCGGCGACGCGGCTGCCTGCGGGCAAACCCAGCGACTGCAACAAATTGGCGAGCATGGCGCTCGCGCGGTCCAGGTCGCGCCACGAGTAATGCAGGCCGGTTTCGGTCTGCACCGCCGTCTGGTCCAAATCGCGCGGAAAGGCGGCGCGCAGTGCGGCAAAAAGATTGTGTTGGGGCATGGAATAGCGCGTGCTAGGCCGGGTCACCGGCGCAAACCGGGCAGCCACGCAAGCGGCTGCCCGGTCAGGAACAATTAGTCGAGTTTGGCACCCGAGGCCTTCACCACCTTAGACCACTTGGCCAATTCGGATTTGATGAAACCGTCAAACTGCGCGCCCGCCAGGTTGGGGAAATCTGCGCCCTGGTTGGACCAGGTGAGTTTGGCTTCGTCGGTCTGGCAGGCGCGGCGGATTTCTTCTATCGCGCGGGCCTGGATGTCCGCCGGTGTACCTTTGGGCGCCCAAACGCCATACCAGGTGCTGACGGTGTAATCGGGCAGGCCCAGTTCGGTAGAACACGGCACGTCCGGGAACGCCGGGTTGCGCTTGGTGCCCGAAACCATCAAGGCCTTGATGCGCCCGCCCTTGATATGCGCTGCCGATGAGCCCAAGCCGTCGAACATCATGTCCACATTACCAGCAATCAGGTCTTGCAAGGCCGGCCCCGCGCCCCTGTAAGGGATGTGGGTAAGAAAAGTATTGGTCTGCAATTTAAACAATTCACCAGCGAGGTGGTGCGAGGTGCCGCCACCGGCCGAGCCGTAGTTCAGCTTGCCGGGGTTTTTGCGCACAAAGGCCAGAAATTCTGCGTAGTTGGCGGCGGGCACTTTTTTCGGGTTCACCACCAGCACCTGCGGCACGGCGGCCACCAAGATGAGCGGCACAAAGTCGCGCTCCAAGTCGTAGTCCAGCTTGGGGTACATGCTGGGGGCGATGGTGTGGTGGACCGCGCCCATGAACAAGGTGTAGCCGTCAGGCGCTGCTTTGGCCGCGACACCGGCACCTAGCGTGCCACCGGCACCGCCTTTGTTGTCGATGATCAACTGCTTTTCGGTCAAGCGCGCAAACTGGGCCGACATGGGGCGCGCAAAGGCGTCTGTCCCGCCACCGGCGGGAAAGGGCACCACCAGGGTCACCGGTTTAGCGGGCCAGGCAGCCTGCGACCAGGCGGGGAAAGCCAGACCTGCCGCGCCTGCGGCAACCGCTTGCAACAGGGTACGACGGTCTAGAGGCTGGGGGGAAAAGGTTTGCAAATGGGTCACGGTGGGGTCTCCTTTTTGTTAAATCCGAGCGCGGGGTCCAACGCGGCCTGAGGGTCTGTACCTAAGCCCACGCGAGTCGCAATTGTCACGCAATCCTAGTTAGCAACTCTGGCAGGCCTCTTGTCGCAGCGAAACGCGCCCTTTCACCGGGCCAAGGCGAATCCAAAATGCCCCGCGATGGCCATGCTTAAAAACGCGGCAAATCCGGGTGTTTGAGCTTGCCACCGCGCACCAGCTCTTTGCCGTATTCGGCGCAGCGTTGCAGCGTCGGAATGACTTTGCCGGGGTTGAGCAGGCCTTGCGGGTCAAAGGCACGCTTGACGGCGAACATTTGCGCGTTTTCGGCGGCGCTGAACTGCACGCACATAGAGTTGAGTTTTTCCACGCCCACGCCGTGCTCGCCGGTGACGGTGCCGCCCATGGCGACACTGGTCTCCAAAATGTCGGCGCCAAACAGCTCGCAGCGGCGCAATTGGTCTGGGTCGTTCGCGTCAAACAAAATCAGCGGGTGCAAATTGCCATCACCCGCGTGAAACACATTGGCGCAGCGCAACTGGTATTTTTTTTCCATCTCCGCAATCGCCAACAAGATGTCGGCCAAGCGTTTGCGCGGAATGGTGCTGTCCATGCACATGTAGTCCGGACTGATGCGGCCGCTAGCGGGGAAGGCGTTTTTGCGGCCACTCCAAAAGCGCAGGCGCTCGGCCTCGCTTTGGCTTACCGCAATCGCAGTCGCGCCATGTTGGCACAGCACCTCGCTCATGCGGGCAATCTCTTCTTCCACTTCCTCGGGCGTGCCATCGCTTTCGCACAGCAAGATGGCCTCGGCGTTCAGGTCATACCCGGCGTGGACAAAGTCTTCTACCGCAGCGGTCATGGGCTTGTCCATCATTTCCAGGCCGGCAGGGATGATGCCCGCAGCGATCACGGCGGCTACCGCGTCCCCGGCTTTGCGCACATCGTCAAAGCTGGCCATGATGCAGCGTGCCAGCTGTGGCTTGGGCACCAGTTTCACCAGCACTTCGATAGTTACCGCCAACATGCCTTCGCTACCCACCGCCAGGCTAAGCAAATCGTAGCCCGGCGCGTCCAGCGCCTGGCTGCCAAAAGTAATCGGCTCGCCTTGCGCGGTAAAACCGCGCACTTGCAAGACGTTGTGCAGCGTCAGGCCGTATTTCAGGCAATGCACGCCGCCCGAGTTTTCGGCCACGTTGCCGCCAATCGTGCAGGCGATCTGACTGCTCGGGTCCGGCGCGTAATACAAGCCCAGCGGCGCCGCAGCTTCGCTAATAGCCAGGTTGCGCACGCCGCATTGCACCCGGGCGGTGCGCGCCAAGGGATCAATCTTGACGATTTTGTTGAACTTGGCTAGCGACAAGGTGACGCCATGGGTGTTCGGCATCGCCCCACCGGACAGACCGGTGCCCGCCCCGCGCGCCACCACCGGCACGCCCAGCGCATGGCAGCTGCGCAGCACGGCTTGTACCTGCGCCTCGGTCTCAGGCAAAGCGACTACCAGCGGGCGCTGGCGGTAGGCGGTCAGGCCGTCGCATTCATAAGGCGTGGTGTCTTCAGTTTGGTAGAGCAGCGCATGCTGCGGCAAATCACGGCTAAGCGCCTGCACCACGCGCGCCTGCAAGGCGGCGCGGGCGATGGCGTCCTGGGAGCCGAGGTTTAAGGGGGCATTCATGGCTTGCACTCTAGCGCAGCCCAGCGGCTAAGGCTGTGAAGAAACTTGCAAAGTGCTGTGAATTCGGGGCGGGCTCCCCCAAACCGGGCAGTTGCTACCTAGTTTTAGCTGCAAATCGATCGTCGGAACCTATCGGGAGACCCTATTGGTACTGCACAAACAGCTGGGCTTGGCCGGAAAATCTGCCGGGCTGAATGGAATTGTTATCAGCCTGCCCCTCCGGCGTCACCACATACTGTACAAAATGGCGAAGCGCTTTGCTAGGGGAATCGAGTTTGTATCCGGTATCTAAAGGGACCTGATGGCTAATTAGTTTTTTTATAGAATTCTGATCGACAAAATACATATTCAGAGCGATATTTCTAGCGGGTGATGAACTGGAATCACTATTTAATAAGGCCTTGGGATCGGTCGGATGCACGGAGGTAAAGCGCCATGTCAACCAAACAGAGGGGGTTCCACTGCCGTTTTGACAATTGTCAAGCTTGATCTCAAAGGGCGTGGCACTCCCGCTGGGGTTATTCAAAATACCGGGTATGAGGTAAGTGGGCAGCGTAATGGTGTTGTTTGAAATGCTCACCGAGCACGGAACCTGAATAACAAAATTGTCGGCGTCACTATTGTCTAGGATGCCGGCGCGAGAAAATTTGCGGCCGCCCTGGCCTGATACCAAGGCGTGATACTGCTTAAAGCCAGTCCCCAGTCTCACCGTCTGCGTTGCCGAGGGAAATTGCAGGGTGGCGGCCTGCAAGGCCTGTACTTCGTAGGACACCGTGTAATTTCCGTTGCAACCGTTAACGCTGCCAATGCCGCTGATGACATAGGCGCCATGGTTTCCATTAGAGGTGCGGGTAACACTTGGTGAACCAGTCGCGCACACCAGGGTGGTGATGTATTTAATCGAGAACAGGGGTTCGCTAATTCCGAAATTGGTTTTATCGTCATACGCCTCAAAAATCAATTCGACTCCATTAGGTATCGTTTTCGCCTGAGAAACATAAGCGGTGTTAAAAATAGTATTATTGAAATCAGGATAAATTAACAAACTCGCGTCGGCATCCTGGAAGCAATTGCTGGAGCCCGTTAGTGGCATGTTCGGCGTCCAAACATAACGATAAACTAATTTTTGGGATGCCACACGACCGGTCGCAATAATATTAGCCGGTGGCGGCGAACCATTTGAAGTGCCGAATCCCCAGGGCATACATACCCATCCATTGGCCGCCAGGGCCGTACCGTGGTAGCTTGCGCTACCCATGCAGAGCAACAAAAAGCAAAGCGCACGGCGCAGCGCACGGTTCGCTAAGAAAGTGCATAAATGCCCAAGTTGCATGTTTCCCCCTGAAATGGTCATTTGCTAAGCAGCTCTTTTTAGAGCAATTACGGCGCAATACATGGCAATATAAATTTAATCAACCCGGCAGCGTTTGGTTTGTCCGCTGGGGTAATTTGATACGCGGCGCGGCATTGATCTTTTGCGCCGTCGCCCCAAGCCACCGTGAGTTCACCTTGTACTTTTTTCACACGCAAAAGCGCCCGCGATCCCTGCCCCACCATGCCGACGATATTGTTTTCCTCATCGATCACTTCGGCGCCTATGGGAATACTTTTTATGCGCGCTGGGCGCAAATCCACCAAAAGGGGAATGCCTCTGTTGGCGTCGTACTTTAGGCGTACGATAGCCCCAGCCATAGGGGCGATGTTTTGCGTGGGCGAACCAATATCCAAATCTAAAGACGCATCATCGAGCGTTAGCTGTACGGTATTGTTGGTGTAGGGGGACAAATAGGAAGCGACGCCAAAGCCGCTGGCACCCACTTTGGAATTTTGTCCGTGGACACGGGCACCGGCGCCGTCAGGTACTTCAATAATGCCAAATGTTTCACCCAGCGGCGGCCCTGCAATGAGGCCGCCACGGTGAAATACCAGGGAGCCATTGTTGCCCAAGCCCAGTTGGCGCGCGCCAAGGCTCGATTGGCTGATACTCGCACTGGCATTACCCCAGTCATGCGCGATTTGCACATTGCCACTGGCAACGGTGCTGTCACTATTACCGGACAGACCTAGTCCGTAGCCCACACCGTTGTCCCAATTATTTTGAAAATAAATATTCTTGCTGGTAATGGCGTTGGCTTGGGTGTTGATGCTGCCGTTAACGCTTGCACGCCCCGGACCTAGCGAAATAGGCATGTAGATGCCCAGGTAAGCCGATACCGATTGCGCGCTGGAGTTCGAGCCATTATTTCCATTAGACGCGGACAAATTGGCATTCAGGTTGACACCGAAAACGCTCTTGCCATAAGAAAGCTGGGTGCTGGACGTACTTTGCTCGGAGGCCCAGTAGCTTTGCACGCTATGCGCAAGGCCCAAAGAGCCCCACGAACCAAGGTCCAAGGAAGCACTTAAGGCCTGGGTAATTTTGTTGCTGACGAGCACGCTCTGGACTATTTGTGCGTATTGCAGTCCTTGCGCGGGATCGCGGTAATCTTCTGTCCGGGCACTTAGGCTGTACGACAGCATGATGTTTTGTAAGGGCTTGAAGCGGTCCTGGTACATCAGGCTGTAGGTCGGCCGGTTTCCGGCGGCAGCGTAGCGCGCTACATTGATATTAAAAAGTTGCGAGCCCAGCATGTTTTCCCAGTCAAATTGACTCGCATAGCTTTGATAACGGTCAGCAAGTAAAAAATCCAGCGCGCCTGTAAATTTTTCTGATAAACCATAGCGCAAACTCGCTTGCAAAACGGTCTGCTTTACGCCTGCGCCAGAGTCGTAGCTACCAAGATTGACCAGGTACCGGGAAGAACCCGGATTCATGCGCCCCACGGTATTGGCATACGGGGTGATGAAGACTTGCTGGCTGCCATCGGCCTCGGTGACCGTGACCTGAATATCGCCGTTGCTGGAAGGTGGGCGTAGTTCATCGATATCGAACGGCCCTGGCGGAACGTTGCGTTCCAAAAAAAGCAGACCGTTTTGCCGAGCCTGAATCCGCGCGTTGCTACGCGCATAGCCCTTAATCGAAGGGTTGTACATTCTTTCTTCTGGCGGCATGAGGCCTTCATCGGAATAAATACTCAAACCCGCCACCGGTAAACCGGGTATCAATGGTGTTTGGCTGCTGATTTTTCCGATCAGAACACCGGTTTTCCAGTCCCGAAATACCTTTCTTGCACTCAGCCCGCCGTCTATCCGTTGCAGGGCTTCGCCGTCTGTGGCGGAAAATATGCTTTGCTGGCGCAGTTGCCAACTTTCGATATTGAAACCGCTTTTCAGGTCGAGAAATTGAGAGGACTTGCCTTGATCTTGTCCCTCGGAGTGGTAGGCGTTGGCATAGTAGTTAACGAACCCGGCGTTTTCGCCGTCGCTAAATTCTTGGGGCGCAAAACGATCGGCTTTTTGTTTTTGTAGAGCTGCCTGGGGTACGGTGATTTTGAGTATCAGTTCGCCACGGTCGTATTCATAAAAGGCTTCCTGAATAATTGCTTCAATGGGCAGGCAACTCGCGCCCTCGGCGATTTTGGATACGGGTGGCGCCTTTCCATTCACCATGGCTTTGGCTTCTTCGCTGAGTAATTCAGTTGTGAACTGAAAAGTGTTGATGTCTTTGGCCGTGAAACAGGGATTGGCATTTTCTTGGCGAGAACGGCGCACGAACTTGATATTCATGGAGCCCTTGTTCACGGCGTTGACTTCGACCGCGACCGTAAACAGGCCGGGCGGCGCCAGCCCTATGGTCTGAATCGTTTTGCGATCTTTTTTATCGGTGAGCCCCGGATTGAGAAAGTCCAGGTCAAACTCGTCTTCTGGCGCCGTCGGCGCCGTAGAAGCGGCAGGCACATCTATGGCGGTTTGGCCCAATGCACGCATCGCGCCACATAAAGTCAGCGCCAATGTGAGCGTCCAGGCGAGTAATGGAATATCCCTGCGCATTGGCCTTAAGCCCTTGCGTTCGGATAGTGCATGACTTCGGCGCGAGACCCGCTAGAGCGCATCGTTGATCTCAAATTCAAATTTCGACTCGCCGCCGAAGTCATTGATGGCAATGATGCGCATGCGGGCCGGGCCGCTTGGAATACGCTCCAAGGCCTTGAGGGGAAAGGAAGTGGCCTGACCCGGGCTGAGCATGGTGACTACGTTGAGGTCGTATTCGTTTTGGCCTATGACGGCCACGGCCGATGTAATCGTCCAATGAAAGGCGCTGGTATTGATGGCTTGAATTTGGACCGGTGCGCTAGCGGCATTCCAACGCCACTGCAGCTTTTCTGGGTTCAGTGGGTCCAGGGCTTGGATAGCTTTTGGCCGGTAAAAAAATTTGATGCGGGAACGGATGGCAAAGCTAAGTTGAGAAGCCTCGGTGCTCTTGGGTGGGATTTCTAATACATTGAGCCAGAAGACAGTCTCGGTTTGGGGGTTTAGTTTTTCACCAATGAAAGCAATGCGTACGACCTGGGCCTTTGCAGCTTCAATTTTCGCAAGCGGAGGATTAATGAGGAAGGGAATAGACGCTTGGCCGGCATCGGCATCCGGATCGCCGTCGTCCATCCAGATTTGCACCAAGGCATTTTTAAGCTTATCGGTATTGCTTAGTTTGAGCGAAATATCGCGCTGACCTTCTTTGTAGATGACACGCGTTGACTCCAGTGACACGCCGGCATACGCCGATGCACCAAGTATGGCGAGGGCCGCCACTAAAAAAAACTTCATGCACCGCAGGGGGTGCGCTATGGCGCAGTGTGGTTTCGTGGTGGTTTTCATTGCTTCCCTTTTGCCAATTTTTTCGATATTTATAATTTATTATGGCATATTTACCGTTTCGGTGACGAAAATCGTAAATTAATTTAATGCGATAACGAAAGGCAAAGCGATGTAGAAGCTGCCATAGGCGGCGTTATCTCCCGATTGGATGTCGGCCTGGGCAGCGTTTTTGCTAAGGCGAATGCCCAGATTGAGCTTGCCTTGGCTATCTTTAGGTGCGCTGGCCCAGCCGGGCATAGAAAGCATGCTGATGGGCGTGCGGCTGCGCATGTCAATCACCTGGCTCTGGCTCCAGTCGTGGCTGAAAATCAGTAACTCAAAGTAGGTATTTTTGAGCGCCCCGCTGCGCAACTGCGGCTTAAGCAGATCGAGCATGGTGTCGTGGCCGGGGCCCAGATCAAACTCAATCGATGCAATGCTATTGGCAAATCCACAAGTCTTGCTGGATGTGCTGTCCGTCAACACAATAGAGAACAGTGCGGTGCTGCTAAAGCTATTGGCTGTATTGGCGTCATACGGCAGACGTGGCAGCCGAACAGCCTGCCCTTCATTGACCACGGGAATAATTTGACAGGTGGGTCTGTTGATCTGCCCACTTAAAACCACTTGGATACCGTCTAGATTGTCGGTCTGCGCATGCACCAAACTGGTAGTCAAAGCAAAGAGAAGACCACGCAGGATATTTAGCAACCATTGTGGAGGCCTTAACCGCCTGCTTACAAAGCAAACGGCCAGGCCTCTAAAAACTTGCGAACCTTCAGCGCGTCGCATGTGGCACTGGATGTTCAAGAGACACATCTATCAATACCGCGTCTAAGCTGTTGGCCCGCAAGCAGTGTGCTTACAAATAGTTGATACCCAGCGTGACGGTGCCGGTATAGCTTGCATCCGTGATGTTTGTATTATTGGCAGCTAGTTTGATAGGGGTTGCATAAAACGTCAAACTGCCCCCATTTTGTAGCGCCGCAGGCAAACCATGCTGCGAATTGACTCCGCTGCTAACGTCGATGAGACCGGTCATGGCGCTCGGGATCGATGTGATACCCGTGTAGGTCGAGCCGCTTAGGTAACCAAGTTCAATACCCACTTGGCTGCTGGAGCTTGCGAGAATGGCACGTCCAGCGAGAGTTGTGTTTACGTTAGTGGCTGCAGTGGTAAACGCAATCTGATATTTCGCGGATTGGGCACCAGAATTGCACGCTGTGGTGGTGCTAGTCGATAAGACTAAATCTACGACAAGTGGTTTTCGATCGAATAAAGCGTCGCCTTGACTAGCCGAGCGCACGGTTGGATTGGATAAGGTTGGCATAGTGATTGTTCCGGTAAACCCGGCGACGACCTTCTCGCTCCCTGCGGTCACCCGCGCGATACAAGTGGGGGTGTTGATCAGCCCACTGAAATTTAAGGTGATGTCCTGTGCATAGACATTGCCCTGCAAAAGACCTGCTGCGATGCAAACCAAGCCCATGGAAATAGATTTGCGCTTTGCCGAAAGGGCGTGAAAGAAACTTCTCATAGCTCGCTCCGATAGTGATGAAGTGATGGTTTGGCTGCACAAGCAACCCCGAACACCGCGTAACGCGGATAGGTGAATATTACAATAAATTAAACAATAACCATTTATTTTATTAATTTAGAGTATGTAATCTCCACCCTCACGCGCGGTGTGGCCAGGTTCGGGCAATAGTTAGCTACACGGAAATTGCTACCAGTAGGCGACCGTGAAAACCCTTTTTTTGTCAGACGCGTCGCCAACGGGTGTTTCGCGCACCTGCGCAATGCGCGTGGCGGCTTGGCCGGGAGTCTGTAGCGGCACGGCTCGGCAATCCCGCGTTAGCCCGGCCGTGGCGGCGGGCCCGGGAAAGGACAGCTTAGGGTCCCAGGCGCATGTGGGGGCGCTTATTTCACCCACCAAGATGATCACACCGCTTTGCGCTTTGGCGGGAAGCGCCAAAGTGACTAAGCAGAATCCCGCAGCGATGGAGGCGATGATCTTGCGCCGATGTGCGCGTCTTTGCGAAACATCTGGAGCAATCGGACGGGATGGCGGAAGAAAAAAACTTGAAAACTTCATGGTCGCTTCTTTCATTAAATATTGTTAAATTCACAATATTTAATTAAAAAGCAAAATTTGTGCCTTTGTTAAAAATAACGAAGTGTCAGTAAAACGTCTGCGGTAAGCGCGAGAAGCGCCGGGTGAGCGTTTGATTTTTGTGAAAAGGGAGACGGTAAGACGGCAATCGGAAAGTCCGTCACCAGTCCAAAATCGTCAGTTTTCCGACAAGTCCACCGCAGGCCGCTATGGCGGCAGCACGGCGGTGTGCTGCTCCCGCGCGCAGGCGGGTATCAGCCTAGGCCAGCACCTGCTTCAACCACTCGGCAAAAGCAGCGCATTCCCAGCGATCCATCATGCCGGTGCGCCAGCACAGGTAGTGGGCGTGCGGGCTGGGCACGTTGCCGGTGAAGACTTCGCTAGAGCCCAGGCGTACCAGCGAGCCGTTTTCCAGCCAGGGCGCGCCCAGCTTGAGGCGCACCGGGGCGATGCCCATGCCGGCGGCAGCGGCGTCGCACATGAGGCCGATGTCGTTGAACTGCGAGCCATCGACCGGTTCGGGCCAGTCCAACCGGTGCGCAGCAAACCAGGTGCGCCAAGGCTCCAGGGGGCTGCGCAGCAGGGGTTGGTTGGCCAGGTCTTGCGCGGTTTCAAACGGGCCGTGCTCGCGCACAAACGCTGGCGAGGCCATGGGGGTGACTACGTCTTTGGTCAGGCAGATGTATTCCAAATCGGCGTAGCGCCCGGCGCCAAAGCGCACCGTCAGGTCGGCGTCTTCGGCCACCACGTCCAAGAGCGGAATGGTGACCTGCATGGTCAGGTCGATTTCTGGATAGGCCTCGGTAAATTCGCGCAGGCGCGGGATGACCACGGAGCGGGCAAAGGTGGGGGTGAGTGCCAAGCGCAGTTTGCGCTTACCCGGTGCGGCGCTGGAGGTGGGGAATTTTTGCAGTGTGGACAGGCCTTCGCGCACATGGGCCAGGTACTCGCTGCCTTCGGTGGTGAGAGAAAAATCGGCGCGGCCAAACAGCTTGGTGCCAATGATTTGCTCTAACTGGCGCACCCGGTGGCTGACGGCGCTGGGCGTAACGCAGAGTTCTTCGGAGGCCTGGGTGACGCTGCGCAATCGGGCCAGGGCCTCGAAGGTAAGCAGGCATTGGATGGGGGGGATGCGTGCAGTGCTCATAGGAGTCGCTAACTATAATCCGCCGCTTTACGCAGGGCTGACAATCTGCGGCAAAGGGCACACTTTTTATACAACCGGGGGAGCGAATGGCAGACCGATGGGCGGCGCGCAGAGCGGTGTGGCCGCAATACCTTCTGCCCAAGCAGGCCCTCACCGCCTTTGGCGGCTGGGTCGCCACCCGGCGTTGGGGCCCAGCTACGACCCGGCTGATTGCCTGGTTCGTCCACAAATACCAGGTAGACATGGCCGAAGCCGCGCAACCAGACATCGCCGCATACGCCCACTTCAACGATTTTTTCACCCGCGCACTGCGCAGCGACGCCCGCCCGCTGGCAGCTGCGCGCTGGCTGTGCCCGGTGGACGGGGCTATCAGCCAGTTTGGCGCCATCGACAAGGGGCAGATATTCCAGGCCAAAGGCCATAGCTACAGCGCTACGGCCCTGGTGGGCGGCGACAGCGCGCTGGCGGCGCAGTTCGCCCAAGGCAGTTTTGCCACTTTGTACCTGAGCCCGCGCGATTACCACCGCATCCACATGCCTTGCGCCGCCACGCTGCGCCAGATGGTCTATGTGCCGGGCGATTTGTTCTCGGTCAACCCGACGACTGCGCTCGGCGTGCCGGGTCTGTTTGCGCGCAATGAGCGCGTGGTCTGTGTGTTTGACACCGCGCATGGGCCCATGGTGCTGGTGCTGGTGGGCGCCACCATTGTCGGCAGCATGGCCACCGTCTGGCATGGCGTGGTGAACCCGCCGCGCACCGGAACTATCAGCCGCCATGACTACCCAGCCGGTCAGGTATCGCTAGCGCAGGGCGAGGAAATGGGCCGCTTTTTGCTGGGATCGACCGTGGTGTTGCTGCTGCCGCAAGCCGCGCCCGCCTGGAACCCGGCTTGGCAGCCTGGCGGGCCGGTGCGCATGGGTCAGGTGATGGCGGGGGCGTCTTAGCCAGCCGCAGTAGCGGGTGCCGCGCAAGAGGATGCGCTGTTAGTGCTGGCGAGTTCCGCATTTTTCACCTGCACGATTTCAGCCAATATTGAGACGGCGATTTCCGCTGGCGTCTTCGCGCCAAGCTTCAAACCCACCGGGCCGTGCAGGCGGGCCAATTCTTCTTCCGTCATATCAAAGTGTTCGGCCAGGCGCTGCTTGCGCGTGGCTTGGGTGCGCGAAGAACCCAGCGCGCCGACATAAAACGCATCGGACTTGAGTGCTTCCAAGAGGGCCATATCGTCTAACTTGGGGTCATGCGTGAGGGCGACGATGGCGGTGTGGGCATCGGGCAGCATCTCGCGCACTACATCGTCGGGCATGCCCATCAGGCGTTGCACGCCTTCCATGTCCAGGCCGGCGCTGTATTCCTCACGCGGGTCGCAGACCAGCACTTCAAAATCCAGTAGCCCCGCAATCTGCGCCACGGCCTGCGACAACTGGCCCGCGCCGATCAGCAG
This sequence comes from uncultured beta proteobacterium, assembly GCA_903869595.1. Taxonomy (GTDB): domain Bacteria; phylum Pseudomonadota; class Gammaproteobacteria; order Burkholderiales; family Burkholderiaceae_C; genus Allorhodoferax. The sequence goes on along the minus strand of CAIPZV010000044.1, from coordinate 86,031 downwards.
CAAGCGCCATTTGGGGCCGAACACGGTCTGCAACACTGCGCTGTCGTAGACCAAGGTTTGGCCGCGCTGCGCGCCGGACAAGGTCACTGCGCCAGTGGCCATGTTCAGGCAGCGCGTGACCAACTGGTGGCGCGCGGTGCGGTCCAGCAAGTCGGCAATCCAAGCGCTGTCCAGCAAGGGCTCGTGCACCAGCAGCAAGGTGCCGCCACAAGGCAGGCCAAAGCGCGCCGCTTCTTCTTTGCTCACGCCATAGACGATTTCGCTAGGCAAGGCAGCACCAGCGCCGCTGGGCACGGTGGAGGCGGCCAGCGCGCCAAAGGCGGCTTTGGTGCGGGCAATCAGATCTTCTTCGACGCAGCCGCCCGAAACCGAGCCGCTGACGCGACCGTCGTCACGCACCGCTAGCAGCGCGCCGGGCGGGCGCGGGGCGCTGCCCCAGGTTTGCACCACAGTCACCAGCGTGACCGCATGGCCCGTGCGGTGCCAATCGAGTGCATCACCGAGCACCCGTAAATCCAAACTGTCCATGCCCTACTCCCAGGGTTGTGCGCGCAAACGCCAGGCGAAAAAAGCGCGGTACAAGGCCACGCTCACCACCATGCCCCAGGTCATTCCGACAAACATACCGCCGAGCATGGCGGTGAGGCTGGAGTTGCCTAGGGCAACTTGCCAACGTACCAACCATATGGCCCCAGCCGTCATTCCCAGCAGCATCCAGCCCGAACAGAGCAGGTTTTGCGTCAGCACGGAGCACAAATAGCGCCCGCAATGCTGGCGCAATAGACGCAGGCTGGGAATGGCCAGCAGGCCACCGGTGAGCATACCCGCATGCATGGCCGGTAAAAACGCCATGTGCAGTTGGAGGCTATCGAAAAAATCCAGGGGCGCGGCCTGGGTACACAAGCTAGCCAAACGGGCCGGGCCCGCTTGCAGCACATCGACCAGCAGGCCGATCAGCATGCCGCCAAAACCTAAAGACAACATGATGTAGGGCGGTGACAAGCCCGCCCGCTGTGGCCGCACCAGGGACAAAGCGGCGCAGCCCGCCGCCACCAATACCAGCGAAACCAGAATCACGGTTGCTTGTGACACACCGGGCATGGCGCCGGGTACGCCCAAGCCCCACAAGGTAGCGCCGACGGCAAGCAGCAAAACGCCTGGCGTGATCGCCGCCGAACCGGCGCCGCGCGCCAGCCAGTGCGGGGTGGTTTTCATGCGCGGCCTCCAGGCTTGTAGCCGAGCGCATAGGGAAAAACCCCATAGCCAGCGGGGCCGGAGTCTGTAAAAGTGCCCTTTCCCGTGCACAAAATGTGCCGGTCGGCTATGGTGCGCATACAAGCGTTCATCTGCCGCACTGTAGCGATCTGCAAGACTTCGCGCAGACTGGTGAACGAAGCGCGCTTGCATTGCATGAATTTCCGTTTGGCGGCACGAGAAGCGCCTAGGCATTGTTGGAACGCACCCATTCATTAAAAGGCCATGAGCAAAAGCTGCCCCTACCCCGCCGATCAAAGCGCTGTCGCTGCATCCAGTTCTTGGTTGTATTTATTAGAGCGTTTTGATGTGGGCGTGGTGCACCTGGACAATACTTTGCATGTGGTGGGCATGAACGACTATGCGCGCCGCGCGCTGCCAGTGCAGGACAAATTGCCCTTTGGCAAAATCGTGACCGACTTTCACCCGGAGGCGGCCAAAGCCAAAGTGAAGTTTTTACTCGGCCAGGCCGAATGTCCCGTGAACAATGCGCCGCCCATGGCGATGATGATCAATATCCCCGAGCGGGTATTGCTGATTAAGGTGTCAAAAATCGGCGATATGCAAGGCGCGACCACTGGCTACACACTGGTGTTTTATGACATCACCGAAGTGGTGAGCAAAGAAAGCAGTTCGCAAGCCAAGCGAAAGGGCGTCGATGCGAGCGAAAAACGCCAGTTGCGCAAAATCCCCACGATCAAACAAAACCGGGTGATGCTGGTCGACGTGCCCAGCGTGTCCTTTATCCGCTCCGAAGGCCATTACACATGGGTGCACACCGCACAAGGCGGGCAGTTTTGCAATATCACCATCGGCGATCTGGAAAGCCGCCTCGACCCTAACCTGTTTTTGCGCGTGCATCGCAGCTACATCGTCAACCTGGCGCAGGTCGATGAAATCGTGCGCGACGACGGACGCATGTCGCTGCGCATGATGGGCTCGACGCCAGTGGAAATACCCGTGGCGCGCTCCAGCATGGGCAAGCTGCTCGACCAACTCGGCCTGACGGACACAGTGCCGGTCAAAAACAGCCACTGACAGATTCGTGCAACGCACCTGCACTTCGTGCGGGAATTGCACCGCTTGATTGTTTTCCCTGCGCAAATGCGCAAGGCCTCGCTACATTGCGCTGTGACAGTTTTTTCGCGCCACCAAGCAAAGAAGGAGACAACGTGATCCCACCGGCATTTGATTACCATGCCCCGCGCACCATCGCGGAGGCCATTTCCCTGCTATCGAGTTTGGGCGACGACGCCAAGCTGCTGGCAGGCGGTCACAGCCTGCTGCCCATGATGAAGCTGCGTTTTGCGCAGCCGGGCACGCTGATTGACATCAACCGCATCCCCGAATTGCGCGGCATCAGCGAAAGCGCTGGCGTGATCCGCATCGGCGCCATGACCAGCGAAAACGAGCTGATCGCATCGCCCCTCTTACAGAAACACCTGCCCTTGTTGCCCGAAGCAGCGCTGCTGATCGCCGACCCGCAGGTGCGCAACCGGGGCACCATCGGCGGCGATATTGCCCATGGCGACCCGGGCAATGACCATCCGGCCATCGCCATGGCGCTGGATGCCACCTTTGAATTGCAAGGCCCCAAGGGCACGCGCCAGGTCAAGGCGGTGGACTTTTTCCACGGTACCTACATGACCGCGCTGGCCGAAGACGAAATCCTGACCGCCATCCTGGTCGCGCCCTTTGCCGCAGGCACGGGCTACGCCTACCAAAAGCTCAAGCGCAAAACCGGCGATTGGGCCACCGCAGGCGCCGCCGTTATTTTGCGCATGTCTGCTGGCAAAGTAACGCACGCCAGCATTGGCCTGACCAATGTGGCGCCGACCGCGCTGCGCGCCACCGCCGCCGAAGCCGCGCTGGTAGGCCAGCCCTTGACCGACGCCACCATCAACCTCGCTGCCGCTGCGGTGCGCTCGATATGCGACCCCGCCGAAGACCTGCGCGGTGATGTGGAATACAAAACCGCCATGGCCGCCGAGATGTGCAAGCGCGCCATCCGCGCCGCTGCCGCCCGCTGCGCCTGAACCCCACCCGATCCGGAGAAACCTGCTATGAGCAAAAAAATCGTATCCCTACACGTCAATGGAAAACAAGTGGAAGAGGCGGTCGAGCCGCGCACCCTGCTGGTCCACTTTCTGCGTGAAAAAATGAACCTGACGGGCGCGCACATAGGCTGCGAGACCAGTCACTGCGGCGCTTGCACCGTGGACATTGACGGCCAGTCGGTCAAGTCCTGCACGCACCTGACGGTGCAGTGCGAAGGCAGCGAAGTTAAAACCGTCGAAGGCCTGGCCAACGGCGGCGTGCTGCATGCGCTGCAAGACGGTTTTTACAAAGAGCACGGCTTGCAATGCGGCTTTTGCACACCGGGCATGCTGATGCGCGCGTACCGCTTGTTGCAAGACAACCCCAACCCCACCGAGCAGGAAGTGCGCGTGGGCATGTCGGGCAATTTGTGCCGCTGCACTGGCTACCAAAACATCGTCAAAGCGGTTTTGCATGCGGCAGCCACGCTGCGCGATGCCCAATCCGTCGCCGCTTAAAACAACCTACCGAAGGAGACCTTCATGAACGCACCCTTAAGTGACCGCGAAAAAGCCCTGATGGGCATGGGCGATTCACGCCTGCGCAAAGAAGACGCCCGCTTTATCCAAGGCAAGGGCAATTACGTCGATGACATCAAGCTGCCCGGCATGGTGCATATGGACATCGTGCGCGCTTCGGTGGCGCATGCGCGCATCAAGCGCATCAACAAAGAAGCTGCGCTCAAGATTCCGGGCGTGATCGCCGTGTTGACGGCTGACGATTTGAAGCCGCTCAAACTGCACTGGATGCCCACGCTGGCCGGTGATGTGCAAGCCGTATTGGCCGATGAAAAAGTGCACTTCCAAATGCAGGAAGTAGCCGTGGTGATCGCCGAAGACCGCTACAGCGCGGCCGATGGCGTGGAAGCCGTGGAAGTGGAATACGAAGAACTCGAAGCCGTGGTGGACCCGTTTGAAGCGCTTAAGCCCGGTGCACCCGTGCTGCGCGAAGACCTGGCCGGTAAAACCGAAGGCGCGCATGGTAAGCGTTACCACCACAACCACATCTTTACTTGGGAAGCGGGCGACAAAGCCGCTACCGATGCGGTGTTTGCCAGCGCCGCCGTGACGGTATCGCAAGACATGCATTACCCGCGCGTGCACCCCTGCCCGCTAGAGACCTGCGGCGCGGTGGCGTCCTTTGACCCGATCCGCGGCGAGCTCACTACCTACCTCACCAGCCAGGCGCCGCATATTGTGCGCACCGTGGTGTCCATGCTCTCGGGCATTCCTGAATCGAAAGTGCGCATCGTCTCGCCCGACATCGGCGGCGGTTTTGGCAACAAAGTGCCCATTTACCCCGGCTATGTCTGCGCCATCGTGGCCTCTATCGTGCTGGGCCGCCCGGTCAAGTGGGTGGAAGACCGTATCGAGAATTTGTCCTCCACCGGCTTTGCGCGGGATTACCACATGAGTGGTGAACTGGCTGCTACCGCCGACGGCAAAATTTTGGCGCTGCGCACCAATGTGATCGCCGACCACGGCGCGTTTGACGCCTGTGCCGACCCGACCAAATTCCCGGCGGGCATGTTCCACATCTGCACCGGCAGCTACGACATTGCCAATGCCTATTGCAAGGTCGATGGTGTTTACACCAACAAAGCACCGGGCGGCGTGGCCTACCGCTGCTCCTTCCGGGTCACCGAAGCGGTGTACTTGGTTGAGCGCATGGTCGACGTGCTGGCGCAAAAGCTGGGCATGGACAAAGCCGAGATCCGTGCGAAAAACTTTATCAAGCGCGAGCAGTTTCCCTACCATTCCGCACTGGGCTTTGACTACGATTCGGGCGACTACCAAACCGCGCTGGACAAAGTGCTCGATGCCGTGGACTACAAAGCACTGCGCGCCGAGCAAGCCGTCAAACGCGCCGATCCGAACTGCCCCACGCTGATGGGCATTGGCCTGGTGACCTTTACCGAAGTGGTAGGTGCAGGCCCATCCAAGATATGCGACATCTTGGGTGTGGGCATGTTTGATTCCTGCGAAATTCGCGTGCACCCCACCGGTAGCGCGATTGCGCGCATGGGCACCATCTCGCAAGGCCAGGGCCACCAAACCACCTATGCGCAAATCATCGCGACCGAGCTGGGTATTTCTTCGGAAATTATCCAAGTCGAAGAAGGCGATACCAGCACCGCGCCTTATGGTCTGGGTACGTATGGCTCGCGCTCCACACCGGTAGCCGGTGCGGCGATTGCCATGGCAGCGCGCAAAATCCACGCAAAAGCCAAGAAGATTGCGGCGCATTTGATGGAAGTGAGCGAGGCGGATCTGGAGTGGGAAATCGACCGCTTCAAAGTGCGCGGTGACGACGCCAAGTACAAGACCATGACGCAGATCGCCTGGGCCGCTTACAACAGCCCACCCCCCGGTTTGGAGCCTGGGCTGGAAGCCGTGCATTACTACGATCCGCCGAACTTCACATTCCCCTTTGGTATTTACCTGTGCGTGGTGGACATCGACAAGGGCACGGGCGAGACCAAAATCCGCCGCTTCTATGCGCTGGACGATTGTGGCACCCGCATCAACCCCATGATCATCGAAGGCCAAATCCATGGCGGTCTGACCGAGGGCTATGCCGTGGCGATGGGTCAATTGCTGTCTTTCGACAAGCAAGGCAATATCCAAGGCAACTCGCTGATGGACTATTTCCTACCTACCGCCGTAGAAACGCCGCATTGGGAAACCGACCATACGGTAACGCCTTCGCCGCACCACCCCATCGGTGCCAAAGGCGTGGCCGAGTCGCCCCACGTGGGCAGCATCCCCACCTTTACCAGCGCCATGGTCGATGCCTTTGCGCACTTGGGTGTGACGCACTTCAACATGCCGCACACCGCTTACCGCGTATGGCAGCAGCTCAAAAAATCGGGCGTTAACACCTGACGCGCGGCTTTGCACCAACCCAGGGCCGGTGCGCGCGAGCGTGCCAGCCCTTTTCCTTTTTTTAAACAGCAGAAAGTACATGCATGGAAGTCGTGATTGAAAAGAAATACCCGGTGAGCGCCGGTATTCCCGCCGCCTGGGCGGTGTTGTCGGATATGCATGCGCTGGCCACCTGCATGCCCGGTGCGCAAATCACCGAGGACATTGACGCCACCCACTTCATGGGCAGCGTGCGCGTAAAAGTCGGGCCCGCCGTGGCGGCCTTTGCCGGAACGATTGAAATCCTCGCGCTGGATGCAGCCACCCACACACTCAAGATGCTGGGCAAAGGCGCGGACAAAGGCGGCTCGTCCGCGTCCATGGAGTTAACCGCTTCTTTGCTGCCTGGCGAGAACGGCCACTGTGTGCTGGCCGGGCATGCAGCGGTGATCGTCAACGGCAAATTCGCCCAGTTTGGCGGACGCATGATGAACTCGGTGTCCGACATGATCTTGGCGCAGTTTGCCGAGGTGTTTTCGCAAAAAGCCCAAGCCATGCAAGCCAGTGCGCCTGCGGCGGATGCAGGTGCGGCGCCTAGCGCTGCTGCTGCCAGCCCCAGTGCAGCAGCGCCCAGTGCCCCGGCCGCGCCGGTGGTGGCGACCGAGTTCAACGCCTTGGGCTTGGTCTGGTCATTGATCAAGCAATTTTTTGCCGGCCTGTTCGGCAAAAAATCCTAAGACATGCCTGAGGCGACTGTGCCGCCTAGCCCACAAGGCTTGCGCGAACAATTATTCGGCGCCGGGTATATCGCCGACGAGGATGTCGCCAGCCTGGTCTGGATGGCTTTGTCACTAGAGCGGCCCATGCTGATTGAAGGCGAGGCCGGTGTCGGCAAGACCGCGATAGCCGCTGCCTGCGCGCGCGCTTTGGGCCGCCCGCTGCTGCGCTTGCAATGCTACGAAGGCCTGGACCTGGGCCAAGCGGTCTACGAATGGAATTACAGCCGCCAGTTGCTGGAAATACGCCTCGCCGAAGCGGGTGCTGGGGCCGCCACAAATACCGCCAAAGGTGAAGCCGCAGGCGCTAGCGCCAACGGCCAAGAGGCCTTACGCAGCAATTTGTTTTCGGAAGCGTTTTTGCTGCAACGCCCTTTGCTGCAAGCCATACGCAGCGAAGTGCCTTGCGTCTTGCTGATTGACGAGATCGACCGCGCGGACGAGGCCTTTGAAGCGTTTTTGCTGGAAATGCTGTCGGAGTACCAGATCAGTATTCCCGAATTGGGCACTTTGCACGCACGCAGCAAACCGCTGGTGGTGCTGACCAGCAATGGCACGCGCGATTTGTCGGATGCGCTGCGCCGCCGCTGCTTGTTTCATTACCTGGACTTTCCTAGCCTGGCGCGCGACATGCACATTGTGCGCACGCTGGTGCCCGAAGCGGCCAGCCGCCTGGTGGAAGAATCAGTGGCCTTTGTACAGCGCCTGCGCAAAGAAGACCTGGACAAAACGCCGGGCATTGCCGAAACCCTGGATTGGGTGCGCGTGCTCTTCAAACTCGGCCTGCAAGAGTTGCCGCAAGACCCTGCGCTGCTCAGCCATTCGCTAGCCGCGCTGCTCAAGACGCGCAACGATCGCTGGGGCGTGACTCCCGAGCGCGTAGCCAAGCTGATCGACGGCCCGCGTATCGGCCAGGACGTGGGCGTCGCCGGCGGCTTTAAGTAAGCACTTGCGCGGCCATGCAGCCCACCGCGACCGACCCGCGCCAGCAACTGGCTGATTTTGCGCACTACTTGCGCGAACACGGCTTTGCCTTGGGTTTTGCCGAAATCAATTTGATGCTGCGCGCCGCCAGCGCACTGCCACTAGCGCAGTGGAAGCGCACCGAGGCCTTGTGGCGCGCGATTGCCAGCGGCAGCCAGGCGCAATGGGCCAAGTACCCGGAGTTGCACCAGGCCTTTTGGTTTCCGCACAAGGTGCGCGGCACCGCGCGGACTTCGGGCCTGCAACACAAGCCGCGGCATTTGCAGCAATTGGTGCAGCAAATGCACCAAGACATGGCGCAGCAGGCAGGCAACACGCCGCCGGGCCAGCAGCAAAACAGTGTGGGGCAGGCCGACGATGCGGCGGTGGGCGAAAGCGATACCAGCAGCGAAAGCCAGCGCGCCCAAGCCGGCGCCAGCCGCCATGCTGCGCCCGATGAACGCGATTTTGCAGATTGGCTGCCCGGCGACTTGGACCGCTTTGAACCCTTGGTGCGCGCGCTCAAGCGGCGCATGCACACCCAACTGACGCGCAGGCGCGCGCATGATGTGCACGCCGGCACGGTGCACCTGCGCCGCTCGATGCGCGCGGCCCTGGCCAGCGGCGGCGAGTTGATCGCCCTGCACCGCACCCAGCCGCGCCGCCGCACGCCACGGGTGGCGGTGTTGGTGGATGTCAGCCGATCCATGGAGGTGCATGCGCAATTTTTTTTGCGCCTGAGCCGCGCTTTTGTGGAAGTGCTGCAAGCCCGGGCCTTTGTGTTTCACACCCGGCTGGCCGAAGTGACGCCCCTCATGAAGCAGCGCAGCGAGCGCGTACAAGAAAAAATCAATGCCGTCACCTTTGGCTTTGGCGGCGGCACGCGCATCGCGTCTTGCTTGCAGGAAGCCGTGGACCTGCACATGGGCCGCTGGTTGCGCCGGGGCGATGTGTTTTTGGTCTTTAGCGATGGCTACGACACCGACCCGCCAGCGGCGCTGGGCGAGCTGCTAGCGCGCCTGCGTGCGCGCGGCGTGCGCGTGTGCTGGCTGCATCCGACTAAACAACTACCCCAATCCGAGGCCATGCAAGGCGCACTGCCCAATATCTACCGTGCTATGCCGGCCCATAATCTGGCTAGCCTGGCAAGGCTGCCCGACTTGCTGCGCAGCACACTTTTTTCCACCCACACACACAAGGCCTAAGCATGGGATGTTTACTCAAACAAGGTGGCGGACTCTATGCCCGCTTGCGCGTTGGCGCCGTGCTGCTGGCCGCCGGCCAAGGCAGCCGCATGGGCGGTGTCGCCAAGTCGCTGATCACGCTGCAAGGCGTGCCGCTGATCAAGCGCCAGTTGATTGCGCTGAGCGGCGCTGGCGTAGATGAGGTGGTGGTGGTCACCGGCTATGCGCGCGATGCGGTGGAAGCCAGTATTGCCTCCTTCCCCGTGACCTTGGCGCACAACCCGGACTTCGCACTGGGCCAGCAAAGCTCGGTGCGCTGCGGCCTCAATGCTTTGCGCGGCAATTTTGATGCGGTGCTGGTGGCCCTGGCCGATCAACCACTCTTAGGCGCTGCCGATTTAACGGAGTTGATCGCCGCCTTCAAAAAACGCACCAGCGGCCATGTGCTGGTGCCCATGGTCGATGGGCAGCGCGGCAACCCCTTGGTGATGGACGATGTGGCGCTGGCCGACATCCGCGCCAGCGATGTCAATCTGGCCTGCCGCAACTTTGTCGACAACCAGCCGGCTTTGGTGCATCTGCACCACACCAACAACACGCGCTTTATTACCGACCTGGACACGCTGCAAGACATTGAGGCCCTGGCCACGCGCACCGGCTGGAAGCTGGAATTACCGCAAGCCTTGGCCGACGTGCACGCATGAGCGGGTCTACGGAGGCGACAGGCGTGGGGCTATGAAAGAGGACGCAAGCAAGAGCTTCACCGGCCAATGGCCGGTGCCCATGGGGCGGCACCGCTTTGCTGGGGCGGCCGATATCAATCCGGTGCTTTCGCGCGTGTTTGCCAGCATGCGCGCCACCGATGTGGCACTGCGCCCGGAGCGCGCTGGTGCGTTTTACGCCAGCGAAGATGATTTGCTTAACCGGGTGGACGTGCCCGAGTTTCGGGCCCTGGTGCAGTTCATCGTGCAGTCGCTACAAGACACCGCGCAGCGCGCCAACGCACAGGTCTGGCCACCGGGCCAGCAGCCGCTGCAATTGCTCCTTACCGGCCTGTGGTTTCAGATTCAAAACGGGGCCGCTTTCCATGATGTACACACGCACGGCAATTGCTCTTGGTCTGGCGTGTACTACCTGCAAATCGACCCGCCAGACGTACGCGCCAAGCACACGCAATGGGGCGCGCAGAATGGCGTCACGCGCTTTTACAGCCCGATGTTCCCGCTCTTGGGCGGTGCGCACATGGACATGGGCAACGCCTTTATGCAAAACGCCACTTTGGACGTCAGTCCGCAAGAAGGTGAACTAGTACTTTTCCCTGCATTCTTGCCCCACAAAGCCATGCCTTACGAAGGCGAACGCGAACGCATCATTCTGTCCTTCAACGCGCAAATACACGCGCCACAAGGCAATCAGATTTACCGCTACGCGGGAACCTAAGCCGCAGTTTCAGCCGGCTTTCGTCCACGCTTGCACTGCCAGCACAGCCACTTGCCCACCAGGGCGCGGCATGGCGGCGTTAGTTCAGTGTGCGTGGGCGTCTGAATGGCCCTTGGCCACTTCAATCTTGCCACGCATGCCAGATTCAAAATGGCCGGGCTGCAAACAAGCAAAATCCACCGTCATGGCGCGGGTGAAATGCCACAGCAGTTCGCCCTGTCTACCCGGCGCCAGGCTCAAGCTGTTGGGATCGCGGTGCTGCATTTGCGGCGCTTGCTGCATGGCCTTGGCATGGGCCAGCAAATCTTGGCTGTTACCCATCACCAGTTCATGCGTCATTGCGCCCTTATTGCGTACCAACAAACGTATGGTTTCGCCCTGTTTCACAACTAGCGTTGCAGGCACAAAGCGCATGTTGTCTTGCATGTCAATGGTGATTGTGCGCGTGACTTTATCCGAATAGCCAGGCGCGCCAATTGGAGTGTCCGGATGGGTATGGGTGCCTGCGGCTTGCACCCAAAGGCTGGCCCCACACATGGCAAGCGCAAGGCTCAAGGCTTTTAGTGACATAGCGATCTTTGGTTCCATCTGCAAGCCGGTACCTTGCGCCCAACTACCTGACGGCGATTACCTAGGCAGGCCCTTAGTGAATCACTACCGGGTTTTGCGCCAGCCCGGCGTATTGTTCCAAGGTCTCCTCGACCTCTTCCTGGGTGGGCATATTCACCTGCCAGGCCACGATATGCTGCTGAAACAACTCGGCCCAAGAGCCGTCCAGATACACCTCTTTACCCGAGCGCTTGTCCACAATCTCAAAGCCGTGGCGCGCCAGCATAGGCACGCCTTGGGGGTATTGCGCGGTTTTCACATCGCTGAGGGTGGTATTGCCCTGGCCCAGGAAAGCAGCGCTGCTGTCACTGTGCGCCTGTGCGTTGGCCAGCATATGGGTCACGGTAAAGCTGTCAGAGTCGTAAAGCGTGTTCATAGGAAAGCGCAGTGGCAAATAAGCCCTTAGCGTAACAGGATTTACGCGCCGCCCGCCGGGCAGAGGCCACTATCAGGGCTTTTGGCTGCGCGTCCAGACCATATCGATTTCGTCGCCGCTGGTTTGCGACAGGCGAATGCGCACGGGCAAGCCCTCCAGCTCCTTGGCCAACCACAATTCGGCGCGGGTGTCGTATTCAGCCCGGTGCTCGCGCACCAGTTTGTAGGCCGTCCATTCTTTGCCCTGAATTTTCAGGCGCTCGGGCGGCTCAACCAAGAAATCCCAGTCCTCGGTACCGCGTGCCCCCACGGTCTGGAACACCAGTTTGCTGCCCGGCACAAAAGCCTGGCCCTCGGCCGCAAACATGGCCGCCAGTTGCACAAAGATGCTGACCTGGTCTTGCGCCAGTGGCTTCAGCGGCACATCCGGGGTATTGGCGCTAAAGCTGACCTTGCCCTTGTCGCGCTCAAAATGCGCCGCCACTTCGCTGCGCACTTTTTCGCCAAAACGCAGCGGCTCCAGGCCCCGCGGCGTGATGGCGCCTTTGCTGGTCTTCACGTTGGCGCCGAATAAAAAATGGCTAATTTCCAGGCGCGCGGTGTAGCTGCTGCCGTCGTGCAGCCAGGACAAATCGCCCGACACAAAATACTTAAAGCCTTTGACAATCCCGGACACGTCGTATTTCAGGCGCACCGAAGGCGGGAACACATAGTTATAGGCCGGTGGCGGTGTGCCTTTGGCAGTGCTGGATTGGGCGGGGCTTAAAGACGCATCCGAAGGAGGCGGCGCAGTGGTGTTTGCCGGTGTAGCCGCTAAAGGCGCAGATGCCACAGTCGCAGCGGTGGCGGTAGCGGTAGCGGTAGCGGCGACGGACGGTGGGGCTTCTGTCACAGCGGTGCTAGGGACAGTTGTAGCGCTGGCTGCGGTGACGGCGCCCGAGGCCGCCGTAGCAGGCGGCGCAGCAGCCTCTTCCGTCTTTGGCGGCTCGACCGGCGCCGATTCGGCCCCAAAACTCACCGTATTGCCTTGGGGCGCGTCCAGCGGCAGACGGGTATTCGCAGCAGATGGCGCAGTCGGCGCAACAGGCTTGGGCGTCTTACTGATGTCCTGGGTCGCTTGCGCCGTAGTCGCCGCCTCACGCTTATCAATGCGGATGCTGCGGGTGCTGAACACGCGCCCCGCGTCCTCGCCCGCCATGCCATCGGGCATGTCCGGCAACAAGCGCGATACGCTGCGCAAAAAAAACAGGTGCAGCAACAGAACGAACACCAGCGTCACCAGTAAACCGCGCCAGGCGCGGGCGGGCACATGCGTAATGAAGCCAGGGCTACTAAGCGCGGCGCCTGGGCCACCCATGCTGGCTGCGGCTGCCATCTCAGGGCTCGGTGGTCTGCCAGCTAGGGGCCGGCCATTGCATCAGTTCGGCCAGGCGGCACACCACCCAGCGCGCATGGTCTTCTTCTATCACCGCGTCCGGGCCGCACAAGCCGTCCAGGCAACGCTGCAAAACCTGGGCGCTGTCCGCGTCACTGCGCAATTGCAGTTCGTTCGCCGTACCGGTAAGCATCTGCGCCAGGTCTTCGCACAACTCGTAGCGCTGTGCAATATGCGCCTGCGAGGCCGAGGGCTTGTGCGCGCCGGACGCCAAGTACAAGGCCAAAAACGTGGGCGGAATAAATAGCTGGTTGCCTTCAGACATGGTGTCCGCCCCTTAGCCGCAATGTCACACCACCACGGCCAGCGCAGCAGCAGCGGCGCGCAGCTTGTCTTTTTTGCTCGGGCGCTTGCCCTTGATGCCGCCATGCGGGTCCAAGGCGCCTGGCGCGCCCGGCACTGGCGCTTTGGGCGCAGGCGCGGTAGCTTCAAATCCGGGCTCGGTTTCCAGGCTGACCGACAAGGACTGGCGTTTCACAATCAGCTGCCAGTGCGGCTGCGTGTCCGGGCAGACAAAGCTGATCGCCAGCCCGCTTTCCCCTGCGCGGCCAGTGCGGCCTATGCGGTGGGTGTAGTCTTGGGCCGAGCGCGGCAAATCATAGTTCACCACCACCGGCAGTTGCAGCACATCGATGCCGCGCGCTGCCAAATCAGTAGCCACCACCACGCGGATACGCGCGGCCTTGAAATCCTCTAGCACCTGGCTGCGTTTGCCCTGGCTCAGGTGCCCGTGCAAGGGCTCGGCGCGCAGTCCGGCTTTGCGCAATTTGTCAGCCACGATTTCTGCGGCGTACTGCGTGGCCACGAAGACCAGCACCCGGCTCCAATCCGCGCCAGCCATCAAATGGCGCAGCAAGCGCGTGCGCTTGTCGCTGTCCACCGCAAAGGCGCGCTGCGCAATATCAGCCTGTTCTTCGACAGCCTGGCGTAAATCCACACGTACCGGCTGCTGCAATAAAGCCATGGCCCAGCCAGTGACGGCTGGGGCAAAAGTAGCCGATAAAAACAGGCGCTGGCATGGCAGGGGAATGTGGCCCAAAATAGCCTGTACCTCGTCGGCAAAGCCTTGGTCGAGCATGCGGTCGGCTTCGTCCAGCACCAGGGTGCGCACGCTGGACAAGGGCAGCGCGTTGTGGGCCATCACGTCGAGCAAGCGTCCCGGCGTGGCCACCACGATGTCGGTACCGCCGCGCAAGCCGCGCAACTGGGGTTGGATGGACACGCCGCCAAAAATAACACTCACTTTGACGCCATACGGCAAGCGCTGGGCCAGGCTCTTGAATACTTCACCCACCTGCACGGCCAGTTCTCGTGTGGGCACCAGTACCAAAGTGGCGGCCAATTTGGCGCCCTTGGCGTTCAGCTGCGCGCCTTGCGCTGCCGCATCGAGCAGAGGCAATACATAGGCCAGGGTTTTGCCCGAACCGGTGGGTGCGCAGACGAATACGTCTTGCCCCTGCAATATGGGCGTGATGCTGAGGGATTGCACCTCGGTCGCGCTGCGCAAACCGGCATCGCGGGCAGCGGCCTGCAAGGCCGGAGAGAGTGCGGAGAAGTTGGAGTCCATGGCGGGTCTAAAAAAGCGGGCGCCAAGTGGGCCCGCCATGGCACGATTGTGCGTCCAGACCCGGCGCAGCGGGCATGCCCGGGCCGGTCTGGGTCAAAAAAACCGGATTAGGCTTTCTTGGCGTAGGCGCTGCACCAAGCGGCTGCTGCGACTTGTTTGCCCGCAAACAAGGGGCAACCACCGGCCGCATCACCGGCTTTACCTTGGAACAATGCGCAGCTGCCGCATTGCTGACCGGCGGCATATTTAGGGAATTTAGTTTTGTCCACTTTGGTGGCGTCCGCCTTGTAACCTAAGCTGGCGGCATTGGCATCGGCCTCGGCCACCATGGGCGCAGCAGCAAATACCGCACCTGACACCAGCGCACTTGCGCCTACACCCAACTGCACCACGAATTCACGACGATTTGACATGTAAAGTTCCCAAAAAAATAGAAATAGCCAGCGCACTGCGCGCGGCCTCTGATTGTCTTACCAAAACACCCAGCCCGCATTGACGCAGAACATATCCGGCAAAACTACTCAGCTAAACGCGGCAGACCCGCAGCAGGTGCACATCAGGCCGCAGCCCGGCGGGCCAGGATTTCAAAGGCCGGCAGGGTTTTGCCCTCCAGCACTTCCAAAAAAGCGCCGCCGCCCGTGGAAATATAGCCCACTTGCGACTCGATGCCGTATTTGGCAATCGCGGCCAGCGTGTCACCCCCGCCGGCAATGCTAAAGGCGCTGGAGGCAGCAATCGCCTGCGCAATCGTTTTGGTGCCTTGCTCAAAAGCAGCAAATTCAAACACGCCCACCGGGCCGTTCCAGACAATCGTGCCTGCCCGCATAAGCTGATCGGCCAATAAACGCGCGGTTTGCGGGCCGATATCCAGAATCAGGTCATCATCTTCCACCTCGCTGGCGGCTTTGATGGTGGCCGGTGCATCCGCAGCAAAAGTTTTGGCGGTAAGCACGTCGGTGGGAATAGGCACCGCCGCGCCGCGCGTGCGCATGGCCTCGATGACGGCGCGCGCCTCGTCCAACAAATCGGGCTCGGCCAGGCTTTTACCGATTTTGAGACCGGCTGCCAACATAAAGGTGTTGGCAATACCGCCGCCGACGATCAGCTGATCCACATTGGCGGCCAGGCTTTTGAGAATGGTGAGCTTGGTAGAGACTTTGGAGCCAGCCACGATAGCCACCAGCGGCCGGCGCGGGGCCAGCAAGGCCTTGGAGATGGCGTCCATTTCAGCGGCCAGCAAGGGCCCGGCACAGGCCACGGTGGCGAACTGGGCGATGCCATAGGTGCTGGCCTCGGCGCGGTGGGCAGTGCCAAAAGCATCGTGTACAAAGATGTCACACAGTTGCGCCATTTTGCGCGCCAGGGCTTCGTCGTTTTTCTTTTCGCCGACGTTGACGCGGCAGTTTTCCAGCAGCACCACGTCACCCCGGCGGACCGCGACGCCGTCGACCCAGTCGCGCAGCAAAGGCACCGGGCGGCCCAGCAGTTCCGATAAGCGCTCGGCGACTGGCGCCAGCGAGTCTTCGGGGCGCCATTGGCCTTCGGTGGGACGGCCCAAATGCGAAGTCAGCATCACCGCCGCGCCCGCCTCTAGGGCCATACGAATGCAGGGAATGCTGGCGCGTATGCGCGTGTCTTCGGTGATGGCGCCACTGGCATCTTGTGGCACGTTCAGATCGGCGCGAATGAATACGCGCATTCCGGCGACCTTGCCCTGGATGCATAAATCTTGAAAGCGGATAACGTTCATGGTCTGCTCAATATCGGGTTAAATAATGGTGGGTGCCTGTGGATTCTAGGCAAGCGCGCAACTTTTGCAATGCGAGTTTGCAGGCAAGATAACGCAAGCCGCCTTACCAGTGCAAACCGACGTGCAAAGGCATGTAAACCAGCATGCCCGCCACAATCGTGCCCAGCACCGCTTGCCGACTATCCCGGCGCCAAAAAAAGTAGGCTGCACCCGCCAGAGCACCGTAAATGCGCGCATCGGCCAGCGAGTGGATAAAGACGCCCTGGGTCATCACAATTTCCGGCAAGACCACGGCGGCCAGTGCCGCTATCGGCGCGTACTGCATGCCGCGCTGCGCCCAAGAAGGCAAAGTCCAGGGTGCATCAGCAATAAAGAAAAAACAGCGGGTGATCACCGTAACGCAGGCCATAAGCAGAATGGTCAAAAACGTCCAGGGATCCCAGTCGTTCAAGCCCCACACGTTCAGGTAAGTCATGAGCGCGTCCATGCTTATGCCTCCTGGACCGAAGGCGCCCGATACGATTCCAGCACCATGCACAACACGACCGACACGGTAATCGCCACCAAAATATTGAGCTTAAGCGGCAGTGCATAGACCATGATGGCCACCGCCGCGCCGATGACTGCGGACAAAACGCGCATCCGGCTGGTGGCCAGCGAACACAAAATGCCAGTGAGCGCCAGCACCCCGGCAAAGCCCAGGCCCCAGGCTGCGGGAATGTAGTTGGCCAGCACCACACCCAAAACACTGCATCCGGTCCAACTTAGCCAATTAATGGTGGCATTGCCCGCCAGATAGGCCATCTGCTCAGCGCGCTCAGCCTCGGTCGTGCCCGGCACGGGGTAGCGCTTGATAAACAAGAAATAGGTGAGGTCGGCCACAAAATATCCCACCAGCAAGCGCTGCCTACGCGGCAAATGCATCAAGTAGCTGCGCAAATGCGCGCTAAACACCACAAAGCGCAGATTCACACAAAAAGCAGTTACCAAAATCACCCACAGGGGCGCACCTGCGCCCAGCAGCGGAATAGCTGCCAATTGGGAGCTGCCCGCGAAAACCAAAATCGCCATGGCCAGCACCTCGGGCGTATGCATGCCAGAGGTGGCCATGGCCACCCCCGTCATCAAGCCCCAGGCGGCAATGCCCGGCGCCACCGTCAGCATTTCCATAAAGCCTTGGCGGTAAGCCGGATTGCGGCGCTGCTGGCGGGAAAAAAACATCAAACCGCGTCCGGCGCCTCGAGGGTGTCAAAACACTGGCCTGGCGCCACTGCGTGGCCTTGCAGATAGTCCGCCACCGCCAGGCGCTTGCCGCCGGGGCGCTGCAAATGGGTGATGCGCAAACACGTGCCCGCGCCCGCAGCCACCAGCAGGCCGCGCGGCTCGCTGGCGAGAATCAAGCCGGGGCGCAACTGGATGTCTCCGTTGCCAGCACATTCGCCGTGCGCCAGGGCCTGCGCGCCCCAGACTTTGAGGGTTTCGCCCGCCAGGCGGGTGCTGGCGCCGGGGAAGGGGTCGAAGGCGCGCACTTTGCGGGCGATCTGTTCGGCGCTCTGCTGCCAATCAATCGTCGCCTCCGCCTTGTCGATTTTGTGCGCATAGCAAACCCCTTGCTCGCTTTGCAAACGGGGCTTCAAGGCGATGGGATTAGCGAGGGCTTGCGCCATCAAGCGTGCGCCCAAGGCGGCCAATGCATCGTGCAGCTTGGCGGTGCTGTCCGTGTCCCGGATCGCCATGCGCTCTTGCAAGAGCATAGGCCCGGTGTCCAGACCGGCATCCATTTGCATGATGGTCACGCCGGTCTCGGTGTCCCCGGCCTCGATGGCGCGGTGGATGGGCGCTGCGCCGCGCCAGCGTGGCAGTAAAGAGGCATGGATGTTGAAACAGCCCCACTGGCCGGGCCCGGCCATGGTGTCCAACACCCATTGGGGCAAGATGAGTCCGTAGGCCACGACCACCATGGCCTGGGCACCGGCCTGGGTGATCAGAGCTTGCGTGGCCTGCGCCTCGTCGGCAAATTTTCCGTCCAAGCGCAGACTGGTCGGTTGCGCCACGGTTAATTGGTGCTCCAGCGCAAACTGCTTGACCGCCGAGGGCTGTAGCTTCATGCCCCGGCCGGAAGGGCGATCGGGCTGGGTCAGCACCAGGGCGATGTCATGGCCCGCCGCATGCAGATGCGCAAGCGCGACCCGGGCAAATTCCGGCGTTCCTGCAAATACCAGCCTCAACGCGCGTCCTCGCGCCGGGCTTTGAGCATTTTGGTTTTGATGCGATTGCGCTTGAGGGGCGACAGGTATTCCACAAACACCTTGCCCAGTAAATGGTCCATTTCGTGCTGAACGCACACGGCCAGTAATTTTTCGGCCTCGATAACCCGGCTCTTGCCATGCTCGTCCAGAGCGCGGACGTGAACAGCATCAAAACGCTCCACCCCGTCGTAAATGCCTGGCACCGACAGGCAGCCTTCTTCGTTAAGGTGTTTACCGGGGCTAGTCCAGACCAGCTCCGGGTTGATCAGCACCATGGGCTGGTCGCGCTCCTGCGACACATCGGCCACGATCAGGCGCTCATGCACATCGACCTGGGTGGCTGCTAGACCAATGCCGCTGGCCTCGTACATGGTCTCCAGCATGTCCTTGGCCAATTGGCGCATGCGCACATCCACCACCGCCACTGGCTTGGCCACGGTATGCAAACGCGGGTCGGGATAACAAAGAATCTGAAGTAGGGCCATGAAAACACGAAGAAGTAAACCCCACATTTTCGCTTTTTTGCCCGCTGAGCTGCTGATTTGTTGAAATTTTTGTTTCCAAAGTTGAAATTTGCGTAAAAATAGATTAATAATTACCAAATAAATAAAATTTAATGCATTGGCAGAGGAATGCGCATGAAATATGAATTCTGGGTCGCGCCGACTTGGCGCTGGTTCGCCATCGCAGGGCTGCTGTCCGCGCTGTCCTACGTCCACGCGCAAAGCGCTTCGGGATTTGGCATTGAAGCGGAGCCACCCACTGATCGCCTGCGTCCTCAGGTGCGCAGCGAGCCGCTGGCCGCAACAGCTCTGTCCGCTTTGCAAAGGCAGTCCATCGAACCATTTTTGAGCGCGCCGCAGGTTTTTGACTCAGGGCAATTCAACGCCCTACCCCGCATCGTGGGTGCTCCCGTACCAAGAAGCCTTTTTAGCAAGAGCGATGTGGTGTACGCCCGTACGCCCACGGGCAACGGATTGGTGCTTTCGCCTGAACTGTCGCGTGAATGGAATATTTACCGCAATCCCAGAGCGCTGAAAGACCCTGCCACCGGGGAAGTGCTGGGTATGGAGGCCGAGTATCTGGGCCGTGCGCGCTTACTCAGCGGCGAGCACATAGAGCAGAGCCAGAAAGAGGGCAAAACCCTGGAAACCATTGCTCCAGCCAGCTTTGAAATCGTGCACTCGGTTGCCGAAATTCGCGCCGGTGACCGACTATTCCAAGGTAATGGAAATGCCTGGCGAGAACTTACGCCGCACGCTCCCGAGCCCGGTATCGCTGCGAGCATCATTTCGATATACGGCAGCGGCGTCGCCAACGCATCCAAAAATCAAATCGTGGTGCTTAACCAAGGAAGCAAACAAGGGCTGGAACCCGGGCACTTGATGGCCATCCGCAAGACGCCAAGCCTCACAACGGACGTAACGGACCCCGCGCGTCCGGCCCTGCGCCCTGCGGTCGGAGTTTCAGGGCAGGCCTTGGTATTTTTGACTTTCGACAAACTCGCTTATGCGTTGATCAGCGACACCAGCGATCCGGTGCAAGTGGGCGACCGGCTGACCAGCCCCTAAGTGACAAACGATGCCGGCCTCCAACCCGCGATCCATGGACCCTGCTGAACTAGGCGCATGGTTAAGACTGCAATTGACGCCGGGCATCGGCAGCGTGCACGGCTGCCGCTTGTTAAAGGCTTTTGGCTTGCCAACCGCCGTATTTCGCCAAAACCTCAGCGCATTACGCTCTGTCGTGTCCGAGCGTCTGGCACAGGCGGTGCTGGAAGTACCGCCCAACTTGGAGCCCAGCCTGCGCACCTTGATGCAATGGCTGGACGCGGGTGGCGGGCAGCACCGCTTGGTGACCCTGGGTGACCCGTCTTATCCCGCCAGCCTGCTGAACATCGACGATCCGCCCTTGATGCTGTATGTCCAGGGAAACGATGCAGCCTGGCAAGCGCTGGAGCAGGCGCCCTGCGTGGCTATTGTCGGCAGTCGCAACCCTACACCCCAAGGCGCGGACAACGCCAGGGCTTTTGCGCGCAGCCTGGCGCAGGCTGGTCTGTCTATTGTGTCGGGCATGGCGCTGGGGGTGGACGCTGCTGCGCATCGCGGCGCATTGGAAATTCAGGAAAGTGCCTTAGCAACCATCGCGGTCGTTGGCACCGGCCTGGACCGGGTATATCCGGCGCAACACACGAAGCTCGCCATCGAAATTGCAGCGCGGGGCCTGTTGATCAGCGAATACCCGCTGGACACCGCACCACTGCCCGCCCATTTTCCGCGCCGCAACCGCTTGATATCGGGCTTAGCCCGGGCCACCCTGGTGGTGGAAGCGGCTTTGCAATCGGGCTCACTTATCACCGCCCAGCAAGCTTTGGAGCAGGGCAAAGACGTATTTGCCATTCCTGGCTCGATTCACAGCACGCAAGCGCGGGGCTGCCATGCGCTGATCAAACAGGGCGCGCAATTGGTTGACTGTGCACAGGATATTTTGGACGCCCCTGGTTTCCAAACTATTCAAAAAAGTCCGGGAACCCCCGCAAGCAGCGGCGAAGCTGCCTTAGACGCGGATGCCCATGGCACCGACGCTGGTGCCGCACTACTGGACGCGCTGGGCTTTGACCCGGGCAGCCTGGAAGTGCTGCAAAGCCGCACCGGCTGGGACACCGCCCAGCTACAAGCGCAGCTCATGGCCTTGGAATTGCGCGGCCAAGTAGGACGATTGCCTGGCGGCCTGTTTCAGCGAAAAGATGGAAATCAATCTCTTTTAATTTAATTATTGATTTTAATATTTTTTATAAATATAATATGGTATTTATTATCATTTTTATTACGTAAAGATTTACAACATGAACGATACACCGGACGTCCTAACCAGCCAACAAGCGGCGCGCCTGCTGGGCTTATCCACCACGACGGTACAGAAAATGGTGGCCAATGGCGAGTTAGAGGCTTGGGTTACCTCGGGTGGACATCGCAGAATTTTCCGTAGCGCGGTAGAAAAAATGATGCCCAACCGCGTGGGGATGAGTGATACATCGACTCGCCGAGCACTGCGGGTTTTGTTGGCCGAGGATGACCCTTTGCAGGTGGCGTATTTCGAATCTTTGGTCAAGCGCAGCGCACATCCCGTAGCCTTAAGCATCGCGGCAGATGGCTCGCAAGCGCTGATACAAATCGAACGCCAACGTCCTGATGTGGTAATTACCGACCTGATGATGGAGCCTTTTGACGGCTACCACCTGATACGCGCTCTGGCCATCGAGTCCGCCTACCAATCGTTAGCGGTATTGGTGGTCACTGCCAAGACCCCGGCCGAAGCCCGTCAGATCGGACAGCTGCCCGAGTGGGTGACCTTGTACCAGAAGCCGGTGCCGCCGGAGCGCTTATTAGGCTATTTGGACGCGCTTAGCGGCCGGGTGGCGCGCAACAAACACGGCTGATTGCGGGCGAGGCCTGCAGATGTGGGTCTAGACCGTTGCGCCAGCGTTTGGATCGTTCGGGTCTATATCCTTCTTAACCTGACCTTTAATCAAATCCTCGCGTGTGATACCCAGCCACATCGCAATGGCTGCGGCCACAAACACCGAGGAATAAATGCCAAACAAAATGCCGATGGTCAGCGCCAGCGCAAAATAATGCAAAGTGGCGCCACCAAATAAGAGCATAGACAAAACCATCAACTGCGTGCAGCCGTGGGTAATGATGGTGCGGCTGATGGTGGATGTAATCGCATTATCAATAATTTCTACGGTATTCATCTTGCGGTACCGCCTGAAGTTCTCGCGGATACGGTCAAATATAACTACCGATTCATTCACCGAATAACCCAGCACAGCCAGCACCGCCGCCAAGACCGGTAATGAAAATTCCCACTGAAAAAATGCGAAAAATCCCAGAATAATCACCACATCATGCAAGTTCGCAATGATGGCGGCGACGGCAAACTTCCATTCAAAGCGCACTGCCAGATACAGCATGATGCCCACCACCACAAAGGCCAGCGCCTTCAGGCCGTCAGTAGCTAGTTCATCGCCCACCTGCGGGCCGACAAACTCGGTGCGGCGCAAATTAGCCGAGGGGTCAGCCGCCTTGAGCGCGGCCAATACTTTTTCACTTTGCTGGCCTGGCGTGCCGCCTTTTTGCGCTGGCATGCGAATCAGCACATCTTGCGCGGTGCCGAAGTTTTGCACCTGCACATCTTTAATGCCCAGGCCATCGACCGTGCTGCGGATAGCAGCCAAATCAGCGCTTTGGGAATATCCCACTTCCATGAGCGTGCCGCCGGTAAATTCAACCGACAAATGCAGCCCGCGTGAAAACAGGAAAAACACAGCGGCTAGGAAAGTAATCAGTGAAATCCCGTTGAGCACCAAGGCATGGCGCATAAATGGAATATCGCGGCGAATTTTGAAAAATTCCATATTTATTTCTCCCCATCCACGGTAAGCGCGGTGCCGGTGCCGCCATCGGGACGCCAGACGGTGCCGATGGAAACAGATTTCAGTTTCTTCTGCCGACCGTACCAAAGATTGACCACGCCGCGCGAGAAGAACACGCCGGAAAACATACTGGTCAAAATGCCTAAACAGTGCACCACCGCAAAGCCACGCACCGGACCGGAGCCGAAGGCCAGCAAGGCCAGGCCGGCAATTAAGGTGGTGACGTTGGAGTCCAGAATCGTGGCCCATGCGCGGTCGTAACCGGCATGGATGGCCGCTTGGGGCGAAGCGCCGTTACGCAGCTCCTCGCGGACGCGCTCATTGATCAGCACGTTCGCGTCAATCGCCATGCCCAGCACCAGCGCCATCGCCGCCATACCTGGCAAGGTAAGCGTGGCTTGCAGCATGGATAAAACGGCTACCAGCAGCAATAAATTAAGCGCCAGCGCCACACTGGAAATCACGCCGAACAGAAGGTAGTACAGGCACATAAACACCGCCACGGCGGCAAAGCCCCAAGTGACGCTGTTAAAGCCCTTGGCAATGTTTTCCGCGCCCAGCGAAGGCCCGATGGTGCGCTCTTCAATAATTTCCATAGGCGCGGCCAGCGATCCAGCGCGCAAGAGCAGCGCGGTATCAGCCGCTTCCACCGTGGTCATACGGCCGGAAATCTGCACCCGTCCGCCGCCGATTTCGGAGCGGATCACGGGTGCGGTCACTACCTCGCCCTTGCCTTTTTCAAACAGCAAAATCGCCATCCGCTTGCCCACGCTCTCGCGCGTCACATCGCGGAAGATGCGAGCGCCTTTAGCGTCAAGCGTCAGGTGCACCGCCGCCTCTTGCGTCTGGCTGTCAAAGCCAGGCTGGGCGTCGGTCAGGTTTTCGCCCGTCAGGATGACTTGCTTTTTCACAATCACCGGCGCGCCGTTGCGCTCTAAAAAGCGTTCCGCGCCCAAGGGCACCGGGCCGGTGCCGGTTTCCGCGGCACGCGCTTCGGCGCCGTCTTCGACCATGCGGATTTCCAGGGTGGCAGTGCGACCCAGAATGTCTTTGGCCTTGGCCGTATCCTGCACGCCAGGCAATTGCACCACGATGCGGTCCAGGCCCTGCTGTTGAATCACTGGCTCGGCCACGCCCAACTCGTTAATCCGGTTGTGCAGGGTTGTGATGTTCTGCTTGAGTGCCTGCTCTTGCACCTTGCGTGCAGCCACGGCTTGGATACTGGCGACCAGCTTGGTCTCGCCTGCTTCCACACTTTCGGCGACAACCAAATCGGGAAACTGGTCTTGTATCAAGCGCTTGGCAGATTCAACCATCGCGGCATCACGAAAACGGATCTCCACGGTTTGCGCGTTGCGGCTGATGCCGCCGTGGCGTATGCTTTTTTCGCGCATGGCGCTGCGCAAATCGCCGGCCAGGGATTCGGCTTTTTTGCTCAAAGCCGCTTGCATATCGACTTGCAACATAAAGTGCACGCCGCCGCGCAAATCCAGGCCTAGGTACATAGGCGAAGCATGCAGTCCACTGAGCCAAGCCGGTGAGCGCGATAAGAGGTTGAGCGCCACCACATAGGAGGGATTGGCCGCGTCCGGGTTCAGCGCCTGCGACATCACGTCTTTGGCCTTGAGCTGCACATCGGTGCTGGCAAAGCGTGCCTTGATCGAGTTACCGTCCAGCGTCACCACTTCGGGGTTGATGCCCGCCGCCTTGAGGGCCTCTTGCACCTGCGTCACGGTGCCCAGGTCCAGCTTGAGCGAGGCTTTGGCCACCGAGACCTGCACCGCCGGTGATTCGCCGAACATATTAGGCAGCGCGTACAAGCCGCCGATCAGCAGCGCGACCAGCAAGATCGCGTATTTCCACAGGGAATAACGGTTCATAAGATCAATGGCCGCCTAAGCTGCGCTAAAAAAGAGAATTACTTGATGGAGCCTTTGGGCAGCACCTGGATGACAGCGCTGCGCTGGACTTGGATGTCCACGCCGGGCGAGACTTCCAGCCCGATAAAGGTATCGCCCATTTTGCTGACTTTGCCCAAGAGGCCGCCGCCGGTAATTACTTCATCGCCTTTGGCCAGGGCGGCGATCATGGCTGCGTGCTCTTTTTGCTTTTTCATCTGCGGGCGGATCATGACGAAATACAGCACCACAAACATCAGCGCCAAAGGCAGCATGCTCATGAGGGTCGATTGCATGTCGCCGCCCGCAGCAGGCGCGGTTTGGGCAAAGGCCGAAGAAATAAACATTGGATAACTCCCGGAAAATGGCTTGAAATCGGGTGCCGGACAAGGCGGCAGCCGGGGGTGACAGGCGCCCCGGTGGGGGCAAAGATCAACCGCGCATTGTACGGGGCCGTCTGAAAGCCACCAGGCGCAAAAGGGCCGGGGCAGGAAAGCGCAAATCAGACGGCGACGGGAGCCGCAGGCGGCGTCCCCGTACCGCGACGGTGCAAAGACCAGAGCATCCAGGCGGTCAAGGCCAGCGGCAGCAGCGACAGCGCATTGAGCCAGAACCAGCCGCTGGTAGTCACCAAAGCCCCGGAGGCAAAAGAAGTGAGCGCCATGACCGCGAACACCGCAAAGTTGATAACCGCCTGCGCGCGGTCTTTTTCATGCGGCGCATAGGCCTGTAAAGACAAGCTGGTGCCACCAGTGAACAAAAAGTTCCAGCCCACGCCCAGCAAAAACAAAGCCACGCTGAACTGCAACACATCCACCCCGCTGAGCGCTACCACGACACAAGCGACGTTGAGCAGCACGCCCACGCCCATTACCGGCAGCGCACCCCAGCGCTTAATGAAATCGCCGGTAAAAAAGCCTGGCGCGAACATGCCCAGTACATGCCATTGCAGAACCATGGCGGTGGCCCCAAAGTCCAGCCCGCATTGCTGCATAGCCAAAGGGGTGGCCGCCATCAAAAGATTCATTACGCCATAGCCCAGCGCGGCGGCCATGCAGGCGACAAAAAACACCGGTTCGCGCAAGAGTTGCCAGACGCTGCGGCCCCTGTCCTGCGGCGCAGCACCTGCCACCCGCACCGGCTCGGGCGCGAACTCGATGCGGCCCATGATGAGCAAAGACAGCAGCGCCACCGCCGCCAGCGCCAAATAAGCGCCCACAAAAGGCACCTGCCAAATTTGCATAGAGTGGACTGCTAAATACGGCCCCACCACCGCGCCGAACAAACCAGCGGCCAACACCCAGGACACCGCGCGCTCACGCGCCTCGGGCAGCGCCAGTTCGGCGGCGGCAAAACGGTAGAGCTGGCCATTGGCGCTGTAGTAACCGGCGACAAACGTGGCGCACACCAGGCCCCAGAAACTGTGGGCGTCTATGGCCCAGGCGGCCAACAGGGTGGACAGCAAGGCGACCAGCAGGCCGGTTTGAAACCCGATGCGCCTGCCCCACCGGGCCTGCACGCGCGCCACGATGGGTGTTGAAAAAGCCGAACCCAGCACGTAGCCCATCACCGGCAGCGTGGCCATCCAGGCCATGGGCGCCAGACTAAAGCCGACTAAGCCATTGATGGCTACAAAAGCGATGTTGTTGGTGAGTAAGAAGCCTTGGCAGAGGGCTAGGAGCCATAAATTTCTGTTCATCGGGGCAGTGTACGCGGCCCATCCGCAGGGGGCTTGAGGCGTCGATAGCCAAAAACAGGAGTTAGCTTGGGATTCTTGCTTGTTGGACTTTCTTTTGTCCGCCGCTGATTTGCCCCCCGCTTCCCCCCGCCCCTTCACCCCCGCCGGGGTGAAGGGGAGCTGGAATACCCGATTTTGTTTTTTTGTTTTGGAGAGGTGTTTTTGAATCGGGGCATTGCGGTGCGGGTTTGTTTGCCCAGGTTGGGGAAGGGGCGGTCGTAGTAAATGGATTAGGACTTGGCGCGGCTACGGCTTCGGCTGCGGCTGTGGGTGCGGTTGTGGTTTTGCTTGTTGTGGCGGAAGCGAGGGCTGCCACGACAGCGCGCGCAGCCCGCCAACAAGCGTGTGCAATGTGAGCGAAGCGAACGAGCAAACGCGGGCCCCCGCCGCCATAGGCCGTGCTGAGCAACGCAGCGGCGACCGGATCAGGGCGGGCGCTTGTTTGAGCGTAGCGAGTTTGCGCCCGACCCCGGGCGACGCGAGTAGCGCAAGGCAGCCCGACAGGGCCACGGCCTTTGGCTCGCCTTTCTTTTGCTTATCTTTTCTTTGGCGAAGCAAAGAAAAGTAAGGCCCGCGGCAGGCGTAGGCCGGTCAACAGGCCGAAACCGGCATCCCAAAAAACAGCCGCCTAAAACCAACCTTTCTTTTACCAACTTTTCTTTACCCAAGCAAAGAAAAGTAAGCCCCGTCGCGCCCGTACCCACCCGGTAACACCGCACACACCTTGCCACCGATAATCAGCCATGGGTTTTTATCTCCACCTGCGGCAAGGCTTGGCTTCGCTTTTATTTACGTTCAGCGCAATAGCGCAGGCCCAGCTGCCGACCGCGCTGGAAGAGGCTTTACAACGCGCCCGCATCCCGGCTAGCGCCACCGCCTTTTTGGTAGTGGACGCGCAAGATGCCAAAGCCGCGCCGCGCTTGCAGCACCGCACTGAAGCGCCCATGCAAGCGGCCTCGGTCATAAAGTTGCTCACCACCTACGCGGCGCTGGACTTGCTGGGGCCGGCGTTTAGCTGGAGCACGCCGGTGTACATCGACGGCCCGGTGCGCGATGGCACGCTGGCCGGTAATTTGTACATCCAAGGCCAGGGCGATCCGCAACTCGTCTTAGAACGCTTATGGCTGCTGCTGCGCCGGGTGCAAGGCCTGGGCATTACGCGCATCAGCGGCGACATCGTGCTGGACAACAGTGCGTTTTATGTGCCAGACCAAGATCCGGCGGCTTTTGATGGCGAACCGCTGCGCCCCTACAACGCGCGGCCCGAGGCGCTGCTCATCAATTACAAATCTATCGTCATGACCTTCACACCCGAGCCCGGCGGGCGTGTGGCGCGGGTGCAGTACGACCCGCCTTTGTGGGGCGTGCAAACCCAGGACAGCGTGCCGCTGGGCAGCGGCGCCTGCAACGACTACCGCGCGGGATTGAAGGCCGATTTTTCCGACCCCCTGCGCATCCGCTTTGGCGGCACCCTGCCCGCCAGTTGCGGTGAAAAAATCTGGCCGATTGCCTATGCAGATCCAGCGAGTTATGCGCCACGCGCGGTGCAAGGCCTGTGGCGCAGCATGGGCGCGGGCCTAGACGGTAGCGCGCGCTGGGGCACGGTGCCCGCCAAACTGCTAGAGGCCCAGCCGCTGCTGGAGTGGCGCTCGCCGCCGCTGGCCGAGGTAGTGCGCGAAATCAACAAATACAGCAATAACGTCATGGCCCAGCAAGTCTTTTTAACCCTGGGGCGCGAGGGCGGCAGCGCCACGGCGCGGGCCGAACAATCGCGCGCTGTGTTGCAAAAATGGTGGGAGGCGCGCATAGGCACGGAAGACGCGCCTTTAGTGGACAACGGCGCCGGCCTGTCGCGCAGCGAACGCGTTAGCGCCCGCGCCCTCGGCCTTTTGCTGCAACACGCTTACCGCTCGCCTTTGATGCCCGAATTGATTGCATCCCTGCCGATTAGCGGTATCGACGGCACGCTAGTACGCTCCAAAGCCCGCGCGGCGGGTAGCGCACACCTCAAGACCGGCAGCATCCAAGGCGTGAACGCCATCGCGGGCTATGTCGACGCCGCCAGCGGCAAACGCTATGCCGTAGTCGCCTTGATCAACCATGCCAATGCAGCGGCCGCGCGCCCTGTGCTTGACGCGCTGGTGGACTGGGCCGCCCAGGACAAATAAACGCATTTATGAACCTTACCGACACCATAGGTACCGTAGGCGCCACCCTGACCACGGTCGCCTTCCTGCCTCAGGTCTGGCACACCTTCTGCACCAAGGACGTAAGCGGCATTTCGCTGGGCATGTACACCGTACTGACCATCGGCATCGCGCACTGGATGGTCTACGGCTGGCTGTTAACGGCCTGGCCGGTCATCATCGCCAATGGCATCACCCTGTCACTGGCGCTAGCGATATTGCTGATGAAGCTGCGCTACCGGAAATAAGAGCATCCGCTCATGTCAGAGCGCTGGTGCTGCACTGCATCAAGCAATGCCCATGCAACGGGGATACCTGTAATACAGATTGACCTCTGACTTGGTGAGAAACGGGTTTACCCGTATTACAAAACGATGACATCGGGGTTAGATTACGCCGCGAATTTGATGTTTTTAACAATTTATTTGTTTTTATCAAATTACATCGCCCTCAACAGCCAAGGAGATATTCAGTATGCGATTTGTAAAACGGTTTACTTTGATGTAAGCCCTTGCTTTTTAGCAAGGGCTTTTTTATGCCTGATAGCTGCGGGCTCCAAAAATCGCCGACCCCACCCGCACCATCGTGCTGCCCGCGTGGATAGCGGCTTCCAAATCTGCGCTCATGCCCAAAGACAAAGTATCCAGGTCAAAGCCTTGGGCTTTGAGGGATTCGTACAGAGCGTGGCTGCGCTGATGGACTTCCAATGCGCTGGCAAAGTCCGGCGCAGGCTCAGGGATGCTCATGATGCCGCGCAGGCGCAAGCCCGGCAGGCTGGCAATCTGGCGGGCCAGCTCAGCAGCCTGTTCAGGCGGTACGCCGGCCTTGGTCGGCCCGCCATCGACATTGACCTGGATACAAACCTGCAGCGGCGCGCGCGACGTCGGTCTTTGCTCGCTCAGCCTTTGCGCAATTTTGAATCGGTCCACCGAATGCACCCAGTCGAAATGTTCGGCCACCAGACGGGTTTTATTGCTTTGGATCGGGCCAATGCAGTGCCACACCAGGGGTAAATGCGCCAGGGCCTGGATTTTTTCCACGCCCTCTTGGATGTAGTTTTCGCCGAAATCGATCTGCCCTGCCGCATGGGCCTGGGCGACCGCTTGCGCGGGAAAGGTTTTAGACACCGCCAGGAGCCGCACCGCCATTGGCGTCCGACCCGCCGCCGCGCAAGCTTTATCGATGCGCAGCGAAATTGCTTGTAAATTAGTTTTTATTTCCAACATAATTAGAATATAGTATTTGAAATAATTATTTTAATTGTTAGCAAACTATAGCTAGGGATAGGGAATCAGGACCATGGATATATCGCAGCTACTGGCTTTTAGCGTCAAAAACAAGGCCTCGGACTTGCACCTTTCGGCGGGCTTACCGCCCATGTTAAGGGTTCACGGGGACGTGCGGCGCCTGAACCTGCCCGATTTGGAGCACAAAGACGTACTGGCCATGATTTACGACATCATGAGCGACGGCCAGCGCAAGCGCTTTGAAGAAATGCTGGAGGCTGATTTTTCATTTGAAATCGAAGGCCTGTCGCGCTTTCGGGTCAATGCCTTCAACCATTTACGTGGCGCAGGTGCTGTATTTCGAACCATTCCCAGCAAAATCTTGAGTTTGGAACAGCTCAATGCGCCGCCGATCTTTGCCGAGATCGCCCTTAAGCCGCGCGGCCTAGTGCTGGTAACTGGCCCCACTGGCTCGGGTAAATCCACCACGCTGGCGGGCATGGTGAACCATCTCAACGAAAACGAGAACGGGCATATTCTGACGATTGAAGACCCGATTGAATTTGTCCATATTTCGCGCAATTGCCTGATCAACCAGCGAGAAGTCGGACCCCATACCCATGGATTTGCAGAAGCGCTGCGCTCGGCTCTGCGCGAAGACCCGGACGCGATTTTGGTCGGCGAGTTGCGCGACTTGGAAACCATACGCCTGGCATTGTCTGCGGCTGAGACCGGGCACTTGGTGTTTGGCACTTTGCACACCTCTAGTGCCGCCAAGACCATCGACCGGATTATTGATGTTTTTCCTGGCGACGAAAAAGAAATGGTGCGCGCCATGTTGTCCGAGTCGCTGCAAGCAGTGATCTCGCAAACTTTGTGCAAAAACGTGACCAACGACGGACGCGTGGCAGCGCATGAAATCATGCTGGGCAGCAACAGCATCCGCAACCTCATCCGCGAGGGCAAAGTGGCACAAATGTATTCAGCCATTCAAATGGGCAGTGGCGTAGGCATGCAAACGCTGGACCAAAACTTGTTAGCCCTGGTGAAGTCCAACCGCATTTCGCGCGACGAGGCGCGTAGCAAAGCCAAAACGCCAGAGTCTTTCAATGGCTAATTTCGGGGTGCGCAGTGCGCATATACAAGACCTCAAGGGAGATTTACTATGAATCGGGAACAAGCATCGCAATTATTTTCAGACATGCTCAAGCTGATGCACAGCCATAACGCGAGCGATTTATTCATTACCGCAGACTTTCCTCCGGCCTTCAAAATAGACGGTGTGCTGACCAAAGCCTCGCCGCAATCCTTGCTATCCGAGCACACCGCCATGCTGGCCCGCGCCCTCATGACAGACCGCCAGTTTGCGGATTTTGAGCGCCATAAAGAGTGCAACTTTGCCATCTCGCCGCCGGGCATAGGGCGCTTTCGGGTCAACGTTTTTGTGCAATTGGGCAAGGTCGGCATGGTGCTTCGCGCCATACCTTTCAAGCCGCCGAGTATTGACGAGATGAACCTGCCCCCCATTTTGAAGCAAGTGGCCATGAACAAGCGTGGTTTATGCATCATGGTGGGTGGCACGGGTTCGGGCAAGTCCACCACCCTGGCAGCGATGGTGGACTGGCGCAACGCCAATTCTTACGGGCACATCGTCACCGTAGAAGACCCTGTAGAGTTTGTGCATCCCCACAAAAACTGCATCCTCACCCAACGCGAAGTCGGCTTGGATACCGAGAGCTGGGAAAGCGCTTTGCGCAATGCCTTGCGCCAGGCGCCGGATGTGATCATGTTTGGCGAATTGCGTGACCGCGAAACCGTTGAGCTGATCATTGACTTTGCCGAGACTGGTCACTTTTGTATCGCCACCATGCACGCTAACAACTCCAACCAGGCCCTGGACCGGATCATCAATTTTTTCCCGGATACGCGCAGACCACAACTCTTGCAAGACCTGTCTCTTAACTTGAGCGCCATTATTTCGCAGCGCTTGCTGCCGCGCGCTAGTGGTAAGGGGCGTGTTGCGGCAACCGAAATCATGTTGAACTCAACCATGGTGGCCGGGCTCATCAAAAAAGGTGAAGTGGCAGAGATCAAAGAGACCATGAAAAAGAGCGCAAGCCTGGGCATGCAAACCTTTGACCAGTCACTCTACGCGCTACACCAACAGAACTTCATTAGTTATGACGAAGCAATACGCCATGCCGATTCGGCCAACGACTTGCGCCTGGAGATCAAACTTCGCGGTAAGCAAGAGAGTGTGGCTAGCCTGGGTAAGGGCACGGAAAATCTCATAATCGTCTAAAGTGCGGGCTCCGCCAACCCGCCTATTAAGGAAGATGTATGAGCCAACCCGCCTCCGTGAACCCAAAAACCTATGCCCCAGCACCCGCACAGCGGGTGGCCTTTTTAGGGCTGGGCGTAATGGGCTACCCCATGGCCGGCCACCTGGCGCTGGCGGGGCACCAGGTGACTGTCTATAACCGCACGCCGGCTAAATCTGCAAGCTGGTTGCAGGAATTTTCGGGCCACGCCAGCACCCTGGGCGCGCATGCCAGTGCGCTAAACCCCCGCGAAGCGTCCCAAGGCGCCAACATCGTATTTTGCTGTGTCGGCAATGACGATGACCTACGCAGCGTAGTGCAGGGCAGCGACGGCGCTTTTGCTGGGATGCGTGCGGGTGCCGTCCTGGTAGACCACACCACGGCATCGGCCAAAGTGGCGCGCGAACTGAATACCCAGGCCCAGACCCTGGGGCTGCATTTTGTGGATGCGCCGGTGTCGGGAGGCCAGGCCGGCGCACAAAACGGCATGCTCACGGTCATGTGTGGCGGCCAGGCGGCGGCCTTTGATGCAGCGCAGGCGGCCGCCATGGCCTTCTCCCGTGCCTTTACCCTGCTGGGTGAGAGCGGCGCCGGGCAGTTGGCCAAGATGGTCAACCAAATCGCGATTGCCGGTCTGGTGCAAGGCCTGAGCGAAGCGGTTGCCTTCGGGCAAAAAGCCGGCTTGGATATGGAACAGGTGCTCGATGTGATCGGCAAAGGCGCAGCCCAAAGCTGGCAAATGGATAACCGTGGCAAAACCATGGTGGCCGATAAATTCGATTTTGGCTTTGCGGTGGACTGGATGCGCAAAGACTTAGGCCTGGTGTTGGACGAGGCCAAACACAACGGTGCGCGCTTACCGGTTACCGCGCTGGTGGACCAGTTTTACGCCGATGTGCAAAACATGGGCGGGCGGCGCTGGGATACGTCCAGCCTGATCAAACGCTTGAAATAACAGAGGTGGGCCTGCGTCTTAAGCACGACTTGGGACGCACCTAAACCATAGACAAGGGATAGGGCACCGCCAAGCTTGCTAGGCAACGCGCAGCGACTGCAAGCGCGCGCTTTTAACCTAGGTCAGCCGGCTTAGTTGGCCGGCTTGGCCTGAATATTGGCCAACTCGTCCTCGGTGATAGTCTCGTGCACCAGGATCACTTTTTTAACGCCGGTCACACCGCTGGCTACGCTGGAGACGCGCTTGGCCTCACGCGCGGTGATACGCCCCATCACATAGACCGTGCCACGCTCGACCACAATCTTGTAAGCATTGCTGAACAAATCTTTGGCATCGATCAGATCCGCCTTGATACGCCCTGCCGCAACTAAGTCGTTGGTACGTTCGGTCAAGGTAGTTATGGAGGTTACGCCAACCTCATTCCAGACACTGGTGATGTTGTCGATATTTTTAGCGATCTCGCCCGCACGCTCTTTATCTTGCTGGTCAGGAGCTTCGCCTGTGAGCAGCACTTTGCGGTTGTAACTGGTAACCGAAATATGCACGCGTTCGCCCAAGGCATCACGAATACGGCTGCTAATTTTCAGCTCAATCGACTGGTCTTCCAGCATGGCGCCCGAGGTGCGGCGGTCCACCGCGACCAAGCCGGTCATCACCGCGCCGCCGGCCATCAAAGGGAAGCAGGCGCTCACTGACAGAAGCGTGGACAGCAGGGCAAGGCCGAGCGCAAGATAACGAAGCATAGATTTCATAAAGCACTTTCCTGTTCACCCATTAGCTGGGCATCTACTCCATCGCAAATGCAATGGAGTGTCAAAATATGAACTTCCTGCACGCGCGCGGTGCGCTCATGCGGTACGCAAACATGCACATCGGTATCGCGCAGGGCCTGGCCGATTTTCCCGCCGCCACGGCCTGTCAGCGCGACCACCACCATATCGCGCTGGTGTGCCGCTTCGATGGCTGCCAATACATTGCCGGAA
Source organism: uncultured beta proteobacterium (assembly GCA_903869595.1). GTDB lineage: Bacteria > Pseudomonadota > Gammaproteobacteria > Burkholderiales > Burkholderiaceae_C > Allorhodoferax. The sequence goes on along the minus strand of CAIPZV010000044.1, from coordinate 51,723 downwards.
TTGCCGCTGGTGGAAATAGCCAGCAACACATCGCCAGCCTGGCCCAGCGCGCGCACTTGGCGCGAAAAAATGGAATTGAAATCGTAGTCGTTGGCGATCGCGGTGATGATGGAGGTATCCGTCGTTAAGGCAATGGCGCCCAGCTCGGGCCGCTCGCGTTCAAACCGACCTACAAATTCCGCCGAAAAATGCTGCGCGTCGGCGGCGGATCCGCCATTGCCACAGGCCAGCACTTTGCCGCCGCTGGTCACGCTGGCCAATATGGCACCAATCGCTTGCGCAATCGGCTTGCTCAGTAGTTGCGCCGCTTGGTACTTCAGGTCGGCGCTGTCGATGAAGTGTTGTTCAATGCGTTGTTCAAGCATGGCCCGATGATAACCGCCAAGCATAAGGCCCCACCCGCTAAACCAGCAGCCGTTAAGGCGGAAATTGCGACAGGCCGCGCTGTGGCAGAGCGTGCGACATCGCAGCAACCATATGCGCCGCAAGGCGACAGTCTGCTTAGACCAGAAGCCTCCTCTTTAGCCCGCATCAAACGCGCCAGGCAACCAGTGCACGCCCTCGTTATCCACTTCCACCACATCAAAACGACAAGGCGGCAGGCGGCTTAAACTCAACAAATAGTGCTGCGCGGCACGCACAATACGTTTTTGCTTCACCCATCCCACGCTGGCCGCCGCGCCGCCGTGGCGTGTGCTCAGGCGCTTGCGCACCTCCACAAACACCAACGTGCCATCGGTAGCGCGCATGACCAGATCGATCTCGCCGCCGCCGCGCCCCGGTGTCCGATAATTGCGCGTCAGCAGACGCAGGCCCCGGTCCTGCAAATACTGCAAGGCTTCGTCCTCGGCGGCATCGCCGATTTTTTTGCTGCTAGGCTGCGCGGCTTGCGCCCCAAGGAAACCCTTGCGTGATTGCATTATTTGACTCCGCCCTGAAGGCCGCCCACGAGGCAGCCGGTGCCCAGGATTATCCGAAAAGTGCGCTCTATGTGGTGGCCACGCCCATCGGCAATCTGGCCGACATCAGCCTGCGCGCTTTGCATGTGCTGGCCTTGGCCGACCACATCGCCTGCGAGGACACGCGGCACACGCGGACGCTCTTGCGCGCCTACGGCATCGACAAAAGCAGCGCGCAATTGCTGGCGCTGCACCAGCACAATGAAGCCCAAGCGGCCCACAGCGTGGTGGACTTGCTGCGCCAGGGCGCGCGCGTGGCCTGCGTCAGCGATGCCGGCACGCCAGGCATCAGCGACCCCGGCGCACGCCTGGTAGCGCATGTGCGCTCGCAAGGCTTGCGGGTACTTCCACTGCCCGGCGCCAGCAGCGTGACCGCCTTGCTCAGCGCAGCAGGCGCGGTGCAAGGCGGCGAAAGCGATTCGGGGTTTATATTCGCCGGCTTTTTGCCCAGCAAAACCGGCGAGCGGGCGCAAGCGCTGGACGCGCTGGCTGCGCAATCGCGGGCCTTTGTGCTGCTGGAGGCACCTCACCGCATGCAAGCGCTGGCGCAAGCACTCGCCAGTCTGGGGGCGCGCACGCTGACCTTAGGACGCGAACTGAGCAAGCAATTTGAAGAAATCGCCAGCATGCGCGCCGATGCTTTGGGCGAGTGGCTAGGCGCGGACAGCATGCGCTTGCGCGGCGAATTCACTTTGGTGGTGCACGCCCCTGATGCGCCATTGGAACCAAAGCAGGACGACCGGATACTGCGCTTATTGCTAGCCGAGCTGCCCTTAAAAACCGCAGTAAAGTTGGCCGCCGACATCAGCGGCGAGGCGCGCAATGCGCTTTATGAACGGGCGCTGGTGCTGAAGCAACAAGATGAAGGGGAAAGTTGAGGGTCTAGGACGGCAAACGCTAACAACCGTTTGGGCCTTTACATGGCCCAAGCTTGCAAGGCATTTGGGCGGCCGAAGACCGCGACAATCCATGATTTGAGGACGACAAAGGCTATCGCTCTTGGCGCTAACAGCCATCTGAATTTGCTAACTTAGCACGGTAATCGTGGTGGCGCGCTTAGATGCGTCGTGCCAGCTCCGCCGCTTTGCCGGTGTAGCTGCCAGGCGTCATGGCTAGCAGGCGCTGCTTTTCTTCTTGCGGTATATCTAATCCGCTGATAAAACCTTGCATCAGTTCGCGCGTCATCGCCGCGCCGCGGGTGAAATTTTTTAGCTGCTCATAGGGCTGTGGCAGGCCGTAGCGGCGCATCACGGTTTGGATCGGCTCGGCCAGTACTTCCCAGGAATTGTCCAGGTCGGCAGCAATTGCGGCGGTGTTGATCTCCAGCTTGCCCAGGCCGGTTTGCATCGACTGGTAAGCCAGCACGGCATAGCCCAGCGCCACGCCCATATTGCGCAACACGGTGGAGTCGGTCAGGTCGCGCTGCCAGCGGCTGATCGGCAGCTTTTCGCTCAGGTGGCGCAATAGCGCATTGGACAGGCCTAAGTTGCCTTCCGCGTTTTCAAAGTCAATCGGGTTGACTTTGTGCGGCATGGTGCTCGAACCGACCTCGCCGGGCCGCAGCTTTTGTTTGAAGTAGCCCAGGGACACATAGCCCCAGACATCGCGCGACCAGTCGATCAATATGGTATTGGTTCGGGCCACGGCATCGAACAACTCGGCCATGTAATCGTGCGGCTCGATCTGGATGCTGTAGGGTTGGAAGACCAAGCCCAGGCCAAGTGGTTCGGGCTCTTCCACCACGCGGCGGGCAAAGCCTTCCCAGTCAAAGTCAGGCCAGGCGGATAAATGTGCGTTGTAATTGCCCACTGCGCCATTCATCTTGGCCATGATTTGCACGTTGGCAATGCGCTCGCAAGCGGCTTGCAGGCGCACCACCACGTTAGCGATTTCTTTGCCAACGGTGGTCGGGCTGGCGGTCTGGCCGTGGGTGCGGCTGAGCATAGGCACATCGGCATAGGCATGCGCCATGTCGCGCAGCATCAGCACCAGACGGTCGAGCTGCGGCAAGAGCACGATGCCGCGCGCGGCGCGCAATTGCAAGGCGTGGCTGGTGTTGTTAATGTCTTCGCTGGTACATGCGAAATGCACAAATTCGGCGGCAGCCAAAAGTTCAGGGCGCGCCTCGAATTTGGATTTGAGCCAATATTCAACCGCCTTCACATCATGGTTGGTGGTTTTTTCTATTTCTTTAATGGCCTGGCCGTCGGCCACCGAAAAGTTTTTCACCAGCCCCAGCAGGTATTTACGAGCGCCGGTGCTAAGCGGTTTGAATTCTTGAAAACCCGCGTCACTCAGAGCGATAAACCAGGCAATTTCCACCTGTACCCGACGTTGCATGTAGCCCAATTCGCTCATCAAAGGGCGCAAATCGGACAGCTTATTGGCGTAGCGCCCGTCCAAGGGCGAAATCGCGTCGATGGGGAAGAAATTCATGGGGCAATTGTAGGCTTATCACCCTGTATAGAATGCCCCTCCCTAGTTGGAACTACCAAACCATATGAAATTGATTGGCTCGACGTCCAGCCCCTATGTGCGCAAAGTACGCATCGTGATGGCAGAGAAGAAACTCGACTACGCGTTTGTGACCGAGGACGTCTGGGCCGCAGGCACCACCATTGGCCAGTCCAACCCCCTGGGTAAAGTGCCCTGTCTGGTCATGGAAGGCGGCGAAGCCCTATTCGACTCGCGCGTGATTGTGGAATACCTCGATGCACTCTCGCCAGTGGGGAAACTTATTCCAAGCCCCGGGCGCGCACGCGCTGAAGTGAAGACTTGGGAAGCGCTGGCCGACGGCGTGCTAGATGCGCTGATTCTGGCGCGCTTGGAAGCGACCTGGGCCGGGCGTAGCAGCAACGAACGCAGCCAGGCTTGGATAGACCGGCAAATGGCTAAAACGGATGCCTCCTTAGAAGCCATGTCCAGCGGCTTGGGCGATCGCAATTTTTGCTCTGACATCCACCTGACGCTGTCTGATATTTCCGTCGGTTGCGCACTGGCTTATCTGGATTTCCGCTTTGCGCATATCGATTGGCGCAGCCGCCACGCCAATTTGGCTAAACTGTATGAAAAGCTCTCGCAGCGTCCGAGCTTCGCAGACACCGTGCCCTTTTGATGTGTGTTAGGACCTAGCTGTTTGCACGGCGCTTGAGCCAGCGCATCAGGCCTCCCACTAGCGGCAGTTTTTCATACAACTCTTCGGCAGCGTCCCAATAGTCGCGGTGCAGCTGCACTTTGCCTGCGGCATCGAACACCAAATGCGAAGCGCCCAAAATCACTTGCTCGCGGCCTTGGTGGAAGTTACGAAAGCCAAAGCGAAACTCCCAGGTTAGGAAGCACTGCGCGCCCTGCGCTACCCTGCACGTCACCACAAAGCGCGGCGCAATCAAGGCCTCAAACATGTGCACAAAAATAGCCTCAATTGCCGGGACACCGGTCACGTCATTAAAGGGGTCTTTGAAGCGCGCATCAGCCGCGTAATGCCGGGACAGCTCTTGCACGCTAGCTGGCGTTAAATGCTCGAACCATTGCACCACGGCTTCCAATGCAGCGGCTTGCGCCGCATGTTCCACATCAGAGGGCGTAGCAGGCATAGACGGGTCATTAGTGAGGTCGGTGGGCGCGGTCATGTCGTAGCCTTGCTCACCAAATAAAAGTACCAGCGCTGGGGCATGATGCGTAAGAGCTTCATCCAATTGGTAAAGCGGCGCGGAAAATGGATTTCAAACTCCCCGTGCGCCCAGCCTTGCAACATCGCATCGGCGGCTTGCTCGGGGCTGATCAAGGCGGGCATAGAAAAACTATTTTTAGCCGTTAGCGGGGTTTGCACAAAGCCGGGGTTCACCACGGAGACCGCAATGCCGTCGGTTTGTAAGTCTAGGTACAAATTTTCAGCGAGGTTAATCATGGCAGCCTTGGTCGGGCCATAGGCAAGGCTGTTGGGCAGCCCCCGGTAGCCCGCCACACTGGCGACCAGGCTGATATGGCCGTTTCCGCGTGCGCGCATGCCAGGCAACACAGCTTGCAAGACGTTGAGCGCGCCCTGGTAATTGATCTCCCAATGGCGGCGCATTTCATCTAAGTCCATGGCTTGCGCGCGCATGGGCTGGTAGTGGCCGGCGCAATACAGCACCATGGCCGGTGCGCTGCCTGGCCAGCACTGCTGCGCCACCTGCGCTACCGCTTGCGCGTCGCTGCAATCGAGCACCTGCGCGGCGCTGCCGGGATGGGCTTGCACAAAGTCCTGCAAGGCCTGCGCACTGCGTGCCGACACGGTGACCAAGGCGCCTTGCGCGTGCAGCGCGGCAGCGGTGGCGCGGCCTATGCCGCTGCTGGCCCCCAGTATCCACACCGAATGGCCGCGCCAATCGCGCATGGGCGGGTTTAAGGACTGCATCCAGGCCATGGCTTAGCGCTTATAAAAGCTGAGCGTGACCTCGCCCAGCGGCAGGCCAAACTTGCGCATGCGCGCTTTGTTGAGCATCACGCGCTCATCGACCAGGTACATCCAGTCGTCGAATTGCACTTCATAGATTTTTCCATCCACCGGCAGCGCCAGGGTGTATTGCCATTGGAAGGCATTGCCCTGGGTGCGGCCCTGGGCGGTGCCCACAACGTCATCGGCACGCCCGCTGTAGCTGCCATCCGGGCCGGCGGTCAGGCGCCAGATGCGTTTTTGCTTGGTGCCGTCGGAGTAGGTGAAGTCTTCGTCCAACACGCCTTCATTGCCATTCCAGGTGCAGACCATCACCACCTTGAAACGCTTGACTACGGTGCCGGTGTAGTCGGTGAAGACGCCATAGGCGTCTAAGGTGCCGTTGAAGTACTGGCGCAAATCGAGTACCGGTTTTTCTTGGGCGTAGGTATCTAGTTTTTGCGAGGCGCAACCCCCTAAAGCCAGGGCCGTGCCGGTAGCCAGGGTCAGCGCAAATAAGCGACGTCGATTCATGGTGTTTTCCTGACGAACAAAAAATACAAAAACGCAGCGGCCACCAGCTTGAGCAAGCAGGGCAAGACGCAATACGCCCAGGTGATGCTGCGCAAAGCCTCTTCGCTGCGGTTGCCCGGCTCGTAACCGGCATACGACAGCAAAGGCAGGGCCAAACCTGCCGCCAAGGCCAGATTGAGCTTGGCGGCCATATTCCACCAGCCCCAGTAAATACCGCTGTCGCGCCCCGGCTCGGGCTGGCTGCTGATCAGGCCGGCCAGCATGGCGCCGGGCACGGTGAGGTCGGCGGCCATGCACAAACCCGAGAGTAAGCAAATGGCGATAAAGGGCAGGCTGTCGCCGCTACCCAATTGCGCGGCCCACGCGAATACCGCCACCGACAAGGCCATGGACGCCAGCCAAAGTGCTTGCAAACCCCAGCGCGCTACCAGACGCGACACGGGCGCCATGGCCAGCGCAGCGGCCAGGAAATAGCTGGCTAAAAACCAGGGCTCCATGGATGCGGGCGCCTGTAGCCGGTCCTGCACAAAAAACAAAATCAAGGTAGCGGGCAAGGCACTGGCGATGCCATTGGCCAGAAACACCGCCAGCAAAGCGCGAAACGGCTTGTGGCGCAAGGGCGCGAAGACGCGCAAGCCAGTGCCTTCCTGCGCAGACGCGGGCGCCGGGGCCAGCACCGGTGCAGGCGCTGCCGTCCAAGCCAGCCAGCCCAAGCCCAAAGCCAGGCACAAGATGGCTGCGGTAACCGGCAAGCCAAAGGCCAGCGGCGCCATCGAAGCCAAGATGACGCCAGCCAGCCCCAGGCCTTCGCGCCAGGACACGATACGGCTGCGCAAAGGGGCATCGCCACCTAGCAAAGCGCCCCAGGACTGTTGCACCAAAGTCAGCGCGCTATAGCCCAAGTAGCAGACCAGCAAAGCGCCAGCTGCCCAAACCAGCAGCGCACCATGCTCGCGCACCGGCGGGAAAAATAACGCAACAAAACCAGCCCCCAGCAAGACTGCGGCGACGGCAGAAAAGCGCAGCATCTGCGCTTGCGAGCGGGCAAACAAACGGTCCACCCACCGGCCCAGCAAAGGGTCGATTACGGCATCCGCCACCCGCGCTACCAGCAGCAAGACCCCCAAGCTTGCCAGCGGCAGGCCAAAGCTGCGGGCGTAGTAATTGGGCAGGAACACATACAGCGGCAAGGCCACAAAGGCCAGCGGCAAGGCCATCAGGCCATAACGCAGGCCCTGCGACCAACGAAATTCGGGCGGTGCTGCGCTGCTGGCCATTTAGCTACCCAGGCCCAGTAAGTGGGCGCGCAAACGGGGTTCCTGCGTCGCAGGACTGAGCCAAATCGCAAAAAAAGTTTGGCTCAGCAAAGGGTCGTCAATCGCCTTGTGCAGTTGGCCGTTGAAGTACAGGCGCAAGCCCTTGTCCGGCAGATGCATACCCGTTAGCCGGTCGCCGGGTTTGACGTCAGGGAATGCGCCGGCCAACGCCTGGCGCCACTGCGTTTGCCGTGCGACAGGCTGCGCGTCTAGGGCCTGCATTTGTTTGAGCGAGGTATCAGCCAAGGTGCTGCCGCTGATGGTGCGCGCATAGCGTATTTCCAGCGCAAATGCATGCGCGCCAAAGCGCTCGGGCACAAACTGCGGCGCGGTCCATAGGCTGACGTCATACACCGTGATACCCAACCAACGCAAGCGCCCGCTGCCAGCCAGTACCGGCTTTTCCAATTCGCGCGTCAGCTCGACCGGCGCCGCCGGCGTGCTACTGGCTTGCACGCCGCCGCAAACACACAGCCATGCCAAGCACAGCGCCGCCAGTGCGCGTGCCCAGGCCTGCAGTGGCGCTCTAAGCTGCGGCATGGGGCTTTTGCAAGGTGTATTGCAAGACATCGATGTTGTCTTCCATAAAGGCCGCTTCACAGTAGCACAAATAGAACTCCCAAATGTGCATAAAGCGCTGGTCAAAACCCAAGGTCAGCACTTGCTCGCGCTGCGCTAAAAAGGCTTCGCGCCAGCGTTGTAGCGTCAGCGCATAGTCGTGGCCGAAAGCGTGTTCTTGCACCACTTCCAGGCCCGCCGCACGGGCTTGCGCTTTGAACTCGGAAGGGCTGGGCAGGCAACCGCCGGGGAAAATGTATTGCTGGATAAAGTCGGTGGACTCTAGGTAGCGTTCAAACAGTGCATCGGCAATCACAATGCTTTGGATGCAGGCCTTGCCGCCGGGCTTTAGCATGCGCGCTACCGTGGCGAAATACGTGGGCCAAAAGCCCTGCCCTACCGCCTCGATCATTTCAATTGAGCACACTGCGTCATACGGCCCATCCGCAATATCGCGGTAGTCCTGCAGGCGCAAATCGGCCTGTGTGGCCACGCCTTGGCGCTGCATGCGTGCGCGCGCAAAATCCAGCTGCTCGGTGCTGAGGGTGACGCCGGTGACATGCGCACCATGTTCCATCGTCGCCATTTCGGCCAGCGCACCCCAACCGCAGCCTATTTCCAGCACGCGGGAGCCCGGCGCCAGGTCCACTTGCTGCAAAGCGCGGCGCACTTTGACGTTTTGGGCTTGCGACAAAGACTGCGTCAGGTCGCCACCAAACAGGGCCGACGAATAGTTCATGGTCGGGTCTAGCCACAACGCATAAAAATCATTGCCCAGGTCGTAATGCGCGTGGATGTTTTTCTTGCTATTACTACGCGTATTGCGTTGAAGCAAGTGCTTGATGCGGTAGGCCAATCGCCCGATCCAGCTGCCAAAAATCACGCGGTCCACTTCGGCGCGGTTTTGCACCAGTACGCGCAACAAACCGGTCAAGTCTGGCGTGGTCCAGTCGCCGTCGATAAAGCTTTCGGCAAAGCCGATGTCGCCAGATTTGAGCGCGCCGGTAAACGCGTTCCAGTTATTGAGGTGCAGCGTGGCATGCGGGCTGGCGCTCTCCCCAAAGCGCTGCACACTGCCATCGGGCAAATGCAGCGTGAGGCTGCCGTGGCGGATCTTTTGCAGCAATTGCAAAACCGTGCGCGCTGCTGCGGGCGGGCGCTGGGCGGCTTTGTCGGCGCTGTATTTGGCAGTGGTTTGATTCATAAGGGATACACACAACTAGCGACTGACAAAGCTTTCAGGCGCGGGGGGTTGACGGAAAAACGGAACGCGCTTGAGCGACAGGCGCAGCGCCTGCCAGTGGATGCGCCAAACCACGGCAAACGTCATCAGCGGATAACGCCACAGCGCGTGGCGTGCTGCCTGCGCGCTAAAGGGCTGCAATTGCCCACTGACACTGGTTTGAATCAAAGGGCCGCGCACATCGTCATAGTCCACGCGGGCCACGGTGCGGTCGCCCTGGGCGTTTACCATGAAGCGAAAGCGGTACTGGCCTTGCACCGGGCAAAACGGCGACACATGAAACACCTTGTCCGCACGCTGCTCCACGCCAAAGCGCGCTTGCGAGAGCAAATAACAATGCCGCTCGCCAAAGGTGTTGTTCACCTCCACCAGCACGGCGCGCAAGCTGCCGTCTAAGCGGTGGCAATACCAAAAACTAACGGGCTTGAAAGTAAAGCCCAGCACGCGCGGGTAGCAGTGGAGCCAGATTTCGCCGTCCGCATCCGTGATGCCTTCGCTGTGCAGCAATTCCTCTAACCAAGCCAGCGCGCCGCCTTGCTGCGGGCCACGTCCGTCGCCGTGGTCGCTGTCGAAAAAGCTGAGCGCTGAGCGTCGGTTTAAGGGCAAGGCGCCAGGGGCGGTTTGCAAACTGCGCATGGGCAGCATCAGAAAGTAAGTGGCGTAGGCAAAAGCATGGTGCTTAGGCGCAAGCCGGGTGTGGCGCACCTGGCCAAAACCGATCATTGCTTGCGCCGCTGCCATGCTTATGCGCCTTGGGCCAGTAAAGGCTTGAGTGCATCGGCCACGGCCAAGCCGGATTTGAGGCCGTCTTCATGAAAGCCATAGCCCGTCCAGGCGCCGCAAAAATACGTGTGGCGCCCGCCCTGGATGGCGGGCAAGCGCTTTTGCGCCTCGGTGGCGGCCAGGTCAAACACGGGGTGCGCATAGTCAAAGCGGCCATGCACCAAGGCAGGGTCCAGTTCTTGCGCCGGGTTGAGGGAGACGACCACTGGCTGGCTGAAAGGTAAAGGCTGCAACATATTGAGCAGGTAATGCAGGCAAACACGGGGGCCATTTTCACCATTTACGCTGCCGACCGTGCGCTGGTAGTTCCAGGCGGCCCAGGCTTTTTTGCGGCGCGGCAGCACCGAAGCATCAGTATGCAAAACCGCCACATTGGGCTGGTAGCGGATGGCGCTTAAGGTCTGGCGCTCCTGGCCGCTGGCATCACCCAGCAAGGCCAGCGCCTGGTCGCTGTGGGTGGCGATGACGACTTTGTCAAAACGCTCGGTTTGGCCTTGCACGTGTACCAGCACGCCATCGGCCAAACGTTCTATGCGCTGCACCGGCGCGCTCAAGCGTTTGTCGGCGATACCAGCCAAAATTTTCTCGACGTAATGGCGCGCGCCGCCGGGCACGGTGCGCCATTGGGGCCGGTTGGTCAGGGCAATCAGCCCGTGGTTATGGCAAAAGCGCACCATGGTCGCGACGGGGAAGGCCAGCATCTGGTCGGTCGGGCAGCTCCAGATACAGGCCAGCATGGGCAGGAAGTACCAGTCTTTGAACTCCTGCGAAAAACTGTGTTGGCGCAAAAATTCACCCAATGGCTGTACCAGCTCGGCATCGGCATCGCGCAGCGCCAGGCCGGTAGCCAGCTTGTTAAAGCGCACCACGTCAAGCAGCATGCGCCAAAAGCGCGGGCGCAGCAGGTTGCTGCGCTGGGCAAACACCCCGTCCAGCGAAGTGCCGCACCACTCCAGCGCCGGGTCCTCCCAGCTACCCGCGGTTTGCACCGAAAACGACATATCCGAATCGGCCGAGGGCACGCCTAATTCGGCAAACAAAGCAATAAGCTGCGGATAAGTGCGGTCGTTAAACACCAAAAAACCGGTGTCCACGCCGTGGGTGTGCGGGCCGGTGGGGGTGTCCAGGGTGATGTCTACGGTATGCGTGTGGCCGCCGAAATAATCGCCCGCTTCCAACAGGGTGATGTCGGCCAGGCCGTTTAGCCGGTGCGCGGCAGCCAGCCCGGAAATTCCTGAGCCAATAACGGCTACCTTCATAGTGATGTCTCCAGTCGAGTTACTATACAGTAATAGCGCGACCGAACGGTCGCATTTCATATTTGTTCGTTTTATACCCGAATTGGTGAGGAATCAGCAGCAGCCATAGCCAGACGACAGGTAGTGGCTTAGGGCGCTGATACCTGGTTTGCCCGCCTAAAATCGAAAGCCATAGAAAGTACTGCATGCTCTACCCAGAACTCTTTAGACAACTGGAATCCGTCCGCTGGGACATGGAGCGCGACATCCCTTGGGCCAGTTTTGACCCCGCCGCCTTGTCGGACGAGCAGGCCACCACCATCAAGATGAACGCGATTACCGAATGGGCGGCGCTACCGGCCACGGAAATGTTTTTGCGCGACAACCGGGGCGACAGCGACTTTTCCGCTTTTATGTCGATCTGGTTCTTTGAGGAACAAAAGCATTCGCTGGTGCTGATGGAGTATTTGCGGCGCTTTCGGCCCGAACTGGTGCCCACCGAGGCCGAGCTGCACAACGTGCGCTTTGAATTTGACCCGGCCCCGGCGCTAGAGACGCTGATGCTGCACTTTTGCGGCGAGATTCGCCTGAACCACTGGTACCGCCGCGCCAGCGAATGGCATACCGAACCGGTGATCAAATCCATTTACACCCGCTTAAGCCAGGACGAAGCGCGCCACGGCGGCGCCTACCTAAAGTACATGAAGCGCGCCATCCAAAACGTAGGCCTGGAAGCCAAAAGCGCGTTTGCCAAAGTGGGCGTGCTCATGGCCAGCGCACGGCGCACCAGCCAGGCCCTACACCCGACCAATTTGCATGTGAATAAAGCGCTGTTCCCCAACGACACCGTGCAAGCGCGCCTGCCCAACCCGGACTGGCTGGAGCACTGGCTGGACAAGCAAATTGATTTTGACGCCGTCTGGGAAAACAAAGTAGTTGAGCGCATACTGCACAACATGAGCCTTTTGATGGAACGCAGCTTTAGCACCGTGCAGGAGCTCAATAAATACCGCAAAGAACTGGCGCGCGAACTAGGTAGCGCCTTGGAGCCGGGCGCGCCTGCCAGCAAAGCGGCATGAACGACACCCGCCCCGCCGCCGCACCGCCAGCCATGCTGGACAAGCTGTGCGAGCGCAGTGGCTTGGCAGCGGCACTAGCCCATTTGCCCCGGCCCTGGGTGTTTACCAACGGCGTGTTTGACGTGCTGCACCGCGGCCATGTGGTCTATCTGGCGCAGGCGCGCGCGCTAGGCGGCAGCCTGATCGTGGCGCTCAACACCGACGCCTCGGTGCGCCGCCTGGGCAAAGGCGAGGACCGCCCGCTCAACAATGAAATGGACCGCGCCATCGTCATGGCCAGCCAGGAAGCGGTCAGCCTGGTCACCTGGTTTGGCGAAGACAACCCGCAAGCCCTGATCGCCGAAATCCGCCCGGATATTTTGGTCAAGGGCGGCGACTACGACATGGCGGTGTTACCCGAGACCGCGCTCATGCACACCTGGGGCGGCAAGGCGCTGGCGCTGCCTTTTGTGGCGGGGTACTCGACGACTGCGCTGGTGAAGAGGATTCGGGCGCAGGGTAGTTGAATGGTGGAACTAGGTTACGGTTTTTTGCCGGTCGACAGGCTGCCCCTAACTAGGCCAAAAGTGCCTCAACCCCTTTGGCCTCAACCATTTGCAATAACTTTGCCGCGGTCCCACTGGGGTGCTTGTTGGCGGCGGGCGACTCCCATTTTTGCACTGTCGATACGCTCACATTGAGCATCGTTGCGAAAACTGCTTGGCTTGCTTTCACAATCGTTGTGCGGATGGCCACAACACGCTCTGGCGTGAAGGAAGGGGGCGCTTCGCACAGCGCCCGTATGCGAGCCATGTCTGTTTTAGACATGACGCCGTAGCTGCTCATGTCGGCCGCCGTATCCAGGAGCTCCTGGAGCATGCGCGCTTCTTCACCAGTTCTTTTTGTCATTGCATATCTCCTTTAAGCTTCCGTTGAATTTCATTTCATCAAGTTTTGACATGGGTTGAATTTGTAACTTTGCGCCGATAAGTTTGACAGCTTCTACGGCAGCGTCAGAGAAGTCGGTGCCCGGTGAACTCTTTTCTCTGCCGAGCAAAAAAAAATCGCCGCCGCATGTTGTTTGGCTACCAATGTTCTTGTTCCCCCACTTTTTTCCATACCTGCAATGGCGATCCGCTTCTTGCAAATGCCGCCACCCAGGTCCGCTTCAAACAAGCCTTGTTCTATCTCTCGTGCAGCCCGGCACAGTATGTCGTCATACAGTAATTTCTTTGCCCATCTGTCAAATGTCTTTGTCTTGAAAACGCGGTTTGGATCCGTCATCTATATAAAACTATAGCACTTTTTACCATAGAAAATAAGGCTGGCAGACAAAACCACTATCAATAGCCACTGCACCGCGGCAACATCACCGGCGTCGAACCGGGTAGTCCGAAAGCTGAATGCCGTGAACAGTACCAACGGGCCGATTGCAGTTCTTCGGTAAGGTTCGGCGAGTGACCGCTCCTGGCCCGAAGCCGTGGCTCCAACATAAACCGATAGTCTCGATCGTGGAGGCCAAAAACCATTCACAGTCCTAGCTCGGAATGCGAACCCAAACGCACAAGTCGCAGTACGTCGGCATCGGGCTTTTGATAGATCAGAACGAGGTCAGGCTTCACATGGCAGTCACGGTAATCTTTCCAGTCGCCAGTCAGGGCGTGATCGCGGTGACGTGGCTCCAAAGGTTTATCAACCAGCAAGGCCGACAACACGGCGTGAAGGTCGGCCTCGAGTGTGCCCCGGTGCCGGCCTTTGGTCTCGCGCTTGTAATCCCGTTTGAACTGGCCGGTGTAGTCAGTCGTCCGCATTGAGATCGGCAAACAAAGCCGTTAGGGTGACGGCCTTGGTCACCTTCCCAGCACGGGCATCCTTCATGGCTTCGATCGTCGTAGCATTGGGAATCAGCGGCTCAAACGGCAAGGCCTTGTCATGGGCCACTTTGGTCAGCATCAGCCGCACGGCATCCGACACAGTCAGCCCCATGGCAGCCAGAACTGCGGCCGCTTCCTCTTTGATCGCTCCGTCGATGCGCGTTTGTACAAGTTGGTTTGCAGCCATGGTCACTTTTCCTGTGGTTTGGTGAATTACATTGTAATTCAGTATTGAGTAATTTCGAGTTGAGCACCTCGCTTGGCCCTCCGGGCAATTGCGCATACCTTTGCCTCACCGCCGTGAATGCTTCAAATAGCGTTTCAGGCAACCCACCCCATCCCAGCATGGAAACGTCCCTGCGAGTCCTACTTTGCGCGCACCTGATCCAACCCCAGCGTCACTGTGCCATCTTCAGCAGCGACGACCTTCTTTATCAATTCACCATTTCCACTGAAGGCCCTGAAGGCGCCTAAATTTTCAATAAGCGCTTCATCAAGAGCGTAGGGAAATCCTGCCGGTGCCCGGCAAGCGCGTAAACATACACGTCTGCGTTGATGCGCCGGTACACCAGCTTGTGGTGGGAGGTGAAGATATTTCGGTATTCAAAAATGCCAACCGAGGCAAGTTCCTGCACGGGCGCCCCGGTGAGGAAACCCGTATCCACGCATTGCGACATCGATTCCCCTTGCTCCATCACGCCTTTGCCCTTAAGCCATCTCGGCCTGCAAAGCAAAGCTATCCGCACTGGCCTTGGGCCAGTGGTGCTGGTACACCGTGGGCAGCTTGTCCAGCGACTCTTTGAGCAAGCTGCCTTCGGGGATTTCGCGCAGCAAAGCATGGGCCAGGCTGTCCACGGTGTGGTCGCCGGTACGGCGCACGATGTGGTGGGCGTTGATCTCGTTGGGGTGTTGCACGCCGGCTGCCTGCACCAGCTCTTTAAGGGCATGCAAGGTGTTTTGGTGGAAGTGGTAGACGCGCTCGGCCTTGTCGCCCACCACCAGCGCTTGCTGGCGCAGCGGATCTTGCGTGGTCACGCCCGTGGGGCAATGGCCGGTGTGGCAGGTCTGGGCCTGGATGCAGCCAATGGCAAACATAAAGCCGCGCGCGCTATTGCACCAGTTGGCGCCCAGCGCCATCAGGCGCGCAATGTCAAAAGCGCTGACCACCTTGCCAGCGCAGCCGATCATGATTTGCGAACGCAGCCCAGCACCGCGCAAACTGTTGTGCACCAGGATGAGGCCCTCTTGCAAAGGCGAACCGACGTGGTCGATAAATTCCAGCGGCGCAGCGCCAGTGCCGCCTTCGGTGCCATCGACCACGATGAAGTCCGGCGTAATGCCGGTTTGCAGCATGGCCTTCACCATGGCAAACCATTCCCAAGGATGGCCGATACAGAGCTTAAAACCCGTGGGTTTACCGCCCGAGAGTTCGCGCAAACGGGCCACAAAATGCATCAGCTCGGTTGGCGTGCCAAACGCGCTATGCGACGCAGGCGAGACGCAGTCCACACCCACCGGCACGCCGCGCGCCTCGGCGATCTCGGGCGTCACCTTGGGGCCGGGCAGCACGCCGCCGTGGCCGGGCTTGGCGCCTTGGCTGAGCTTGATCTCGATCATCTTGACCTGCGGGTCGCGCGCATTGGTCTTGAATTTTTCGGCGCTAAAGGTGCCGTCGTCATTGCGGCAACCAAAGTAGCCGGAGGCCACTTCCCAAATCAAGTCGCCGCCGTGTTTGCGGTGGTGTGCCGAGATAGAGCCTTCGCCCGTGTCGTGCGCAAAACCTCCGCGCTTGGCACCGGCATTGAGCGCGCTGATGGCATTGGCGCTGAGCGCGCCAAAACTCATGGCCGAGATATTGAACACGCTGGCGCTATAGGGCTGCGCGGTGTTGGGCCCGATGGTGATGCGAAAGTCGTGCGAGGCCAGCGTGCTGGGCGCTACCGAATGCGTCATCCACTCATGGCCGGTAGCGTGGGTGTCGAGCTGGGTGCCAAAAGGCCGCTTGTCCGAATCGCCCTTGGCGCGCTGGTACACCAAGGAGCGCTGTGCGCGCGAAAAAGGCGTTGCCTCGTTGTCGCTCTCGATGAAGTATTGCCGGATTTCAGGCCGGATGAACTCCAGCAAAAAACGCATATGCCCGATGACCGGGTAATTGCGCAAAACTGCGCGCTTGGTTTGCAACAAGTCGTGAAAACCGGTTCCCACCAAATAGGCGAACACAAGCACGGGGAGCACATGCCCGCCACCCACCCAGACCAGCAGCGACAGCAATAAGCCGACGGCGCACAGCGTAAACGCCAGATAGCGCATAGGGAACACAGAATGAAAGAAATTCAGCACAGCAGCGACTCCTCGTCAAATACCTGTCGGCACGCCTCCCTGCCCGAACCATACCACCAGCGCCAGACTGGCCATGGTGACGGCGATGACGGCGTCCAGCACCTGCCAGGCCAGGGGCCTTGCAAACACCGGGCGCAGCAAGCGCGCGCCAAAGCCCAGGGCGGCAAACCAGCATAGGCTGGCACTGGCTGCACCGAGCGCAAACCACCAGCGCCCGGCCTCGCCGCGCTGCGTGGCCACCGCGCCCAGCAGCACCACGGTATCTAAATACACATGCGGGTTGAGAAAGGTAAAGCCAAAACAGGTCGCTAATGCGGCAGGCAAAGACAAGCCCGGCGCATCCAGCGGCAGCATGGCAGCCGGGTGCAGCGCACGCCGCGCGGCAAACAGCGCATAAGCGGCCAAAAACAGCGCGCCGCCAATACGCGCTACTTCCAAAGCCACCGGGTATTGCTGCACCAGCGCGCCGCCCCCCGCCACACCGACCAGGATAAGCAGCGCATCGGACAGGGCGCAAAAAGCCACCAGCGGCAACACATGCTCACGCAAAATGCCTTGCCGCAAAACAAACGCGTTTTGCGAACCGATGGCCACAATCAAAGCCAGGCTGGTAGCAAAGCCTGCAAGTGCGTCATTCATGCATTCAGTGCTTTGTATTGCGGAGTCTTTCGCTAGTCCTGATTCAGCCCACAGGCGCCGCTTGCACCAAGCGCAGCATCACCGCCAGGCTGTGCTGCACCGTAGCGCTGCGCACTTGGGCGCGGTCGCCATCCAAGCGCTGCATTTCGCTGCGTACACCTTGGGGCGTCGCCCAAGCAAACCAAACGGTGCCCACGGGCTTGTCCGCACTGCCGCCGCCGGGCCCGGCGATGCCGGTCACGGCCAGCGCGCATTGCGCTTTGGAATGTTGCAAAGCGCCTTGGGCCATCGCGCGGGCCACCGGCTCGCTGACTGCGCCGTGGCGGGCAATCAAGGCCGCATCAACACCTAGCAGTTCGGTCTTGGCGGCATTGGAATAGCTGACAAAGCCGCGCTCTAGCCAATTGCTGGACCCGGCCAAGTCGGTACAGGCACCAGCGATCAAGCCACCCGTGCAGCTCTCGGCCGTGGCCAGCATCCAGCCGCTTGCCAGCAGCGCAGCGGCCAGGTCTTCTACCAGGCGCGCCATACCGCCATTACCAGCAAGGTGCAGCCTGCGGCCACCAGATCGTCGAGCATGATGCCCCAACCGGCTTTGGCCCAGGGCCAGCGCTCGCTGTCCACATCGATGCCATGAAACAAGGCATCGGCCCAGCCCACCGGGCCGGGCTTGACCGCATCAAAAAAACGAAACAGCAAAAACGCCGCTGCCTGTTGCGCAAAGCTGGCGGGCATGAGCAGCCAGAGCACCAGCCAAAAGGCCACTACCTCGTCCCACACAATGCTGCCGGGGTCTAGCACGCCCATATTGCGCGCGGTGACGGCGCATGCCCACCAACCCAGCAGCGTGGAGGCCAGCAGGGTGTAGCCCCACAGCGCGTCGCTCATCCAGGGCGTGAGGCACCAAAACGTGAGCCAGGCCCAGAGCGTGCCGCTAGTGCCCGGCGCAATACGCGACAGGCCGGAACCAAAGCCCAGCGCAAATACATGGGCTGGGTGCGACAACATAAAGGCCGGGGTAGGCCGCGCTGCAAAGCGGCTAGCGCCCGCGCCCGTGGGGTACAAAGTTTCAGGTGCGGGCATGGGCTAAGAAAAAGACCTTAAGTCGAGCGCTCAGGGCAAGGTGGCCAAGTAAGCCTCTAGCTGCGCAAAAGTGCCGCTCCAACCTTGCTGCATGCTCTCGTGGTTGGCGTCAAAAGTGGCTACCTCTTCGGGCGTGGCTTCAAAGGGAAGCCATTCCAGTTGCAAGCTGCTGCCGCTGCCTTCCTCGCTTAAGGTGGTGTTGGCCATGGTGCGCAGCGGCCAGCCCGGCGACATGGGGTGGCGGGTCACACCACCGGCTTGGTCAGAAAAATGCTGTATCACCGATAGGCGCCGGGGCGCATCGATGCCCAAAAACTCCCACTTACCCCACATTTGCGTGCCATCGGGGGCTTGTAGCGCATGCAAAAACACACCGCCCACCCGAAATTCCATGTCGTAAGCCGGCATGGTGAAGCCTTGCGGCCCGAACCATTTGGTCAAATGCTCGGGCTGGGTATAAACCGCCCACAAGGTGTCGCGCGAGACTTTGAAACTATGCGAAATACGAAATGGTTTGGACATGGTGTTTCCTTCCAACAATGTTTATAGCAATCCACCGGCAGCTGCGAAATGGTCAAACGAGGCAAAATCATGGACCACTGCATGGCCCTGGGCATCGACCAATCGCAAGCCCGGCGCGGCCTCTATGGTAGCGATACGGGTCAGCGGCAATTGCAAGCTGCCCGCCAGCGCGGCCAAACCGCTGCGCTCCGCTGGCGGCGCAGTAAACACCAGCTCGTAATCATCGCCCCCGGCAAGCACGCATTGCAGCGCGGTGCGTGCACCGTAGGCCTTGTCGAATTGCGCTGCGCCACCGGCATAGGCCTGGCGTGCAGCCAGTAGCGGCAAGACTTTGTCCAGCTCTAGCCGCGCGCCGCAGTGCGAGCGCGCCAGGATATGGCCCAAGTCGCCCAGCAAGCCATCGCTGATGTCGGCACAGGCGCTGGCGATACCGCGCAAGGCCAGCCCCAGCGCCACGCGCGGTGTGGGTTGCTCCATGCGGGCACGCGCTGCCTGTAGCAAGTCCGCGGGCAGCGCGATGCGCCCCTGCAAAGCCAACAAGGCCAGCGCCGCATCACCCACACTGCCGCTGACATAGACATCGTCTCCCGCTAGCGCGCCATGACGCAGCAAAGCCTGCGTGGGCACGGGCCGCGCCGCAGCATCGGCAGGCACTTCGCCAAACACGGTGATGCAAATCGTTAAGGGCCCGCGCGTGGTATCGCCGCCAATGAGTTCGCAGCCATGCGCATCAGCCAGCGCCAACAGGCCTTTAGAAAAGGGTTCCAGCCAGGCATCGTCTGCATTCGGCAATGCCAGCGCCAAGCTGAAAGCCAGCGGGCGGGCGCCGCAGGCGGCCAAATCGCTCAGGTTGACGGCTAGGCATTTATGGCCCAGCAAAAACGGATCGACGTCAGGGAAAAAATGCCGGCCTGCGACCAGCATGTCGGTGGAAATAGCTAGCTGCATACCCGGCGCGGTTTGCAGCAGTGCGCAATCGTCGCCTACGCCCAACACCGCGTGGCGCGCGGGGCGCGTGAAATAGCGCGCTATGAGTTCAAACTCGCCCGGCACGCCGCGCCTTAATGCAAAGTGCGCGCACCGCTGCCCGGCCCGGCGCTGAGGGCGTCGAGCACAAACATGGGAATGTCCACTTCAAATTTTTCGCCGTCCTCGGCGACACAAAAAAAGCTGCCATGCATGGTGCCGGTGGGGGTGCGCAGCCGTGTGCCACTGGTGTATTCAAAGGCTTCGCCCGGTTGCAGCAAAGGCTGCTGGCCGATCACGCCCAAGCCTTTGACTTTTTCAGTGTGGCCGTTGGCGTCGTTCACATTCCAGGTGCGCGAGATCAGCTGCGCCGCCACCTTGCCGGTGTTAGTGACGGTGATGGTGTAAGCAAACACATACAAAGCGTTTTGCGGCGCCGACTGCTGCGGCAAATACTGCGGAAACACTTCTACACGGAACTGGTAAGCGGAACTGGTTTTGGACATGGCCGGATGCTAACGCGCAAAATCGGGTATCTTTGGCCCCAGCGAATGAATAAACCCCACTTTTCAAAGCATAAGCGACTGTCACCATGAATTTCCGCATTGCCCCCTCGATTTTGTCTGCCGATTTTGCCCGCCTGGGCGAAGAAGTAAAAAGCGTGATCGCCGCCGGTGCCGACTGGATCCACTTTGACGTAATGGACAACCATTACGTGCCCAACCTCACTTTCGGCCCCATGATTTGCCAGGCGCTCAAGCCACATGCACACACGGCAGCAGGCGCGCCGATACCAATTGACGTGCACCTGATGATTTCGCCGGTCGATGCACTGGCAGCCGCTTTTGCCGATGCGGGGGCCGACTTGGTCAGCTTTCACCCAGACGCATCGGGCCATGTGCACCGCAGCATCCAGGCGCTCAAAGCCAAAGGCGTGAAAGCCGGGCTGGTGTTCAACCCGGCCGAACCGCTGGATGTGCTGGACTGGGTGATCGATGACATCGATTTGATCCTCATCATGAGCGTGAACCCCGGCTTTGGCGGCCAGAGTTTTATCGATTCGGCGCTGCGCAAAATTGCCGATGTGCGCAAACGCATAGATGCGTGCGGCAAAGACATTCGCCTGGAAGTCGATGGCGGCATCAAGACCGACAACATCCGGCGCGTGGCCGACGCCGGGGCCGACACTTTTGTGGCGGGTAGCGCGATCTTTGGCAAGCCGGACTACAAAGCGGTTATCGACCAAATGCGCAGCGCATTGGCTGCTTAAGGCGACGCGCTGGCTTAGCGCACCAGTTGGTTCATTTGAATGATGGGCAGCAAGACGGCCAGCACGATCAGCATCACGACCAAGCCCATAAACACGATGAGCAAGGGCTCGAGCAGCGTGGCCAGTTGCATGGCGCGGCGTTGTACTTCGCTGCTGAGCTGGCTGGCGGCGCGTTGCAGCATCAGGGGCAATTGGCCGGTTTGCTCGCCCAGGCGCGCAAACATAGACAGCAGCCCTGGGAAGCGTTTTTTCTGCGCCAAGGCCGAAGCCAGCGGAGCACCTTCGCGCACGGCCACCAAAGCGTCTTGCGCATCGCGGCGCATAGCCTGGTTGCTCAGGGTGTCAGAAGCCGCTTGCAAGGCTTTGAGAATGGGCACCCCAGCGGCTGCCAGCATGGCCAGCGTGCTGGCAAAGCGCGCCGCGTTATAGCTGCGCGACAGCCGCCCGATGATGGGCAGCCCCAGCCAAGCGGCATCAAAACGGTAACGCAATTCGGGCGCGCGCAGCGCCCAGCGCGCACCCACGATACCCGCCACCACGGCGCTCAGCATTAGCCAGCCATAGCTGCGCACCACATCGCTAAAGCCCAGCATCAGCACGGTTAAAAACGGCAGCGCACGTTTGCTTCCAGCAAACACGCTGGCCACTTGCGGCACCACATAAGTAACCAAAAACAAGACGATGGCCAGCGCCACCAGGCTGACGATGGCCGGGTACAAAGCCGCGCCCAAGAGCTTGGCGTTGAGCACTTGCTGGTCTTCCAGGTCTTGCGCCAAATGCTCCAGCACCAGCCCCAAATTGCCGCTTTGCTCACCGGCGCCGACCACCGCCACGTAAATCGCCGAAAACTCGCGCGGGTGCTGCGCCAGCGCGCGCGCAAAGGTGCTACCGCTGTTGACCTCGGCGCGCAAATCGGCCACCAAATTGCGCTCGGCATCGGTTTCGGCTTCGCTGCTCAGTGAGGCCAGTGCGCGCTCTAGCGGCAGGCCCGAAACCACCAAACCCGCCAGCTGGCGTGTCCACACCGACAACGCTTGCGCGCCGAACACGCGGCGGGTAAACAGGGCTCCGGCGCTACCGGCCTTGGCCGCTTGTACCGCCTCCACGCTCAGCGGCACCAGCCCCTGCGTGCGCAACTGGGTGCGCGCCGATTTGGCCGAGTCCGCCTCCAGCGTGCCCTTGCGGGTTTGGCCGTCGGCGCTAAGGGCTTCAAAAGCGTAGGCGGGCATGGTGGGCGGGGAATTCGGTAGGGATACGCTGGCGCAGTGCGGTGCGCGTTTAGTCGCGCGTGACGCGCAGCAACTCTTCGCGCGTGGTGACGCCGGTGTCGACCAAGCGTTGCCCGTCCTCGCGCATCAGCACCATGCCGCTGGCCAATGCCGCTTGGCGGATATCGGCCTCAGAGGCTTGGCTGTGAATTTGCGCGCGGATAGCGTCGTCGGTGAGCAGCAGCTCAAACACGCCGGTGCGCCCGGCGTAGCCGGTATGCCCGCAAGTGGCGCAACCCGTGCCCGCGCAGACCGTGCAGCGCTTGCGCACCAGGCGCTGCGCCAGCACGCCCAGCAGCGAGGAACTCAGCAAAAAAGGCTCGACGCCCATATCGGTGAGGCGGGTGACGGCGCTGGCGGCATCGTTGGTGTGCAAAGTCGCCAGCACCAAGTGGCCGGTGAGCGAGGCCTGAATCGCAATTTGGGCGGTTTCAAAATCGCGGATCTCGCCGATCATGATCACGTCCGGGTCCTGACGCAAGATGGCGCGCAAGGCTTTGGCAAAAGTCAGATCAATCTTGGCGTTGACCTGGGTCTGGCCCACGCCGGGTAGCTCGTATTCAATCGGGTCTTCCACCGTCATGATGTTGCTGCCCTGGGTATCAAGGCGCTGCAAACCGGCATACAGCGTAGTCGTCTTGCCCGAGCCGGTGGGGCCGGTCACCAAAATAATGCCGTGCGGCTGCGACAGTAAGTGGCTAAAACGCGCCAGCACATCGCCTTGCATGCCCACCGATTCGAGGCTAAGTTTGCTCTCGCTTTTGTCCAGCAAACGCAGCACCGCGCGCTCGCCGTGGGCGCTGGGCAAGGTGCTGACACGCACATCAACGGCCCGTGTGCCTATGCGCAGCGAGATACGCCCGTCTTGCGGCAAGCGGCGCTCGGCAATGTCCAGCTCGGCCATGATTTTGAGGCGCGAAATCAGCGCCGCGTGCAAGGCCCGGTTGGGCTGCACCACTTCGCGCAAATTGCCATCGACCCGAAAGCGCACTACCGAATGGCGCTCAAAGGCTTCGATATGGATGTCGCTGGCGCCATCGCGCGCGGCCTGGGTGAGCAAGGCATTGAGCATGCGGATAATGGGCGCATCGTCCGAGGTTTCTAGCAAATCTTCGATGGCCGGCAGGTCTTGCATCATGCGCGTGAGGTCAGCCTCGCCCTCCACTTCGCTGACCACCGCCGCCGCACTAGATTCGCCTTGTGCATAAGCGGCGCTGATGCGCTGCACCAGGTCGGGCGCGCTATGGGTTTGCACCGACACCACCGGGTATTTGCGCATCACCTCGCTCAAGCCGCCGGGCAGCGAGGCGGCATGCACATGCAGCGTGAGTTGATCGCCCGCATCCTCCAGCAGCACTTGCTGGGTGCGCGCAAACGCATAAGGCAGGGGGTAGCGCATATCAGTTTTTAGCGGGCAGCGCGGGCAGCACCGGGCCTTCGTTGATCGGCGTGGTTTGGCTGGGCGCGGGTTGGGCTTCTTTCATGCCACCCAGCATTTGCTCGTAGCGCTCCATGGACAAACGGTCGCTGGACGCGGCATCACGCACTACTACGGGTCGCAAAAACACCATCAGGTTCGATTTTTTGCGCGTGCGCGAATTGCTCTTGAACAAGCTGCCAAAAAAGGGCAAGTCACCCAGGCCGGGTATTTTGTCGGTGTTACCCGTGAAGTTGTCTTGCAATAAACCGCCTAGCACCACCACCGAGCCGTCATCGACCAGCACGTTAGATTCGATGGTGCGCTTGTTGGTCGTGGGGCCGTTGGCGCTGGAAGCCGAGCTGCTATCGACTGCCGATACTTCTTGGTAAATCGTGAGCTTGACCGTGCCGTTGGCGCTGATTTGCGGCTTGACTTTGAGCGTCAAGCCCACGTCTTTACGCTCAATGGTTTGGAAGGGGTTGACCGCGCCATTACCGGTGCCGGTGTTGGTGAACTGGCCGGTGACAAAGGGCACGTTTTGCGCGATCACGATCTTGGCTTCCTCATTGTCCAGCGTCAGCAAATTGGGCGTTGAAAGCACATTGCCGGAACCCGAGCTTTCCAGAAAACGCGCCAGTGCGCCCAGCACGTAATTGCCGTTGTACTGCGAGGCGATGCCGATGTTCAAACCCGGCTTGGGTACCGCCGTGCCCGTAGCAGCGCCCGTGGCCAGACTAATGATGTTGGCACCGCCGGAACCGAAGTTGGTGCCCAAGAGCCCCACCGTGCCGTCGCCCACCTTGCCCAAAGCACCCTGCCATTGCACCCCAAAGTCAGCGGCTTTGTCGGTGCTGACTTCAGCAATCAGGCTTTCGATAAACACCTGCGCGCGACGACCGTCCAGCATGTCAATCACTTCGCGCAACTGGCGGTACTGCGGGTCTGGCGCGGTGATGATGAGCGAGTTGGTCGCCACATCGGCCTGTACCTGGCCGCCGGTGGTGGTGGCCGGGGCAGCCGCCTGGCCTGGCGCGCCGCCCGCAGCAGGCGTGGCTTGCGCGCCGGTACTGCCCGCGCCCATGGCAGCGCGCAGGGTGGCGGCCAGCTTGGTGGCATCGGCATTTTTCAGGCTGACGACGCGCAAAACACCCGCATCGCCATTGCCTTGGTTGGACGCGCGGTCCAGCTTTTCTACCAGCGACTTAATCTGCGCCAGGCGCGCCCCGTTGGCGGCGCGCACCAGCAAGGAATTGCTGCGCGCCTCGGCGATTACTGTGGTCTTAAAACCACCATCCCCAGCACCGCCAGGGGCCGCACCCGCTGCGCCACCGGATTCGAGCAAGCGCGTCACCAAAGGCGCCAAATCCACTGCGATGGCGTTTTTCAGTTCAAGTACCTCCACTTCGGTGGCGTTGCTGACATCGAGCGCCGCGATGATGCGCGCAATGCGGCGCAAATTGTCCGCATAGTCGGTAATCACCAGCGAGTTGTTTACCGGGTTGGCGTTGATGGTGTTGTTCGGGCTGATCAGCGGGCGCAGTATGGCGACCAGGTTGTTGGCCGACTCGAAATTGAGCTTGAAAATCTGCGTCGTAATTTGCGCGCCGGGTGCGCCTTTGGGGGCGCTCTCGCTGGTTTCTACGGCCCCGCTTTGCAGCTTGGCATCGGCCTCGGGCACGACTTTGAACAAGCCCGCCGACTCGACCATGGTAAAGCCCTGCATACGCAAGGTGGTCAGGAACTGCCCCATCGCCACTTGAGGGCTGACGGATTTTTCGCTCACCAACGTGATTTGGCCCTTTACGCGCGGATCGACCACCACGTTCATACCCGAAATCACGCCCATGGTGCGGGCTACGGCCTCGATGTCAGCAGCGTTGAAATTGAGGGTGATGTGATCGCCGCGTTTGTACACAGTGTCAGGCTTGGCAGCTGCGGCCGGGGCGGCCGACTGCGCCTTCGCTGGTGCCAGGCATGCGCAGTACAGCAGCAGGCCGATGGTGGCCGCTAAAAAACCCGTCATTTTGAAATGCGCAATAGCTGTCATGAAATTTCAACCCAGTTTGATGATCGCGCGCGCACCGTTGCGCTGCCCGATGATGTTCAGGAGATTGGCCAATGCCTCCTCCCGGTCGGGCGCGGCACTGGCCTCGCCCTCAAAACGCCATTTACCGCCGGCCCACTGGCCGCTGCCACGCAATTGCAAACCGCCTTGCAGCGTACTCAATTCCAACTGCGAAGACGGCCCCTCCTGCAAGCGCAAGCGGTAGCTGCCCATAGGCCGCAAAGTGGACAGGCGCGAGGCCATATCCAGCGCGTCGATTTGCAAAGCCCCCTGCCAGGACCAGCGCCCTGCGGCCCATTGCACCACAAAGGCCTTGCTTTGCAAGAGCAACTCGCCTTCGGGGCGGATGGTATTCCAGGGCGTACCTAAGCCCGCCAGCCACTGTGCCGACCAGTGCGACTGCCGATCAGCCACTTGCAAGCGCGTACCGTTCCAGGACGGCAGGATGTGCACTTGCAAACCCTCGGGGGTACAGCAGTCGGCGCGCAGCTCTAAGTCCAATGCGCCCCACGCGGGCAGTAAGCGCCATTGCACCCGACCCGGCAACACACTGGTGTCCTTGCTGCCCTGCCCGCCGTGCAGGCTTAGCTGTCCAGAGCCGGACCATACCGTCCCTTGGGCATCCGAGAGGCGCAGCCGCCCTTCGGTAGCCTGACCCAATTGCGCCGCCAGCCAGCGTGCCGGTGCGAACAAGAGCAGTGCCAGGCCCAGCCCCACCAGGCCACCTGCTGCCATCCACATCCAAGGCGCGCGCCTGCCTGGTGCACCAGTAAAAGCGGTAGGTGTGCTTGCCATGGCGCTGGCGGACCTGTCAGGGCGTGCCCGGCGCGGGCAGCAGCAAGACCAAGCTGCCCGACCACAGGCCGGCGGACTGGGTGACATGCATTTCCAGCGTGCTAGTGTGGGCCATGAGGCGGGCTTGCTCTAAATAGTGCGCCAGCGCTTCGGGCCGGGCGTCTTTGAAGCTGATGGTGGCGCGCTCGGCCAGCACTGCCATGCGCGCATCTTTTTCCAGGCTGCCCAAAGCGCCTTGTAATACCGCGGTGGCATTCACCGGTGCGCCGGGTGCCTGGGCGCGCAAGGCCTGCGCCTGCGCCTGTAGTTGCAAAACCCGTTCGTACTGCGCACGCACCAACGGCGCCTGGGTGCGCGATGCCTGCAGGCTGACCCAAGCCGGGCGCAGCGCGATAAACCACAAAGCCGCCAGCAGCACCACACTGACCCCGATTCGTACCAAACCTTGCTCACGGGCGCTGGCTTGGGACCAGCGCGCTTGCCAGGTAATGCGCAGGGACTGCATCATGGCGCACTCCTTGTGCGCATGGACAGCCCCGCGCCTTGGGCTTGCAGTTGGTAGCCGCGTGCCTCCATCGCACGGATCAATTCGGCCAGCGCTGCGGCGGACAGTGGCAATCCCTCTACCTTGAGTTCCCCGCCTTGGTAATGCACGGCAGCGGGCGCCGCCGCAAAGTTGGCGGACTGCATCAGCGCGCTGAGCATGACTTCTGCATCATCTTGCGCCAATTGGCCACTGCGCTGGCGCAATTGATCGACTTCGCGCTGCATTTGCAATGGCGCATCGACCACGGCTTGCACCTTGGGAAAGGTGCTGGTAAAGGCCGCTTGCATAGCGCGACGCTCTTGGTTGACCGCCGCTTGGCTTTGGTAGGCAAGCAAATTAAGCCCCAGGACCTGCACCAGCAACAAAGCCCACAAGCCCCAGCGCACCGGGCGCCAGCGTGGCGCACTGGAAAACTGTTGCAATCCTTGTGTGACACGGCGCAGGCTGCGCCCGCTGCGCGAGGCCACGATGCTAAACTGCGCCATATCCCAGGGACCCTGGCTGGCGAGCAATGCGCGCTGGGCGCTCGTTTGCAAAAACAGCGGCCGACCCAACAGTGCTTCAGCTTGCGCTGCAACTGCGGGCTCAGCCCAGACCGGCACATCCTCACCGGGTTTGATAGCTGCCAATGCGGCAGGCTGCAAAGGCCAGCGCGTCAGCCCGGCGGCGCTGCTGTGGACCCACTGCGGGCCCTGCGGACTGTCCAGGGCATAAAGTTGGGCCGGGGCATCCGCGCCCGCACCCAGCGCAGGCGGCGCCAATTCAGGCACCAGCGAGGTGATAAAGAAACCGGCCTGCTCCACCTCGCGCACACAGTCGAGCAGCCAGGCTTTGTCGCAAGCGGCCAACCAAACCGGGCCTTGTGCGGGCAGCGGCGATTGCAAGGCCAGGTGCAGGTCGGCCACCTCGTCAAGCAACTGGTCTTCCACCAAGCCTTCGAGCACGGCGCGCAAACGCGCTGAACGGGCCGCGCCGGGCGGCAAGTGCACCTGGTGCCAAGACACCCGTTCCACCGGCAGCACCAGCACCACTTGCATGGCCTGGGCAGCGCGGGCGCTGGTCGGAAGCAGGGACCAAGGCGCGCTGGACTGGACGTCCAGGGTGGTACCGTCGCGGCTGATTCCATAGTCCAGCTGGGATGCGGACTTCAGGGCTTGCGCGGGCAGGGTAATGATCAAAAGAGCCATGGATTCAATCGCTTCATGGATTGTAGGTGGCGGGCTTGTTTGCACCGGGCGTCGGGGAGACCGTACGCTCGCGCCGCAGAATATGCACGCGCTGGCCGTCACGCTGGGTCAGGGCAAGCACATGCACCGGCTGGCCGTCCAATTCCAGCGTGCCCCGCAATTCAAAAAAGCGGGTTTGCGTGGCCAGGGCTTCGGCATCGAGCAACTTCGTCGAAAGTCCTGCCGCTTGCGCAAAATCCTCCAGCGTCTCCCAGGGTTTGTTGCTGCGTTTTTGCAGCAACTGCTGGGCCGAAGCAGTGTCCAGACCGGCGATGGCAGCGCGCAGCACGACGGCGGAGGCCGTGTTCAGGTTGACTTTGCTGGTCTCGGGGAGCATTGTCACGAAAGGGCGCAGCTGCTCGATCGTGCCAGCGCTCAGGCCCAGCCAGGCCAATTGGTCCAGGTTTTGCGGCATCAGCGGCGCCTGCAAGGCCAGCCCCTGCGTCGCATTAGCAGCCTGGTGCGCGCTGAGCAGACCGTTCAGCAGCCGCGTCAATTCCTGGTTGGGCAGGTTCAATATAGTGAAGAGACGGGTGAACTGCGCTGCGGTGGGGGCATGCAGCTTGTCGCCCACGATGAGGTTGCGCAGGTTCAGGCGCGATTGCAAATCAAACATTTGGCCCGACAGCAGCGCGCTGCCGGCCTGCTCTGCCAGGATGGCGTCGCTGCGGTCCACCGCCAAAAAGGTGGACAGGCGGGCGGCTTCCAGCGGCATGGACCAGGGCTCGGTCAGGTTGTCCGAGCCACCTTTGCGCCCGTCTTCGGCCAGTATCAGGCGGGCCCAATCGAGTGCGCCTTGCAGTATCCAGCCAGACTGGGTGCGGCTGCGTTCGGCGCTTTCGATCTCAATCGCGCGCCACTGCTGCCATAGCGCCGCCGAGGCCAGGGTAGCTACCAGTACCACGGTCAGCATGGCCATCAAAATCGCGGCGCCGCTTTGGCGGCTACGGCCTGCGCTACGCTGCATCACAAACCCTCCAATCCGGCGCGCGACCAGTCGCGCGTGAGGGTGCCGCTGATCGCGGCGCCATCGGGCAAGGTCAGCACCAGGCGCACGCCATCGGGCAGGACCTCGGTTTTGGTTTGCGCTTTGGCGGGCGCGGCGTCCGGCTTGGCGGGATCCGCCTGCGCAGCGCTTGCCGGCGTGGCCGGGGCAGCGGGTGCGGCGTTCACCTGGTCGGCGCTGGACAGCGGGTTGCTCCAGGCCCCTCCCCGGAAATACACAATTTGCCAACTGCTCATGGGGGCGATGATGACTTCACGCAGGCGCTCGGCATCGCCCGGGTTTTGCGCCCACAAAGCGGCCTGGCTCCAGGCCGCCAGCAGTTGGGCACGGGTGGTCAGCGGCGGTGAAGACCAGCGCAGCCAGACGCTGCCCTGCGTGCGCTGCCCTTGCGCCCAGGCCACGACGTACAAGGCCTCGCCCGCGCCTTGGCTGCCCCGGCGCAGCAGGCGCAGCGCGCGACCATCCCAGTCCATGCTGCTCTGGCCAGGCTGGGTTTCCAAGGCCTCCAAATCTGCCGTCCATTGCGCCAAACCGTTTTGCAGGGTCAGCACTTCTTGCGCATGGCGCGCCAAACTGGTTTGGTTACGCTGCATAGCGTCAAAGCCGCGCCAACTTAAAGCAGCCATCACCGCCATAAGCACCAGGGCCACCAACAATTCAATCAGCGTGAAGCCGCGCTGCAGGCGCACCGTGGGGTGCACCCGGGACATGGCAAAGGGCAGGCGCTGCATATTAGTTGCGGCCCACGATGGTGGTCAGCCGAAATACCGGCTCCCCCTCGCTCTGCACCACGGCATCGACGCGCACGAAATTGGGGTTGGGCGTGGGTTGCACGTCTAGCGCCACGGTATAGGTTTGCCTGCCTTGCTGGCATTCGCGGCTGCTTTGGCCCACGCCCGGACGCTGGCGGGACAGACGTATTTGGTTCAAAACGTTTTCCACACACATCTGACCGAGCAACACATCGGTCTGGCGCTGGGCATGCAGCGTCAGGGCGCCGCTGGCCTTCATACCCGCCATGAGCGACACGGCCACAATAGTCAGCGCCACCAGCACTTCAATCAAGGTAAAGCCGCGGGCATGTGCAGGACCCAGCCTAGGTTGGGCTTTCGGTCGCACTGGAGGGTAAAGCCGCGCAACCCGGAGCGCCTGCGCCGTGTCGGAGCGGGGGCTAGCGGGTTTGCGCCAAGCCAACAGGTGCAAATACATCATGGCGCGCGTCCTGCTGCGCTGCTTGCTGCAGCGTCTGCGGGCACGATGGCAAAGGGCCGCACGCCGTCGGTGGCGACGCGTACCATGTTGCCCGGCGCCGGGCCCCAGCCCAGCAGCACCGATTGGGGCGCCAGCACCGGCTCCGGGCCCAGGGCTAGCGTGGGCAAAGTGGCTGCGTCAGTGGTGCTGTCGCGCGGCAGTACTTCGAGCACGCGGGTGTCCTCGCTCAGCCAAGGCTGTTCGGCTACAGGCTTATGAAGACCGTCCAAGATAAAACCTTTGCGGGTGGCGCGCCAGCGTACGGGCGTGCCTTGCAGGCGAGACTGGGCGCGGGCGTATTCCAGCAAGGCGGCCAGCCGCTGGCCTTCGCGCTCCAAGGCGATGCCCTGGGTGTCGCGCACACTAAAAACCACCATGCCAGAAGCCAGCGCCACGATCAGCACCACCACCATTAGCTCGATCAGGGTAAAGCCGCGCTGCCCGCCAGCGCGCGCGGTGCGGCGGACTAGGCGCCGCTTAAGGCTGCCAGCTGCCGATGTCTGCATTCTTGCCCTCGCCGCCGGACTGACCGTCTGCGCCAAAGGACATGACATCGATTTCCGCCTTGATGCCGGGGTTGAGATAGACATAGGGCTTGCCCCAGGGGTCATTGGGCAACTGGTCCAGGTTTTTCTTCCAGTTGGGCGCCATGGGCTCGGCCGTGGGTTTACTCACCAGCGCAGCCAGGCCCTGCTCGGCACTGGGGTAGCGGCCATTGTCCAGGCGGTACATCTTGAGCGCTTGCATCAGGTTGCTGATATCGGCCTTGGCTGCCGTCACCTTGGCATCGTCCGCCCTATCGAGCACATTGGGCACGATCAGAGCGGCCAGCACGCCGATGATGAGCAAAACCACCATGAGCTCGATCAGGGTGAAGCCGCGTTGCAGTGCTGCGGTCAAAGGGCGTGTTTGCTGGGACATGGGCCGATGGTATGCAAAAAAGAACTTATTTTGCCTGACAAAAGAAAAGCGCCGGATAGGCTAGAGCGGCTTTCGCAGGGTACCTGTCTGGATAGCAGATCCTTTCGCGAAGCCGCGTTTCCCGGAGCAGCACACCATCGCTGAAAACGGGTCAGCGACGCATGATATTGCCAAGCTTTATGCCAAAAAATGCCTGATTCCCGGTATTTATTAGGGAAAACGATAGGCCAAAAACCCAAAAATCCGGTGAAAAAATCCCTTAAGATCCTGAAAGCGCTTTCAACTGAAAACGCTTTCACGTTTTACAGAGCATGTTTTCACTCTAGGTTTAGACCATTAGCACAGGAGATTTTTATGACGCAATTCAGACTCGGATATGTTGGCAAGACCCTTGCACTTGCTACCGTAAGTGTTTTGGGCACGATCATTGCCGCGTGTGGCGGTGGCGGTACAACGGCTGGGGCTGGCACAGCTGAGGTTAGTCCCTATGTGAACTTTGCAACTTCTTACGCATTCAATACCGGCGTTGCAAATGATGATCCTGGTAAATGGACTTCGTTGGAAGGCGGGACGGCAAGCATGGGAACCAGTAGCGGCTTTGCCTATGGTGGATGGGGGATTTTTAACAACACCGATATCAACTTTCATCAGGCTATCGGCATCCAGTACACCCATCCTGCGGCCTTGGCTGCTACAGACTACATATATCTACAGGTAAAAGCACCCGTAAACGGATCGCTCGATGTTTCTAAATCCGGAAACGTGGTCATTCAAATGGGTAACGGCGTAAATATAAACGATCAACCCAATACTGCACGCGTTTTTTCCGTTTTCCTAGAAGGTGGGGCATATAACGCGACCAACTACACGTATGCCAATTCATGTTCGGCAGATGTAACCATAGCGGACTCCAAGTTTCAGCCAACTGGCCACCCACTAGGAATGTCGACTTACAAGATCGCACTTTCGACCTTAACTTGCTCAGCAGGCACGCTCGACGCTTTGAAGTCCGGGGTGAAATCGGTTACTGTTAAGGTACTCGGCAACAAGGATACAGCCGCCCGCCAAGCCTCCACGTCGCAAAACTTGGTGCTTCCAAAGGTCGGGTTTATTTCCTTCTCGCTTTAATTTTTGTCGCAGTCTCAAGGATCGGGCAACCATTTGGGCGCCCGATCTTTTTCTTATGGCCGTCGGAATATTTGCTAAACGTAAATCGCCTCGCTGAATAAAGTGATCTTTATTTAGCCTGCGATGGGTCAATTGCTTTGAGCAGATCCGCTTCGCATGCTATAGATCATCAACAGGCAACAAAATTCAATGTCATTTTCATTACGTCAGCTTTGTAACTTTGCTGCCGCTTGCAGGCGTGTTTTCCAAGCATTGGTGCTGGGATCGATTGCGTCAGCGTGTTTAGTATCTTGTGGTGGCGGTTTGGGCCCAACCCCACCCCTCGATGCGCCAGAGTCTAAAGAGCAGGGTAGTTACACCTTAGCTAAGCGCATCTTGCCCGCCATTTATACCAACGGCACAGCAAAGGCTATTAACTATCACCCGTATCGAGGCGCAGGCCCTGGCACATCAGATACCCCGACCGACGCGAATATTTTGCAAGATTTGCGCTTGATGAATGCGTATGGTTTTAACCTTATTCGTCTCTTTGGGTCAGACGATATTCACGCTAAGGTTTTGGATTTGGCTCTGAGCACTTATCCTTCTATGAAGTTTCAATTGGGTATTTACTTGCGTGCTCCCAGCAGTTGTGACAGCGATGCAGTAAACGACGCACAAATAAATAAGGCCATCGCCTTGGCCACCTCGAAAAGTAATGTAGCAACTGTAAGCGTTGGTAACGAGCCATCGCTTACAAACAGCGCCTTATTGATGAGCTGCATGGAAGGCTATATCAAGCGTGTCAAGGCGCGCGTGCCGCAACCCATTACTGCAGATGATGATTATTGGTTGTACGGCGGTAATCGAAACTTTAGCTATGGTGGCAGTAGTTATTCGGCGGCAAACTTTTTGCCTTGGTTGGATTTTCTCTCTATTCACACTTACCCACCATCGAACTACATTTATTGGTGGGGCACCCATCGTGCTAATGCCAGTGCGCTTATGCTCGCATCTCTTGCTGAAGCCCAAAACAACTATGCTGCGGCAGGAAATTACCATTTCACCAATGCAGCCGGCGTAGCCACTACCGTCGCAGAATCAATGCCCATCGTAATAGGCGAGACTGGCTGGAAAGCAAGGCAAACCAACCCCAACAATGCACTCGAAACCGTGGCAGCGACGCCCCAGAATGCAAAATGGTATTTTGATCTTATGAATATTTGGCAAGCGGGTGGCGCCGGGCCTAAAACCATTTTCTACTTTTCTTCATTCGATGAAACGTGGAAAGGCATTGATGATGGATGGGGCCTGTGGGATAAGGACAGAGTGCCGCGCTACGCTCTGTGTGGTAGTTCCGCAGAGAACGCTCCTAGTTGTACCTCGCCTCCCTACACCGGTGCTGGCTACTAAGCTTAATTCGCTTTCCCTAAAGATCGCGGCGCCACTTGCAGGCTTTTGCCGTCGCTAAACAGCACCGTAAGTGGCTGCGCGCCAGGGTTGTAGGCCAAATACGTTTTGCTGCCGTCTGCACGCCTGAACACGCTGTAAAGCGTAGTGTTGGCGGTGGTCTCAAAGTCCGGCGTACCCATGGTTTGCAGGCTTAGCATCCAGTGCAGTGCGTGGCTGCGGGTGTCACCCAGCTCGAACGAGCCCCAGCGGTCCCACATGGCCAGCGCGGCTTGCGGGTCGGCGGTGGCCATGTATTTGGCAAACAGGTCTTGCCAAATGTCTATGGGCTTGGCGGCTTTGCCGCGCGAGGCAAAGACCTCGGTTTCGGGCTTGAGCGTAGCGAGGCTGCGTTTTACAAAAGCGGGGTCGCGCCCCAGGTAGGTGGACGCGGTCGTAATCGGCAAAAGATTGATGCCTTTGATCTGGCGCGGCTCGTCAATCCACCAGGTGTTGTGGGCGTATTTGCCGCCAAAGAGCATGCTGGTTTCTACGTTTTTGTATTCCGGCGGGAAGACCAGGCGATGGATATCAAACCAGTAATAGTTAATGGCCTCGACTTCAGAGGTATAGAGATAGATACCCAAGTCGCGCAAGGCTTTGTCGCCGGTGACTTCGGCCCACAAAATAAGCCCGGCCCATGCGTTGATGGCCTCTGATGATGACTCCTGGTTATTACCAAATGGCCCCAGGCCAATGCCCGATGCCCAGGAGTGACCTTCGTACTGGTCAAAGTTGCGCACAAAAGGAAAGTCCGCTGCGCCCCGGCGCGGCGTGGCGATGTCGGCGATCAGCATATCGACCATGCCGCCCCACTGCGCTTTAGACGCCCATGGCGGATCGCGCAGTGCGATTTCGGCCATGGTGCGTATCCAGTAGCCATAGTGGAAATGGTGGTCGTTCATTTGCTCGACCGCGAAATATTCTTCGGGGTAGGACGCTACCGTGCCTTGCGCTTTGTCGTAATGAAAATAGGTTTTGCTGTCGTTGCCGGAGAACCATTGTTCAACGCGCGTTTTCATGTGCTTGAGCAACTGGTCGCGCGCTTCCAGGTCGCCTTGTTGTTCGACCACATCCATCAGCTTGGAAATGCGCTGCAAACCTTTGCCTTGCCAGTAGGGACCGACGCCGATTTCCAGCATCATGCGCCGGGCGTTGCGCACATCGGTTTTCATGAGGTCGCGCAGTTCGGCGCTGCGGGTTTGCTCGGGCAGGCCGGGCCAAAAAGGCACGAAGCCGTTGTAGGTGCGACTCACTTCAAACTGGTTTGCAGCCAGTAGTTGGATAGGGCCGCGCAGGCTGTCAAAAGCCGGGCCGGTCTTGCCTTGCAAGGTGCTGTTGTTGTGCCACTGGTGCGGGAACAAACCTAGCAGCGGCGGCACATCCGGCCCTTCCATGCTGCGCGCGGTGGCGACAAAAGTGCTGCGTATGCGGCTGGCGGCTTCGTCAAACTGCCAGTCCACCCGCGTGTCTTGCAAAAACGCATAGGCATGGCGGGTAAAAAGGTCCAGGGTGGCGGCGCTGTCATCGGGGAGCGCAGCGGCTGAGGCATAGCCTTTGCCATTGGGCAAGTGGCCTATCCATTCGGTGCCCGAGACTTGTTCCCAGCGCACGCCGCTGGGACCAAACAAGGCATACGACTTGCCCTTAAGCCGCAAGGCCAAGACCCGTGCATCGGCATGCGGCACGCGGCTTGCGGCAGCGGGCAATTGCAGGCGCACATTACCTTTGGGGATTTGCAGCGATACAAAGGGGCTGCCGTGCGCAACCGTCGCCGTCATGGCTGCGTCATTGGGGCCCCACGCAATATCGATAGCCCAGTCGCTGGCATTGGCTAGCTTGGGCCGCTCTAAGGTGACGCCTGTGGGCGAGAGCAGCAAGCCGTCTTGGTGGGGGTAGTGGATTTCCACATCGCGCCGCTCGGTGGGCACCACGGTTTTGCTGGGCAGCGCAAACTCAATGCCCGCGCTGGTGGGAAAAATGGTTAAGGGGTGGGCAAACAAGACTTCGGGCTTGGCCGCGTAGGCCAGAGCCGAGTACCACTGGTTGCTGGGCGCAGCGCGCTTTAGCATGGCTGGCGTGCGGTATGGCGCGGGCGGCACCACCCGGTCCGCCGCCTTGGGGGCCAGGGTGTACGCGCCAGCGCCCGCTTTCACGGTTTGCGCTTGCACCGCAAAAGAGGCGGCACAGGTGCAAAGCAATGCAAGGCACATCGGGCGAATGGAGGACATGGGGGTTCCTGTTCCGGGCAAGCGCGCTGGCTTAGCCAACAATGGGTTGTTACTACACGGATTATGAAAGCGCTTTCATAATTCTGGAACTAGGGTTTTCCATAGGTTTAATGGCGCATTCGGATACACCAGAATCTGTGTGGCTTTTACGGCATCTGAGGGGAAACCCTAATTAGTAAATCGCTCCATAACGCGCGGCATGCATTTAGAATGAAAGCGCTTTCATATACTTTGGCACACCAATACCATGCGCATTCCAAGCAAATTCATCCCCCCGCTCGCTAGCGGAGCACGACTGGCCCTGGCCTGTGCGTTGCTCAGTTTGTCTGCCTCCAGCTATGCGATTGATTTCGGCCCTGACGGCATGTTTAGCCTGACTGGCTTTGCCAAGATGGAAACGTCGGTAGGCAGCAACCAGTGCAAGGACTGCGCAATATTTCCTAATGAAGATAAGCAACGGCTTTGGGCAGATGACATTGCACTAGGTCGCGATTACAAGACCAACGCAACGACCACCATCTTGTTCCAGCCCTGGCTGGGTGCCAAGTACAACTTGGGCCAAGGTTTCACTGCCAACGCTTTGCTAAGCCAACGCTGGCGCGGAGGCGCTAGCAAGGTTCCCGACGCATTTACGTCTATAGACCTTGATATGGCGTTTGATCCGCACATTTGGTACGAAAAAAATATCGCCATCAGTCACGAAGACTATGGCCGCGTTGCGGTCGGCAGCATGACGGCACGCGGATGGGCTGTCGCAGATTACCCCTATGGCACGAATATCGGCCTGTCCAATGAATGGGCAGGTACCGGCGCTGGTTACGGGATGCTGGGCAATGCCATCCGCATCACCACACGCCCCTTGGACGCAATGAACGGCGACCTGGTGCTGGAAACTACTATCGACCAGGGCAACACTGGCTTTACTAAAAACAAACCATTGTTCGTTGAGCTATACGCTCAATACCACCAGGGCGACTTGGTACTCGATGCCGTGTATCAAAGTGCCAAAAATGGGAAGCCGATGGCGTGGGGCCACGGGCCATTCACTGGACTCACTGATTCCCCAGCGGATGACAGTAAATTAGTTGGCTCTGACCAAAGCATGTTGATGGTACTTGCACGTTACCAATTAACCTCGCAAATTGAAGTCTCGGCGGGAATTAGGTCCAACCAATGGAGCGGTGCACCAGCCATTCAATTAACCCCTGATCCAAATGCGCTTTGGAACACCATGTTCAATCCGGCATGGAATAGCCCCATCAACGGTTTTGATAGTCCTGGCTATGGCATCACCTCTATCGACTTAAGCCTAGGCGCTCGTTACCGCACCGGCCCTTGGACCGCATCCGCGGGAATGGTTTACTTGGGAAAAGCTAACACACAAAATCCAACGCAAAGAGCAAAAGACATGGCCACCAACGATGCCACTGTGGGCAGTCTAGGCCTTAGCTACGACTATGGAAGTGGCGTTCAAATTTACGGCTTCGCGGGTATGGTGTATTTCGGCCACTTGGGGCTTTCACCCATTTCGATGCCAGGTAACAGTTCTATCGGTGGCGTTGATTCACGGGTTACCCAAAGCGGCAACTGGTTTGGTGCGGGTGTTGTCTATACCTGGTAAGTATTTGTCCTGTCTAAATTTTCATTAAAAGTAAAAATTGTCTTGGAAAATTGCTGAACCGACCGGTATTTAGAGATCTACACGGTTCATATATTTCAGCTTGATTTAAATGATTTAACAGCAGCCGCTAATGTATGAAAAAAGCACTTTGGCGGCATTTAACTAACGATGGTTTAGTGGCTGGGAAGTCCCGTTCTCCAGTAGAACTTGAGGCAAGCTCGTCCCCCGCCCCCGCCAGCCTCTACATCAACCCCGCCAAAACCTTCCAAACCCTGGAAGGCTTTGGCGGCGCCTTTACCGAATCAGCGGCCACTACCTGGAAGAAGCTGCCGCTAGCACAACAGCAAGAAGTGCTGCGCGCTTACTTTGACCCGGTGCAGGGGCACGGCTATACCTTTTGCCGGGTGCATATGAATAGCTGCGATTTTTCCCTGGGCAACTATGCGCATGTGGATACGCTGGGCGATGTGGACTTGCACGGCTTTAGCATCGAGCGCGACCGCGTGGCCTTGCTGCCGATGATTCAGGCGGCGCAGCAAGTGGCCGGGCGCAAATTGCAACTGATGATGTCGCCCTGGAGCCCGCCGGCCTGGATGAAAAGCAATGGGCAGATGAACGGCGGCGGGCATTTGCTGCCGCAGTACCGCGCAGCCTGGGCGCGCTGTTTTGTGGAGTTCATCCGCGCTTATGAGGCGGAAGGCGTGCCGGTGTGGGGCGTGTCGGTGCAAAACGAGCCCGAGGCGGTGCAGACCTGGGACAGCTGTATTTACACCGCCGAAGAGGAGCGCGATTTTGTGCGCGACCACCTGGGGCCCACTTTGGCAGCAGCAGGCTTGGGGCATGTGCACATCGTGATTTGGGACCACAACCGCGACCGGATGGTGGAACGCGCAGACCAGGTTTTGAGCGACCCGCAAGCGGCGAAGTACATCTGGGGCACGGGTTTTCATTGGTATGTGGAAGACCATTTTGAGCATGTGCAAATGCTGCACGATGCGTGGCCCGATAAACACTTGCTCTTTACCGAAGGCTGCCAGGAAGGCGGGCCGCATACCGGCGAGTGGGCGGTAGGCGAACGCTATGCGCGCTCCATCATCAACGACTTAAATCGCTGGACGGTGGGTTGGATCGACTGGAACCTGTTACTCGACGATACCGGCGGGCCCAACCATGCAGGTAATTTGTGCAGTGCGCCGATATTGGCGGATCCTCAAACCGGTTCATTGGACTACCAAAACTCGTATTACTACTTGGGGCATTTTTCGCGCTTTATCCGGCCCGGCGCAAAACGCATTTTGTGCGCCGCCACGCGCGAAGTGCTGGAGTGTTGCGGCTTTCTGAACACCGACGGGTCAATTGCCGTGGTGGCGTGCAACCGCAGTGATACGGCGATTGCCTTTGACCTGCACTGGTGCGGCCAAAACTACGCCACAGAGCTACCGGCGCATGCGATAGCCACCTATGTGCAAGCGGCCTAGGCGCAGCGCAAAACTAAGCCAAGCGAAACGCCTTTTTTACAAGGCCCTGCCCGCTGCGTCAAAGCCCAGCACCGCCTCAA
The DNA here is from genome assembly GCA_903869595.1 of uncultured beta proteobacterium. Classification (GTDB taxonomy): domain Bacteria; phylum Pseudomonadota; class Gammaproteobacteria; order Burkholderiales; family Burkholderiaceae_C; genus Allorhodoferax. The sequence goes on along the minus strand of CAIPZV010000044.1, from coordinate 12,461 downwards.
CCGGGGCGCGCAAAAACACCATTTGCCCGGCCTGAAACGGGCCGCTGTTGGCGGCCACTTTGGCCTTGAGCAAATCTGCCACACCTTGCACCCGCATGTGCAGCACCGAAGCATCACCCAGGTGCTCGGCCAGCACCACGGTAGCGGCCACGCCCTCGCCGCTGGCGTGGACTTGCAGGTGTTCGGGGCGCACGCCCAAGTGCGCCGCAGTAGCCAAGCGTTCACCGCCCAGGGTCTTCCACAGCGCTTGGTGGGCCAGTTCTGTCGAGGTGCCAGGCTGCGCGACCAGATTGATTTTGGGCGCACCCATAAAGCCCGCTACAAACACATTGGCCGGACGCTGATACACCTCTAGTGGCGCGCCGATTTGCTCGATGATGCCTTTGTTAAACACGGCGATCCGGCTGCCCAGCGTCATGGCCTCGACCTGGTCGTGGGTGACGTAAATCATGGTGGTGCCCAGCTCTTTATGCAGGCGGGCCAGCTCGACGCGCATGTCCACGCGCAAGGCCGCGTCCAGGTTGGACAAGGGCTCGTCAAACAAAAATACTTTGGGCTTGCGCACAATCGCGCGGCCAATGGCCACGCGCTGGCGCTGGCCGCCAGACAACTCTTTGGGGTAGCGCTGCAAGAGCTCGGTCATGCGCAGGGTTTCGGCCGCTTGCTGCACTTGGCGCTCGCGCTGGGCCTTGGACACGCCAGCCATCTTCAGGGCAAAGCCCATGTTCTCGGCCACGGTCATATGCGGGTAGAGCGCGTAGCTTTGGAACACCATGGCCGCCCCCCGGTCCGAGGGGCGCAAATCGTTGGCCCTTACGCCGTCGATGCGCAGTTCACCCGCGCTAATGCTCTCCAGCCCCGCGATCATGCGCAGCGTGGTGGTTTTGCCGCAGCCCGAGGGGCCGACAAAGACCAAAAACTCGCCATCGCGCGCCTCGATGTCGATGCCGCGAATCACCTCGGTGGTGCCGTAGCTTTTACGAATACTTTGCAGCGTGACGGTGCCCATGTTGCTGTTCCTTGTTGCGGTGGGCGCTTTCAGGCGGCGCGCTGCACCTGGGCCTGCCCGGCCAAAAAGTCGCGGTACCACTTGGCGCTGTCTTTAAGCGTGCGCTGCTGGGTTTCGTAGTCCACATACACAATGCCAAAGCGTTTGGCGTAGCCCGAGGCCCATTCGAAGTTGTCCATCAGGCTCCAGACCATATAGCCCTTCATGGGCACGCCTTGTTGCATGGCATGGTGTACCGCTTCAATATGTGTTTGCAGGTAGCGCGTGCGGTCGGCATCATGCACCTGGCCATTGACCAGTGGGTCTTTAAACGCACCGCCGTTTTCGGTGATCAGCAGCGAAGGCACCGGGTAGTCCTGGTGCACACGCACCAATAACTCGGTAAGGCCCTGGGGATAGACCTCCCAGTCCATTTCGGTGACTTCCAGGCCGCTGCTGCGCACGTCATAGCTGCCCTCGGCGCGCACTACGGTACGCGAGTAATAGTTGATACCCATAAAGTCGATGGGCGTGGCGATGATGTCCATATCGCCGTCCTGCACCGGCGGCGCGTCTCCGCCAAGATGGTCCAGAATGTCTTGCGGGTAGCTGGCTTTGTAGAGCGGGTCCATAAACCAGCGCACCAAGCGGCCATCGTCGAGACGGGCTTTGGCTAAGTCCTCCGCGCTGTCGGTAGCGGCGTGGATGGGCGAAAGGTTGAGCACAATGCCCAGCTCGGCTTTGCAGCCTACCTCGCGCAAGGCGCGCACCGCCATGCCATGGCTCAGCAGCAAATGGTGGGCGGCTTGCATCGCGATGCCGCGCTCTTTGATGCCTGGCGCGAAGATGCCGGTTTCATAGCCCAGTATGGCCATGACCCAGGGCTCGTTGTGGGTGGCAATCGAAGCCACACGGTCGCCCAGACGCTGGTGCATGCCCAGGGCGTACTCGACAAAACGATGGCAAATATCCCGGTTGGCCCAGCCGCCCTGGTCTTGCAAGGCTTGGGGCAAATCCCAGTGGTTGAGCGTGAGGTAAGGTGCCAGGCCGCGCTCCAGCATGCCATCGACCAGTCGCTCATAGAAGTCCAAGCCTTGGCTGTTCCAAGCGCCGCTGCCCAAGGGCTGCACACGCGGCCAGGCCACCGAAAAGCGGTAGGTGTTGACGCCTAGCTTGGCGATCAAATCGAGGTCTGCTTGCCAGCGCTGGTAGTGCTCGCAGGCACGGCTGCCGTCACTGCTATCGGCGATGGTGCCGGGCTTGGCGCAAAACGTATCCCAAACCGACGGGCCGCGCCCATCGCTGCTTGTGGCGCCTTCAATTTGGAACGCACTGGTGGCCACGCCCCATACAAAATCTTTCGGGAACCGGGCTTTGAGTTCTAGGTCGGTAAGGGATGGCATGGTTTCTGAAATCGACATTTTTTGAGTGCGTCCAACGAATACTTATTTCACAGCGCCTGCGGTCAGGCCGTCGATCAAACGGCGCGAGGAAATCGCAAACAAGACCAGCAGCGGCAAGGTGGCGATGGCGGAGCCAGCCATCACAGCGCCCCACTCGGTGTTGACCGGGCTTTGCATGCTGCGCAGGGCCAGGGGCAAGGTGTACATCTCGGGCGATCGCATGACGATCAGCGGGCCGATAAAGTTGTTCCACGAGGCGATGAAGGTGATCAGCCCCAGCGTGCCCATGGCCGGCTTGAGCAGGGGCAGCACGATGCGCCAGTAAATGCCCAACTCGCCGCAGCCGTCCATGCGCGCTGCCTCGATCAGCTCGCGCGGGATGGCGCTGCTGATGAACTGGCGCATCATGAAAATACCAAAAGCGCTGGCTGCGCCGGGGATGTAGAGCGCGCGCGGTTGGTCTATCCAGCCGAAAGCGTCCATGATCATGAAGCTGGGAATCATGCCCAGAAACGAAGGCAGCAGCATAGTGCCCATGACCAGGGTGAACAAAGGCTGCTTGAAGCGAAACTCAAACATCGCGAACGCATAGCCGCCCATCGAGCAAAACAAGAGCGTGAGCGCGGTGGACGCCAGGCCCACATACAGACTCCAACCCAGGCTGCGCCAAAACGGAATCTTGTTGGTCAGGATGTCCATATTGGCCATGAAGCTGTCGCCAAAAAACAAAGGAGGCGGCAGGTTAAATATTTCCGTGCGCGAATGGCTGGCAAACACGAACATGAAATAAAAAGGCAGCAGCATCACCACCGCACCTAGCGCCACCATCACATAGGCGGCGCGCGGTGCGAGTTGGCTGGGGGCGGACGCTGCGCTGCTCATGCGGAAGGCCCGCGCGGCTTGAAAGCGCGGTTGGTCAGCCAGGTCAGCAAGGCTACAAACACAAACAAAAGCCAGGACAGCGCGCTGGCACCACCAAAGTCATTGAACTCGAAGGCCGTGCGGTACATATACATGGCGGTAGTCATGCCGCTCTGGTCGGTGCCGCCGCGCCCGCCGGTAAGGATGAAGGGCTCTTCAAACAACTGCAAGCCGCCCACCACGCTGAGCGTGACACCGAAATAAATCATGGGCTGCAAACTAGGCAGCGTAATAAACCAAAACTGCTGCCAGCGCCCTGCGCCGTCCATGGTGGCGGCTTCGTAAATATCAGCCGGGATGGTCTGCAAAGCCGCCAGATACAGCACCGTGTTAAAGCCCACATAGCGCCAGAACACCACCAAGGAAATAGCAGGCTTAACGTTTTCGGCACGGCCCAACCAGTCCACGGGCTGCGCTGGTGTGAGCCAGGCCAGCCCCGGCAATTGGTGCAAGGCGAGCAGCGCTTGGTTGATCAGCCCGTAGTCAGTAGAAAACAAGGTGCTGAACATCATGGCGATTGCCACGGTGCTGGTGATATAGGGCAGAAAGTAAGCCCCGATCACGAAATTGCGGCTGCGCTTGAAAGAGGTATGGATAAAGTAGGCCAGCGGTATCGCCACCAGGTGTTGCGGCACGCCAGACACCAGCGCCAGCCAGGCAGTGTTTTTTAGGGACTTCCAGAACCATTCGTCGGTAATGGCAAACGCAAAATTGTCCAGGCCGACGAACTTCATGGCCGACAGCCCGGCGGTAGGCTCCCAGCTTTGAAAAGCCAAGTAAAAAGAAAACACCAAGGGGAAAACGCCGAACACCAAAAACAGTACCACAAACGGGCTCAGCAGCACGTAAGGCACAGCGGAAGGCGACAAACGCGGGGTCATGCAAGTGCTTGGCGTGTGGCGATTGTCGGCGGTGCTGCGGTGATGGGCAGTGCGGGCTTAGCGCTTAACGCGGCGCTCCAGCAAGGCTTTGGCATCGGCCAGTGCAGTACGCACGTCCTTACCTTGGTCCAGCACTTTGTCCAGCTCGGTATTGATGATTTCTTCAGCAATCGGGTCGAGTTTGTGGACATCCACCGCGTTGATTTTTTGGGCTGCTTCGCGCCAGATCAAGCGTGCTTTTTGTCCGCCTAAAAATTCGATTGGCTGGTCAAAAAAGGCGTCTTTATGCGTTTCAAGCAGGGCGGGGAATGCGTCTTGCGATTTGAAAGCGGCCAGTTGCAAATCCGGGGTCAGCGTCATCATTTGGATGAAGTCGGCAGCCAGTGCTTTGTTCTTGGCGCCTTTGGGGATGCTGTAAAAACTGCCACCCCATGAGCCGAATGCTTTTTCGGGTAATTGGGCGGCGCGCCACAGGCCTTTGGTTTCAGGGGCGAGCCAGTTGTTCAGGTGACCGGCTAGCCAAGCACCGGTCATTTGGGTGGCAATAGTGCCGCGCTTAAAGCCTTCGGACCATTCATTAGACCAGGCGCCGATTTTGCCGTCCAGCTTTTGGTCGCGCACTTTTTTGGCCATCTCAAAAGCGCGCACAAAGCGCGGCGAGTCCACCAGCACTTTGCCGGTTTTATCGATGTACATGGCTTCGCCGGTTTTCAGGTCGGCGCGGATCATGATGTCTTTGATATCACGCGCATGGGCCACGAGGTAGGCGCCGGTGCTGGACTTGATCTTCAGGCCGGAGTTGACAAAGCCGTCCCAGGATTGGGTTAAATCCGCTTCGGTAAGGCCGGCTTTTTTCAGGATATCGGTGCGGTAGAGCAAGGTACCCGGGCCGATGTCCGTGGGCATGGCGACCAGGGCGCCGCTGGTGGAAGTGCCTTGGGCATAAGCAAAGGGCACGATGCGGGCGCGCTGCGCTTGCATGTTGTAGGGCGCCGCGCCCAGGTCTTCCAGGCCACCGCCTTCGGCAAAGCGGCCCACATAACCGTATTCCACCACCATCACGTCCGGCAAATTGGACGAGGTGGACAGCGCCGTGGTCATGGCGGTGTGGTGGTCGGGGTAAGCGCGGCTAGTGATCTTGACTTCCACGTCTGGGTGCTTCTTCTTGAACGCGGGGATGGCGGCCTTGGCGATTTCGTCCACCGCCGGGAAGGCCGCGATATTGAGCACGGTCTGCGCAAACGCAGTGCTAAAGGCCGTGGCTAGCCACAGACAGGAGATTTGTAAAGTGCGGGAAAGGATTCGCTGTGCCATATGCGCCTTTGAAAGTGAAGGTGGGGAAAAGCGGTTAAAGACGCTTCAACTTCGCAAACGGGGTTTTGAAAGCGCTTTCAATAAATTATAAGAGCGCGATTTAGGGCTGCGCCCTAGGGTATTCCCGTATCAGGTACGGAGGCAGTCGCTGGAGGCGCGCACCAGCAGCGCCGGGGCCGGCAGCTGCTCGGTGGGGGTGTTGCCTGCCAGCAGTTCCAGCATGGCCGCTGCAGCCAGGCGGCCTAGGTCGTAGGCCGGTTGCTGGATGGTACTCAAGGGCGGGGTGGCGTACATGGAGGTTGGCAAGTCGTCAAAGCCAACCAGGGCCACATCTTGCGGAACGCGCAGACCACTTTGGAACAAGCCCAGGGCTGCGCCCGAAGCCATTTGGTCATTGGCAGCAAAGATGGCAGTAAACGGCAGGCCTTGTTGCACCAGGGTTTTGGCCGCCTCGAGGCCGCTGACCTCGTGGTACTGGCCGGGCACGACCAGGCGCGGATCAAAGGCAATCTTGGCCTCGGCCAAGGCATAGCGGTAGCCGCGCATTCGCTCGGCGGCGTCAGGGTGTTCGTCGGCACCTGCGATAAACGCGATTTGGCGGTGGCCCTGGGCAATCAAATGCTCGGTGGCCAGGCGCCCGCCGTTGAAATTGTCGAAATTGAGGGAGTAAAGCTGCGGGCCGCGCAAATCGCGCCCGGTAACCACCATGGGCAAGGCCTGGGCGCAAGCCTCCAACGCGCTATCGGACAAGCGTGGCATCAGCACCACGATGCCATCTACCCGCCGCGAACGCAGCACGTCCAGGCAGCGCGCCTCGGCTGCCGGGTCCCAATGCGCGCTCATAAATAGGGGGCTGTAGCCTGCAGGGTCTAAGGCGTCTTCAACACCACGCAAAGCCGCACCATAAAAAGGGCTATCGATCGCTTGGGTGACGACGCCAATGCTGAAAGTCTTGCCGCCGGCCAGCCCGCGCGCCAGCGGGTTGGGTACAAAGCCCAATTCCTGGGTCGCATCCATGACAGCCTGGCGCTTGGCCTCGCTGACGACCGCCGTGCCATTCAATATGCGCGACACGGTGCTGGGTGAAACACCGGCGCGCTTGGCCACCATATCCAAGGTCACGGTCACGCGCTCGGGTAATACCGCTACGCTGGCCGCGGAGAATGGTGTTTTATTTTTCATGCACTTGTTGAAATACAGACCTGCTGGAAGCTTAAAAGCGTATTTGAAACCGCTTTCTATGATACCGCCATGTGATATGCCAACCGGATGGGGGCTTGCGGCCCAGTGAATTCCCGGATAATCCGCGCATGCAAACAAGCTTGTTTCAAACTTGGTGGAACCGCGTTGCCACTTTTGGTGTGGCAGCGATGGCCAGCGGCAGTGTCGCGTGGTGGGCGATGACCTTGAGCAATTCAGCGCCTTGGCAAGCTTCGGTGTCTACGACACCCACACCCCTGCTGGATGGGGCCGTACTTGCACGGGCCTTTGGCGCTGGCGCAGCGCCTGCTGTTAACACCGCGCCAGTGCCCCCGCCGCTGGCGATGCAACTTCTAGGCGTAGTCGCAGGCGCGGGCGGCAAAGGCCATGCCTTACTGATCGTAGGCGATGCACCTGCCAAGACGTATAAAGTCGGAAGCAATCTGGGTGAAGGACTACTCTTGCAATCTGTGGGGTTGCGCAGCGCACAAGTGGGCCCAAACATGAAAGGTCCGGCCAGCCAGATACTGGAACTGCCGCCGCTGAGCAAGCCCTAATGCGCAGCTTAACAAGGTGCCAACCGATACCAAGGTCAGTTCAAACACGGGTTTTGCGCGTCGGGTTATTCAGTTAAGCTCTCCGCCCATCGATATTTGCCATCTATAGGAGCGATTTCATGCACATAGGCGTCCCCGCCGAAACCGTTGCCGGCGAGAGCCGGGTGGCGGCGACCCCGGAAACAGTCAAAAAAATCATTGCCCAGGGCCACACGGTCGCGGTGCAATCCGGCGCCGGTGTTGCTGCCAGCGTCACCGATGCCGCTTATGAAGCCGTGGGTGCGCAAATCACCGACGCAGCAGGTGCCTTGGGTGCCGAGCTGGTACTCAAAGTGCGCGCCCCGTCAGCCGCTGAGTTGAAGCACATGAAATCCGGCAGCGCATTGGTTGGCATGCTCAACCCGTTTGACGCCGAGGGTTTGCAACACATCGCCGCCGCCGGTTTGACCAGCTTTGCGCTGGAAGCCGCGCCGCGCACCACGCGTGCGCAAAGCATGGACGTGTTGTCCTCGCAAGCCAACATCGCCGGTTACAAAGCCGTGATGATGGCGGCCGATAAATACCAGCGCTTTTTCCCCATGTTGATGACGGCGGCCGGCACCGTCAAGGCCGCGCGCGTCGTTATTTTGGGCGTGGGTGTGGCCGGTTTGCAGGCGATTGCCACCGCCAAACGTCTGGGCGCAGTCATCGAAGCCTCGGACGTGCGCCCCAGCGTGAAAGAACAAGTCGAGTCGCTCGGCGCCAAGTTCATCGACGTGCCCTATGAAACCGCTGAAGAAAAAGAAGCCGCTGAAGGTGTGGGCGGTTATGCACGGCCTATGCCGCAAACTTGGCTGGACCGTCAGAAATTGGAAGTGGCCAAGCGCGTGGCCCAGGCCGACGCCGTCATTTCCACCGCCTTGATTCCCGGACGCGCCGCGCCGGTGCTGATCACCGAGGACATGGTCAAAAGCATGAAACCGGGTTCGGTCATCATCGACTTGGCGGCTGGCAAAGGTGCCAATGGCGTGGGCGGTAATTGCCCCTTGACCGAAACCGACCGCACCGTGGTCAAGCACGGCGTCACGCTGGTCGGCGAAACCAATTTGCCCGCACTCGTTGCCGCTGACGCTTCCGCGCTCTATGCACGCAATGTGCTGGATTTTTTGAAACTGGTGCTGCCCAAAGACAAGGGATTCACCGTTGACATGGAAGACGACATCGTGGCGGCCTGCCTGATGACACAGGGCGGCGACGTCAAAAGGAAATAAGCATGGACCACACCATCACCAACCTCATTATTTTCGTGCTGGCGATTTACGTCGGCTACCACGTGGTCTGGAACGTCACACCCGCATTGCATACGCCTTTGATGGCGGTGACCAATGCGGTGTCGGCCATCATCATCGTCGGTGCCATGCTGGCGGCCGCGCTCACCGTGACGCCGCTGGGTAAAACCATGGGCGTGCTGGCGGTAGCGCTGGCGGCGGTCAATGTGTTCGGCGGCTTTCTGGTGACACGGCGCATGCTGGAAATGTTCAAGAAAAAAGCCCCCAAGACAGGAGCTGAAAAATGAGCATGAACCTCGTTGTTCTTTTGTACCTGGTCGCCAGTATTTTGTTTATTCAGGCGCTCAAGGGGCTGTCGCACCCGACCACGTCTATTCGCGGTAATGTGTTTGGCATGAGCGGCATGGCGATAGCCGTGATCACCACCGCCGCGCTGATCGTCAATCTGGCCGGTCACGCCGACGGCCTCGGCTGGGTGCTGCTCGGTCTGGTGATCGGCGGCGGTGCCGGTGCCGTCATGGCGCAGCGTGTCGAGATGACCAAAATGCCCGAGCTGGTCGCTTTCATGCACAGCATGATCGGCTTGGCGGCGGTGTTCATCGCGATTGCCGCAGTGGTTGAACCCGCGGCCTTCGGCATCGTGGCTCAAGGTCTGGGCACGCTGGACATACCCAATGGAAACCGCTTGGAGTTGTTCTTAGGTGCGGCGATTGGTGCTATCACCTTCAGCGGCTCGGTCATCGCTTTCGGCAAGCTGTCGGGTAGCTACAAATTCCGTTTGTTCCAGGGCGCGCCGGTGGTGTTTGCCGGTCAGCACATGCTGAATCTGCTCCTAGGTATTGCCACCGCTGGCTTAGGCGTTTTCTTCATGTTCACAGGCGACTGGAATGCGTTTTTGCTGATGCTGGCGCTGTCTTTTGTGCTGGGCGTGCTCATCATCATCCCTATCGGCGGCGCCGACATGCCGGTGGTGGTGTCCATGCTCAACAGCTATTCGGGCTGGGCAGCAGCAGGTATCGGTTTTTCACTGAACAACAGCATGTTGATCATTGCCGGTTCATTGGTCGGCTCGTCGGGCGCCATCTTGTCTTACATCATGTGCAAGGCGATGAACCGCTCGTTCTTTAACGTGATTTTGGGCGGCTTCGGCGGTGAAGCGGGCACCGCAGTGGCCGGTAGCACTGAGCAGCGTCCGGTGAAAAGCGGCAGCGCGGATGACGCAGCCTTTATTTTGGGAAATGCTGAAACCGTGGTCATCGTGCCCGGTTACGGCTTGGCGGTCGCGCGCGCGCAGCACGCGGTGAAAGAGTTGGCTGAAAAGCTGATCCACAAAGGTATCACGGTGAAATACGCCATACACCCGGTGGCAGGCCGCATGCCAGGACATATGAACGTGTTGCTGGCCGAGGCCGAAGTGCCTTACGACCAGGTGTTCGAGATGGAAGACATCAACGGCGAATTCGGCCAAGTAGATGTAGCCATCGTTCTGGGTGCCAACGACGTGGTCAACCCCGCCGCCATGATCAAGGGCAGCGCCATCTACGGCATGCCGATTCTGGAAGCTTACAAAGCCAAAACCATCATCGTCAACAAGCGCTCCATGGCCGCAGGCTATGCCGGCCTGGACAATGAGTTGTTCTACATGGACAAAACCATGATGGTGTTCGGCGACGCGAAAAAGGTCGTTGAAGACATGGTCAAGGCGATTGAGTAAGCGCTATTCATCCTTGATCTGCGAGGGAAACTGCCCCGGGCTTTTGTACTCTTGGTGAGTTTTGTCCCAATCCTGTCCCGACAAAGGATTGGGAATTACCAAGCTTCCAGGTAATGGCCCGCTGTGATCAGGCCTACCGCCGCTTTGGATGAAGCGCCACCCGCAGATGCGCCGAGCTTCGTTCAACAGTCGGTAATGGCGGCCAAACTTCGGCACCACGTTTGGCGATCAGTTTTCGAGTGGCCCACGGTAGTGGGTAGCCTGACAGCTTTGATGATCGACATCCATTAAAGACCCATCTAAACCGAGAAAGCAGCAGAGTTTTTTCTGTGATGTCACTTTCGATTTTTCTGTCAGCTTGAGTCAATCTTGCTATCGCTATTTCGAAATAATAGAAATTATTTTGAAGGCGATGCGCGCCCTTTTATCGAGCGCTAAATAGCACGCCTATTCAGCGCAAAAAATCTGCGTGAAGTGTTCTGCGTACGCAATTGCAGATTGACGGTCGCATACGGATAAAACTATCTTATATCTGCCGTCACTACAACTGCTGGGCGTTTGGTTTCTTGTATTGGTGGCGGCGAGGCGTCGATTCAAACGACTCCAATAAATAATCAAAAGTTGGAATTATTGATATGAAAACCATCATTGGCTTACTTGCCGCGATAACCCTGGTGCTGGCTGGTTGTGGCGGTGGCGGTGGCGGTGGCGGTGGCGGTGGCGGTGGCGGTGGCGGTGGCGGTGAGGTTGTAAACCAAACATCTACAGGGTTTTCGGTGGAAGGCGGCGTAGCGCAAAAAGGGGCCTTGCTTAAAGGCTCCCACGTCTGGATCGATGAACTCAACCCATTTACCTATGCGCCCACAGGATTTACTTACGACCTGTTAACCAAAGACAACCAAGGCCGCTTTGACTCCTCAGCGATCAACTTTACCCGCCAGCATATTCAAACCTTTGCGGAAGGTTACTACTTCAATGAGGTTACGGGTCAGCTCGCCAATGACAGCGTGTTACTGCAAGCCCAAGGTGACCTGATTCTTGATCGTTTAGTCAATGTAAACCTACTGACGACCTTGGCAGGCCCGCGTCTCGTGGCCTTGGTCACAGACAAGACCAAACCTGCCACCTACCGCAACTTCGCAGCAGCACGCACACAAGCGCAAAAAGAGGTACTGGCTGCATTTTGGATCTACAACAGCACGGACTTGATGCCCGGTGGTCTTGATACGTCCTCCAAGCTAATCCCCGCCAACTTCAGTGAGCTTGACCTCGCAAATAGCCAAACAAACCAAGCGGCTAATCAGGTACTGGCGGCGCTTTCAGCGCTGGCAGTAAAAGGCGGCGTTAACGGCGTGGGTATTAGCCAGTTCATTGCAAATTTCCAACAGGACTTAACCGATGATGGCTTGATCAATGGCAGCGGCGGCGCCACCTCAGTGCGCCTACTCATAGACAACGCGGCAGGCATGTCCCGTATGGACTATGTGGCAAAAAACCTAAATAACTTTTACGGCTCAACCGCCCTGACTACGAAACAGCTTCTGACTTGGATTGACGGATCGTATGGAGTAGATCAGGTTATTTCAAGATACAAATACTGGGGACACAGTTCGACTACCAATACGCTGCTTAAATCGGATCCTTATGTTGCAGGCAGCGAGGACGTGGGTCTATGCTTTTCTTTTCAAACCGGTGTGACGGGTAGCCTTTTTTACAACGAGAGCCTTACTTCAGTTGCCTCTATCAAGGTTGCGGCAAAGGGTGACCGTTTAGTTATGGGGCTAACTTCCCCCACGGCAGGAAGTTTTGGGGGGTATTTGCTGAAATTCGCCCCGGTAAATGGAATATGCCCAGCGGTGAATACCGTCAGCACCGTCAGGGTGGCAAAGTTTGGTGATGTTTTTTATGGTCAAACGATTGACACAGGCTATACGGCAGCAAGTGTGGCTGGTACGTCTTTTGTCAGTGCCGCATTTCCGCTATGTGGCGCCAGCGCCGATTACCCGGTTAAAGTCTTTTTTGACGCTTATGACGCGGACAATAAGGGTAAGGCCTTTATTTACGGCGGCACCTCTGAGGGTGTCCGAATTTTTGTGTAAACGGAGTTAAGGGTCATTGCTGAGGGACCCGGTCCTCAAACTCAATACTAAACCGATTCAGCGCAGCCTTCCAGTCTCGAATCGGCATATTCCATTTCTGGCTGATATTCCTGAGT
>CAIPZV010000043.1 GCA_903869595.1 uncultured beta proteobacterium | reverse complement strand
TGACGGGCACCGTCTTCGCCCACATATTCGGCGTCCAGGCGCTCGGGCATGGAGAAATCCACTTGCATGGTGCCGCATTGCCACTGGCGTCCGATGGCGTCTTTTAAGGTGTATTCAATCTTGGGCCCGTAAAAAGCGCCGTCGCCGGGAGAGATTTCAAATTCGCAGCCGGAAGCGCGCAGGCTTTCCATGAGCGCGGCTTCTGCCTTGTCCCAGCTCTCATCCGACCCAATGCGTTTTTCGGGCCGCGTGGCCACTTTGTAAATAATATTTTTGAAGCCGAAATCGGTATATACCTTTTGCAAGAGCGCGGTGTAGTTGACGCACTCTTGCAGAATTTGGTCTTCGGTACAAAAAATATGCCCGTCGTCCTGAGTGAAGCCGCGCACCCGCATGATGCCGTGCAAGCCGCCCGATGGCTCGTTGCGGTGGCACTGGCCAAATTCGCCGTAACGCAAAGGCAGGTCGCGGTAGCTTTTGATGCCTTGCTTGAAGATCAGGATGTGGCCGGGGCAGTTCATCGGCTTTAGCGCGTAGTCCCGCTTTTCCGATTCGGTGGTGAACATGTTTTCGCGGTACTTGTCCCAGTGGCCGGTTTTTTCCCACAAGCTCTTGTCGATGATTTGCGGGCCTTTGACTTCCTGGTAGCCGTTGTCTTGGTAGACCTTGCGCATGTACTGTTCCACGCCTTGCCACAGCGTCCAGCCCTTGGGGTGCCAAAACACCAAGCCCGGCGCGTGCTCGTCTATATGGAATAGATCCAGTTCACGGCCCAATTTGCGGTGGTCGCGCTTTTCGGCCTCTTCCAGCATGGTCAGGTATTGCTGCAAGTCTTCTTTGCTGGCCCAGGCGGTGCCGTAAATGCGTTGCAGCATTTCCTTGGTGTGGTCGCCACGCCAATAGGCGCCGGCCAGTTTCATCAACTTAAAGTGCTTGAGCTTGCCGGTGCTGGGTACGTGGGGGCCACGGCACAGGTCTTCGAAGCTGCCTTCGCGGTAAAGCGACACGTCCTCGCCCGCCGGAATGCTGCCGATGATTTCGGCTTTGTAGTGCTCGCCAATGCCTTTGAAATGGGCTACGGCCTCGTCACGCGGCAATACGCGACGTTGCACCGGCTCATCTTTGGCCGCGAGTTCGGCCATCTTTTTCTCGATGGCGCTCAAGTCCTCGGGGGTGAAAGGTCGCTCAAAAGAGAAATCGTAAAAAAAGCCGTTTTCAATGACCGGGCCGATGGTGACCTGGGCTTGGGGAAACAATTCTTTGACCGCGTAGGCCAGTAAGTGCGCGGTGGAGTGGCGGATAACCTCTAGGCCGTCCGCATCCTTGGCGGTGATGATGGACAACTGGCTATCGGCTCCGATCTGGTAGCTGGTATCAACCACTTTGCCATCGACCTTGCCCGCCAGCGCCGCTTTGGCCAGACCCGCGCCTATGGACGCCGCCACCTCGGCCACGGTCACCGGGCCGGGAAATTCGCGTTGGGAACCGTCGGGAAGCGTAATGTGGATCATCGTGGAGGCAAAATTGGATTAGGTGCTCAAGGACTGAGGAAAAAATGCTCCGGCAAACCAAGGCCGGACACAGCCACTAATTTTAGCCCTAGGTCCCTCGGAGGGCGGCAGATGGGCCGCAGCAGAACGCAGGGGCTTGAACCTAGGGAAGGTCGGCATAAGTCCGTCATCGCGAGGAGCGCAGCGACGCGGCGATCCATAAGTGATTGATTGGCAAGCAAAAATCGATTGCTTCGCTGCGCTCGCAATGACGGGTTTGGACTTAAGCAGAGGCCCCCTAGCCCAGCGCCCAGCAGCTCGGCGAACCGCCAAGCCTGCGCGCTTTAGGGATCTGGCGCGGCGCGCGATGGCTGCCCCCGCTTAACTGCGCTGGCTGGGTACGTGGAAATTATTATGAAGGTTTACACGGGTTTTGCTTGCAATTGAACGCTTGTTTCATAAGAATAGGGCCGCGCACCCGGCCATCACCGCTGGCGGCGGACCGGGCGCGTGCTTTCCACTATTTTGAGGAACCCCCATTCATGTCGAATTTCAAGCGTATCTGCCTACTTTTGGCTGCCAGCCTCCTGGCCCTGGGCTCGAATCTGGCGCATGCCCAAGGCACGCTCAAGGTGCTCAACTGGTCCGAGTACATAGGCCCAGAGGTCATCAGCAAGTTTGAAAAGGCAACCGGGATCAAGGTGATTTACAGCATTTTGGACAGCGACGACACCTTGCAAGCCAAGCTGCTCAGCGGCAACAGCGGCTACGACGTGGTCTATCCCAGCTCCAATTACATGGCCAAGCAAATCAAAGCCGGCGTGTTCGAGCCCATCGACTGGTCTAAAGTTCCCAACAAGAAATACCTGGACACTACGGTGATGGCGCAAACCGCCAAGCACGATCCGGGCAATGTCTATGGCGTGCCCTATGTTTGGGGCACCGAAGGTTTGGTCGTGAATATGACCAAGGCCAAACAAGCCTGGGGCGGCGAGCTACCGCCACTGACTTATGACCTCTTGTTCAAACCGGAGAACGCCAAAATTTTGGCCAAATGCGGTATCGCGCTGATTGACCAGCCCAGTGAGGCCAGCGTGATGCTGGCCTATATGGGACGCGACCCCAACAGCGCCAAGCTGTCAGATACCCAGGATGCATTCAAAGAGCTGGCGAAAATCCGGTCCTACATCAAGTTTTTCTCCAACAACATGATCAGCGACGTGGCCAGCGGCGATGTCTGCATTTCTACCGGCTGGTCTGGCGACTACAACGTCATGAAGCGTCGCGCCAAGGCGGCGGGCAAAGACTTTGATATCCGCTATGCCACCCCCAAAGGCGCAACTGGCTTATGGTTTACCTTGATGGGTATTCCCAAAGACTCGACCAATAAAGATGCGGCGCACAAATGGATTAACTTTTTGCTGAGCCCGGAAATTGCGGCGGAGATTACCAACGAGATTACCTACACCAATGCGGTCCCTGCGTCCAAACCCATGGTCAAACCCGAGCTGGCTAACGATCCGTTTTTGTATCCCAGCGATGCGCAAATGGCCGACTATTTCGTTTTCAAACCGCAGGAAACCGATTTGCTGCGTGCCACCAACAAGCTGTGGCTGCGCTATAAGTCCGGTCTGTGAGCGCGGATAAACCTCAAGCCCTGGTCCGCCGCCTTGTTGACCTGGAGTGGGAGGGCTGGCCTCCCGCTGAGGCCGCTGAGCGGGGGGCGGTGACCTGGAAGGATTTGCTGGGCGGCCAGGGGCCAGGCGGCCCCAATATGGTGATGGGTGTAGCCCGCGTGCGCTGCGGCGAATCGCTCAAAGCGCACCGCCATAGCGAACCGGAAAACTACTACACCTTAAGCGGGCGCGGCGTCGTCACGGTCGAAGGCCAGGCAATTGCGGTCGAGGCGGGAACCGCGATTTACATTCCCGGCGATGCTGAGCACCAGATTGAGAACATAGAAGCAGAGGATTTGCTGATTCTCTACACCTTTGCAGTGAAGCATTGGAGCGAGGTGCAGTACCGTTTCACGCCGGAAAAGCGCCAGGCCTGATCAGGCCAGCACATAGCCCATTTCCTGTTCGACTTCGCGCATGGTGCGCACAATGCCTTCGCGCATGATGTCAAACATATCGTCGATTTGCGCGCGGTTAATTATGAGCGCTGGCGAAAAAACGCAGAGGTTGACGATAGGCCGCAGCATCAAGCCCATGCTTTGGCAATGGCGATCGATTCGGGCGCCCAGATCCGTGTCCAGCGCCAGCAACTGCGCATCGGACAAACCACTTTCCTTAGCGCCGCGCACGGTGCATTCCACGCAGCCGAGCAAACCCATGCCGCGCGTATCGGCCACCAGCGGGATGTCGCGCAAGGCGTTTAAGCGCTGCTGAAAATGCGGCGCGATCTCGCGCACATGGGCCAGCAGGTCTTCACGCTCCATGATCTCCATGTTTTTCAAGGCCGCAGCGCTGCACACCGGATGGCCGGAGTTGGTATAGCCGTGGGCAAAGGTGCCGCCCTGGGCCCGGTCGCCGCTGACCTGGGCGAACACGCGGTCGGAAATTAGACAAGCGCCCAGCGGCAAGTAACCCGAGGTAATGCCCTTGGCGCAGGTCACCATATCGGGCTCCACGCCAAACACTTCTTTGCTGGCAAACCAATAGCCCAGGCGGCCAAAGGCAGTGACGACTTCATCGGCAATGAACAGGACATCGTATTTGCGGCAAACTTCCCACACACGGCGGAAGTAGCCGTCTGGCGCGACGATCACGCCGCCCGAGGCTTGCACCGGCTCGGCGATAAAGGCGCCCACGTTTTCGGCCCCGATCTCAAGAATCTTGGCCTCCAGCTCATTGACCCGTGCCGTACAAAAATCTTCTACGCTCATGCCCGGGGGCCGCAACCGCGGATTCACACCCGACAGCAAATGGGCTTGCGGCATAGAAATATCCAAAAAGCTTTTGTCCCGGTCTTTGCCCGCCACCATGCCGGTGAGATAGCTGCTGCCGTGGTAGGCCCCGGCGCGTGAAATGATGTGTTTTTTGGCTGGACGGCCCAGCACATTGTTGTAGTAATGGACAAAGCGCAGCGCAGTCTCCACCGCCGTGGTGCCGCCAGTGGTCAGGAACACCTGGTTCATGGCGCCAGGCGCTACCGAGGCGAGTAGGCGCGCCAAGCGCGCAGGTGGTTCGGCGCTTAAGGAAAAGGGGTTGATATAGGTCAGGCGCGTGGCCTGCTCGGCAATCGCTTGGGCCATTTCCGCGCGGCCATAGCCGATCTGCGTGCACCACATGCCCGCCGGGCCGTCGATCATGCGCGCACCTTTATCGTCATAGACGTAAATGCCCTCGCCATGGCTCAAGGTGGTGCGCCCGGCATTACCTGACGTGGCCATGTATTCCCAGGGATGCACCCAATTGACGTCCTGGTCTCTCACGTTTTCATTCATACCCACGTTCCTGTTCTGCTGGTGTTGGGCGCGGCGTGTAAAGCACTGCGCATGCTGTGCGCCTGGCTTCGCTCGCGCCTCATGAAGTAATAGCTATTGCCCACGACGACCAGGCCCACCAAGCCAATAATCAGCGTGCCCATGGCATTGATTTCCGGGTTCATACCCAGGCGCATACGCGAGAGCAGCACCAAAGGCAAAGTGCTGGTTTCCGGGCCGGACAAAAATGCGGACATGATCACATCGTCCAGCGATATGGTGAACGACAGCATCCACCCGGCTAGCAGCGAAGGAAGGATGAGCGGCAGCGTAATGTCAAAAAACACGCGCAGCGGCGTGGCGCCCAGATCACGCGCCGCCTCGGTCAATGACGCGTCCATGGACGATAAACGGGCCGAAACGGTTAGCGCCACATAAGAGACGCACAGCATGGTGTGGCCTATCAACATGGTCACCAGTCCCCTGCCCTGCGGCCAGCCCAACATCTGCTCCATGGCGACAAACAAGAGCAAGAGCGAAATGCCGGAAATTACCTCGGGCAAGACCAAGGGCGCGTTGACCATGGCAGAGAACAAAGTACTGCCAGCAAAGCGCCGGTAATGCGCCAGCACAAAGCCTACCCAGGCGCCGACCACTACCGCGCAACAGGCGGTAACAAAGGCCAATTGCAAGCTGGTACGGCAGGCATCTAATAACTCGTCATCCTGCAGCAGCTTACCGTACCATTGGGTAGAAAAATGCGTCCACTCATTGGCCAGATGAGAAGCATTAAACGAATAGACCACCACGCTGGCCATGGGCAAGTAGAGAAACAGAAAGACCAGCGTCAAAAACACGCGGCCTGCGTTCTTTACTAGGAAGTTCATAGCGCTACCCCAGCGCGGCTTTGCACGCGCTGAAACCAGGCCATGGGCAGGAGCAGCAGCGCCACCATCAGGCAGGTCGCAGCAGCAGCCAGCGGCCAATCAATGCTGTTGAAAAAGTCGGACCACATGACGCGCCCGATCATCAAGTCATTCGCACTGCCCAAGAGTTCAGGAATCACATACTCGCCCACACAGGGAATAAATACCAAGAGCGAACCTGCGGTAATGCCAGGCATAGACAGTGGCAGCGTGACGGTAAAGAAAACTTCCCAGGGCGTGGCGCCCAGGTCGCGGGCCGCCTCGGGCAGGCGCGGGTCCATCTTCATCAAAAAGGCGCAGAGCGGCAAAATCATATAGGGCAGATAGGAATACACCATGCCGATGTACAGGCCCAGCGTGTTTTGCATCAGGCGCAGCGGCGCATCAATCCAACCCAGGTGCAGCAAAAGGCTATTGGCCAAGCCCTGGTCCTTCAAAATCCCGATCCAGGAGTACACCCGCACTAGGTAGGAAGTCCAAAACGGCAGCACGATGCCCATCAACAAAAGGTTGCGTGCAAGTGGCTTAGCGCGCGCAATTAACCAGGCCGTGGGGTAGCCAATCAACAGGCAAATCAGCGTAGTAAAAAACGCGACGCGCACCGAGTTGATGTAGGCGGCCAAATAAATATCGTCGCTAAATATGGTGAGGTAATTTTCAAGGGTCCACAGCCATACCGGCTTGCCATCTTCCATGCCCCACAAAGGCATATACGGCGGCACCGTCATCGACGATTGGGCGAAGCTGATTTTCAGAACCAGCAAGAAGGGCAGCATAAAAAACAGCAGCAAAAACACAAAAGGCACACCAATAGCCAAAGCCCGTGGGCTGGGTATCCAGGAGCGTGCGGTGGACGTTTTGGACATAGCGGCCCGGCCTCAGGCCAAACGTACCAGGCTGCGGCTAGACCATTGCAGCAGCACGGTGTCATCGTAGTCCGGCGCCCGTTCAAAGCCCATCATCACCTCGCGCGGCACGTTCACCACCAAGGTGCGGCTAGACGCCAGCGTCACATAAAACAAGGTGTAGCTGCCCATATAGCCAATTTCCGCGACCGTGCCCAAGGCAGCGTTGACGGGCGGCGGCTTGGTCTGTGGACTGGCCAATTGCATGCGTATGCGCTCAGGCCGCACCGATACCCGCACCGCCTGACCTATTTGCGCATCCTGCCCTTGCTCGCCCAGGTCCAAGGAGCCAGCCAGGTCGGCGCACACCATCTGGCCCCGGCGGTCCGCCAGCACGCCGGCAAACACATTGGTCGATCCAATGAACTCGGCGGCGAACTGGGTGGCGGGTGTTTCATAGACCTGCTCGGGCGAGCCTATTTGCACAATCCGCCCTTCGCTCATCACCGCCAGTCGATCCGCCATCGTCATGGCCTCTTCTTGGTCATGCGTCACCATGACACAGGTCACGCCCACTTTGTACAAAATATTGCCCAACTCAAACTGCGTTTTCTGCCGAATTTGTTTGTCCAGGGCGGACATGGGCTCGTCCAGCAAAAGCAGCTTGGGCTGCTTGACCAAGCTGCGCGCCAACGCTACGCGCTGCTGCTGCCCGCCAGACAACTGGGCTGGCATGTGCCGGGCATGGCTGTGCATTTGCACCAGTTCCAGCACCTCGGCCACGCGCTCATTAATTTCCGCTTTGGGGCGGCCTTCGCGCTTTAAACCGTAGGCGATATTGGCCGTCACGTTCATATGCGGAAATAAGGCATAGGACTGGAACATCATGTTCACTGGCCGCTCATGCGCGGGCATGTCGCTAATGTCTTGCCCGTCCAGCACGATGCGGCCCTGGGTAGGCGTCTCCAACCCGGCCATGATGCGTAGCAAGGTGGACTTGCCGCAGCCCGAACTGCCCAGCAAGGCAAAAAACTCGTTGCGGCGGATCGACAAATTCAAGTCACTCACCACCGTGGTGCTGCCAAATTGCTTGCTCACGGATTGCACTTGCAAAAACCCGTCCTCACCTAAGGCGTTGCTGGATTTTTTTAACAAGGGCTTGGCGTTCATACTCGCACCACTGCTGGGACAGCGCACTTGCCCACCCTGCGCACTAGGGTGATGCGCTGCATTTCGCTGGCCCACTGGCCCATGCCGCCCACCCGCAGCGGGCGGTTCAGCCACTCGCGCACCTTCGCTTGCCAGGCTTGTGCGGATGCAGACAGCGGATACGCCATGGTCGCGAGCTTTCCAATAAAACGGTGGGCCAAAATGCGGCCACCGCTTGTTGAACGTTAGTATAGTAAGCGCGCAAAGTCAAGCCAGGCATACCCTGATGCTGTATCTTTTTTTGCGGGCTTGCGGATGCTATTAAACAATCGTATAGTAAGCGTCTGCCAGCCGCACCGGGCGATCTTGCCCTGCCGGTCGGCCCTTGGAGTAACGCGGATGGCGGGGCAAGACAAGTGGGACGTGATTGTGGTGGGCGCAGGCCATAACGGCCTGGTCAGCGCCTGCTATCTGGCACGTGCCGGACTCAAAGTGCTGGTGTTGGAACGCAACGACTATGTCGGCGGCGCCGCTGTCAGCCGCAGCCTGCACCCGGAATTCACCTACTCCAATTGCTCGTATGTATGCAGCCTTTTGCGCCCCGAAATCATGCGCGCGCTGGAGCTGCCAAAGTTTGGACTGCAAGTGATTCCCTACGGCGGCGGCGCAGCCCTGACGCGCGACGGACGCCACTTAGCTACCTACACCAACCCGGACGCGCAGCGGCGCGAGTATGCGCGTCACTCCCCGCGCGATGCAGAGGCCTATGAGCGCTTCTCACGCGATGTCATGCGCCAGTGCAAATTCATCAAGCCCCTGCTCATGCGCACGCCGCCGGACCCGGCCTCTTTCAAGTCGCAAGACATCATGGAGCTGCTCTACCTGGGCCAACGTTTTCATGCGCTGGGCGATGAGCGCATGCACGAGACCATCCGCTTTTGGACCATGAGCGCGGCTGATTACCTGGACGAATATTTCGAGAACGACTTGATCAAAGCGACTCTGGCCGGCAGCTCCATCATCGGCACCGCCTTGGGTCCGCGCTCGCCCGGCACCGCCTATGTGCTGCTGCACCACTACATGGGTGATATTGACGATGCGGTGGGCTCTTGGGGCTTTGCGCGTGGCGGCATGGGCGCGGTCACGCAAGCCATGTCCGACTCTTTGCTCGCCAGCGGCGGCAGCGTACGCACCGACGCGCCAGTAGCGCAGATTCTGGTGCGCGGCGGCAAAACCACCGGCGTGGTGCTGGACAGCGGCGAAGAAATTCATGCCAGCACGGTGATATCTAATATGGACGTCAAGCGCACGTTTTTGGATACTTTAGATGCCAAAGCGCTGCCGCCGGACTTTGTGGAGCTGGTGCGCCGCTTCAAGATTCGCGGCTCCTCGGGCAAGCTCAATATAGCGCTGGACGGACTGCCGCATTTTCCGGCGCTGCCGCCAGATTCGCCGGCTATCAAAGGCGATATGCATATCTCCGAGACCATGGACGATATCGAGCGCGGCTATGACGACTGGAAAGCCGGCCGCTGGTCGCGTCACCCCTATGTGGACATGCTGCTGCCCTCCATCATCGACCCTACGATGGCGCCCGAGGGCAAACACTATATGTCGGTGTTTGTGCAATACGCGCCCTACGAACTGGCCGATGGCCCCTGGGACGACAGCAAACGCCAAGCCTTTGGCAATACCGTTATCAACGCGATTGCCGAGCACAGCCCCAACTTCAAAAGCCTGATACGCCATGCCGAAATCCGCACGCCTTGGGATATAGAAAACGAAGTCGGCCTGACCGAAGGCAATATCTTTCAGGGCGAATTGACCATGGACCAGTTGCTGTTTAACCGGCCTATTCCCGGCTACGCGCAATACCGCTCGCCGGTCAAAGGTTTGTATATGTGCGGCTCCAGCACGCATCCGGGTGGCGGCGTCATGGGTGCGCCCGGGGCCAATGCGGCGCGCTCGGTCTTACAGGATTTAGGACTGCGGGGGCAGGAATGAATACGCGTTTTGATGCCATCGTCATCGGAGCCGGCCACAACGGCCTGGCCTGCGCGCTGGACCTGGCGCGCGCCGGTCGTAAAGTGCTGGTGCTTGAAGCGCGCGAACAAGTGGGCGGCGCGGCGGTGACGCGCAGCTTTGCGCCGGGCTTTAGCGTATCGGGCTGCGCGCATTTGCTGCATGCTTTGCCGCAGAGCATGGTGCAAGATTTTGGCTTGCAAAGCCACGGTCTGCTGCTGGCCGCGCAAGCCATGCCCACGCATGCGCTGCGGCCCGATGGCCCGGCCCTGGCCCTGCACGCGCCAAGCGGCCTGAACGCCGCCGATGCGCAAGCCTATGCGCCTTTTCAAAAGCGCATGCAAGGCTTCGGGGCCTTGGTGGCCCACTTACTGAAAACTAGCCCACCGCAACTTTCACTCAAACGCTGGGGCGAGCGCTGGGCCATGTTGCGCCTGGCGCTGCGCCTGCGCCTGATGGGCAAAAGCGCGATGCGCGAATTGCTGCGCATAGGCGGCATGAACGTCTATGACTTGCTAGACGACAACCTGGCCGATGCCCCGCTCAAAGGCGCCTTGGCCTTTGATGCCTGCCTGGGCGGCGAGTACGGCCCACGCTCGCCCGGCACGGTGCTGACCTGGCTGTACCGGCTGGCGGGGGAACAAGGCGCGGGCAGCAGCGGCCTGTCACAAGTGCTGGGCGGTATGGGCGCTTTCAGCGACGCGCTGGGCCTGGCCTGCACCGCCCAAGGCGTGCAAATCCGCACCGGTTTGGCGGTGCAAAACATATTGACGCGGGACGACAAAGCCTGCGGCGTGCGCCTGGCCGACGGGCAGGAAATCGAAGCGGCGATCGTGGTCTCGGGAACTGGCCTGAAGCACACTTTGCTGGAATTGCTGGGTGCGCCACAACTCGATACCGGCACGGTGCGCCGGGTGCGCCACTTCCGCGCGCGCGGCCTGGTGGCCAAGCTGCATCTGGGCCTGTCCGCGCTACCGGCCTTTACCGGCGCAGATGCCGCCGCTTTGCGGGGCCGCCTGCTGATCAGCCCGAGCATGGATTATTTGGAGCAGGCCTTCAACCCCAGCAAATACCGCGAAGTGCCCGAGCGCCCGGCGCTGGAAATCAGCATACCCACGCTCAACGACCCCGGCCTGGCGCCAGAGGGCAAGCATGTGCTTTCGGCACTGGTGCAATTTGTACCTTACGACTTGGGGCCGAACCCGCAGGCCGCGCGCGCCAAACTCTTGCAAAACATTTTTTCCGTGTTGGAAAACCACGCCCCCGGTTTGGGCGCTTTGGTAGAGCATTGCGAATTGCTCACACCCTCGGACATCGAGCGTGAATTTGGATTAGCCGGTGGCCACTGGCACCAGGGCGCGCTGAGCTTTGACCAGTTTTTTATCAACCGTCCGCTGCCGCTCTACCAGCAATACCAAAGTCCGCTGCCGGGCTTGTGGATGTGTGGCGCCGCCTGCCACCCCGGCGGCAGCGTCATGGGCCTGGCCGGTCGCCACGCGGCGCGCGCTATTCTTCAAAGCCGGAGCGCGCCATGAAGTTCGCATCGCTGCCCCAGATGTCCGACGCGCACTACCGCAGGCCCCTGCTGCACACACCGTTTTTTGAAGCCAGCCGCCCTTGGATTCAGACCGACAGCTTTATCGCCTGGACTGGCTACAGCACGCCCGGCGTGTACTCCACCACCGAGCACGAATACTTTGCCATCCGCAATAGCTGCGCCCTGTTTGACCTGACACCCATGGTCAAGTACCGCATCAGCGGCCCGGACGCTGAGCGCTACCTCAACCGCTTAGTCACCGGCGACATGCGCAAACTGGCGGTGGACAAAGTGGTCTATACGCTGTGGTGCGACGATGCAGGCCATGTGATCGATGACGGCACGGTGTTTCGCCTGGGGCCGCAAGAATACCGCTTGTGCAGCCAAGAAAGGCAGCTGGAATGGCTGCAAGACAGCGCCTTTGGTTTTGATGTGGAGATCGCCGAAGTCACGGCCGACATTGCCGCATTGGCGGTGCAAGGGCCAACGGCTTTTACCGTATTACGCGCCATAGGTCTGGAAGGCCTAGAAAACCTCAAACCCATGGCCATGGTGCACCAGGACTGGCATGGCCACCGGGTCACGGTATCGCGCACCGGCTTTACCGGTGACTTGGGCTACGAAGTCTGGATCGCACCTGAAGGTGCCACGCTATTGTGGAACAGCCTGATGGAAGCCGGCCGTAACCGGGGCATTACGCCGATTGGCTACGAGGCGCTGGATATGGCGCGCATCGAGGCCGGTTTTATCTTGCCCGATGTGGACTTTATTTCTTGCAAACACACCATCCGCTTAGGCCGCGAAAGCACGCCCTGGGAGCTGAACTTGGCCTGGACCGTGGCCCTGGACAAAGGGCATTTCAACGGACGGCGCGCACTGCTGGCAGCCCAAGCGGCTGGCCCTCGGCGCAAGTTGGTCGGCCTGGAGCTCGATGGCAATAAAGCGGCCCACGGCTCACTGGTGTATGCCGACAAAGAGAACAGCGTTCAGGCGGGTGAAATTACCTCGGCCATGTGGTCGCCCACGCTCAAGCGCAATATCGCCATCGCCCGCTTGGACGCACCGTATTGCAACACGCAAGCCAGCTTGTGGGTGGACTTGTACCTGCACCGCGAACTGCAATGGGAGCGGCGCAATGTGCGTTGCAAAATCGTCGAACGCCCTTTTTACTTGCCCGCCCGCCGCCGCGCGACGCCACCGCCGGAACGCTAAGCTGCACCATGTCCACGACCCAGCCTGTGTTGTTCTACCCCAGCGCCGCGCCCGATGCGCTGGCCAGTCTGCGCCAAGCCTTGGCCGCTACCCAAAGCGGCTACGCGCTGCCACGTGCGTTTTACAAAGACCCGCAAATTTTTGAGCTAGACATGCGCCACTTTTTGCTGGCGCATTGGCACTGTGTAGGCCATAGCAGCATGGTCGCAAAACCAGGCGATTTTTTTACCGTGGAGCTGGCCAGCGAATCCATCATCATCACCCGGGATGCCGATGGCCAGATACGTGCCCTGCTCAACGTCTGCCGCCACCGGGGTTCGCGCATTTGTGATGAAGCCCAAGGCCATAAAGCCAATGGCAAATTTGTCTGTCCCTACCATGGCTGGACCTATGACTGCAGCGGCCAATTGCTGCATGCACGCGGCATGGACGAAAGCTTCAAACCCGCCGATCACAGCTTGCGCCAACTGGCCGTGCATGTGGAAGAAGGCATGATTTTTATCACCCTCGCGCGCGAACCCTTGGGCCTGGAACACATGCGCCAGGTGTTTGCACCGGCAGCCCAAGTCTATGGCTGGGGCCGCGCCAAAGTGGCGGCGCGCAAGACCTATCACATCGCTGCCAATTGGAAACTGGTGGAAGAAAACTACCAAGAGTGCTACCACTGCACTCCATCGCACCAAGAGTATTCCAAACGCCACACCTACTCGCGCCCCGAAGCGTTGCGCCAAGGGCCGGATCAGGCTTTACGCGCACGCCGCCAGGCCTTGGGCCTGAACCTGCAAGAGCAAGATTTTTATTACACCGCCGCCCATAGCGGCCAAGAAAGCGCGGACTGCATCGCCTCGGCCATGGTTGATGGTTTTCAGACCGGCAGCGCCGATGGCAAAGCCGTCGCCCCGCTCATGGGCGCGTTTCGCGGCAAGGGCTATGACGGCGGGTTTTCGTTTATTGACCTTGGGCCGAGTTCCAACTTTGTGGCCTACCCCGACTACACCCTGCTCTACCGCACCGTGCCCCAAACCGTGGACCGCACCGAGTTTGAATTGATTTGGCTGGTGGACCAAGACGCAGTAGAAGGCGTGGACTATGACCTGGAGCGCCTGACCTGGATGTGGGACTTCACCAGCTTGGAAGACAAGCGCATCATCGAAGTTAATCAGTTAGGCGTGAACTCGGCCTTCTTCACGCCCGGCCCCTACGCGCCCATGGAGTCCTGCGCGCAGCTTTATATCGAATGGTATTTAGACGCCATGCGCGCACTCGTGGAAGCGCCCGCCGCCAATGGCTTGGCAAAATAGATTTCCTACAGACCGATTACATGGCCCACTCGCCAACCCCCACCAAAAAACCCGCAAAGCCTGCGGCGGTGCGCAGTCGCGAGCAGCCCGAGGTACGCAAGCGGCTCTTGATCGACGCCACTACACGCTCGATTGCCCAATACGGCTACAGCGGCATCACCATTGAGCGCATTTGCGCCGAAGGCGGCGTGTCACGTGGGCTGATCAACCACCATTTCGGCAGTAAAGACGCGTTGCTACAGCAGTCTTACAAAACCCTGTGCGACCAGTGGACCGCGTACGCGCTGGACGGCATGAAAGCCATGGCTGACCCGGCGGACGCCTTGCGCTCGTGCATCAACAAAAACTTTGACGATGCCATGTTCAACCCGCAGCAATTACGCATCTGGCTGGGCTTTTGGAGTGTGATTCCCAAATCGCCCAAGCTGCAAAAGCTAGACCGCGCGCTCTACCAGTTGGACCTGAAAATTTACCAAGACGTGATGGAGCGCTTGGCCCAGAAAAATGGTTTGCACATTGACACCCGCGCCCAGTCGATTGCGCTAATGGCCTTGATCGCCGGGCTGTGGTTGCAAGCCGCACTAGACCCCCAGTCTCTCAGCGCCGCGCAAGCACGGGCTATGTGCCTGAACGCAGTGGCGCATCTTTTGTAAGTGCGCAAGTAAGCAAGCCAGGCCACCACCATGACGCAGCACGCAAGGCTCCCCATCCGGCCCACGCTACCGGCCTGGACCTATAGCAATGCGGAGTTGCAAGGTCTGGAAATAGATGCGCTGTTTCGCAGGTCTTGGCAGTTTGCCTGCCATGTCAATGAATTGCCGCAGCCACGCGACTTCATCACCCTGGACATGGGGCCGGACCCGGTGCTGGTGCTGCGCGACGAGGCCGGTGTGCTGCGCGCCTACCTCAATGTATGCCGCCACCGGGGCGCGCGGCTGCTGGACGGCAGCGGCCAATGCAAAGCGCGGCTGACCTGTCCCTACCACGGCTGGAGCTACAGCCTGCAAGGCCCGCTGGCCGCACGGCCCAGCGAAGAGACATTCGCGGACCACGACAAATCCACGCTCGGCCTGCGTGCCCTGGAACTGGAAGTGCTCTGCGGCCTGGTGTTTGTGCGCCTGACGCCGGGCGGCCCGGCGCTGCATACGCAGTGGCAAGAATTTTTGCCCCAGTTGCACGACTACCGGCTGGAAGAAATGGTACCCCTGGGCGCGCACTGGGTGGAAGACTGGGCCTGCAACTGGAAAGTCGGCGTGGACAACAACCTGGAAAACTACCATGTGCCGCTGGGCCATCCGGGCTACCAGCGCTTGCTCGACAGCGACATGATGGGAAGCCTCAATGCCCACGGTGTGGCCGCTAGCACCAGCGTGTTGCGCGCGCAACCGTCGAGTAACTGGGCCGAGCGCATGTACCAGTCCATGGCGCCGCTCCTGAACGCCGACCTGCCCGCGTCGGTGCGCAATGCCTGGACGTTTTTCACCATGCCACCCAATACCGGTATGGACATTTATGGCGACAGCATGGACTTGTTCCAGTTTTTCCCCAAAACCGCCACCACGTGCACCGTGCGCTACCCCATCTATGTGCGCCCGGACAGCCGCCGCGAAATGAAAGTACTGCGCTACCTGAACGCCCGCATCAACCGCCAGGTCAGCGCCGAGGACAAAGCCTTGAGCGAGCGCGTGCAGCAAGGCTTGCAATCCCAGGGCTTTGCCAACGGCCCGCTGTCGCGCTACGAGTATTGCATCGAAGACTTCCACCGCCGCGTGCAAGAGGCCTGCCCGGTGACCCGCCTGGGCATAGAGCCGGCGCCGGGGTTTTCGCGGGCGCTTAGGCGCTAGTTGCAAGGCACCACTTTTTTATGGCGCGCAGGCAGCGCCAAGGGTGAATATGGCTCGGCATGAATAGGCACTGCCAAAGGCTAAGATGCCCCGGCACGCATCCGCCGCCCACACCCCGGCGGCTTTTTCAACCCCATTGCGGCGCCGCGCCGCCCAATGCCATGCATTTTGATTTTTCCAACCCCTACAGCAGCACCCGCCTGCCGGTGTTTGCCCGCAACATCGTCAGCACCTCGCACCCGCTGGCGGCGCAAGCGGGTTTACGCATGCTGTGGCAAGGCGGTAATGCGGTGGACGCAGCGATTGCTGCCGCCGCCGCGCTGACGATTTGCGAGCCGGTCAGCAACGGCCTGGGTTCGGATGCGTTTTGTATTTTGTGGGACGGGCAGCAACTGCACGGCCTCAATAGTTCGGGCCACGCGCCTGCGGCCTGGACGCCGGACTACTTTGCCAGCAAAGGCGGCAAGGCCTTGGCTACGCCGCCCAAGCGTGGGCTCGATGCGGTCACCGTGCCCGGCGCCGTCGCCGCCTGGTCCACCATGAGCCAGCGCTTTGGCAAATTACCTTTCGCTGACCTCATGCAACCTGCCATCGAGATCGCCGAGCGCGGCTACCTGGTGCCGGTGGTGGTCCAGCAAAAATGGGCCGCTGCCACGCCCGAGTTGAAAAACCAGCCTGGCTTTGCCGACCACTTTTTGCCCTACGGGCGCGCACCCCAGGTGGGCGAGTTATTTCAATTTCCCGCCGCCGCGCGCGGCCTGCGCGAGATCGCGGCAAGCCTTGGCGAATCCTTTTACCGGGGCGAAATGGCCCAAGCGATGGAGCGCTTTTCCAGCGCACACGGCGGCAGCCTGCGCGCCTCAGACCTGGCGGCTTTTCAGCCCGAATGGGTGCCGCCGCTGGCCCACAACTATCGCGGCTACACCGTGCACGAAATACCGCCCAGCGGCCAAGGCATCGCCGCGTTGATGGCGCTGGGCATGCTGGAGCACTTTGATATCTCGGCCATGGCGCGCGACGGCGTGGACACCCAGCATGTGCAAATCGAGGCCATGAAGCTGGCCTTTGCCGATGTCTATCGCTACGTGGCCGATCCGCGTGCCATGGCCCTGAGCACCACGCAACTGCTAGACCCGCAGTACCTGGCCCGGCGCGCCGCACTGATCGACATGCAGCGCGCCCAAAGCTTCGGCCCCGGCAACCCGGCTCAAGGCGGCACGGTGTACCTGACGACTGCCGACGAGACCGGCATGATGGTTAGCTTTATCCAAAGCAATTACATGGGCTTTGGCTCGGGCTGCGTGGAGCCGCAGTTTGGCATCAGCCTGCAAAACCGGGGCCATGGCTTTAGCACCGACCCGCAAGCACCCAATACCGCCAACCTGGTGGCGCCGGGCAAAAAACCGTTTCACACCATCATCCCCGCCTTCCTGACACGTGACGGCCAGCCGGTGATGAGCTTTGGCGTCATGGGCGCCAATATGCAACCCCAAGGCCATGTGCAAACCCTGGTGCGCATGCTGGACTACGGCCAAAACCCGCAAGCCGCTTGCGACGCACCACGCTGGCGCTTTAACACTGGCTTGGCCATTAATGTCGAATCCGGCATGCCCACCGCCACGGTACAAGGGCTGGCCACACGCGGCCACCAAATGGAAGTGATGAACGACAGCTACCAAGACTTCGGCGCCGGTCAATTCATCTGGCGTGCCGGCGATCCGGGGAAAGTTGGCTATGTGGCGGCGAGTGATGCGCGACGCGATGGGCTGGTGGCAGGGATGTAAGACGCGATGTTTTGTCCCTGCCCCGCCAGCACTATCAATTATTTACCCCATCACCTATCTATGTATCCAAAATCGAATCATTCAGCGCCAATAAATTACTTTGCAGCGCTTGCTGTGAGTCGCTCAGCCAACCAAACTTTGATAACGGATTGACGCGTCACGCCCATCCGGCTGGCTTCGCGATCTAAGGAGTCGATCATCCAGGTCGGGAAATCCACGTTGACGCGCTTTTGTACTTGCTGGACGCGCTTGGCTTGGGACAAATCCAGTGCCTCAGTCAGGTCCTCGCCGGCGTCAAATCGGGCTTCGAATTCTTTAACTTTCATACAGTGCTACCTCTTCAATGCGTGCGCGGCGAACGGAGATTAATCGCACCTTAGCTCCTCGATAGGTGATAACGGCAGACCAATGCTTGAGGCCAATGAGCCCGATGACCAGGAACCGGGGTTCGTCCGCTGTCTTGGCCGGAATCTCTAGCAACATAGGGTCATCCCAAAGCAATTGGGCCTCGATGAAATTGATCCCGTGCTTGAGCCGATTGCTATCGCTCTTTTCGGGATCAAACTCAAAATCTGCCATAGTATAAAAAATATACCATAAATACCTACTTTTGGGTTACAACCAAACCTACGGGCGGCCCAAAAAGCCTATAAAAAAGGGCGAGCACGCACGTACCCGCCCTTGTATCTGACTCTCACCACCCACGCCGAGAGCGGCGGGGGTGCAGGTCAGCGCTTTAGTGGAACTGCTCTTCTTCGGTGGAGCCGGTCAGCGCGGTGACGCTGGAGCGGCCGCCTTGGATGACGGTGGTGATTTCGTCAAAGTAGCCGGTGCCCACTTCTTGCTGGTGCGACACAAAGCTGTAGCCTCGGTCGCGGGCGGCGAATTCGGGCTCTTGCACTTTTTCCACATAGGCGGTCATGCCGCGCTTGACGTAGTCTTGGGACAGGTCAAACATGTGGTACCACATATTGTGGATACCGGCCAGCGTGATGAACTGGTATTTGTAGCCCATGGCGCCGAGTTCGCGCTGGAATTTGGCGATGGTGGCATCGTCCAGATTTTTCTTCCAGTTAAATGACGGCGAGCAGTTGTAAGCCAGCATCTTGCCGGGGTGTTTGGCGTGCACGGCTTCGGCGTATTTGCGCGCAAAGTCCAGGTCCGGCGTGCCGGTTTCGCACCACACCAAATCGGCGTACTCGGCATAGGCCACCGAACGGGCCACGGCCTGGTCCATGCCTTTGCGGGTTTTGTAAAAACCTTCAGAGGTGCGCTCACCGGTCAGGAAGGGTTGGTCGATGGGGTCAAAGTCGCTGGTCACCAGATCGGCGGCTTCGGCATCAGTACGGGCGATCACCAAGGTGGGCACGCCATACACGTCCGCAGCCATGCGCGCTGCTTTGAGTTTTTGCACCGCTTCGGTGGTGGGCACCAAGACTTTGCCGCCCATGTGGCCGCATTTTTTGACCGACGCCAGCTGGTCTTCAAAGTGCACGCCGCCCGCGCCCGAGCGGATCATGGCTTTCATGAGTTCATAGGCATTGAGCACGCCGCCAAAGCCGGCTTCGGCATCGGCCACGATGGGAGCGTGGTAATCGATATAGCCTTTGTCGCCAGGGCCAACGCCTTTGGACCACTGGATTTCGTCGGCGCGGGTAAATGAGTTGTTGATGCGCTCTACCACCTTAGGCACCGAGTCCACGGGGTACAAAGATTGGTCCGGGTACATGGCAGAGTATTCGTTGCTGTCGGCGGCAACTTGCCAGCCGGACAGGTAAATGGCTTTGACGCCCGCCTTGACTTGTTGCATGGCCTGGCCGCCGGTCAGCGCGCCAAGGCAGTTGACATAGGGCTCGTCGTGCAACAAGTCCCACAGTTTTTCGGCGCCACGGCGGGCTAGCGTGTGCTCGACTTGGAAGGAGCCGCGTAGGCGGACGACATCAGCGGCCGAGTAACCGCGCTTGATACCTTTCCAGCGCGGGTTGGTGGCCCAGTCTTTTTCCAGTTGTGCGACTTGTTGTTCGCGGCTCAGTTGTGCATTGAGTGCTTGCGGCATAAAAACTCCTTGTGGTTAATCGGTGCCCAGGCCAGGGTGGCGCATGGTGCGGTGCCGCAATTCTAAGTCTTATATAAGACAGAGGAACAATCTTATGTCTTATATAAGACTAAATATTTTTCTATGTAAATCATAAGCTTAGGATTATTTTTTCACCATAGATTAGGATAATTTCTCAATGCGAAATAGCAAAGAGGAGGTGCTGGCGGCCTACATACCGCATTGCGGGATGGGGTCTTTGTCTGTAAAGGCCACGCTGCGGACCCTACCGCCTTCGCAATTTCTTCGGTGCCTTTGATGGGGTCTTGGTCTGTAAAGGTCCGCTGCGAACGCGGCAGTGCGCCCTTAAAACGCGTCGGCGTAGCGCTGCATTTCCCAGGCGCTGACGTGCTGTGCGTAGCTGTCCCACTCGGCGCGCTTGAGGCCTATCCACTGCGCGCAAAAGGCCGCGCCCACGGCAGTGCGAAGCACCTCGTCCGCTTGCAGAGCGTCTATGGCCTCTTCCAGGTTTTTGGGCAAGCGCGCCGGCATAGGCTGGCCGCTGGCCTGGCGGATGTACAAGTCTTCGTTGCAAGGCGCTGGTGCTGCCATAGCGCTGTCTATGCCGTGCAAACCGGCATGCAGCACGCCAGCCAGGGCCGCATAAATATTGCACGATGGGTCGGGCAAGCGCCACTCCATGCGGCCTGCTACGGTGCGAAGCAAACAGGTGCGGTTATTGTCGCCATAGGCCTTCCACACCGGCGACCAGGTGGTGCCCGATGCGCTGGGGCTGCTGGCCAGGCGCTTATAGCTATTGACCGTGGGCGCGCACAGCGCGGCCAGGGCGTCCGCATGGTGCAAGAGGCCTGCGGCAAACTGGTGGCCCGCCGTACTCAGACCCAGGCTGCCTTGCGCATCGGCAAACACCGCCCTGCCGTTTGCATCGGTGATGCTGATATGGAAATGCAGCCCACTGCCCGGCGCATGTGCAAGCGGTTTGGGCATGCTGCTAAACACCTGGCCGTGGCGCTGCGCTATCGCATGGGCCGTCAGCTTGAACAACATATAGCGGTCCGCCGCAGCCAGCGCGTGGTCGTGGGCGTAATTGATTTCATACTGGCCGCAGGCGTCTTCGTGGTCCATCTGCTGCAAGCGAAAACCCAAAGCGCCTAGGGCCACACGCATATCGTCTAAAAACGCATAGTTGCGGTGGATGGCTTTCAGGTCATACGAAGGTTTGTCCAGCGCGTCCAGCGCATCGGCCAGCGTCCAGTGCCCTGCTGCATCTTGGCGCAAAAGAAAAAACTCGGGCTCTATGCCCACCCACATCGTCCAGCCACGCTGGGCCAATGCGTTCGTAGCGGCTTTGAGCACTTGGCGCGAGCAGGTATCCAGCGACTGGCCGCCCGCAAAGCCATCGCAGACTGCATGCGCCACACCGGGCATAAAGGGCAAGGGGCGCAAACTGTCCGGCTGCACGCGGCCATAGTATTCGCTGGTCGCGCCCTGACGCGGCAGGCCGGTGCCCCAGATG
Organism: uncultured beta proteobacterium; assembly: GCA_903869595.1. GTDB lineage: Bacteria > Pseudomonadota > Gammaproteobacteria > Burkholderiales > Burkholderiaceae_C > Allorhodoferax. The sequence goes on along the minus strand of CAIPZV010000043.1, from coordinate 175,808 downwards.
CTCGGCCCAGCAAAACCGGCGCCCTGCGCTACCCATTCCGGCAAATTATCTAAAGGCACCAGCTTGCCTTTGGCCACGCCATGGATGTCGCAAAACTGGGCCAATACCGTATGGATGCCTTGCGCTTGCAGTGCGTGCATCCGGTCTTGCAAGGACAGATCAGCCATAGCTTGCACTTTTGCGCCTGGCGGTCATACGGGATCCTTTTTTTCATAAAGCGGATTGCTCGTATTTTGCTTTGCCGATGACCGGCCCAACAAGCGCACCAGCAAGCGCTCCAGGTCGTCGATATAGGTAAACACCGCAGGCACCACCAGCAAGCTAAGCAAGGTGGAGGTAATCAATCCACCAATCACCGCAATCGCCATAGGCGAGCGAAAGCTGGGGTCCGCGCCCCAGCCAATGGCCAAGGGCAGCATGCCGGTGCCCATGGCGATAGTGGTCATCACAATCGGGCGGCTGCGCTTGCGGCAGGCATCGACCAGGGCCTCAAACCGCTCCATACCCGCCTGGCGTGCCAGCACCGCATAGTCCACCAGCAAAATCGAATTTTTGGTGACGATGCCCATGAGCATGATCAGCCCGATCATGGTCGGCATGGACAAAGCGCGCCCGGTGATCAGCAGCAATACAAAAGCGCCGCCAATACTCAAAGGCAGGGCCGCCAAAATCGTGAGCGGCTGCAAAAAGTCTTTGAACAACAGCACCAACACGCCATAAATACACAACACACCGATCAACATGGCGATACCAAAGCTGGCAAACAAGGCCTGCATTTCCTGCGCGTCGCCCAACTCAGCAATCGATACGCCCGGCGGCAAATTGGCCAAGCTGGGCAAGGCGCGCGCCTCGGCATTGACTTCGCCCAGCGTACGCTTACCCAACTCCACTTCCAGCACCACATTGCGGTTGCGGTTAAGGCGCGTGATTTGCGCCGGCCCGCTGTCCATGCTTATATCGGCCACTTGCGCCAACATCACCGGGCCACGCTTGCCGGGTACGGTCAAGCGACCAATGGAGTCCAAGTCGGCGCGCACTGCATCGGGCAGCTTCACACGAATAGGCACTTGGCGCTGCGCCAGATTGAGTTTTGACAGCGCGGTGTCGTAGTCACCGGCGGTAGCCACGCGCACCGTCTCGCCAATGCTGGCTGCCGTGACCCCCAGATCGGCGGCGCGTGCGTTATCCGGCCGCACAATGATTTCCGGGCGCACTAAGGACGCGCTGGAATTGATATTACCTATGCCCTTGAGGCTACGCAGGTCCCGCTCCACCAACTGTGCCGCTTGCATCAAGGCTTGCGGGTCTTCGCTTTTGAGCACCAGCTGTAATTTGCCGCCGGTCTCGGGCGAGCCCACGTTAAAACGCGCACCCGGAATTTCAGCCATGCGCTTGCGAATTTGGGCGTCAATGTCTTGCATGCTTTCTTTGCGATCATTGCGGTGCACGGCGCTAATCGTCAGCACCGCGCGGCGCGCTTCGGCTGCGGCGCCGGGCGCAAATGCATCCCCGCTGGAGCCTCCACCAATTGAGCTGAAGATACTCACGATGTGTTGTATGCCGGCAATTTCTTTGCGCGCCTCTTCGGCAATGCGCTGCGTTTCGGCCAGCGTGCTGCCGGGCGCCAGCTCGATAGTCACTTGCGTCTGGCCGCGGTCGCCGGGGGGAATAAAGGTAGTAGGCAGCAAGCCGACCAAAGACACCGAACCTACAAAAAACAAACCCGCGCCGATGGCCGTAACCAGACGGTGACGCAAGCACCATTGCATCACGCGCAAGTAGGCGCGCATGATGGGGCCATCGGGTGGCTCCACCAGTACCGGCGCGCCATCGGCCTGGCGCGCGGGCCGCAACATATACGCCGCCATCATGGGCGTGAGCAGGCGCGCCACCATCAGCGAGGCCAAAATCGCCAGCACCGCCGTCCAACCAAATTGCTTGAAAAACAAGCCCGGCACGCCACCCATGAAGGCCGTGGGCAAGAACACGGCCACCAGCGCAAACGTGGTGGCAATCACCGCCATACCAATCTCGTCGGCCGCTTCCATCGCCGCCTGAAACGGCGACTTGCCCATGCGCAAATGGCGGGCGATGTTTTCAATCTCCACAATCGCATCATCGACCAGCACACCGACCACCAAGGCCAGCGACAAGAGCGTCACGGTATTGAGCGTGTAGCCAAAATACTGCATGCCCAAAAACGTGGGAATGATGGACAACGGCAAAGCGGTGGACACCACAAAGGTGGCGCGCCAATCGCGCAGAAATAGCCACACCACCAAGATCGCCAAGAGCGCGCCGTCATAGAGCAGCTCCATAGAGCCTTTGAAGTTTTCTTGCACCGGCTGCGCGTTGTCAATAATCGCGTCGATGCGCAAGTCTGGGTTTTCTTCCTGCAACTTGGCCACTACCTGGCGCGCGCCTTCGGCCACCGCCACTTCGCTAGCGCCTTTGCTGCGGAAAATTTCAAAGGCCACCACTTTGGCGCCGTCTTGCGTGGCTATCGCTCGCGCTTCGCTGACCGTGTCCATGACCTTGGCAATTTGCTCCAAGCGCACATGGCGGCCGTCGGGCAGCGGCAAGTCAAGCTGCGCCAACTCTTGCGCGCTTTGCACCGTGGCAATGGTGCGCACCGATTGCTCGGCACCGCTGACATCGCCGCGCCCGCCCGGCGCCTCGACCTGCACCACTTTCAGGCGGCGTGACACATCCAAAGCCGACACGCCCAGCGCCGCCATGCGGGCGGTATCGAGCTCCACGCGCACCTCGCGATAGACGCCGCCTAATCGCTTCACAGCGCCCACGCCGGGCACGCCGCGCAAGCGCTTGTTCACGGTGTTATCGACAAACCAGCTGATAGCCTCGTCATCGCGCAGTTGCATGCCCGGTTTGCCTGAGGCCTGCACGGTATAGGTGCGCACCACACGGCCTGCAGTCGAAGCCTTGGTCACCGATGGATCACGCAACTCCGAGGGCAGATCGGCACGCACACTGGCCACCGCATCGCGCACTTCATTGACAGCTTCGTTGATCGGTTTTTCGAGTACAAACTCCACCGTGACCACCGCGCTGCCGTCCAGCACCGTGGTGTAGACGTTTTTCACGCTGGCCAGGGTGGCGACTGCGTCTTCTATCTTGCGCGCCACCTCGGTTTCCATTTGCGCAGGCGCTGCGCCGGGCAAGCCCGCCTCCACCGTCACGATGGGTAATTCAATATCCGGGAAGTCCTGCACCACGCTGCCGCGAAAGGCCAGCAAACCGGCCAGCGTCAGCAGGGCGAACAGCATGATCGCCGGGATCGGGTTCCTAATCGAGTAAGCCGAAAAATTCACACCCGCCCCTTATTTCGACGCTGCGCTGGCTGCGGGTCGCGCCGCACTGGCGGGCGCAGTGGGTGCGGCTGCTGGTGCGACTGCGGGCGTGGCTACTTTGACGCTATCGCCATCGCGCAAAAAGCCCGCGCCCGAAGACACCACCAGCGCATCGGCTTCCAGGCCGTCAAGCACCTCAATCACTGGGCCAGCCGCAGTGTTGGCGCGCCTGCCGGTGCTGATACGCGTTTGCGTCACCCGGCCATCGTTTTGCAGGCGAAAGCAATAGCTAAATCCATCGCGCACCACCACGGCTTGCTGGGCCACCGTCAGGGCCGGGGTTTGGCCCAACACAAATTCGCCCGGCGCATACATGCCCGGCTTGAGCGATGCGGCGTTTCTATCCACCGGGCCCATCAAATCTACATACACCAGGCCGACGCGGCTTTGCGCATCCACCGTGGGCGAGAGCATGCGCACCTTGCCTTGCCACTGGTCACCGCCCGGCGCTGTGATGCGTGCGTTGGCGCCCACCACCACACGCGCCAACTCATGGGCCGTCAGCTCGGCACGCCACTCGAGGCGGCTGCGGCGCAGCATGCGGAACAACTCGCTGCCAGGCGCAACCACTGCACCGAGGGCTGCATTGCGGGTAATGATGGTGCCGCTATCAGGCGCAATAACTTGCGTGTGCTTCAGGCGTAGTAACTGACTATCCAGGCCCGCTTTAGCCGCTTCCAAGCGCGCTTTGGCCATTTGCTCTGCGCTGAGCATCTGGCTGATTTGTTGGGCGCTGAGGGCGCTGTCGTTTTGCAGGGCACGGGCGCGGTCGGCATTGATGCCCGCATCATTGGCCGCGGCCTGGGCTTCAGCCAATTGGGCGCGCGCCAAGGCCACATCGGCCTGCACGCTATCAGCGGACAACTGCGCCAGCAACTGGCCTGCTTGCACTACATCGCCCACATTGACCATGAGGTCGGCAATGCGCAAACCACCCACTTCGGCGGAGACACTGGCCTCTTGCCAGGCGGCCACATTGCCGTTGGCCACCAAGGTCAAAGGCAACATGGTTTTTTGCACGCGGGTGGTGCTGACGGTCAATGCCGGTTTGGCTGCCACCGGGGCATCAGCCGCATGCGCGCCCGATAGGGCCAGGGCGCAGAGCAGCAAGCCAAGGGGCAAGACTGTAGCGAACGTCGGCATCAACCCGTCATCGCCAGGAGCGTAGCGACGCGGCGATCCACATAGGCTTGACGCACCAACCAAAGTGGATTGCTTCGCTGCGCTCGCAATGACGTGCATGGTTTTGTGTAACGCTTCCTTCAGCGTTGCAAGGGGCGCGCGAGCGCGCAAGCAAGGCAATAAAAAAGGGGGAACAGACAAAGGCATACGTCTTAACTTTCAGTCTTATGGATTCGTTTCGTTGGGCGCGGGCTGTAACACGGTGGCCGGTCCAAAACCAGCGCTGGTACTGTCCCACCCGCCACCAGCAGCGCGGTAGAGAGCCACCCAGGCGCGGCGGCTTTCCCATTGCAAACCGGTGCGCTGGCCATCAGCAGCCAGCAGGCCACGGCGCGCGTCTTGCACTTCCAGGCCGGTGGCCATGCCCTGGCGTTGGCGTGCCAGCACAGCATCGAGCACCTGCTTTGCGTTGTTGTGGCTGCGCTGCGCCTGTTCGCTGCGGTCCGCGTTCAATTGCAATTGCACCAGCGCATCTTCCACCTCGCGCACTGCGGCGCGCACACGCGCCTGGTACATCGCCACTTTGCTGTCAAAGTTGGATTGCGCCGCTTCAATATTGGCCTGGCGCTGACCGGCATCAAACACCGGAACCACCAAAGACACCGGCCCCAAAGACCAGGTCGTCAGGTTTTTATCCACGCCCCCGATACCGAATTGCGCAGGCCCGATAGAGCCGTTGATCGTCAGCCGGGGCCAGCGCTGCGCCTGGGCGCCAGCCACCAGGGCAGCGGCCTTGAAGACATCGCGCTCGGCAGCAAACACATCCGGGCGCTGGGCGATGGTTTGCGCGGGCAGGCTGGCCAGGGCCAAGGCCGGGGAGTCCTGCACCGCGCTGCCTGCGCGTACCAAGCCGCGCACCTGCGCCTCGGGCAGGGCTGACAGCGCGACCAGGGCTTTGATGCCCAGATCGCATTGCGCGCTTTGCTCTAACCAGCGGCTGCGTGCATCGGCGGCCGCTGAGCGCGCCATGGCCAGGTTGGCCGCAGGCACCATACCGGCAGCCAAAAGCTGGCCGTATAGCCGCACGGTTTCGTCAAACGACTGGCTGATCGTCCGCGCGTTCTCGGTCAAAGGCTGGCAGGCGCGCGCGCCGTAATACGCATGGGCCACTTCGGCGGCCAGGGCCACGCGGGCATCGTGCCATTGCGCTTGGCTGGACTGCAATTGGGCCAGCGCACCGTCTTTGACCAATTGGTTGGCGCCCACCAGATCGATTTCCCAACTCGCCTGCAAGGACGCGGTAGCAGTGCTGGTCACGCCCATGTCGGGCTGGCTCTCGCCCCGGCTCAGCGACACCCCGGCGCCCACCTGGGGCAGCAAAGTCGCGCGGGCGGAGGCGCTGCTAGCCCGGGCTTGGGCGATTGCAGAGAGAGCAAGCGACAGATTAGGGCTGGCGTTTTGGGCTGCGTCCTGCAAACGCAGCAGAGAAGGATCCGCTTGGGCTTGCCACCATTCCTGCAAAGCGCGGGTGTTGCCCTGGTGTGGCAAGGGGGCTTGCCATTGCGCCACCACTGGCGCGACCGGTGCGCTCGGTTGCTGCGGCAAGGTGCAGGCCGTGAGTAAAAGTGCGGCGGCACTGAGGGCGATGGCGCATGAGCGGGTGGACCGCGCGCTGTTCTGCAAATGCTTCATTCAATAAAAATGTTCAAGACTAGGGCGGCGGGAAACCGCTAAACGCAAGCCTCAGTTCCAATAGATGGCTTATTTTCGGCCATTGGCCGCTAACGGCCGCCCAATAGGGCTTTCAAGCCTGCCTATCCTAACGACGCAGCATGACACGCGCACTTAGTGGGCATGGGCCAGGCCGCTTACCGCCGTGACTAGCGCTATACCCGCCAACAACCAGGCGATTTGCGCGGCAGTTTGCAAGCCGCCCAGGCGTTTTTGCAATTGCGGAATCAAATCAGCCAGGGCCACGTATATAAAACTGCTGGAGGCGATGACCAGAAAAAACGGCAAATATCCTTGCAATTGCTCTACCAGCCAGTAGCCCAGCAAACCGCCAAGGGCCGTGACCGAACCGGCCATGGACACCTTGATCAGCGCCGCCTGACGGTCCGTGGCGCCCGCGCGCAGCACCACCAAGTCACCCATGTGGTGCGGCACCTCGTGGGCCAGCACGGCCACCGAGGCGATCATGCCCAAGCGAATATCAGCCATAAAGGCCGAGGCGATCAACACGCCGTCGCCAAAACAATGCACGCTGTCCCCTGCCAGCACCGCCCAACTGCCGCCGGTATGGCTGTGGCCCGCGGGCTCGTCCAGCGCGTGGTCGTGGTCGTGGTCGTGGCTATGTTCGTGCGCGCCAGCATGGGCATGGGCATGGGCATGGGCATGGGCATGGGCATGGGCATGGGCATGGGAATGCGCAGCGCTTGCCACTTGTGCATGATGGTGGCCCGCGTGGCTGTGCGCGTGCGCACCATGTTCATGGCCGTGGTGCCAAAGTTCTGCTTTGTCCAGCAAAAAGAAAAAGACCAGCCCGATGAGCAAGGTCATAAACAAATCATGCGCCCCGGCCTGGCTTTCAAAGGCTTCGGGCAGTAAATGCATAAAGGCCGTGGCCAGCAAAGCCCCGGCCGCCATGCTTAGCATGTGCTGGGTGTAGCGGGCCAGCACGCCAAAGCTCAGCGCCGCTGCGACCCACACACTGCCTATACCCGCGCACAGCGTGCCGACCAATATCGCAAAAATAATCACGCGCAGTCCTTTTGTAGTTCTATTCTCGGGGCAAAGCGCCTCGGGCTCGCCTTGCTGCGCCCTAGTCCCTTGGCATCGGGTATTGTGCAACAGCCAAAAATTGGCGCGTGTTAACCAGCGCGTATCAATGCGCCTTGTCCCAGTTAGCCCCCACACCCACTTCAGCCAACAGCGGCACTTTGAGCTGCGCCACCGCAGCCATGATGCGCGGAATTTCGGTGCGCAGCCAGTCCACTTCGGCCCGGGGTACTTCAAACACCAGTTCGTCATGCACCTGCATGATCATGCGGGTGCCGTAGCCACCCGCGTCCAGCGCGCGCTGCACATGCACCATGCTGAGCTTGATTAAATCCGCCGCTGTGCCCTGCATAGGCGCATTGATAGCTGCGCGTTCGGCCCCGGCGCGGCGCTGGCCGTTGGGCGAGTTGATTTCCGGCAAATACAAACGCCGCCCGAATACGGTTTGCACATAGCCTTGGGCTTTGGCCTGCGCACGGGTGTCGTCCATATAGCGCTTCACACCGGCAAACCGCGCAAAGTAGCGCTCGATATAGTTTTTGGCAGCGGTGTTAGCAATACCCAGATTGCGCGCCAGGCCGTAGGCGCTCATGCCATAAATTAGGCCGAAGTTAATCACCTTGGCATAGCGGCGCTGTTCGCTGCTGACTTGGTCCAGCGCCAGACCGAAGACTTCGGCGGCGGTAGCGCGGTGCACGTCCAGCCCCTGATGGAAAGCCTGCAAAAGCGCCTCGTCGCCGCTGATGTGCGCCATGATGCGCAGCTCGATCTGGCTGTAGTCGGCGCTGGCGATTACGCTGCCCGCAGGCGCGACAAAGGCTTCGCGTACGCGCCGACCCTCGGGCGTGCGGATCGGGATGTTTTGCAAATTCGGATCGTTGCTGGACAAACGCCCAGTGACTGCCACAGCCTGCGCGTAATGGGTGTGAACCCGCCCAGTGCGCGGCAGGGCCAATTGGGCCAGCTTGTCGGTGTAAGTGCCCTTGAGTTTGGACAAGCCCCGGTGCTCCAAAATTTTGGCAGGCAGCGGAAAGTCTTCGGCTAGTTTTTCTAGTACTTCTTCATCCGTACTCGGCGCGCCGGTAGCGGTTTTCTTCACCACCGGCAAGCCTAGTTTGACGAAAAATATATCGCCGATTTGTTTGGGGCTGCTCAAATTAAAGGGCTGGCCCGCCAGCGCATGGGCCTCGGTTTCCAACTCCACAATGCGCGTGCCTAATTGCTGGCTTTGCGCGGCCAGCGTCGGGGCGTCGATCAGCACGCCGTTGCGTTCGATACGGTACAGGGCTTCGCTGCTGTCTATTTCCAGTTGGTAGATAAACAGCAAACCAGCGTCCATCTGCAAGCGCGGCCATAAAGCCTGGTGTACATCGAGCGTCAGGTCGGCGTCTTCGCAGGCGTATTGCGCCGCGCGGGCGACGTCCACCTGGTCAAAGCTAATCTGGTTCGCGCCTTTGCCGCACAAGTCTTCAAAGCTCAGACCTTTGCGGCCTAAATGGCGCTCGGCCAGGCTTTCCAGCCCGTGCGGTTTGTGTACTTCCAGCACATAGCTTTGCAACATGGTGTCATGCACATAGCCGCGCACTTCGATGCCATGGTTGGCAAACACATGGCGGTCGTATTTCACATGCTGCCCCAGCTTGTGCTTGCTAGCGTCTTCCAGCCAAGGCTTGAGCAGGGCCAGAACCTCGTCCCTTGGCAACTGGTTTGGCGCGTCCGGGTAGCGGTGTGCCAGCGGGATATAGGCCGCAGCGCCCACCGCCACGCTCAGGCTAATGCCCACGATCTCGGCGCGCATCGCATCGAGTGAGGTGGTTTCGGTATCCAGCGACACCAAATCAGACGACGTAATTAGCGCCAGCCAGCGTTGCAGCGCGGCGTGGTCGAGCACCGTTTCATACTCGGTGGCACGCGCCAGCAGGGAAGGCGCTGCTTCGCCACCTTGCTCCTCGCTACTTGCAGCGTTGGCCGGACTTTGCGCCGCGATGTCGCCAAACAAATCCGCGCCACCGGCCTGGGCCTTGGCCGCACCCTTTTCCAACTGCGCCGCCACGGTGGTCGCTAGGCCCTTAAAGCCAAAGCGCAAGTAAAAGGCATGCAAGCCCGCCAGGTCCTCCTGGCCACACAGCAAATCAGAAAACTCGGGTAGCGAGGGCAACCAGTCCTTGAGCTCGCAATCGGTTTTGATGGTGAGCAGTTGGCGCGCCGTAGGCAGCCAGTCCAGCGCGCTGCGCAGGTTTTCGCCGACCACGCCTTTGATCGCGCCCGCGTTCTCTATCACTCCTTGCAGGCTGCCATATTCTTGTAGCCATTTCACCGCAGTTTTGGGGCCTACTTTGCTGACGCCGGGCACGTTGTCCACCGTATCGCCGACCAGATTTTGGTAGTCCAGCATCAAATGGGCGGGTACGCCAAACTCTTCCAACACGCCAGCCACATCGCGGCGCTTGCCGTTCATGGTGTCGATGATGGTGATGCGCTCGTTCACCAATTGCGCCAGGTCTTTATCCCCGCTGCTGACCACCACATCCATGCCGCGCGCAGCGGCCAGTACGGCCAGAGTGCCGATCACGTCATCGGCCTCCACGCCCGGCACATCGAGCACTTGCATGCCCAAGAGGCGCACCATTTCGTGGATAGGCGCAATTTGGGCGCGCAAATCGTCGGGCATGGGCGCGCGCTGGGCTTTGTACGCGGGGTAAATCGCGTCTCTAAAGGTCGGGCCCTTGGCGTCAAACACGCAGGCCACATACGCGGCGGGCACTTCTTTGCGCAAAGCCTGCATCATGTTCACCATACCGCGCAGCGCGCCGGTCGGGGTGCTGGCTGGGTCGCCAGGCACGGCGCGCAGGTCGGGCATGGCATGAAAGGCACGGTACAGGTAGCTGGAGCCGTCAATCAGCAGCAAAGCAGGCGTGGGAGCGGAGGAAGTGGGGTGCATGGCGACATTTTGCCTGCCTGCGTGGGGGCCAAAGGGCGCCGCCTACAATCGCGCCCGGTGCTACCGAGGGTCTGCCCTTGCCTTGGCGCCCGCACAGTCCGCACTGCCTTTGGGCGCTGCGCCCCTCATTCAGGTTTGCTTCATGGCGGTTTACACCCAAGTTTCCTTTGATCAGGCGCAAGCCTACTTCCACACCCTAGGGTTGGGGCCGCTGACCCGTCTGGAAGGCTGCGCCGGGGGCATTGAAAACACCAATTACTTTGCCGACACCGCGCAAGCGCGCTATGTGCTCACCTTGTTTGAGCGCCTGAGCGCCGAGCAACTGCCCTATTACCTGCGCTTGATGCGCCACCTGGCCCAGCACGTCATTCCCGTGCCCAACCCGGCGGCGGACGCCCAAGGCCAGTTACTGCACAGCCTGCAAGGCCGGCCCAGTTGTGTGGTGAGCCTGCTGGCAGGCAAAAGCGAATTACAGCCGGGCACCGACCATTGCGCCCAAGTAGGCGCCATGCTGGCGCGCATGCACCTGGCCGGGGCCAGCTTTGACATGCAGCAGCCCAATTTACGCGGCCTGGACTGGTGGAAGCGCACCGTGCCCGAAGTGCTTCCTTTTTTGACGCAGGAACAAAGCGCACTCTTGCAAAGCGAGTTGGCCGCGCAAGAGGCCCTAGCGCAGACTGCGGATTACGCGGCCCTGCCGCGCGGTCCCATCCATGCCGATCTGTTTCGTGACAACGTGATGTTTGCGCCCGACGCACAGGGTCGCGATCAACTGACGGGCTTTTTTGATTTTTACTTCGCGGGCAATGACGCATGGGTGTTTGATATTGCCATTTGCCTGAACGACTGGTGTGTGGACATGGCGAATGGCGTGGCCGATGCCGCCCGCACCGATGCATTTATGCAGGCTTATACCAGCGTGCGGGCTCTGCAAGCCTCGGAAGCCGCAGTTTTTGCCAGCCTATTGCGCGCGGCGGCCTTTCGTTTTTGGCTCTCGCGTTTGTGGGACTTGCACCTGCCGCGCCAAGCCGCCATGCTCAAAGCCCACGACCCGGCCCCCTTTGAGCGCATACTGCGCCAGCGCATCGCCCACCCTCTTAGCTGGAGCGCGTCATCCGTCGCCACCAGCCCCAATGCATGAAACTTCATATTGTTCCCGCCCGCCAAGGCATCCTTTGGGTCAAATTGGGCATGCGCACGTTTTTCCGCCAACCGCTGGCGCTCACAGGCCTGTTCTTTATTTTTATGGCGGTGATGTCGGTGATCTCTATGGTGCCGGTTATCGGCAATGTGCTGGCCCTGGCCCTTCTGCCCGGCGCGACGCTGGGGCTGATGGTGGCGACGCAAGAAGCACTCAAAGGCCAGTTCCCCATGCCCAGTGTGTTGCTTGCGGGCTTTCGAGCCGGTCGCGAGCAATTGCGCGCCATGCTGATTTTGGGCGCACTCTATGCGCTGGGTTTTGTGGGCGTGCTGGGCCTGTCTGCGCTGGCCGATGGCGGCAAGTTTGCGCAAATGTATTTGTTTGGCGGCGCTGTGGGCAGCGAGGTCTTGCAAGACCCGGCTTTTGAAGCAGCGACCATGGTGGCGCTGATTTTTTACATGCCCTTGTCCCTGTTGTTTTGGTTCGCTCCAGCGCTGGTCTATTGGGATAAGGTCAGCCCGATGAAGAGTCTGTTTTTCAGCTTAGTAGCGTGCATCCGCAATATCGGCGCCTTCACCGTCTATAGCTTGGTGTGGATGCTGGCCTTTATGGTCATCGGCCTGGGGGTGGTGCTGGTGGCAGGTTTGTCCGGCAGTGAAGAGGCAGTAGCCTTGGTGCTCTATCCTACGGCCATGGTGATGGCGGCCATGTTTTTCAGCTCGATTTACTTCACCTACGCGGATAGCTTCAGCATCCCTAGCGTGCACCTGGCCTGAGCCAGGCTTGTATTTCTTCTCTGCGCGTCGCTTGCGCAGCAGTCCCAGCCGTAGCAAGTTAAAGCGCAATAGCTTTACTCAGTTGGTACAAGCCAAATACCAGCAAAGCAATCGCGGATACACCTAGCATGGCGTGCTTGATGCCCGCGCCAAAGCGCGCTGCCAGCCCGAAGACCAAAACAATCGTGGCCAAGCCGCCCACGAGCGTCAGGTAAAAACCACCGATAAAAGATAGCCCATAGGCTGGGGATTCACGCCAACCCGCAACCAGAATGGGGCCGGTCACCAGTGTCCAAAAAATATAAGGGCCGGGGCTGAGCATATTCATCACCACCGCTTTGCCCATCGGCAGGCCCGCTTCCACTTCCAGCACCTCCGGCGCCGGTGGCGCACGCCAGGCGCGCGAAGCGCCCCAGGCCAAGTACAGGATAAAAACGCCGCTCACGCCATACAAAACCTGCTCCATCCACACCGGCACTTGCGACAGAACCAGCAAACACAAAGCAATGATGGGGCCGTCGCTGAGCAAGGGTGCCAGCGCAGAGGGCAAAGTGCGGCGCCAGCCCCGGCTGATGGATTGCGATATCAGGTAGGTTTGAAACGGCCCGGGCTGCGAAGCCGCCGCAAAACCAAAACCTATTCCCTGAAGCAAATACATCCACATCGCGGCATTCTAGGCCGCCGTCAAAAGGGCTTCACATAACTGTCATGGCGCCTGCGTAGCATGCAATAGCGTGCAGATAATCCAATGCATCGCAAAAGGAAACCTGATTCAAAGCCATGCGCCAAGCCCCTTACATAAGCACTACCCTTGCTCACCGCTACCCCGCTGCAAGTCTGCGGATGCGTTCATTCTTGCAAGCGTTTCGCCATTACTTCGGCGCCTTAGTTGCGGGCCTGTTGTTGGCGGCCTGGGTTCCCTTGGCCTTGGGGCAAACCACTGCCCAACAAAGCGTGCAAACCGATTCTGTGCGTCTTCGAATGAGCGAGTTTTTTCAATTCCCCGTGGGCCCCAAGGGTTTGCAAATCAGCCCGGCCTTGCGCGAAGCGCAGGGTAAAAAAGTTTCCCTGCAAGGCTATGTGGTGCAGCAAGAAGTGGCAGCGCCCGGTCAATTTTTACTTACGCCACGCCCGGTGCAAATGAGCCAGCATGCCGATGGCGAAGCCGACGACCTGCCACCTGCCACGGTGCTGGTGTCGCTGCCTGCCGAACAACAGGATTGGATGGTCGCCTACACACGAGGCCTGGTGGAAGTGGTGGGCCTGTTAGATGTGGGCCGCCAAGAAGGCCCGGATGGTCGCGTGAGCTGGGTGCGCCTGCAATTGGACAGTGAAGCCACGCGCCGTATGAACGCCGCCGAGTTCTTTAGTTACCGCCACGCGCTGCGGCATAAGCACTGACAAGCTTGTGCGCAGGCGCGCCACATGACCTATCCCTTTAAAAAGCTTTTTTAAATTTGTTTACTAGGAGTATGAAAATGACCAAGTTCAACAACTGCCCTGCCAGGCTAGCCATCGCGCTGGCATCGGCATGGATGGCATTGGCTGTCCAGGCCGCACCCACTGTGACCCGCTTGACGCCGCCCAGCGAGCTTTTTAGCAGCGGCCAGGCTGCACCCGTAATTGCCCGCTTTTTGCCTGGCCAGCGTTTTGACTTGCAAGCCACCATCCGCCCCGATGACGCATCCAAGCAAATCACCAGCGCCGTGTTTTCCGTGAACGGCAAAACCATTGCTGCGCCGGTAGCCCTTAAGACCTGCGAGGCCGCCTGCCTCAAGGGCGTACCCGCCAATGCCACGCTGGGCAGCATCCGCGCCTTCAGCGTGGACAAGCCTGGCCTGCACAGCCTGCGCGTGACTGCCACGCAAAGCGACGGCCAAACCGTGACGGCAGAAGGCAATTTCGAAGTAGTTGCGCTAATGCCCGGTGCTCAAAAAGTAAAAAACATCATCATCTTGCTGGGCGATGGCATGGGCGCCGCGCAACGCACTGCGGCGCGCATCGTGGCCGGGGGCTATGCCCAGGGCAAGGCTATCAAGCCGCTGGCCATGGATACTTTTCCGGTGACGGGCATGGTAAAAACCGCCTCGCTCAATTCGGTAGTCACCGATTCGGCACCCGGCATGTCGGGCTATGTGTCTGGTAATAAAAACAATAACAATGAAGAAGGCGTCTTCCCGGATGACACCATCGACCCCTTTGACAACCCGCGTATCGAATACCTGAGCGAATACCTGCACCGCACGCAAGGCAAGGCCCTGGGTCTGGTTACCACCTCCGACGTTTTTGATGCCACGCCCGCTGCCAATGCAGTGCACACCAGCAACCGTGGCGCCGGTACCGGCATCGTGGACCAGTACCTGGATGACCGGGGCCTGACCGGCCTGAGCGTGCTCATGGGTGGCGGACGCAAATGGTTTTTACCCGCCTCCACACCCGGCTCTGCGCGCGCAGACCGTAACGACTACGCGTTTTCATCTACCGACGCCCACACCGCCGACATCGTCAAGCGCTGGGGCGCCGCGCCTGGCGCCATGGATAAAGACCGCAATGTCTTGGCTGATTTTCAAAGCGCAGGATTTGCCTATGCCGCCGATAAAACTGCGCTCGACAGCATAGACCCGAAAAAAACCGATCGCTTGCTGGGCTTGTTTGCGCTATCGAATATGAACGTGGCCCTCGACAAAATCGACGGACGCCGCAACAAAGCTTTGGGCGTGGGTAGCCGTGTGGTGGACGACTACGGCTTTCCTGACCAACCCATGCTCGACGAAATGACGACCAAAGCATTGGCCGTGTTGGACCGCCAGAAAAATGGCTTTGTGCTGATGATTGAGGGCGCCTCGATTGACAAGCAGGCCCACAATATGGACACCGAGCGCTGGATGCTCGACACCTTGGAGTTTGACCGCGCCATAGCGCTGGCCCAAACCTATGCTGCCGGGCGTAACGACACTTTGGTCATCGTCACCGCAGACCACGAGTGTGCCGGCGTGGCTTTGATTGGCGGTTCGCGCGTCAGCGATGCACGCTTGCAAGCCCTGGTGCGTGAAGGCGGTGGCACCGCCATCCGCGATGCGGTGGTCGGCGTCTATGAACAAGCGGGCTTCCCCAAGTACAAGATTTCCGCAGACGGCTACCCCGAAACAACGGATATCGATAACCGCATGCTGGTGGGCTATGGCGCCAACTCAGACCGCATGGAAGATTTCCGCACCAATGACCGGCCCTTGCAAGACAGCCAGCAACCCTTTGTCAAAAAAGAACCGCTGTCCGTCTATCCCGCTGGCCCCATGGCGCGCGATGCGGAAGGCAAATACATGATTACCGGACAGGTGCCCGGCGATAGCGCGGTGCATACCGCCTCGGACATCCCCTTGTCTGCTTTCGGCCCGGGCGCCTATGCGTTTACCGGCGTCATCGACAACACCGATGTGTTTTTCAAACTGGCACAAGCTGCCGTCAAAGGCATATTGCCACCGCCTGGCTGGACCGGCGGAAGCGCCCAAAGCGCTAAAGCACCCTGAGGCATACGCCTGCCGCCTAGCGCGACTTACTTCCTAAACCAGCGCTCGCTCGCCCTGCGGGGCAAACTTGCACCCTCCCGCCCGCGCCTCGCGCCCTGGCGGGTTTTTTTTGCGCACTCACTTTGCCGCTATTTGCCCTGCATCAGGCCGACCGTAAGCTAGCCGAACGGCACGCCCCCTAGAATTGTCCGCACGTGAGGCGGGCTGCCAAAGAGTCCGTCCCTCGGGTTCAGGCTTGTCAGACCCGGAAAGAAAACAAGATGCACACTTCGTCGTTGGAAAAAAATCATCGCCCCCGCTGGCCATTTTTGCGCGGCGCTTTGCAGGCATTGCTCCTGCTTTTGGGCGCACTGGCGGGTGAGGCTGCGCTGGCGCAAACCGCGCGCCCGATTCAAATTTGGCCCACCATCCCCTTTGTGCGCGGCAAGGACTTGTGCCAGTACCAAGAAAACTACGCCAAAACCAAGAACGAGCAATCGCAGGAAATGCTGCAAAACGTCGTAGCCCTGATTCGTGAAGGCGCGAAAGAGGCGGTCGCCTTCGGCATTGTGCAGGCCATGGACGACATGGAAAACGCCAACCGCGCGCAGGCCAATGCCGGTATGGGCATGGACGTGCTGCTCGAAGGTAGCTTCAAAGCCACCTTGGACGCGTACTACCGCGACCTGCAACCGGGCCAGCGCAAGATTGTGTTTTTCAATCCCATGCCCTTGACCCAATTGGTACGCGGCCTACGCGACCAGAAACGCCAGGGCTATCTGGACGACAAGCTGGTGCGCGACCTGTATGGTATTTTCTGGGGTACCTACTCGTTCGCGCAAGATTGCAATGGCCAGGTGCTGGTGACCATGCATTTGGAAGGCAAAGACGGCACCACGCGCAGCTTTCAGGGCCAGGGCTTTCCGCAGTCGGTGATGCAAGGCGTGGCCGGACAGGTGTTTGACTATTTTCAGAAAACCAAATTTCCATCCAAGGTCATGGTCGGCAACCGCAGCCTAGAACTGCTGGGCGCGCCGAGCATGCCAGTGGCGCATACCGCTGGCCCGGCAGCCGCCGCGCGGGCTTGCAGCAATATGAACGCGCGCCTACCTACCGTGGCCGAATTGGAATACCTGGCTGCATTGGGCGATTACAACGGCGGTGTGAGCTTGCGTAGCGACGTGTGGGCCTTGCCGGACGGCAAGGTTTATGCACCAGACCTGCCCAACCCCTCGCCGGTGCGCAGCGCCGACGAAGTACGCGGGCCGGATTTACATTTTTACTGCGTGCGCTAGGCCGCCACTGCGACAAGCTGCTTCAGCGCCTAGCCCTTACACGCCACCGTGGGCTTCGAGCTGGGTTTGGCAAACCAAGCAATGCGCGGTTTCGGGCATCGCGTCCAGGCGGGCCTCCATAATTTCATTGCCGCACTCGGTGCAAAAACCATAGCTGCCTTGGTGCAAGCGCTTGAGTGCGGCCCCTACTTCATGCATGCGGGCAATCTCGCGCTCGCCGATACAAAAGTCCATATCCCGTTGGGTAATGCTCTGCGCATGCGAGTCGCCCGGGCCAGGCAAGGATTCAGCCGCCACCTCGGCCCGCGAGCGCTCGCCCCCGCGCTGCTCGTGGATCAGGCGCAGCAAATCAGCCAGCATGTTTTCAAGGCGTTCAAGGTGCACCATGGCGTGGTGGTGCTGCATAGCGGAGATGGTGTGGGTCATAAGCGCATCATGCGCGCCGACCTAGAAGGCAGTCTTGACTTTAATCAAATGAAACGGCAGATGCCCGTATACATCTCAACGAAACCCCACGCGGTCCAGCATTTGCTGTACCTTAATCTGATTCATGCCTATGACACTGGCGGGTAATTTTTCACTTTTAAAGGAGGCGCCGCCCATGGCTTTGAGCGCCGGGTTGTTGATGCTCAAACCTTTCACCACAGGCCACTCGTTATTGCCATCGGCGAAATACAGCTGTGCCGGTTCGCTGACCAGATAGCTCAGGAATTTGAGGGCGTTTTCCGGATGCTTGGCATGGCGCGCTACCGCGCCACCGGCTATGTTCATATGCGTCCCCCAGGACGATTGGTTGGGGAACACCACGCCGATACGCTCCACTATGGCTTTGTCCTGCGCACTGTCGCTGCGGTAGAGGCGGGCAAGGTAGTAGGAGTTGGCCAAAGCGATGCCGCATTCGCCGCTGGCCACGCCTTTGATCTGGTCGGTGTCGCCGCCTTTGGGCGCGCGGGCCATATTGGCCACCAAGCCCTTAAGCCAGGCCTCGGTTGCGGGTTCGCCAAGGTGCTCCACCATGGCGCCAAACAAAGACAGGTTGTAGGGGTGCGAGCCTGAGCGCGTGCATAGCCGCCCGGCGTGCCTGGGTTCGGCCAGCTTTTCATAGCTGTCCACCTCCTGCGCTTTGATTTTTTGCTTGTCATAGACGATGAGTCGGGCGCGCGTGGATAAACCGAACCAACGGGTTCCCTCCGGCCGAAGTTTGGCGCGCCATTGCTCTGGCACCGCCTTGAGCAGGACTTCCGATTGGACGGGCGCAAACAAGTCTTCGATTTCACCTTTCCACAGCCTGGCCGCGTCGACCAGCAGGATTACGTCCGCAGGCGAGGCGGCGCCTTCCGCCTTGAGGCGGGCCAGGATGCCCGCGTCATCCGCGTCCACCCGGTTGATTTTGATGCCGGTAGCACGGGTGAAGTTCTCATACAGCGCCTCATCGGTCGCGTAGTGCCGCGCGGAGTACAAATTGAGTACCGCTTCTTCAGCGGCAAAAGCAGGCAAGGTGCAATGGAGGAGGCCCATGGCCAAGCAAAGTTGGCGGCTCGCGCTGAGCCAAGGCCGCGCAGATAAAGCGTTCATGAAAATAGCTGGTAAAAAAGACAAGGCCTCAGTATAACCAAATGCGAATCATTCGCATTTGAAAGTCCTACCCATTTCCAGGTCTATTTCTGTTGCGCTTTGGCCATGAGCAGCACGGGCAGCAAACCAGCCAGTACCAATGCCAACGATGGCAAAGCCGCCTCGCCCAAGCGCTCGTCGCGCGCCAATTGGTAGGCCATAACGGCCAGGGTGTCGGTATTAAAGGGGCGCAGCACCAAAGTGGCTGGTAACTCTTTCATCACATCCACCCACACCAATAACAGCGCCGAAGCCACGGTCGGGCGTAGCAAGGGCCAGTGCACGCGGGCAAACACATCGCTTGCGCGCGAACCGAGCATGCGGGCGCTTTCGTCGGCGCTGACGGGTATGCGTGCATAGCCGCTTTGCACGCTCTGCAAAGCCACGGCAATAAAGCGCACCAAGTAGGCCCAAATCAAACCCAGCAGGGTTGCGGTGAGCCAGTAACCGGCACCGCTATTGGGCCATTGTTGCTGCACCCAACTGACCGGGAGCAGCAAGCCCACCACAATGACCACGCCCGGCACGGCATATCCCAGGCCGGCCAGTTGCGTGCTCAGGCGACGCCACCATGTGGGGTGGGTGCGCAGCCCGTGCACCAGCCACAATGCCAAGGCCGCAGCCAGCAGTGCGCTGATGCCGCCCAAGCGAAGGCTATTCCAAAACCAGCCCCCAAAGGCAGCCCAGGGCAAAGCTTGTTGTTGGCTGCCTAGCCACAGCGCATGGCCCATGATGAGCACTGGAAACACAAAGCCCAACAACACGGGCAACAAGCACAGTACACACGCCAAAGCGGCGTGCCAGCCATGAAGTCGCAAGGGCTGCGACTCGTTGCTGCGCGCGGGCGCGCGCCGGTTCGCAAAGCGCAAACGGTCTTGCGCGCGATGCTCCCACCACAGCACGGCAGCAACGATAAGCAGCAGCACCGACGACAGCTGCGCCGCCGCGATCCGGTTGTCCATGACCAGCCACGCTTTGTAAATACCGGTAGAAAACGTTTGCACGCCAAAGTAGCTGCAGACCCCAAAATCAGCCAGGGTCTCCATCATGGCCAATGCCAGACCGGCGGCTATGGCCGGACGCGCCAACGGCAAGGCCACGCGAAAAATACGCCGCCATAAGCCAGCACCTAGCAATCGCGCTGCTTCCATCAACTGCGGTGCACGTTCAGACAGGGCACTTCGGCAAAGCAAATAGACATAAGGGTAAAGACTCAGGCTCAGTACCACCGCCGCGCCCCAAGTGCTGCGAATATCCGGCCAAAGTGCGCCTTGCCAACCGGTTTGGAGTCGCAGCCAATTTTGCAAAGGGCCGCTGTATTGCAAAAAGTCGGTATAGGCGTAGGCGACCACATAGGCAGGCATGGCCAATGGCAGCAGCAAGAGCCAAGCCAGCATCTGGCGACCTGGAAAATCAAACAAAGTAACCGCCGCTGCGCTCACGGCACCGATACTGACCACACCTATTGCCACCAGCGCACACAAGAACAAACTGGTACGCGTGTAATCCGGCAAAACCGTTTCTAGCAAGCCTTGCCAGACCATTGCGGAGCTTGCGTCCCATTGCAGCCAGGCGGTCAAAACCATCAGCACCGGAGAGACCAACAAGCAGACAGCGAGTCCGCGAAAAACAGTAAAAAAAGGCATTGCGTAAATAGACGCCGAGGCGGCAAGGGTGAGCGAGCATTGTAGGTATTGGGTCTATGGCCTGCCTACAATGAATGTCATGTTTATAGACATCAGCGATCTGCAAGTGCGCTACCCTGGCCGCGACAAGGCGGCGGTGGAGCATGTAAGTTTTGGCTTGCACAAGGGCCAAATGGGCGTACTGATTGGCCCCTCGGGATGTGGCAAGACCACCTTGCTGCGGGCGGTCGCCGGGCTGGAACCTCTCAGTGGCGGTGTCATTCGGATGAACGACCAGGTCATCAGCGGCGCTGGAGTGCACCTAGCCGCAGAGAGTCGCCGCATCGGCATGGTGTTCCAAGATTACGCCTTGTTTCCCCACCTGAGTGTGGAAAAAAATATTGACTTTGGCGTCACGCATTGGCCGGCGCAAAAACGCCAATCTCGGGTGCGGGATATGTTGTCGCTCGTGGGCCTGACATCTTCGGCCCAGCACTATCCGCACGAACTTTCAGGCGGGCAACAACAGCGTGTGGCCTTGGCGCGCGCATTGGCACCCGAACCATTGCTGCTCTTACTGGACGAACCGTTTTCCAATCTCGATGTGGATTTACGCGAGCGACTGGCGCAGGAGTTACGCGAAATTTTGCAATTGGCACAAATCACCGCCTTGTTTGTCACCCATGACCAAATGGAAGCCTTTGCCATTGGAGACGTGATCGGTGTCATGGACAAGGGGCAATTGCAGCAGTGGGACGATGCCTACCATTTGTACCACCGGCCTGCTAACCGTTTTATTGCTGAATTCATTGGTCACGGGGTGTTTGTGCAAGCGGCTATTGCCTGCGAGGACCAAACCCTGGTATTGCAAACGCCCCTAGGCGAATTACGCAGGCCGACAGAGAACCCCCAGGAGTGGGAAACTTGGAAGCATGGTGGAACCTGCGATGTGCTATTGCGCGCCGATGACATCGTGCACGACGATGAGGCGCCGGTCCAAGCAGAAATTCTGCGCAAAGCGTTTCGGGGTTCTGAGTTTCTCTACACCCTGCGCCTGGGCAACGGCCAAACCCTGATGGCACATGTGCCCAGCCACCATGACCACCATGTCGGCGAATGGATAGGCATAAAGATGCAAGCGGACCACGTTGTCTTATTCACCCAGGCAGCGGTTGAATAGGCCAGCCTCTCTTGGCAAAGAGATACTCAACGCAGGACTTAAGCCCGGCGCTTAGCGCAAAAGTGCAGCCTTTCCAGAAGGCTAAATTTCACTCCACCGGCGTCAGCTTCGCCACGCTCAGAGCCAGCCATTTGGTGCCGTGGCGGGGGAAGCTGATTTGGGCGCGGGCGTCGGCGCCCTCGCCTTCCAGCGTTAGGACCTTGCCTTCCCCAAATTTATTGTGAAACACCTGCAAGCCCACGCGCAGGCCGTGGGCGGGGTCGGTTTTACGGGCCACCGGCGGGCTGGCGTTATAGGTTTCGGTGCGCGGGCTGGAGGTCGGTGTCTGCCAAGCGGGTGTGCTGCTGCCAGCCCAGGGGCTGCGCGCGGGCGCGCGTTTGGGGGTGAGGAACTTCAGGCTGCCCTCGGGCAGTTCGTCAAAAAAGCGGCTTTTCAGGTTGTAGCGCGTCTGGCCGTGCAGCATGCGGGTTTGCGAATGGCTGAGGTAGAGCCGGTCGCGCGCGCGGGTGATGGCCACGTACATCAGGCGGCGCTCTTCTTCTAGTCCATCGCGGTCGCTCATGGCGTTTTCATGCGGGAACAAGCCCTCTTCCATGCCGGTGATGAACACGCAATCAAACTCCAGGCCTTTGGCCGCGTGCACGGTCATGAGCTGCACCGCGTCTTGCCCGGCCTGGGCCATGTTGTCGCCCGCTTCTAAAGCGGCGTGGGTTAAGAAGGCGGTTAAAGGCGACAGGGTTTCACCGGTGTCGCCAAATTCGGGCTCCTCCAGTGCGGGCGCGTCGGTGGGCGCTTGCTGGGCTTGCACACCGGCCTGGTCCGAAACCGACGCGACGCCAGCGGCTAAGCCGCGCGCAGCTTCCTGGCGGCCAAAGCCTTCCAGGCGCACAAAGCTTTCGGCGGCGTTGACCAGTTCTTCCAAGTTTTCGATGCGGTCTTCGCCTTCGCGGTCCTGGCGGTAATGGGCCAGCAGGCCACTTTCTTCCAGCATGGTGGCCACAATATCGCGCAAGCTGCTGGTAGCGGTTTGTTCGCGCAGCACGTCAATTTTTGCAACAAAAGCCGATATCAAGGCGCCGGGCCGGCCTTTGAGGGCGCTCACCGCATCGTGCAGCGAGCAGCCCAGCTCTCTGGCAATGTCTTGCAATTGCTCCAGACTGCGCGCACCAATACCGCGCGCCGGGAAGTTGACCACGCGCATAAAGCTGGTGTCGTCGCGCGGGTTGGACAGCAAGCGCAAATAGGCCAGTGCGTGCTTGATTTCGGCGCGCTCGAAAAAGCGCAATCCGCCATACACACGGTAGGCGATACCGGCGTTGAACAAAGCCGTTTCGATGACGCGGCTTTGCGCATTGCTGCGGTAGAGCACAGCAATCTCAGATTGCGGATAGCCTTGGCCCAAACCGGGCTTGCCAGATTCCATGAGGTAGCGCATTTCGGACACCATCCATTGCGCTTCTTCAAAGTCGCTGGGCGCCTCATACACGCGCACAGCTTCGCCCGGCCCCTGGTCGGTGCGCAGGTTTTTGCCTAGGCGGCGGCTGTTGTGGCTGATCAGCGCGTTGGCCGAATCCAGAATGTGGCTGTGGCTGCGGTAGTTCTGCTCCAGCTTGATCTGGTGCTCCACCGCAAATTCGCGCACAAAGTCGGCCATGTTGCCCACGCGCGCGCCGCGAAAGGCATAAATGCTTTGGTCGTCATCGCCCACCGCCAATACGGCGCCGCCGGGTCGCGCGCTACTGCTGTCCGCACCGTCCTGCTTGCCCGCCAACATCTTGATCCAGGCGTATTGCAGCTTGTTGGTGTCCTGAAACTCGTCGATCAGAATATGGCGAAAGCGCCATTGGTAATGCTCGCGGATAGACGCATGGTCGCGCAGCACTTCATAGCTGCGCAGCATCAGCTCGCCAAAGTCCACCACGCCTTCACGCTGGCATTGTTCTTCATACAGTTGGTACAGCTCCACCTTGCGGCGGGTATCGCTATCGCGCACCGGCACATCCTGCGGGCGCATGCCCTCTTCTTTGCAATTAGAAATAAACCAACTCAGTTGCTTGGGCGGAAAGCGGTCTTCGTCCACCGCCAGTTGTTTGCACAGGCGCTTGACGGCGCTCAGCTGGTCTTGCGTGTCCAGAATCTGGAAGGCCTGGGGCAAGGCGGCGGTTTTGAAATGCGCCCGCAAAAAACGGTTGCACAAGCCGTGGAAGGTGCCGATCCACATGCCGCGCACCGAAATCGGCAGCATGGCCGTCAGGCGCGCGACCATTTCTTTGGCCGCTTTGTTGGTAAAAGTGACGGCCAAAATGCCGCCGGGGCTGATATGGCCCTCTTGCATGAGCCAGGCGATGCGGGTGGTCAGCACCCGGGTTTTACCGGAACCGGCTCCGGCCAGGATCAGCGCATGCTCGGGCGGCAGGGTAACGGCGGCGCGCTGTTCGGGGTTGAGGCTGTCAAGCAGGGGGGAGGACGCGGAGCTGTCAGAAAACATGCCCGATTGTAGGAAGCCCGGTGCGTCAGCGTCTGTGCGTAAAATCAATCACCGGGCCCAAGCATTTGGCGTCCGGTATTTTTTTGCCGGACCCAATCCAAGCGCCTGTTTGACGGATGCAACTTTTGGAGCTTGGGTTATGGATATTTTTGACTACGACAACATTTTGCTGCTGCCCCGCAAGTGCCGGGTTGAAAGCCGGTCTGAATGTGACACCAGCGTAGAGCTGGGCGCGCGCACTTTCCGCATGCCAGTGGTTCCGGCCAATATGAAGACGGTGGTGGACGAGAGCATTTGCGTCTGGCTGGCGCAAAACGGTTACTTCTATGTCATGCACCGCTTTGACCTGGACAATGTGCGCTTTACCCAGGACATGCGCGCCAAAGGCCTATATGCCTCCATCTCGCTGGGCGTCAAGCAAGCCGATTACCACACCGTGGACCGGCTGCGCGAGCTAGGCCTGTCGCCCGACTACATCACCATCGATATCGCCCACGGCCACGCCGACAGCGTGAAAAACATGATTAGCTATATCAAGCAGCATTTGCCGGCCAGCTTTGTTATCGCCGGTAATGTGGGCACGCCCGAGGCAGTCATTGACCTGGAAAACTGGGGCGCGGATGCGACCAAGGTCGGCATCGGGCCGGGCAAGGTGTGCATTACCAAGCTCAAAACCGGCTTTGGCACCGGCGGCTGGCAGCTAAGCGCGCTCAAGTGGTGCGCCCGCGTGGCCACCAAACCCATCATCGCCGACGGCGGCATCCGCGACCATGGTGACATCGCCAAAAGCATACGCTTTGGCGCATCCATGGTGATGATCGGTTCCCTGTTCGCCGGCCACGAAGAGTCGCCCGGCCAGACGGTAGAAGTCGATGGCAAGCTGTACAAAGAGTATTACGGATCGGCGAGCGATTTCAACAAAGGCGAGTACAAACATGTAGAAGGCAAGCGTATCCTGGAAGTGATTAAAGGCCCGCTGCGCAACACCCTGGTAGAAATGGAGCAAGATTTGCAAAGCTCTATCAGCTACGCCGGCGGTAAAAAGCTGATGGATATTCGGAAAGTGAACTATGTGACCTTAGGTGGCGATAACGCAGGTGAACATTTGTTGATGTGAATCGGGCTCTATCAGCGACGGGTGCCTGCGACATGGAAGGCCTCGCCATGTGGCCGGCTTAGCTGGAAGGCTTGGGGTTGGCCTATCAATGAAAAAAGATACTAGGAGACGACGCATATGCGCATTGCATTTTTAGGATTGGGATTAATGGGTGTGCCCATGGCCTCGCGCTTGTGCCGCGCGGGCTTGGAGGTGCATGTGTGGAACCGCACGGCTGAAAAAACCGCACCGCTAGCGGCCTTGGGAGCGCATGCGCATGCAAACGCGATAGATGCGGTGCGCGATGTAGACCTGACCGTCACCATGCTGGAACACGGCGGTATTGTGGAATTGGTCTTGTTCGAACAAGGCCTTGCCCAAGCCTTGAAGGCCGGCAGCTTATTGGTGGACATGTCGTCCATCGCGCCCGAGCAAGCGCGTAGCCACGCGGCGCGTCTGAACACACTGGGCGTGCGCTACCTGGATGCGCCGGTTTCCGGCGGCACGCTGGGTGCGGAACAAGGCACGCTGGCCATCATGGCCGGTGGCGAGGCAGCCGACCTGGCAGAGGCGCAAACCGCGCTGCAACATTTTGGCAAATCCACATTGGTCGGCCCGCACGGCTGCGGGCAGTTGGCCAAGCTGGCAAACCAAATGATTGTGGGCATCACCATCGGTGCCGTAGCCGAAGCCTTGCTGCTCTGCGCCAAAGGCGGCGCGGACATGGCCAAGGTGAAGGAAGCGATCAGCGGCGGTTTTGCTGATAGCCGCATTTTGCAAGTGCATGGTCAGCGCATGGTGGAGCGGGACTTTGCCCCACGCGGACGGATCAGCGTGCAACTCAAAGACATGCGCAACGCGCTCGATACAGGCAAGCAACTAGGCTTTGACGCGCCCATTACCCAACTGCTGGAACAGCTTTACGCCCAGGCGCATGACAATGGCCTGGCTGGGATGGACCAGGCTGCGCTGTTTGCGGAGTTGGCGCGGCGCAATGGCATGTCTTGAAGCGGGCATATTGCAGCCAAGGCGCAGCAAACAAGTCAGCTAAGTACCCGAACGCATTCGTTACGCTTTTTGGCGTACTTCAGCACAAATACGCCCGGTGACCTGCCGGCGATCGAGAACCAAGGGTAAGCACCCGTGTAATTAGGCATAAACGCGGTTGACACCACCACGCAATGGTGCGACTATTTAACTAGGGGGCAACATAGTTTCCCCCTAGTGGCATGGTCGCTTCCCAAATTTTGGCAACTCTAGAATAAAGGTTCAATATGAAAACACGTAGTCAATGGGTATTTTCCGCTGCACTCAGTAGCGCCTTGGTAATGGGATCAGCATTCGCTGCTGACGACAAGGCACCCATCAAAATCGTTACCAACAACTGGACTAGCCAAGTGGTTTTGTCCTATGTCGTCGGTGATGTGCTCAAGTCCAAAGGCCTGAACGTCGAGTACAAACCGTCCGATACGCAATTGCAATTTACGGCTATTGCGTCGGGCGACATGGACTTTCAGGTCGAAGTTTGGGAGGGTTCTATGAACGACGCCTTCCAAAAATCATTAAAAAATGGCGCTGTTGACTATGGCGCGCACAATGCGGTGACACGTGAAGATTGGTGGTACCCCAGCTATATGAACGAAATGTGCCCAGGCCTGCCAGACTGGAAGGCGCTGGACAAATGTGCCGCGAAACTAGCCACGGCGGAAACCGGTACAAAGGGTCGTTTTGTGGGGCCGCCCGCCGATTGGGGTAAGCATTATTCCGAGCGCATCACGGCACTGAAGATGAATTTCCAGGAAGTTGCCGTAGGACAAGCTGCGACGCTCTGGGCTGAGTTGCAAGCCGCCTATGACCGCAAACAACCGGTGGTGATCTTTAACTGGACTCCTAACTTTATTGAAGCAAAATTCAAAGGGCAGTTTGTGGAATTTCCCACCTACGATCCCAAATGCCACACAGACAAAAGCTGGGGCATCAATCCCGACGCTTTG
The DNA here is from genome assembly GCA_903869595.1 of uncultured beta proteobacterium. GTDB lineage: Bacteria > Pseudomonadota > Gammaproteobacteria > Burkholderiales > Burkholderiaceae_C > Allorhodoferax. Next base: position 148,881 of record CAIPZV010000043.1, on the reverse strand, counting down.
TATGACTGCGGCGCAGCGGCCAAGGGCTACCTGAAGAAGGTAGGGTCGAAAAATATCGCCAGCAAATGGCCTACTGCCGACAAGATCCTGAAAAAGGTGAACTTCACCAATGACCAAATCGCTGCCGCCGCAGCCATGGTCGATGTGGATGGCATGAAACCTGAAGATGCAGCCAAAAAATGGGCCGCAGCGAATCAGGCCAGCGTCAAAGCCTGGACAAACTAAACGGCTCTTAACAACAGTGGGCCGCCGTGGGCGGCCCACTGCTTTGTGAAACTTCTCTGTTTTAAGGTTAGCCAATGTTGCAGGCCACGCCGAAAATATCATGCCGTCACCTTTGGAAGATTTTCGGTACAGACCCTATCGGATTTTTTGAAAAAAACCAAGGTCACCCAAGCCCAGAAGCCTTCGCGGCTGGTAAATACATCGGGGCCGTAAGGGACGTATCCTTTGACGTGATGGACAATGAAATTTTGGTCATCATGGGCCTGTCGGGCTCGGGTAAATCTACCCTGATTCGCGCCATCACCCGTCTCAACGACCCCACGGCAGGGGAAGTCATGATGGACGGCAAGAATTTACTAAACGCCTCCCCCCGTGAGCTTATTGCGATACGGCGCCACAAAATGGGCATGGTGTTTCAGAACTTTGGCTTGCTGCCACACCGCAACGTCATCGATAACGTCGCCTTCCCCCTTGAAGTGAGCGGGATGTCACGGACTATGCGCGATGCCAAAGCCCGCGAGATGCTCAAACTCGTTGGACTTGAAGGGCGTGAAGCGTATTTCCCAAGGGAATTGTCCGGGGGGCAGCAGCAACGCGTCGGTATCGCGCGCTCACTGGCTGTGGGTCCAGAGATTTGGTTTCTCGATGAGCCTTTTTCCGCCTTAGATCCCCTGATCCGTCGCGAAATGCAGGACGAGTTCATACGCCTGCAAAAACTGCTGCGTAAAACTATTTTGTTCATTACGCACGATTTTGAAGAGGCGATTCGACTCGCTGATCGCATAGGCATCATGAAAGACGGCGAGTTGGTGCAATTGGCAACGCCGCAGGAAATGGTGTTGCACCCTGCCAATGACTATGTGCGCGAGTTCGTCAAAATTGCGCCGCGCGACAAAATTCTGACGCTCGCCACGATCGCCCGCCCGCTCAGCGGTGACTGCCCATCCCAGGGCTTGGACGGGGCCACCAAACTGTGTGACGCGGCAGCGCAAATTCTTGCTTCGGACCACCGTTTTGCTGTCTTGAACGACGACCAGCAGGCCATGGGAACGGTCACCCGCCAGGATTTGATAGAAGCTCTCTTCCCATCGACGGCAGGGCTATGAAGGGCGCACTTAGCCTTAGCGTGGCTTCGGGCACGGCGCAGGCACGCAGCCAAGCGTGGCTGCCCGCGCTGGGTTTCCTGGCCTTAGTAGTCTTAGTTGCCAGTGGCGCGCTTCCTTGGCTCACAACCTGGCCGGGGGAGTGGGTACTGCCGTTTCGGGATTGGTTAACCGATGCGTTCGCCTGGTTCAGCCAATGGGCAAAGCCCCTCACCCGCGCCATCTCGGCGATCCTCTTTGTACCGCTGCACTTGGTGGAAGTGCTGCTTTTTCGCGGCGTGCCCGATTGGAATCTAGCGCCCCTGCCCTGGGTGTTCGTCGTCATGGGCGTCATGGTATTTGCCCATTGGCAAAGCGGCTTGCGCCTGGCCTTGTTCTGCGGCGCATGCATGCTGTATCTGGTGGTGTTTGACCTGTGGTCAGATGCGATGCAAACCGTTTCGCTGGTGCTAGTCACCGTTCCGCTAGCGGCAGGTATAGGCCTGGTGTTGGGTATTTGGTCTACCCGTAATCGTCGGGTGGAACGCAGCCTCAACACCTTGTTTGATGTCATGCAAGCCACGCCGCACATGGCTTATTTGGGTCCGGTGGTAGTTTTGTTTGGTTTTGGTCAAGTGCCCGCTATGCTGGCCACGCTGATTTTTGCGATGCCACCCATGGCGCGTTGCACCATACTGGGCATACGCAGCGTTTCACCCGAGGTGGTGGAAGCGGGCACCATGGCAGGTTGTACCGCACAGCAGCGGCTGTGGAAAGTGGAGTTGCCTGCGGCGCAGCAAACCCTGCTGCTGGGACTGAACCAAGTCGTCATGCAAACCTTGGCGATGGCCGTGATTGCTTCTCTGGTGGGGGCATCAGGCTTGGGACAAAAACTGCTGTTCTCACTCCAGCAATTGCGTATTGGAAAGGCGATGGAGCAAGGCATTGCCATCACCCTAATGGCCTTGGTGTTGGATCGGCTGACGGTGGCGCAAATGCTGCGTGCAGCGGCTAACACCATCGTCTCGGGAAGCTTCTGGCAACGTCATGCGCACAGCCTGGCGTTTGCTTTGGCGGGTATCTGTCTGATCACATTGGGCACCATGGCGCCGGCATGGTCGATATTGCCATCCGAGATGACGATCTCCTTTGGCGGCCAAATTGATAGCGCGGTTCGCTGGATTTCCAAAAACCTTTACGGCTACCTCAAGCCCTTTCGCGACAACGTCACCATCTACTTGTTGCTACCCATCCGTGATTTTTACCTATGGCTCCCTTGGGTCATCGTGATCGCTGCGCCCACGGCGATAGGCTGGCATTTAGGCCGCTGGCGGCTGGCCTTGGTGCCCGTGGTGCTGTTTGGCTTTCTATTGCTGGCAGGCTTTTGGACACCGCTGATGTTGACCATCTACTTGGTCACGAGCTGCGCCCTTCTGTGCTGCCTCATGGGTATACCGTTGGGGGTATGGGCCGCAAAAAGCCCTGCGGCAGCGCGCGCGCTCATGCCACTGTGCGATCTGCTGCAAACTTTTCCGAGCTTTATTTACCTGATCCCGGTCATCATGCTGTTTCAGACCAGCGATTTGTCTAACGTACTGGCCATGCTTTGCTATGCCACCGTGCCCGCGATTCGCTACACCTACCTCGGGCTGATGCGGGTGCCTCAAACAACGCAGGAGGCGGCCATTGCTTCAGGCGCAACACCAGCCCAGCGCCTATTCAAAGTTGAACTTCCGATTGCGTTCCCGGAAATCTTAGTAGGCGTCAATCAGACCATCATGATGGCGCTGGCCATGGTGGCGATCACCGCGCTAATCGGTTCGCGTGACCTGGGCCAGGAAATCTATAAAGCGCTACCCAACGGTGATACCGGTCGCGGTCTGTTGGCAGGCCTAGGAATTGCATTTATTGGTATCGTGGCTGATCGACTCATCAACGCCTGGGCCGCAAGCCGAAAACGCCTTTTGGGCATGGCCTAATGGCCGCGAATTTGGAACATGAAAATGAGACAGGGCTGGCGCTAATCGGCCAGCGCCTGTCTACGCAATACGCTTAGGAAGCCGACAGCGAATAGCCAATAGCCATCACCGCTACGCCAGCGATCAAGGTGACATAGGGCAAGACGCCGGCTTTGTTTTCAATATCGCTTGTCGCCTGCAAGTCACTGGATGTGCTTTCAGGAAACACACCGCCATCCTGCACATAATGGCGGAACAAAAAGACCGGTACCACCAAAGCGGCAACGACCAAGCCGGTCATCAAGGTTCCAGCTCCCCAGACGTTGGCGCCCATGCCCATCAGGAACACGTTGACAAAGCCTAGCAGCGCACCAATGGCCAACAGCCAGGTAGCGGCTTTGTAGGGGCGAGCCCAAGTGCCACGATCCATGCGGTGAATCCAGCCGGCGTTGAGGTTGAGAAAGTTAAAAATAATGTAACCCACGTTAGAGGCTGCAAGCACAAACACGTAGTCCGACAAAAGCAGTAAAACCAAGTTGAAACACAAATCTGTCCACATGGCAGCCGTTGGAGCACCGTGCTCATTGACTTTGCTCAAATACTTGGGCAACCAGCCATCTGCCGAAGCCTGGTACAAAGTACGCGAAGACCCGGCCATGGAGGTCATGATGGCCAGCACCAGCGCCAAGATCATCATGGCGATGAGCAAATTGGTGATGGCTGGGCCCGCTCCAATAATGCTCGCCATGGCCGCTGCGACGCCCATACCGGAATAGATGTCAGGCGACAAGATGCCGTCATAGACTGCATTAGTGATGGCACCATCGGCTGCAACCACCGGTTGGGTCACCACATTGCCGAGGCCAAAGTGCGCTTGAAAAGCCAAGGGAACCAGCAAAAACACCACAATACACAGCAGTCCGCTGTAGAAAATGGCTTTGAATGTGTCCGTCTTGGGATCTTTGAATTCGCTGGTGTAGCAAACTGCGGTTTCAAACCCGTAGGTAGACCAGGCTGCGATAAACAGGCCGCCGGCCATCAAGGTCAAGCCTGCGGCATTCCATACGCCGTCACCGGCTAGGCCCTTATCCCATGCCAAGGGGGCAATGGGGAAAAGATTCGATAGGGACTGCGCACTCATGACATCGCCTGTGAGCAGTGGCACCAGGGCAATCACCATTAAGGGGAACAAGGCCGCAATGGCTAAGATTTTCTGCGTTTTGGCTGAACGCAAAATACCACCGTGCTGAATGCCAAACACGGTAAGCAAGATCGTCGCTCCAAGAATAAAGACCGCATTGATACGCAAAGTGAGCCCGGTTTTTATGGCCCCAAGATCTAGCAGCGTAATTTGCCAGGTGTTGATGGCCGCATCGGGCGCAAACAAAGCCATAAGCAAATAGCCCGCTGCGAGCCCCGAACCGATAGAAAGCACCGGCGACCAGGCAAACCAATTGCACCACACCGAAATAGGTGCCACAAATTTGCTGTAGCGCAACCAGGCCATCGCACCGTAGACCGAGGCGCCACCTGACTTGTTGGGATACAAGCCGGCAATTTCAGCATAGGTAAATGCCTGCAAAAACCCAAAGGCAATGGAGATGGCCCAGACAATCCACGCCGGCTTTCCCACCGTGGCGGCGATGGAGCCAATCGAGAACAGGACCAAGGCCGGCACGCCACTGGCAACCCAGAATGCACCGGTCCAGCTTATCTTTCTCTGTAAACCCTGCGCTTGCGCGCTTTCAGCAGTAGTCATAAGTAATTTCCTTCTGAGGGAACATAAAAAAAGCATCGGTGGCCCCCCCCACCTAGCCGCGAGAACTAATTGGGGCCGCCGCCTGGCGACGTAAGTGCGCCATCGTCAAATTGAGAAAGCCAATGCACCATCAATGCGCGATTGCGCTCAAACCCTTTGTATTCCGCCAACTCCTTGGGAAGATCGCGCAGAACCCGGTGAAAGCGTTTGGCCCACTTAGGGTGGCTTACCAATTCATTAAGCTGAATAAGGTAGCAGCGAATCGGAAACACAAGCGCATTGGACCGTGGAAGGCGCCAAAAAGACTGCAACTCAACGCGCAGATACATCAACTCGCTCACGTTGTCAGCGGTCACAGTGGTGCGGTCAGGACCCCACTTAGGGTAATTCTCGGGACTGGTGTCATGGCGCGGATGAACCGTCATAGTCCAGTTCAAGCGCCTGGCAGGCGCACCCTGGGGAATTGCCAGCAAAAACTTCAGCGCGCGTTGAAAAATACCAAGTTCATGCGCCAAAGGCACGGGCGCATGCCACTCAAAAAAGTTCATGCCGATATCAAAGTCAAGCGACCAATCGGCCTGGGTGGTCACCATACCTGCGTCCATCCACAAGTTTCCATCGCGCTGGTCCAGCACACACCAGTCGCCCTGGCTTTGGCGGGTGATGTATTCCATGGGGCCATAAGGCAGGCTTGCTTCATCGCCAAAAATAAAGGACTGCTCTATGCCCAAGGGTTTGTTGATCCAACGCCATTGCAATCCATTGCGATGCAGTTCAAAAAGTTCGGGGTAATCACGCGCCTTGTGCGTCATGATTAACTCTAGCAAGTCCCAGCCCGCCAAGGTCATATGAGGAAGCGACTGGCAGCGCAAAGGGTCTTCCAACAAGGTCAGCGCACGTTCACGCATTTCCGCCACATAGTGCTCGTCGACATCGAAAGATTTTTCATAGACGCTGCCTGCACGCCCTGTGGTGTGGGGCTCTAGGTTGACAGCGTACATATAGCTGTCCTTGTCAAAGGGAAACGGAAAACGATCAATCGCCCAGCGAGAATTGGAATAAACAAAGTCATCCCGGAACGTTTCTTCTTTGAATTGCAGCACGTTTTGACTCACAGCTTACTCCTGATACATCAGCGAAAACATTGCAGCGCGATCTGACTTTAGCGCGCAATCGTTATGGAACGACCGTCAACGCGCGAAACACAGGGCATGATTTTTTGACCGCTTTGGTGCTCCTCTTCGCTCAGCCAATGGTCTCGGTGCACGATCACTCCATCGCAGGCAAGAACGCGGGTTTCACATTGGCCGCATGCGCCACCACGGCATAAGTACGGCGGGTTTACGCCGGCAGCCTCCAAGGCTTCCAGAAAGCTTTGGCGCTCGCTGACCTCGATGCTGCGGCCCGAAGCGGCAAGCTCTACCGTAAACGGCTTACCGGGCTGGGGCGCGGAAAAATGTTCAAAATGCACAAACTCGCTGGGCCAACCCAATTGCGCCGCGGTAGTGCGCACCCAGGCAATCATGCCACTAGGGCCGCAGACGTAGAGATGCGTCCCCAGCGCTTGGCCCTGCAATAAAGAAACGAGGTTTAATTGTTGATTTGCATTGTCAAAATAGGTCTGCACGCGGCCTGCATACAGACCCTTGAGCGTATCGGCATAGGCTGCAAGGTCTGCGCTTTGTGCGCAATAGTGCAGTTCAAAAGGCGCTGTGGCACGTTGCCCCGGCTGTGACAACTGCGCCATTTGCGCAATGAATGGCGTAATGCCTATGCCGCCCGCAATAAACAAATGCTTATGGGCACGCAGGTTAAGTGAAAACAAATTGACCGGGTGGCCGATCAAGCCCGTATCACCCACTTTGACATGTTCATGCAGGTAGCGACTGCCGCCACGACCCGCATCGTCGCGCCGCACCGAAATGCTATAGCTTCGCGTGTTAAACGGATGGCCCATTAAGGAATAAGGGTTCCTGCAAGCACCAAACTCGACCACAACGTGTGACCCACCCGAAAAAACCGGTAGATCCGACCCATCCAGGGCCTCCAATGAAAAGCGCGTGACCAATGCATTAACCGGCTGCACTTCTGTCACACGTACCGCAATTTTGAGGTGTTCTGCGCTCATAGAAAACTCGTGACAGCGGTAGGAATGTTGAGCGGCTCTTCTGCATGGATGCAGACACCTTGAAAAGCGCCAATGCGTCGTGAGTAATGGTCACGCACCAGCAGCCAGAGACCACAGTGGGCGCATTGCGCTGGTTGGGTTGTCACCTCTTCTGTAATGCCTTTGCAATGGACGCATTGCAAGCGGCGCGCTAAAGTGCCACGGTGCTCAGTACTGATGCTGCTATGTTCCATGCCACTGTCTAAAGCCAGTTGCATCACCTGTCCAATTAGACCTTCGGTTCCCGCCAAATACAAACGCATGCCCATATGCGCATCCGCTAGTACCTTTGCAATTCGGGGCAAGGCGCTGGCAATCGTGGGGGACTCATGCCATTGGCGCGCTTGCAGTTCTTGCAATTTCTGCGGCATGCCAGCAAACGCTGGGCTTGCATCTCCCACAACGTAAATGATATGGGCGTCTGCAAACCAGTCCGGCGCTACCTGCCTGGACATGTCCACAATCGCTTGCCCACCAGCGCCATCGGCCACCAACAAGTGCTGGTTGCCGGGTAAGGGGCTGAGCCCGCTGTAACTGGGGCGACTCGGTATGCTCACGCTAAGCCCACACTGCCAGGTTTAAGCCGTGCGAAAGCGCAGCATGCTTGGCATGGATAGACCGCAGGCCTACCTGGAACTAGAACCCGATGCCTATGGGCGTTCGAGGGTTGCGAAAAAGCGTTTATCAGTCGTCTCATAGGCCTCCATGGAACTATCAGAAAATAAAGAAACCCTGTCACAAAAGAAAAGTCCCCTTCTATCTTGGTTGACTCTCCAACATGGGTTCAGGCGTAAATCTTTATGCGTTTCAAAAATTCCCATGAGGAAACAAATTATCCTGATGTTGCATCACTTTTAGAAAAAATGGAAGAGCTTTGGGTGCGGATTTACCCTAGTACATGGCATTAGATCGCGTCTGCTGCGGGTATTCATAAGCCCTTTTACGCCAAAAGTAGGCCATCCATCATGCATGGGAAACGGCTATCACAGGCTCCACGCGCTGGGGCCGTTGAAGTTTGCGCAAGGGGCCACGTATCAAGCACTGGCAGGTCCGGCTTTGGCAGCGGGCTCCAGCGCCGCCAACACGGCCGCTACCGCAATCAGGCCCGCACCGGACAATTCCCAAGCGTCCATCACCTCGCCACCAATCAAAGCAGCGGACAGCAATGCCACGATGAGTTCCGCAATGGAGATCACCCCAGAGCGACCCGCCTCCATGCGGGTCACGCTCCATTGCCAGGTGGCTGTGGCCAGCGCCAACCATCCAATAGCGTAAGCGGCCAAATACCACCACACTTGTGTAGGCAGCTCTGGAAGAGCCAGGGCACCAAGGCCTTCTTGAAAGCTGAGCAAGGCCATGGACGTGAGCGAACAACCTAAAAAAAGCGCAATCGTTTTGCTGGCATTGGGAATGGCCTGCGCGTGACGCGCCACGATGTTGTTGGCCGAAAAAGCAAGGCCGGCAGTGACGGCAAGAAAATCAGTCCAGCCCAATGGCGCTGCGAAAGCGCTGGCACCACCGACGACCATAAAAACACCAATCAGTGCCGATACCAGTGCGCCCGCGCGTCTCATAGTGATGCGCTCAGCCAAGAATATTCGCCCCCCCACAACGCCCCACACCGGCGCCAGGTAAAACAAGAGGGCTACGCGCACCACGTCACCCGCAAGCAAGGCACTGATATAGGCCGTGTTGCCCCACCCACCCACCAGAGTCAACAATAAAAACAGGGGCACACAGTGTCTCCACTGCGCAAACTCACGCACCAGCAAGGGAAGACTGATAAGACCCAAGCCACCAAAAGTCAACAAAGCAACCATAGGCCCGCCCAAGCCTTGGGAAGCGAAGTACTTGAGCGGCCACCACGCCAAGCCCCAGAGCGAGGCTGAAAAAATTAAAAGCGCGACTGGAATCATGACTAGGGTTCCAGCGCCTCCATTGGAATGTGCAGCCGCTCTTGTGCGATCTGCATGATGGGTTGAAGGGTGGCGGCTTGGGCCATATCAACATCGGCTGGGGCCATAGGGCCTCCTGTTGGGGCGAGGCTTACTTCAGTTGCACACAAAAATGTTTGCGCACGGGCTTTTCTATCTTCCATGTGCCTTTGAAATTCGCCTCGATGACAAATGCATCGCCCGGCCCCACATGAACCGCTGTGCCGCCGTCCGGGGTGATAGTGATCTCACCCTCCATGATGTGGACAAACTCGTAGGCCGCATAGGTGGCGTGGTAGCTGCCGGGCGTAGCCTCCCAGGTGCCGGAAATCATGCTGCCATCGTGGGAGGTATGTTGCACCCAGGTTTTCATGGTGGGGCTGCCTTCGGTCACCACCCAACCGTCCAAATTGGCGGTGCTGGGGTTGGCATCGGGAGCAGGGAAACAAACGGCTGTGGGATGGCTCATGGGGGGTCTTTCGTGGCTGGGGCTCGTGCTGCCGCTTTGGGCTGCAAAGGCAAAAAAATTTGCGCCCCGTTGTGGCGGGGCGCTAGGGATTGATGGCGCAGCGTGCTCAATCCTGGACAGTGCGACGCTTTTTGTCCTTGTCGTAGAAAGGCATTTCGTGGGCAATGGCCTTGACGTCACCGCCCGGCCCACGCACGGTCAACGCCGTGCCTTGCACGCACACCGGCACGTCCAGCCGCGCAATCGCAATAGACCAGTGGTTCAGGGGCGAATACATGGGGCAGGTGACCACCCCCACCTGCTTGTCACCGTGAAAGACCAGACTGCCCTCTTTGGCCGCCTCTTGGCTATCGAGCTTGAGACCAAACAGTTTGAAGCGCTCCTTACCCTTGAGGCGGTAATGCTCTTGCGCCCCACGGAAACCCTGCTTGCCAGGGCTGACGGTGAAGTCCAATCCCAGCTCCCAAAGCGTGTCGCCGGGAGCTTCGTTGGCGAAGGGATACATCTCGGAGTTATCAAAAGGAAAAAAGACCAAATAGCTCTCGGTGCGCAACATATCCAGCGTCGTGAAGCGGCAAGGAATGATGCCCATGGAGGCACCTTCGGACAAGATCGAGTCCCAAATGTGGCCCGCGTCCTGGCCACGGCAAAAAATCTCGTAACCCCGCTCGCCGGTATAGCCGGTACGCGAGAGCGTGATCGGGTGTCCGTACAACATCGCAGGCATATGGGCGAAATACGCCAGCTTACGCACCGCCGGAATATGCTTTTCCAAAAAGTCAACCGCCAGCGGGCCTTGCAAGGATAAATCGTGGATGTTGTCGTCAAAGCGGATAGATACGTCTTTGCCGGTAGAGGCGGCCACCAGTGATTCATGACCCGCCCCCGAGCCATGCACAAACATAAAAGAATTGGGTGCGAAGCGGTAGATGATGCCGTCGTCAATGAATTTGCCCCGTTCATCCAACATGGAGCAATAGACACTCTTACCAGGGGCTAGCTTTTCCACATTGCGCGTGGTTACACGATCGAGCAAATGGCTGGCATGCGGCCCATTGATATGGATTTTCTTCAGGCCTGAAACGTCCATCAAACCGGCCTTGGTACGGACCGCCATGTATTCCTCGTCCGCGTCTTTGGAATACGACCAGGCAGTACCCATGCCGCTCCAATCCTCCAACTGGGACCCGAGCGCGCGATGGCGGTCGGCTAAGACTGAAAATCTCCACGAGGCAGTCATAAATTTCCTTTCAATTGCTAAGAATTTGCGATACGATGCCGCTGCACGCTTAGTTACCTGTGTGCAACTAAATTTCACTATACCCGATTATGTTGACTTTGCGGAGTGTGGGCTTAGGTGAATACCCTCGTAAATGGTTCGAGGCATCGCCGGATACCAATGGCTGCGCAATTTCAGTTTTTTACATTCAATTTTGAGATTCGCATTATGAAAAAACGTGTAGCAGTCATTGGCGCAGGTCCTTCGGGGCTGGCTCAGCTGAGGGCATTTCAGTCGGCAGCAAGCAAAGGGGCTGAGATCCCCGAAGTCGTGTGCTTCGAAAAGCAAGACAACTGGGGTGGCTTGTGGAATTACACCTGGCGCACTGGCTTGGATGAATACGGCGAGCCGGTGCACGGCTCGATGTACCGCTATTTATGGAGCAATGGCCCCAAAGAGGGACTGGAGTTTTCCGATTACAGCTTCGAGGAGCATTTTGGCCGCCAAATTGCCTCTTACCCGCCGCGCGCCGTGATGTTTGATTACATCGAAGGCCGCGTCAATAAAGCCAAGGTGCGCCCATGGATCCGCTTTCGCACGCCGGTGCGCAGCGTCACCTTTGATGACAAGACCCAGTTGTTCGATGTCACGGTCCATGACCTGGTGGGCAACCGGACCTACACCGAGCAATTCGACTTTGTGGTGGTCGCCAACGGCCACTTTTCCACACCCAACGTGCCCCATTTTCCCGGCTTTGAAGACTTCCCCGGCCGGGTTTTGCATGCCCATGATTTCCGCGACGCGGTCGAGTTTGTCGACAAAGATATTCTGATCATCGGCACCAGTTATTCGGCCGAGGACATCGGCTCCCAATGCTGGAAATACGGCTGCAAATCGGTCACGGTCAGCCACCGTACCAACCCCATGGGCTACGACTGGCCGGACAACTGGGAAGAAAAACCCCTGCTGCAAAAACTGGTCGGCAAGGTGGCGCACTTCAAAGACGGAAGCAGCAAAGAAGTGGATGCGGTGATTTTGTGCACCGGTTACCTGCACCATTTTTCTTTCCTGCCCGATGCCTTGCGTCTACAAACCAACAATCGCCTGTGGCCGCGCAACTTGTACCGGGGCGTCGCTTGGGAGGCTAACCCTAAGCTGTTTTATTTGGGTATGCAAGACCAGTGGTACACCTTCAATATGTTTGACGCACAGGCTTGGTTTGCGCGTGATGTGATGATGGGCCGCATCGCGCTGCCTGATTTGCCATCCATGCAGGCCGACGGACAGGCCTGGGCAGATCGTGAAGCGGCGCTGGCCGACTCGCATGAAGCCATTGAATACCAAGGCGCCTATGTGCAATCCTTGGTAGACCTCACAGATTACCCGGACTTTGATATCAAGGGCATGAACGAGGCGTTTTTTGCTTGGAAACAGCACAAAGTAGAAAACATCATGGGCTTTCGCGATAACAGCTACAAATCACTGATCACCGGAACCATGGCGCCTCCGCACCATACGCCATGGAAAGACGCGCTCGATGATTCCATGCAAGCCTACTTGCGCTGAATCCCTCGACGGCAGGGCGCCCGGCGGCCCGCCTTTTGGCGCGCCGCCCTCATTGAATCGGAGTAACTGTGGCACGCATGGCTGAAGACGGGTCGCTCCCTGCAAGCGCATTGGAAGCTGACGTGGGGCCGGCAAGCCGTGCCCACGCGCAGCAGCAGTTTGACGGCCTGGAGCCGGTGCAAAACCTGCTGGTAAAAAACGCCACCGCCCGCGCTTACGCGGTGAAGGCGGGACAGTACATCCAGATCGTCGATGTCGACGGCAAACAATGCACAGACTTCCAGTGCTTCTCACAGGCCAAGCTGGATCAAGGTTTGCAACTGCCGCTGGACGTGACCACCACCCGCACCCTAATGGGGCACTCCTACCCGATGCCAGGCTTGCATGCCAAGTACTACGACCAGGACATGACGGCCCTGATTGAAGTGGTGCAAGACACGGTAGGCCGCCATGATGCTTTTGCCATGGCCTGCGCCGCCAAGTACTACGACGACCTGGGCTATCCCGGCCACAACAATTGCAGCGACAACTTCAACTTGGCCCTGGAGGGCTTCGGCATTAGCGGTCGGCGCGGCTGGATGGCGATCAATTTTTTCTTCAACACCTTCATCGACGCCCACGGCGTGGTGGGTTCGGACGAGCCCTGGTCGCGCCCCGGCGACTACGTGCTGCTGCGGGCCTTGACCGATCTGGTATGCGTGTCCTCCGCCTGCCCTGACGACACCAGCCCGGCCAACGGCTGGAACCCCACGGACATTCTGGTGCGCGTGTTCGACGCGGGCCACCCCTTTCCCCCCAGTATTGCGCACCGGGTTACGCCCGCATCGGAGCCCACCATGAGCAGACAGTCCGCATTCCATCCCCGCACCTCGGCGCTGACCCGTAACTTCGTCGAATACAAAGGCTTCTGGCTGGCGCGCAGCTACGCCAAGAGCGACCCGATCGCCGAGTACTGGGCCTGCCGCGAAAAGGCCGTGCTGGTTGATTTGTCGGCCCTGCGCAAATTTGAAGTTACGGGCCCCGACGCCGAGACCCTTTTGCAACACTGCCTCACGCGGGATGTGAAAAAACTCGGCATCGGCCAGGTCGTGTATTCAGCCCTGTGCTACCCGCATGGTGGCATGCTTGACGACGGCACCCTGCTGCGCCTAGGCCGCGACAACTTCCGCTGGATCGGCGGCGACGACTTTGGCGGCGTGTGGCTGCAAGACCAGGCCAAAGCCCTGGGCTTACAAGTCCTCATACGCAACTCCACGGATCAGTTGCATAACCTTGCAGTGCAAGGCCCAGCCAGCCGTGCCGTGCTTGCGCCCATCATTTGGACTCCGCCGCACCAGCCCGCGCTGGCCGAGCTGGAATGGTTCCGCTTCACCGTGGGTCGGCTGGGTGACGCCAATGGTCCGCCGCTCATGGTTTCGCGCACCGGCTACACCGGCGAACTGGGCTACGAGGTGTGGTGCCACCCGCGTGATGCCTGCACTGTGTTTGATGCTGTCATGGCCGCCGGGCAGCCACATGGACTGATGCCCATGGGTCTGGACGGGCTGGATATGGTGCGGATTGAAGCCGGGCTGATATTTGCCGGTTACGAGTTTTCGGACCAGACCGATCCGTTTGAAGCCGGCATTGGCTTCACGGTTCCGCTCAAAGGCAAAACCGACGACTTCATAGGCCGCGCCGCGCTACAGCGGCGCAAAGACAATCCAGCGCACAAGCTAGTGGGGCTGGACATTGCCAGCACCGAGGCCGTGGGTCACGGCGACGGCGTTTATGCCGGGCGGGCGCAGGTCGGTGTAGTCACCTCGGGCATGCGTTCACCCTTGCTGGGTAAAACCATCGCGCTAGCGCGCGTGGATGTGAATCACAGTACCATCGGCACTGCCTTAGAAATCGGTAAGCTGGACGGTCAACAGAAGCGCTTTGCCGCCGAGGTGGTGCGTTTTCCCCACTACGACCCCGATAAGACCCGCCCACGTTCTTAAGCGCGAGGCCTGCCCTGCAGCCCCTTGCAGGCTGCAGGACAAGCGCAGCGGCTCAGTAGCGACCGTCGTGCCCCGGAATCCAGTTGGTTCCCGCCAAGGGCAGGCGCGCCATCGCAGCAGCCTCGACCGTCAGTGCCACCAAGTCCTCGCGCTCCAGGTGGTGTACGTTTTGCTTGCCACAGGCGCGGGCAATCGTGGTCAACTCCATGTTGAGCGTCTTGAGGTAATTGCGCAGCCGTTTGGCGCCAACATCGGGTTGCAGGCGCTGCTCCAGGACGGCATCCTGCGTTGTCACGCCCACCGGACATTTGCCGGTATGGCAATGATGGCAATAGCCTGGCGCAGTGCCCAGCGCTTCGTACTCGGCCAGCGCACTCATATGCTCACCATCTTGCATATAACTTGGCGAGTTGCAGCCCAAAGCCACTAAAACACCCTGCCCCAAGGCAACTGCATCGGCGCCCATGGCCAAGGCCTTGGCCACATCGGCACCCGTGCGTATGCCTCCAGAAATGATCAATTGCACTTTCCCGATCATGTTCAAGTCTTCCAGCGCATCCACCGCCTGGCGCAATGCACCGAGCGTGGGGATGCCAACGTGCTCGATAAAGCAGGTCTGCGTGGCTGCAGTACCGCCCTGCATACCATCGACCACCACCACATCAGCACCCGCATGGACGGCCAGTTTGACGTCGTTGAAGACCCGCGTGGCCCCCACCTTGACGTAAATCGGCTTCTCCCAGTCGGTAATTTCGCGCAGTTCATTGATCTTGATGGTCAGGTCATCAGGGCCAGTCCAATCGGGTTGGCGCGATGCCGATCGTTGGTCCACCCCTTCCGGTAGCGTACGCATCTTGGCCACGCGCGGATTGACTTTCTGGCCCAACAACATGCCGCCGCCACCCGGCTTCGCACCTTGTCCGATCACGACCTCGATCGCGTCCGCACGCCGCACATCATCGGGGTTAAAGCCATAGCGTGAAGGCAAACACTGGTAGACCAAGGTTTTAGAAGAATCACGTTCTTCTCTGGTCATGCCGCCGTCGCCCGTGGTGGTCGAGGTGCCCATCTCCGTAGCAGCGCGCCCCAGGGATTCTTTGACATTGGCAGACAAAGCGCCAAAACTCATACCGGCGATAGTGATCGGTATGTCTAGTTCGATGGGCTTTTTTGCAAAGCGCGTACCCAGCACCGTCTTGGTGGTGCAGCGCTCGCGGTAGCCCTCCAAGGGATAGCGCGACAGCGACGCCGCTAAAAACAATAAATCATCGAAGTGGGGAAGCTGGCGCTTGGCCCCCAAGCCGCGAATCTCGTACAGGCCATGTGCCGCAGCATTGCGGATGTACTGCAACATCTTGGCGTCATAGCCCCAGGATTCTTCGTGCGAAGCGGACTTATAAAAATTCATGGGTTTTTCCATAGCGTTCTTTCTAGTATTCCTGATTGGCGTCGGCGTTCCAGTGGTAGAGCTCGCGTTTGCTCGCGACGCGTTTGAAATCTGCCGCACTGTGTTGCCCCATGCCTGCCTGCGCAAGTAAATCAGTCACCGTTTTCAGGTCCTCTTCACCCATGGGCTCGATCTGCGCGTCTGCGCCCAATGACTTGATGCTGCCTTTGACGTACAACACCGCCTCATACAGCGAGTCGCCCAGTCCGTCACCCGCGTCGCCACACACCACCATGCGTCCGGCTTGCGCCATGAAGGCGGAAAAACTGCCCACCGAGCCGCCCACCACGATATTGCCGCCCTTGAGCGAAATACCGCAGCGCAAGGCCGCATTGCCGTCAATAACCAGCAGGCCGCCGTGCGCTGTGGCACCCGCGCTGTTGCTGGCAAAGCCCTTGACGTGGACACGTCCACTCATCATGTTCTCGGCCACGCCAGTGCCAGCGCTGCCTTCGATGGTGATGTCGGCATGCATGTTCATACCTGCGGCGTAATAACCGGCGTGGCCATGCACGACGACTTTGACCGGGGCATTGAGCCCGGCAGCGATGCTGTGCGCCCCGTCGGGGTGGTGCACCTCAATGGTTCCGCGCTTGGCCTTGCCCTCTGCGCTATGCAAAAAACCATTGAGATCACGCACCGTCTGCTGGCGTAGATCGAAATTTATGCCTTCCATATATACATCTCCTGGGGTGCGGGCTCGAACACATAGGCGTGATCGATATCGGGCAAATGCGCCAATGATCGGAACTCCGAGGCAATGGCCACATAGTCGTCTGTTTCAGCAATCACTGCCGGTTTGCAGGCAAAGGGGTCGCGGATGAGTGCGAGCTGGTTCTCCGTCCCCATGAGCAGCGTGTAAAAACCGTCCAGCTCGTCAAAACCGGTTTCCAGCGCAGTTTTCAGGTCGTCGCCCTCACGCATGCGCCACTCGATAAAACGGCAGGCGCTTTCGGTGTCGTTGTCGGTATCAAACTTGATGCCGCGTGGCTCCAGCATGCGCCGAATCTGGTAGGGGTTAGAGAGCGAGCCGTTGTGCACCATGCAGAAATCCTGCCCAGCGGTAAACGGGTGCGCACGGTCTGGCGTCACCGCCGACTCCGTGGCCATGCGGGTATGGCCCACCACATGCGAGCCCGTCATGTGCGCGAAGTCATAGCGCTGCGCTACGGCAGCGGGCATGCCAACGTCTTTATATAAGTCGATGCTGCGGCCCAGCGAAAGTAGATGCAAGAGCGGGTCATAGGCTTTAATGAATTGCTGCGCCTGCTCGGGATCGCCGGTGACGGTGACGATCGCGTGGTTGTCCTTGGTCTGCACCGTTACCGCGCTGCCCTGGTGCTTTTCCAGTGCAGCGGCCAGTGCATGCCAGTCAAAGGCCGAACCCAAAGCAGTCAGGCCCGAATACACGCTGATCTTGCGGGCATGCGCGTCGCTGAGCGGATCGCTGAACACGGCCAGCCCGGCCGAGTCCGGCCCACGCTCGGTCATGCCGATGAGCATGGGCGTCATCCACCGCCCTAGCTCGCTGCGCAGCGCAGGTTTTTTGATGAGTAATCCAATAATTCCGCACATGGTCGGTCCTTTGCAAAGCCCTTGGAAAAGGGATTAGAAAAATTCGAGGTAGGTTTTGATTTCCCAGTCGGACACGTGGCGCATGTATTCCACCCACTCCATGCGTTTGAGGTCCACAAAGGTCTGCGCTACCGGGCCTAGCGCATCCATGATGACGCGGTCTGCTTCCAATGCGTCGATGGCCTCGTTGAGGTTTTGCGGCAGCGTCTCGATGCCACGGCTGCGCAGCTCGGCAGCGCTCATCTCGTACAGGTTTTCGTTGACCGGTTCACCGGGGTCGATCTGGTTTTTCATGCCATCCATGCCTGCTGCAATCACCGCTGCAGCGGCCAGGTAGGGGTTGCAGCCGCCGTCGGGTACGCGCAGCTCCAGACGACCACCCGGAATGCGCACCATGCAGGAACGGTTGTTATTGCCGTAACTCACGTAGGCAGGTGCCCAGGTGGCGCCGGTCAGCGAGCGCCCGACTACCAGCCGTTTGTAGGAGTTGACCGTGGGGCAGCAAATAGCGGTCAGCGCCTTGGCGTGTTTGAGCACCCCACCCAAAAAGTGGTAGGCCATGGTGGACAAATCGAGCCCGCGCTTGTCGGACTTATCTTCAAACAAATTACGCTTGCCGTCGCCCATGGACATGTGCATATGCATGCCGTTGCCCGGGCGGTTGCTAAAGGGCTTGGGCATGAAGGAGCAAATGAGCCCCATGTCATTGGCAATTTCGGCGGCGGCCATCTTGAAGCCGATGAACTGGTCCGCCGAGGTCAGGCAGTCGCCATAGGTGTAGTTGATCTCGAACTGACCGTTGCCGTCCTCATGGTCGATCTGGTAGACATCCAGCCCCGAGCCAATGGCCGCCGTTACCAAGCGATCCATGTACTCGCGGGTACGCGACAAGGCTTTGTAGTCGTAGCAGGGTTTTTGCAGGGTGTCGCTGGCATCGCAAGGCACGATATTGCCCTGTTCGTCGCGGCGCAAGACCGAGAACTCGGGCTCCAGGCCGGTAAAGAAAGTCAGGCCTTGTTCCTTGAGCAGGGCCACCTGTTTTTTCAGCACTACGCGGCTGTCGTATTCCCAGGGCTTACCGTGGACGTGGCCGTCGCAGACGATGCGCGCAAAGCCAGGTTGCCAGGGCACCAAGCTGACCGCGCCCAGGTCGCCACGGGCCATGAAGTCCGGCCCATGCGGCTGGATGCCCAGGCCCCAAACCGCGAAGCCGGCAAACCCCGCGCCGGTGTCCAGCACTTCATCAAAATGGGAAACCGGGACCGCTTTGGCTTTGGCCGCGCCGTGGATGTCCACGAACTGCGCCAGCACGTAGCGTACGTTGTTGTCTTTGAAAAATTTCTTCGCCTCGTCTCGATTCATCGTATGTCTCCTTTTATTTGGGCAATGGGTCGGGGTGCTTAGGAAAAAAATTAAGGCGCGGGGCGCAGGCGCAGGCTGCCGCAATCGCGCGCCACCTCTGCCAAGGTGTCCCACAAATAGCTGCCCATGGTGCCATCGGCCCACAGCAGCAGCGCATTGCCGCGCCACAACAGGGTAACGCCAACGCCCACCATGGTGGTGAGGAACACGGCATCCGCTGGGTTCTCACGGGCTTGTAAATCGACCGAGCAGACTTGGCGCAACAGCGTGTGCAAGGCAGGGCCCTCCAACTGCAAGGCAGCGTCCTGGCGCAAGACCGGGTACAGGCCGTGAACCCGACCTGCGGGCAGCGCCGCATCCTGTAGCAGGCCTAGCGTAGCGGTGTCGGCTTCGATGAGGAATTCGGTAACCCCCAAGCGCGCGACCAGGCCACCGGTCGCTAGTTCGCAGTAGCGGTTGTAAGCGGGCGGCACGGGTAGGCCATGTTCGGCCAGCCACTGCGGCGCGACCGGGCCTTTGCAGCCCCAGCGGGCGGTCTGCAGCGATCGATCGGTCAAGGTCAGGTCGGCGGCCGCCGGGCCTGTATCTTGAGCCGACCAGTGCTGCGCCAGCGCAAAAGGTGAAGCGCGTTGGGGTGCCTGCGTCAGGGTGTTCATGCACTAGCCTCCTTTTGGCGGGCACCGGTAGCGTCGTAAAAGGGCAGCGCCACCACCTGCGCGTCCACCATCTTCCCGTTGGTCAAGCGTAGCGGCAGGCGGGTGCCTACCGCGCTAAGTGCCAGCGTGACATACACCATGCCAATGACTTTGCCCAGTGCCGGGCTGAACGCGACGCTGGTAATGCGCCCACTGATCTCGCCGTCCACAATAACCAGGTGGCTTTCGCAGGGCATGTCCGGGTGGCTGTCCTGGCTGGCGTCCATGCCGGGTATATCCATCGTGAAGCCGACCAGTGTCTGCTTTTGCGGCTGCTTGGCAATCGCCTGCAGGCTGCGCTGGCCGATGAAAAACGCTTTGTCCAATTTGGCCGCCCAGCCCAATCCGGCCTCGCGCGGAACGGTCAAACCGTCGGTGTCCTGGCCGATGATGATGTGGCCCTTCTCCAGCCGCAACAAGCGCTGCGCCTCCACGCCGAAAGGTCGTATGCCCAGGTGTGCACCGGCTTGAATCAGGGCCTGCCACAGCGCAGCGCCGTGCTCGGCCGGCACATGGATTTCGTAGCCCCATTCGCCCACAAAACCCACGCGCATCGCGCGCGCTGCAATGCCGGCCACATCCATTGAGCGCACGCCTAAATAGGGAAAAGCGTTGCCGTCTAGGTCGGCTGCGGTCAGCGTTGCCAAAAGCTGGCGGGCCTGCGGCCCGGCCAGATTGACCCCCGCAAACGCGCCGGTGTGGTTGACGATGCCGCAGTCCATGCGCCACAGGGTGTTCAAGCGCGAGAGCTCGCGGTAAACCGTCGCCGCGCCCGACGTGGTGGTGGTGAAATAAAAATGCTGCTCGCCCAGGCGGGCCACTACGCCGTCATCAATCACCACACCAGATTCGTCGCACATCACTGCGTAACGGGTCATGCCAACTGCCAGGTTGGCGTAGCGCGAGATGTAGACGCGCTCCAAAAATTCAGCGGCTTCCGGGCCTATCACTTCCAGCTTACCCAGTGTGCCCACATCGATGATGCCCACGCCTTGGCGAACGTTCATCGCCTCTTCGCGTATGCATTGCATGCGCGAACGGCCCGCTACCGCGTAGTACTCGGGACGCTGCCACATGCCAGCTGCCATCCAGACGGCGCCAGCCTGCGCATGCAGGGCGCGCATCGGGGTGTGCCGCTCGGGACTGAAGCCGCGCCCGGCCAGATGCGATATCGGCACCGGGTGAAAGAAGGGCCGCGCAGTGGTGGTGCCGACCTCGATCGGCGTTTTACCGGTGATGCGCGCCAACACCCGCAGCGCCGTCATATTGGAATGCTTGCCCTGGCTGGGGCCCATGCCGTTGGTGGTGTAGCGCTTCATGAGCTCGATGTTGTCGTAGCCCTCTTGCGCCGCGTTATAAAAATCTTTGAGCTGTAGGTCTTCGTCGAAGTCGACAAAGTTCTTGCCCTGCGGATGGGCCACGATGGGCCAGGGATGGCTAGGGCAATGCAGCGGCGTCGGCACAGCTGGCACCGCCTCTAGGCTGGCGAAACCGCAATGGGCCGCAGCCAGCATACCGGCGCGCTGTCCGTCCAGCGCCTTGGCAGCGCTGTCGTAAACGCCGTTGACCCGTCCGCAAGCGAATATGCCTAGAGGCAGCTTAGCCGGTACAAACTGCTGCACGGCATCAGACCAACCCATGGACGTACCCGCTTGGTACAAGAGGTTGGAAGCAGGCGCATAGCCCACGCTCATGATTACGCCGTCGCAGGCAATAGGTTCTTGGCTGCTGGTATCGGCTTGTCCATCGGCCATTAAGCGCGCAAGGGTCACACCGGTGAGGCGGCGTCCACTGTCGCCTGCGTGGGCTTCGTAAATTACCCAGCCATCTAGCACGCGCACACCGGCTGCGCACACCGCGTCACGCGCGGCACAAGCGGGTACATGGCTACGCATATCGGCCACGGCGGCGACTTTCACGCCCGCGCGCAGGGCATCGAGCACGGCAGTAAATCCTTCGCTATTGGCCACCAGTGCCACTGCGGTGTGCATGGGGCGCACCGCGTAGCGGTTGATCAGCCGTTGGGCTGCGCCGCCGGTCATGATGCCGGGGATGTCGTTGTGGCGGAAGACCGCAGGCAGCTCGAAGGCCCCGGTGGCCACCACCACAGATTTAGCACGCAGCTTGGTCATGCGCTGCGCGTCCACCAGCGCGACCCAGTGGTCAGCGTAGTAGCCTGCGGCAACGGTGTCGGTAAGCAGGCGGATGAGCGGTTGCGCTGCCACCGCAGCTTGCAGTTGGTGCAAGGCCTCTAAGGTTGCAGTATCCGCGCCGACTTGGTAGCTGGCGCTACCACCGCTGCGCGCGTTTTCATCCACCACCACGACCTGGGCCCCAGAGCGCGCAGCGTGCAAGGCCGCTTGCAGGCCCGAAACACCTGCGCCGATTACCAGCACATCGCAAAAATCATAGCGCTTGGGTGTGTGCAAGGCAGGCTTGCTCAGGTCGAGCTTGCCCAAACCGGAAAATTCGCGGATCACGCGTTCCCACAAAGGAAAGAGTAGCTTGGTGTGGAAAGCTTTGTAGTAAAAACCCACGGGCAGAAAGCGCGCCAGCAGGCCCATGAATCGGTTACGGTCATGGTGAACACCACCTGCCGTATTGACCACATGCAAATCCATGCCTGCCACCAGCGCCTCGACATCGCCACGGATATTCATGGCCTGGTCTGTTTGCAACATGACATTGATGTCATGGTTGGCCAGCGTCAATACACCACGCGCTCTGTGGTACTTGAAGGAGCGACCCAGAACGCGCTCATCGGCAGCCCACAGAGCTGCACTAATGCGGTCACCCGCAAAGCCGCTGTAGCTTTGGCCTTCAAAACGGAAAGGCAATGCGCTTGCGCGGTCGATCCACTCGCCATGTTGGGGCGGCAGGCGCATGAAGTTACTGCTGGCCATAGAGAAAGGTCTTTTCAATCACATCAGACACCGTGTCGCGCACCGCAATAAACCAGGTATTGCTGGGCGTGTGGCACCACCATTCGTGCTTGATGCCCGGTGCGCCGTTCTTGTTAAATACATAGTCCGCCCATTGCACATCGGTAGAGCTTGCTGGATCGGGCATGGTTTTGCATTCACCCCAATACGCAAACTCCGAAATCAGGCGCGGGCCGTTGATGGGGCAAGTCATGATTTTCATGGTGCGCTCCTCAATGGCCGACCGAAGCGGCACCCTTTTCACCGGTGGGCGCGTAGCGCTCAAACCGGTCAAAGCCAAAGCCTTCGATAAGTGGGTGTGCCCGGTCATTGGCCACGGTGTAGGACATGGTTTTGCCCGCTACCGGCGTGGCTTTAAAGCCCCAAGTGCCCCAGCCGGCATCGAGGTAAAAACCTTCGACCGGTGTCCTCCCCATAATCGGCGCAAAGTCGGGCGTCATATCGGCCATACCCGCCCATTGGCGTACGATTTTGGCCTGCGACAAATGGGGCAGCAATTCCACCATGTGCGCGCTCAGGCTCTCGGTAAAGTCCAGGGTCGAGCGGGTGGAGTGCAATTCGTAAGGATCTAGCGACGCACCCATGACCAATTCGCCGCGCGCCGTCTGGCTGATATACACATGCAAGCTACCCGACACAATAATCGGATCTAGCCATTGCTTCATGGGTTCACTGACCATGGCTTGCAAGGGGTGGATGTAGATCGGGCTGCGCAAATCCAGCATCTTGAGAATGCGCGGCGTAGAGCCCGCCACTGCGCACAATACCTTGCCGCAAGCAATGTCGCCGCGTGTCGTTTTTACCCCGGTAACCCGACCACCGCGCGTCATGATGTCCAGCACGCGGGTTTGCTGATGTATCTCCACCCCGCGCATATCCGCGCCACGACCGTATCCCCATGCAACTGCATCATGGCGGGCGATCGCACCAGGCGCATGGTAGAGCGCACCCATCACCGGCGCGTGTCCGGCGCACGTCATATCCATCGAAGGAATGGCTTTTTGAATGAAATCTGGGAACACAAGCTCAGAGTCCACGCCGTAATGCTTATTGACTTCGGCACGCCAGCGCATGGTGCGCAGCGAAGCATCGGTATGCGCTAAGGTGAAATGGCCGCGCGTCGAATAAAAGAGATTGAGGTCAAAGTCGGTGGCCAGATCCTGCCAGAGCCGCACCGACTCGTCGTAGAACTTGACGCCCTCGGGCGTGAGGTAATTGGAGCGAATGATGGTGGTATTGCGCCCGGTATTGCCACCGCCAATGTAGCCTTGCTCGATGACCGCCACATTGGTAATGCCATGGTCACGCGCCAGGTAATAGGCACTGGCCAGGCCATGCCCGCCTGCGCCGATGATGACCACGTCATAGCTGGACTTTAACTGCCCATGCGGTGTAAACATCCGTGGCTCAGGATGTCGGTCCGATAGGGCAAATTTGAGGAGTCGCCAAGGCATGAGAATTCTCTAAAGTTCTGGCAGTAAGTATGCATCGAAAATTCTTTGAATGCAACTATTATTCTCAAGAATAAACAAAAAAATTCGGGAAACCTACTCAATATCTCCTCGAATGGGGTATACGATGACCGTGATGAAGCGAATCGGAACCTCGTGCAGCACACCCGGCCCATGGGGAACTTCGCCACGAAAAGTCAGTGAATCTCCGGGCACCAGAGAGTAAATTTGCTCGCCGTGGCGGTAGTCCATCCGCCCTTCCAGCATGTAAATGAATTCGGTTCCCGGATGTTCAAAATCCGGGAAAACTTCACTTTGGTTGTCAATGGTGATCAGAAACGGTTCAAATGTTTTGGTCGGGCCCTGATCGTAGGCCAGCAAATGGTAGGTGTGCCCACTTTTGGTACCGCGGCGCACCACTTGCATGCCCTGGCCATTGCGCACATGCTGGGCAGAGCCCCCCTCGATACCAAAATCTCTAAACAGCATCGACAAGGAAACCCCGAGCGCAGCCGCAATGCGCTGCAAGGTGTCTAGGCTGGTGGCGGTTTGCGCGTTCTCGATCTTTGAAAGCATCCCCCGGCTGATACCGGCCCGTTCAGAAACGTCCGCAATCGTCAGGCCATGACCTAGTCGCTTTTCGCGAATGGCCTTGCCGAGAAACACTTCTAACGATGGACTGTTTGACATAAATTCCAAACGAAATTTCTTTGCTGCGATTTAGTATAGCTTTGCCCCCTGAGGTGCAATCGACTCCTTGAGGGTATCAACACCCTAACTAGGCAATGCACGGGTAGGGCTGTGTATTTAATCAGTCGAAATGCATCCAGCCTTGCGGATTTCGGATGTCGCATGCCATCAACTGCCTTCAAAAAGTCAGATTCATGGCTGTATTCGCTCCCAACCAAGGGTATACACCCATTTATCTACAGGAAACATAGTTGCAAACTGAAATTGCTCTTTCAAAAAATCCTTGGAGAAATTCCTATGAATGCAGAAAACAGCATGCGAGAACGTATTGACAAAATGTTCAGCAATGACCGCCTATTTGCCTACGCCTTGTTAATAGGCGCCTGGCTTGCCGTCTGGTTCGTCGTCAATCAGGTCGCGGCTTTAGGCCCGCCCGGCAACTTCATGGGACTGGTCTACCTCAGCGCCTTGGCCCTGTGTGTTTTCAACACCGCTTCCATTATTGCGATGGTGAAGCATTACGAGCATGCCAAGGAGCACATTTACCGCCAAGACATCGAACACCTCGATGCCATTTCCGTTGCAAATAAATAGCATCACGCAAATTAACCAGGAGGAAATTTATGGCGTCACCATCCCCATACCGACCACCCGAGCAAAGTTCCGCCGGGCAATTGTTTGACAGTCTGTTCGTGGTGGCCTTGGTAGCGGCAACGCTGCTGGTGTGCCTGTACCTGACTGTTTTGAGTGCTGCGCCAGCGCCGGCACCCGAACCCGCAGCCCAAACCACTGCGGTGGCCGAGGCACCGGCACCGGCCGCTGATGCCAGCACCAACACAGCGGCGGCCACGGCAGTGGCTGCCGCGCCGAGCGCCGATGGACTGACGGCGGATCAACAGAAGCTCAAAACCGAACGCTTTACCGCACTTGGATGGGACGATGCCAAAGTAGCCGAACGTAAGGCGGCCATCGCGGCCAAGTCCTACGAAATCGACTGGTTGATGTTGATACTCACGGCCGTTGTGGTGATTGGATATTTTGTTTTCTTGGTGCGCGCATCCGACAAAGAACTGCGCGAAGTGATCAACGAACGGTTTGGCCCGGCAAGCGGCACGCAAACTAAGGAGTCATCATGAACTTTTGGGAAATTTTGTCCAACGGCGCTTGGCTCCTTTCCGCCCTCATTGCCCTATGGATGGTGGCTGATCTATTGAAAGTTGGCAAAGAATATCCGGAGGACTACTTGACCAGTTCCCGTGAAGGCCAGGAATAAGTCGGATTGTCCGAAGGTATGACCAACTAAAAGGATAAGAAATGTCAACATCTACATCGAACGTGCAACATATCGGACTGCGCCGTGTCCTGGGTCCGGCACACGTCTGGGCGCTTGGAGTGGGAATCGTCTTGGTCGGGGAGTTCATGGGGTGGAACTTCACGATTGACAACGGTGGCCCTTGGGCAGCCTTGGTGGCGTGTTTTGTGAGCGGCCTGCTGTACACCTGCGTAGCCATGATTGATTCGGAGGTGACCTCGACCGTGGCTGCTGCCGGTGGTCAATACACCCAAGCCAAGCATATCGTGGGGCCATTGATGGCCTTTAACGTGGGTTTGTATTTGGTATTGGCCTACACCATGCTGGAAGCGGCCGACGCTATTGTGGTTGGCGATCTCATGAAGTCTTTGGCTGCAGACTTTGGCGGCGCCTCTCCAGAACAGGCAGAGCAATTAGCCCGCCCGTTTGTCACGCTTTCCATACTGATCCTCGCCTTGCTCAATTACCGTGGCGTCTTCATGACGCTGTCCGTCAATATCGTGATCACCGGCTTTGCTTTTTTAGCGATTTTGCTTCTCCTTTTCCATGTAGGCCCATGGTCAGGAACCCAGCTCCTGCAACACAAGGTTTTCTTCTCCAATGAGACCCTGCCCTACGGATGGCTTGGCGTACTGGCAAGTCTGCAGTTTGGCATGTGGTACTACTTGGGCATCGAAGGCACTTGCCAGTCAGCCGAGGAGGTCCGTTCACCGGGTCGTGCTATTCCGCTGGGCACCATGACCGGTATGCTGACGCTGGTGATCGCCGCCATCATTACATGGTACGTATGTACAGGCTTGATACCTTGGGAATACCTGGGTATCGCCGCAACGCCCATGTATGACGCGGGCAAACTCACGGGCAATTGGAGTCTGCAGGTGCTCATGTGGGTGGGCTCGGCCTTCGCGGCACTGGCGTCTGCCAATGGATGCATCAACGATGCCTCACGTGCTTGGTTCTCTATGGGCCGGGATCGCTACCTGCCCGCCTGGTTTGGTGCAGTCCATCCCCGCTACCACACGCCCTACCGCGCGATTGTCTTTTTGGTGCCGATCGCTTGTGCTTTTGGTCTGACCGGCTACACCCAGATTCAAGGGCAGATCATGCTCAACCAGATCATTACCTTCTCGATTTTGGCGGGACTGCTGGGCTACACGTTTATGCCTATCAACATGATCCGCTTTCGCCGCATGTGGCCCCTAGGAAGTATTGAGCGGGGCTACGTACATCCTTTTCATCCGATCCCGACACTCACCTTGGCGGCATTGTGCGCAATCACTTTTGTAGCGGTGTTCCTTGGCTACGGGCGCAATTTGCTGGCCATCATGGCCTTTTTCATTATTATTTCCGCATGGTTCGTACTGCACCGATATAAATATGTCCGCCGGGGCGATCAGTTCACCATGAATTGGCCGCGCCCTATCGGCTATTGAACCTGCGGGAGCCGATGGCAGGCCCCTAGGGTCGGTCGATGCCCACTAAACAAAAATTTGCCGGTGCCATCTTTTGAAATTTATGGGGCTGGGGCATTTTTGGTAGTCGCGATGGCTGCGC
This sequence comes from uncultured beta proteobacterium, assembly GCA_903869595.1. Classification (GTDB taxonomy): domain Bacteria; phylum Pseudomonadota; class Gammaproteobacteria; order Burkholderiales; family Burkholderiaceae_C; genus Allorhodoferax. Next base: position 121,492 of record CAIPZV010000043.1, on the reverse strand, counting down.
TGGCTTGGCTCATGGTCAGGCATCGCCATCAATTGCGGCTTGAGCGTTCCTTGTTGCTGGAGGAATGCTTGCCTTTGTTGAAGGATGTTCGGCAAACGCAAGGTGGAATTCAATACCCTCGCGTGGACGCGAATGTCACGCTCGCAGGGCGCCCATGTCACATCAGCCTTTGGGCCATGGCCGACACGCTCCAAACGCGACGCCTTCCCCCACTATGGCTTTTCGTGGATATCCGCTGCGTACTTGCTATCGAGGGGGTCATGGATGTGCTGGTTCGCCCGACGGGGGTCGAAGTATTCTCTCCGTCCCGCGACTTAGCGTACCGCCATGAACTGCTGAGCCATTGGCCGCAGGCAAGCATTCTCAAGAGTAGTTTTCCAGACGTCGAAAAATTATTACAACAGGTGGATCTACCGCTTACTGAACTGCTAGAGGATTCCTATACCAAGTGCCTCACGCTGCGGCCTGACGGAATGCGCTACGTGGTACAAATCGCGCAATCAAGCCAGGCCCATTACATGGTGCTGCGCAACAGCCACTTTGGGCCAATGCAAGTGCCTGCAGCATTTCTGGAAGCCAAATTGAACACCTTGGGAAACATGATGAAAATTTTGGAGTCCCCATGACGGGCGCCTTGCCACCCAGGCCGCCGCATCCGAGATGGGTCTTGGTCTTAGGCTTCTTGCTTCCTTCGGGCGGCCAGTTGCTCAACAGGATGCCGCAGCGTGCCATTACTTTTCTCTTTTTTGCGGTACTGTTTGGCTGGGTCAGCATGAACCTGATACCGGCCAGCGTATGTGCAGCACGCGCTTATCCCGCGTGGCGTTGCTTCCTCGTGCAACATGCAGGCTTGCTCTTTATTTGGATGGTTGCGGCCATGGACGCCTACCATGGTGCGCGCATACGCCGAACTGAGTTTGATTTTTCCTCAACAAAAGAGATTGCACCGCAAAACCGTCAGGCGCAACCCTAATGCGCAGGACTGATAGGCCATGACTTGACCGCGCGCAACCAAGGCTTTGACATCCGCACCTTGTCCGGCGCCCTTTTGCTGAGTTTCGCATTTGGGTCCATTCACGCATTTGGTGTTTTGCTTGCGCCCTTGCAGATCAGCTTGCAATCGAATCGCGCCAACGTGAGCCTGGTTTATTCATTGGCCATCGCAAGTTTGACTGCGGGCGTCTACACCAGCCGCTATTTGGGGTCGCGTGGCTCCCCAAAAATGCTAACGTTTGCCAGCGGCCTTGTGGGTTCCTGCGGTTTGCTGCTTGCTGCCTACGGGCCTGGACTCTACAGTTGCTTGCTCGGATACGGCCTGGTCTTCGGTTTTTGTAATGGTGTTGCCTACAGCATTACTTTGGAGCAAGCAGCGGCCTCAGCACCCGCGCAAAGTGGGCTGACGGTTGGCCTAGCTACCGCTGCCTACGGAGCAGGTGCCGCTGCGTATTCCTATGTGCTAGGCCCCATTGCAACGCAAGACGGCAGCGAAAGTGCCTTGGTATTGCTAGCCGCCCATCTCGTGGCTGCCTCACTGCTGGCAGGCTGCCTGTTGCAGCCCGCCGTGGAAGGCTTGGCGCCGCAAACTAAGCTAGATGCCAAAGTGCCCACGTCAGTTAAACCTACTGCACGATTGTGGTTAATTTACTTTTTGGGAGTCAGCGGTGGATTAATGGCCATCGCACACGGCCCCGCTATTGCTAGCCAGGCCGGTGCGTCCGTGCAAGAGGCCTCTTGGGCCTCTATCTTGATGGCCTTAGGCAGCATTGCCGGCAGCGTATTCGGCGGATCTTGGATGCAGCGGGTCGGTGCACGCACCGCATTGATGATGCCAATCTTGCTCTCTCTGTTTGTCCACGCAGGCTTACTTCTGGCGTCCAAGCCCGATCTGGTTTTGACTTTGCTACTTTTAGGTGGGATAGCCTACGGTGCATTGATCGCCGCAATACCGGTCATCGTGCGCAAGCTTTACGGTGACGTTGCATTCAACGCTGTCTTCGGCCGCATATTCTCAGCTTGGGGAATGGCAGGACTGCTTGCCCCTGCGGTGGCGGGGTCCATGTACGATGCGACCGGGCATTACACTTTTGCGCTATGGGGATCTATCGCGCTGGCTGGTCTGGCCTTGGCCCTCACTGTAGGAAATCTAAGCCAAGATGGGTCTAAGCTACCGACGGTTTTTTGAAGCGCCTATCACCAAGCGCCATAAACTGTGGGCTTGCTGTGGCCCGAGACACCTTTAGCCACCCCAATGAAAAAAGTTAAGCACCCATGACACCTATTCAATCGATCAAAGCCGGCGATAGGCGCGTTGCCAATATCTTTGAAGCGCCTTTCACACCCTTTGTGTACCCAGATGGACGCTCCGATGGCGACGCCATATTGCAATTGGATTCGGGATTGCCGCTTGGCATTGGATTTCATGTCTACCGCATGCCCGCGGGTCTGAGCACCCGACCCCATGCACACAATGGGAATGAACAATTTCTCATTCTCGAAGGTGAACTCATCGATAACGACGGAACCCAATACCGCAAAGGGGATTTGGTATGGTTACGCAGCGGTACCGAGCACAGTTCCTACACGCCAAACGGTTGCCTGCTCGCTGTTCATATTGCCGGTGCTGAGACGATTTTGGAATAAGCCCCAGTCCATCATCTAAGTGAGGATCACTGCAGCCCGTTGCGCCACGCCTGATCTGCGCTTGATTGCCAAGCCGCATTAGCGACGCGCTGGCAGGCGCTTGTTGCCACAAAACAATGGCCGCAATAAATGCGGCCATTGTCTAAACATCCCGATGCTGGCGCAGCCCTGCAAGGGGCTTGCGCACGTTATTTAACTTGCACTGCGTGCAGGGCGCTTTTTCGCATCACGCGGCACAAACACTTTGCCGCCGTTGCCGGGTTTGGCAAAGCCCGCAGGCTTGCCAGGTGCTGGCTTCCTCGGAGCGAAGTCAGCACGCGGCGCAAAATCTTTGCGCGGGGCAAAGTCGGCACGCGGAACACCGCCATCGGCGCGGTGAGCGAAATCACGGCGCGGCGCGAAGTCACCGCGCGGTGCACCCGCATCCGCACGAGGCGCGAAATCGCCACGCGGGGCGAAGTCGCCACGCGGTGCGCCTTGACCGGCAAAGCGGTCATTAAAGCCCCCTTTGCGCTCGTAGCTAAAGCCTTCGCGGGCCGCGCCACGGAATTCACGGGTACCGGCATCGGCAAAGCCGCCACGGCGGTCGCCGCCACCAAAGCCGCCTTCACGCGGACCAGCAAAGCCACGGCCCGGGCCACGGGCATCACGGCCACCACCACCATTGCGCGCGGCAAAGCCAGGGCGAGGCGCTTCGGGAATGCGTTGCTTGGGCTCGAGACCAGCCACCACTTCCGCCTTGATGGGCTGGCGGGTGTAGGCCTCAATGTCAAAAATCTTGCGGCGGTCGCGCAATTCGGCAAACGTGATCGCCAAACCGTCACGCCCTGCCCGGCCGGTACGGCCAATGCGGTGGGTGTAGTCCTCGGCCTTCATGGGAAGGCCGAAGTTGAAAACGTGGGTAATCGTGGGCACGTCGATGCCGCGCGCGGCTACATCGGTCGCCACCAAAATTTGTACCTGGCCCTGGCGAAGCGCCATCAAGCGGCGGTTGCGCAAGCCTTGGCTCAGCGCGCCGTGCAAGGCTACTGCGTCAAAGCCGTCTTGCTGCAAGTCGTTGGCCAAGCCGTCGCATTCGATCTGCGTGCTAGCGAACACAATGGCTTGGTTGATGCCCGTGTCGCGCAGCCAGTGGTCCAGCAGTTTGCGCTTGTGCTGGGCGTTATCGGCCCAGAACAACACCTGCTTGATATTGACGTGTTTTTCCTGCGGGTTGTCGATGCTCACGCGCTGGGGCTCGCGCATCACGCGGGCCGCCAATTGCTGGATGCGCGGCGCAAAGGTGGCGCTGAACATCATGGTTTGTTTGCGGTCGATGGTGAGCTGGTTGATCTCGGCGAGGTCGTCGGAAAAGCCCAGGTCCAGCATGCGGTCCGCCTCATCGACCACCAAAAATTGCACTTGGTCTAGCTTGATTTGCATAGAGCGCTGCAAATCAAGCAAACGGCCTGGCGTGGCCACGACCAGATTGGCGTTTTGCAGCTTGGCAATTTGCAACTGATAAGGCATGCCGCCTACGATATTGGCAACGCGCAGACCACGGCAATGCTGCACCAGGTCGATCGCGTCATGCGCCACTTGCTGGGCTAATTCACGGGTGGGGCAAACAATCAGCGCGCCAGGCGTGGGGGCCTTGAAATTGCGTGCGTTGGTGGGGTCTTTGCGCTTGGGGCGCTTTGGCGGCGCTTCGCCATTGGCAGCGGCTTGGGCTACGGCGTCTTCATAGGCCTGGCGCTCATCGGCCTCGGCCTGTGCCATTTGCTTGAGCAAAGTGTGCAATACCGGTAGCAAAAACGCAGCGGTCTTGCCGCTGCCGGTTTGGCTGGACACCATCAGGTCGATGTATTTTTTGGCGCCCTTGTCTGCGCCGTCGGTGGGCAAAGCCAAGGGAATCACCTTAGTTTGCACTGGGGTGGGCTGGGTGTAACCCAAGTCCATACAGGCTTTTATCAGCTCAGGCGCGAGGTCCAGAGTCAAAAAGCCGTTGGGCTCGGCTGGCGCAGCTTGCGCTTCGTCCAAAGCGGCAACGGCATCGTCCGAGATGGCCTGCGCGGCGCTGTGGTCCGGCTGGAAAGCCTCGCCATCTTGGTTGGAAAAGGTGTTCTCGGGCGCGAATTCGCCCGATGCGATCAAAGAATCAGTCATAGTTTCACTCACACAGCAACGCCACCCGCGAGGTGGGCGTTCCGTCAATGGTTAAAAAACATCAACCATCAAACGGAGGCTGCGCCTGGTGCGTCTGCTACGCTGCCGGTGCGGCTGGGGCCCTCTTAAACGGACCCGGTGAATGTTGGGAGATGTGCAAATTTCGCTGACCCCGACCTGTTTGCCGTACTGCCGTTTAGCGAAGCCCTCGATTATCGCACGGATTGGGGTTTGTACTAATGCGCGCGCTATTTAGGCAGACCTTCAGAGCTTCAAAAAATGGGTGCGGTAGTGCTCCAACTCGTCAATGGATTCATGCACATCGGCCAACGCGGTGTGCTTTTGCTGCTTTTTAAAACTCGCGTAGACCTCAGGCCGCCAGCGGCGGCTTAGCTCTTTGAGGGTGCTGACGTCGAGATTACGGTAGTGGAAAAAGGCCTCCAAACGCGGCATGTAGGCGGCCAGAAAACGCCGGTCCTGCCCTATGGTGTTGCCGCATAATGGCGAGGTACCGGCAGGGACGTACTGCGCCAAAAATGCGAGCAATTCGTCCTCAGCCTCTGCCTCGCTGACAGTCGAGGCGCGGACTTTGTCGATCAGGCCGCTTTTGCCGTGGGTGCCTTTGTTCCATGCGTCCATGGCGTCAAGTTGCGCATCCGATTGGTGGATCACCAACACCGGGCCCTCGGTACGCGACTCGAGCATGGGGCCGGTAACGACTACGGCGATTTCGATGATGCGGTCCTGCGCCGGGTGCAAACCCGTCATTTCGCAGTCCAGCCAGACCAGGTTTTTGTCGGATTTCGTGAGTGGGCTTGGTGTGTCTTGCATAGCAGAGATTGTCGCCTATGGCCTAAACTGCGGCCCCATGCAAGACCACGCGCTCAATCCCTCCGACACCCTGACCCTGATATTTGCGCTGGCCCTGACCGGAAGCCTGTTGTTGAAATTGTGGCTGGCAACCCGCCAAATCCGCCATGTCGCCACCCACCGCGACGCGGTGCCGCCCGCCTTCGCATCCACCATTACCCTGCCAGCGCACCAGCGCGCCGCCGATTACACCGTGGTGAAAACACGCTTTGGCCTCATCGAACTGGCCTGGGGGGCGGCCCTGACTTTGGCTTGGACGCTGCTAGGGGGCTTGTCAGCCTTGAATAACGCATTATTGGACGCCATGGGCGCGGGCTTGTGGCAGCAACTGGCCTTGGTGGGCGCCTTCACAGCCATCAACACCCTGCTGGAATTGCCATTCTCGCTGTACGCCACCTTTGTAATCGAGGAGCGCTTTGGCTTTAACAAAACTAGCGCAAAACTGTGGCTGCAAGACCTGGTCAAGTCTTTGGTCTTGGGTGTGCTGATAGGCGGGCCCTTGCTGGCTCTGGTGTTGTGGCTGATGGCTGCAGCGGGCCAGCTGTGGTGGGCTTGGACCTGGGGCGTGTGGATGGGCTTTAACCTGCTGGCCATGTTGATCTATCCGACCTGGATTGCGCCGCTGTTTAACAAATTTCAACCGTTAGACGACGCCACTTTGACCGAGCGTGTGCGCGCCCTGATGCAACGCTGCGGCTTTCAGGCGCAGGGCTTTTATGTGATGGACGGCAGCAAACGCAGCGCGCATGCGAACGCCTATTTCACCGGCTTTGGCGCGTCCAAGCGAGTCGTGTTTTATGACACTTTGCTAGCTCGACTATCGCCTGATGAAGTCGATGCCGTACTGGCCCATGAACTAGGCCACTTCAAACACAAACATATTCTCAAACGCATCGTGTCCATTTTCGCCATCAGTCTGGCGGGCTTTGCCTTGCTGGGTTGGGCTAACGCACAAGTTTGGTTTTATACGGGCCTGGGCGTCATGCCCAATCTGGCAGGCGCCAACGACGCACTGGCGCTGCTGCTGTTTATGCTGGCACTGCCCTCGTTCACTGGTTTTCTCGGCCCCTTGTTCTCGCAAATTTCACGCAAGCACGAGTTTGAAGCCGATGCCTATGCCATGGCACAAACACGCGGTTCCGATCTGGCTTCGGCCTTGCTGAAGCTCTACGAAGACAATGCCTCTACGCTTACGCCAGACCCGCTGTATGTGAAGTTTTATTACTCGCACCCACCAGCATCCGAACGCCTGGGCCGCATGCTGGCTGCGCCCTAATAGAGACACGCGTATGACACCACCAGCAGATACCCCAAAAAAACCAAAAGGCCAAGCCCTAAGCGGCCCGCAAGTCATTGCCCGCCTAGCCAGCGTGGATGGATGGAAGCTGTGGGGCGACGGCGACACGCTGGCGATTGAAAAAACATTCCGCTTCGACAGTTACTTACACACCCTGGCGTTTGCCAATGCCGTGGCCTTCATGGCCGAGCAGCAAGACCACCATCCAGACATGCTGCTCACCTACCGCCATTGCAGCGTGCGCTGGCGCTCGCACGATGTGGGCGGCATCTCGCCGCGCGACCTGCGCTGCGCCGCCCTGGTCGATGCCTTGGCAGCCCCCGAGCAAGCCGGGAGCGCAATTGGCTGAGCCGGCCGGATTGCAAGAAGGCCTGGTAATCGCCGGTCATGGCCGGCATGTGTGGGTGGAGACGCCATCGGGCCGCAAAGTGATTTGCCACGCACGCGGCAAAAAAAGCCAGACGGTGGTGGGCGACCAGGTGCTCTGGCTGGCCACGCAAGACGAAGGCACGATAGAAAAAGTGCTGCCCCGGCGTAATTTGATGTACCGGCAGGACGAAATCCGCACCAAGTCATTTGCTGCCAATATCGACCAGGTTGTTATCGTGCTGGGCGCGGAGCCCGAGTTCTCTGACGGTCAGTTGTCGCGCGCGTTGATTGCCGCTGCGGCGCAGCAAGTGGACGCTCTGATCGTGCTCAACAAGCGTGATCTGGGCACTTTGTTTGCTGCGGCCTGGGAGAGGTTGGCGCCCTACCGCGCCATGCAGTACACCGTGTTGGCGACCGCGTTCAAGCCTTCGAGCGATACATCCGTGGTGCAAGCTGCCGATGACGACACCGACCGATTGCGCGCACTCTTGACGGGTAAAACCAGCCTTGTACTCGGCCCCTCGGGAGCAGGCAAAAGTTCGCTCATCAACCGTTGGGTGCCGCAAGCCAATGTCCTGACCCAGGAAATTTCTATCGCCTTACAGGCGGGCAAACACACTACCACCAGCACCACCTGGTATTGGCTAGATGCGGATAAGCATTCGGCCCTGATTGATTCACCGGGTTTTCAGGAGTTTGGCCTGCAGCACATCGCACCCATGGATTTGGGCAAGCTCATGCCCGATATCCAAGCACAAGGCAGCGACTGCAAGTTTTACAACTGTACGCATTTGCACGAACCCGGCTGCGGCGTGCGCAACGCTTGCGCCGCCGAACCCAGCCCGATCAGCCCGGTGCGCTACAAAATCTATAAAGACTTGTTCGAAGAGCTTTCGCAAAAACGCTATTGAGGCGGCAGCTTAGGCCAGGCACCGCCCTGGCATTGCCCAGCTCAGTACGACACCACACGGGGTGCTTGGACGTGGCGATCCATGCCTGCTTGATTGACGAAAGACCGACGCTTGACAAGACCGTCGATGCGGCACCTTCGCAAAGAGCACGACAGGCGCTGGCCTCAGCCCAGCAAGCGCGCCAGGGATAGCAAGGCAAGCACCACCATCCACATCACTACCGTGCGCCAGACCAAGCCGACAATCGCACGCAAATGGCCCAAGCGGGGCACAGGTGCTGCGTTCTGCACATCCATTTCGGTCAACCCAATATGCACCGCACCAGCGGTGGCGGCCAGCACGATGCCATCGTTATCACCAGGTACCGCAGCTTCAAATTTGCGCCAGCGGTCAATCGCATCCTCAAAGCTGCCCACAAACGCAAAGCCCATGGCCGTCAGGCGCGCTGGAATCCAATCGATCCGGTGCCACCACGCAGCCACATAGTCGCGCAACGCGGGGCTCAGCAGTAGGGCGTCCGGGCTCGCAGGTCGCTTGGCCAGCGCAGAAAAATACTCCGCCATGCGGTAAACAAACGCCCCGGCAGGCCCCAGCCCCAAACCCGATAAGAGCGAATACCAGGCAAACACCCCGAATACGCAGCGGTGCGCATTGAGTACCGAATGCGCGATGACTTGGCGGACGATTTCGCTGCGCGGTAAATCGCTCGCATCGATCTGCATCCATCGCGCCAGCAGGCTGCGCGCAGTGTCTTCGTCCCCGGCATCGAGCGCATCACGGATATCGGTGAAATGGTGGCTGAACTGCCTAAAGCCTAGGGTCAGGTACAGGATGGCCACGTTCCACACCACGGCTGCGATCCAGCCCAGCCACAACAGCAAGGCCCAATGCACCAATGCAGTCAGCACAGCTGGGAATATGACCACCACGCCCCAAGTCAAGCGTGCGTGCGAATCCTGCCCGGTGTCCAACTGGCGCACCGCCCAGGACAAGGCGCTACGCACTTGCGTATGCAAAAAATTCGCGTCTTTGAGGGGGCGCGCCTGCTCGATCAATAAAGCAAAAAGAATGGCGAAAAAGCTCATGTCACCACATCATACCGACGGGCTGCGCCTGCACCAATCCTAAGCCGGTAGTAAAAACCGGTACAAATTACGCAACATACCGGCGGTGGCGCCCCAGATATAGCGCTCATGCGGGCCATCCTGGTAAGGCATAGATATCCAGTGGCGCGGTCCCAAGGGCGTTTGCAAGGTATGGCGCCGGTGGTGCGCCGGATTCATCAAATAGTCCAGCGGTACTTCAAATACCGCATCTACCTCTGCGGCATTGGCTGCGATGGAAAAACCAGGCTCTAGCAGTGCGACCACCGGCGTGACCACAAAACCGCTGCCTGTCGTGTAGTGCGGCAGGCTACCCAAAACGCGCACATGGCGCGGGTGCAAACCCACTTCTTCCTGCGCCTCGCGCAAGGCGGTGGCTACGGCGTCCTGGTCTTTGGCGTCGGACTTACCGCCGGGGAAGGCGACTTGGCCTGCGTGGCTGCTCAGGCCGACCGTACGCTGGGTCAATAAGACGGTCGGCCGCGCGTGGGTAACCAAGCCCACCAACACTGAGGCGGCGCTGGGAGCTCGGTCTATAAATCGCGGCTCCACCCGGATTTCGGGCTCCCAGGCCGGGGGCGTACTAAAACGCCGGCCCAGGGCTTCGGGGTGTAAATGGGCGGCAGGCACCGGCGGCAGATGACCATCGGCCATCTCAAAGGGCACTTGGCGCGGGTCAAATGGTGGGATTTTGCTCATGCTTTTTAGCCCAAAAAGCATGCATCCGGCCCGTAAAAAAACCGCCGCCGGGGATGCCCGGGGCGGTTTTCATTGCGGGGACAGAACCGGTCAAGCGGCCGTCTTTTTCGCTGGCAGCTTTTCTTTAATACGTGCCGACTTGCCGCTGCGGTCACGCAGGTAGTAGAGCTTGGCGCGGCGCACATCGCCACGGCGCTTGACTTCGATACCGGCGATCAGCGGGCTATAGGTTTGGAAGGTACGCTCCACGCCTTCGCCACTGGAAATTTTGCGGACGATAAAGCCACTGTTCAAACCACGATTACGTTTGGCAATCACGACGCCTTCGTAGGCCTGAACCCGCTTACGGGTGCCCTCAACGACGTTGACGCTTACGATGACGGTGTCACCAGGGGAGAAATCGGGGATGGTTTTGCCCAAACGCGCGATTTCCTCTTGTTCCAGAATTTGGATGAGGTTCATAGCTTCTTTCGTGATCTTGCAAGCGCCGGGACCCTTAGCGGGTCACCTTGTCGTGTCAGCACCATTGCTGCGCCTAATATGGCCATGCAGAGGATCGGTTAGCCCTCCATTATAGCAATCCGGACCCCGCTCCCGAATCAGGCTGTGCGGGCTCGTCCGGCTTGGGGGGCTAGAACGTGCCGCGCAGCAATTTTTCATCCGCTGCATCCAGTGCGCCTGCAGACCTAGCGGCTGCAATCAGCTCGGGGCGTAGCCTGGCCGTGAGCAGCAGCCGCTGGTCGCGCCGCCAGCGTTCTATGCGCACGTGATGGCCCGAGATCAGCTCTTCGGGCACCACACTGCCTTGCCAATCCTCCGGGCGCGTGTAATGCGGGCAGTCCAGCAAGCCGTCCAGCGCGGGATTGAAACTGTCCTGTTGGTGGCTTTGGGCGTCGCTCAGGACATCGGGCTGCAAACGGGCGATAGCGTCCAGGAAAAGCATGGCCGGCAGCTCGCCCCCGGACACCACAAAGTCACCCAGACTGATTTGTTCATCCACATAGCGATCCACAAAGCGCTGGTCCAGCCCTTCGTAGCGGCCGCACACCAGTACCGCCCCCTCGCTGGCAGCCCAGCGCTGCACCGTGCCGTGGTCGAGCACCCGGCCTTGGGGGGAAAACAAAATGACTGTACCCGGTTGGCTTCGCTGCGTCTGGGCCTGCGCCAGCGCCAGGGCCAAGGGCTCGGCCATCATCACCATGCCGGGGCCGCCACCGAACGGCCGATCATCGACGCGGCGGTAATTACCTTCGGCATGGTCGCGGGGGTTGTGCAGACAAACCTGCACTTGCCCCGATTCAAAGGCGCGCCGGGTGATGCCGGTGCGCAAAAAAGGCTCGAACAATTCGGGGAACAGGGTGATCACGTCAAAACGCATAGCCCGGCCCCTCAGTAATCGCTTTGCCAGTCCACGCGGATACGCCGTCCCGCCAGGTCCACTTCGTCGATGAAGGCAGCGACAAAGGGGATCATGCGCTCCTGCACTTTGCCCTCTGCTGAGTACTCCAACACCAGCACGGTTTGGGCACCAGTCGAAAGCAGCTCGCGCACGCAGCCCATGGGCTCGTCTTGGCGGTTCATGACGTCCAGGCCGATCAAGTCCACCCAGTAGTACTCGTCGGGCTCGGCGGTGGGAAAACTGGAGCGCGGGACAAACACACGTGCGCCGCGTAAGGCCTCCGCAGCGTCGCGGTCTAGCACCTCGTGGGCAGTAGCGACCACGGTATCGGAATGCTCTTTGGCTTCTTTGATGGCGATTTTGACCACACCAGCAAATGTGGGTGTGCCGCGCTCCGTGGGCAGCAAATACCAACGCTTGGAAGAAAAAAGCGCCTCGGGCTGGGCGCTAAATGGCAAAACCTTGAACCAACCTTTGACGCCCCAAGCCTCGCCGATGCGTGCCACTTCAATGGCATCTACCGGAAGCTCAGCGGGCTCCAGGCCTGCGATCATGCGAAATAAGGTCTGCCGCAAAGGGTTTGCACCGCAAGGCGCAAACCCTTTAAGGGACTATTTATGCTGCGACCGGCGCGCTGGCAGCGGCCTGGTTGATTAGACGCTCCACCGTAGGCGAAGCCTGTGCGCCAACGCCTTTCCAGTAGCTCAGGCGGTCCTGCGCAATGCGGATACGCTCTTCATTGGCGGTGGCAATGGGGTTGTAGAAACCGATACGCTCAATGAAGCGGCCATCACGGCGGGTGCGCTTGTCGGCAACAACGATACTGAAAAACGGGCGGGCTTTAGCACCACCACGGGCGAGTCGAATAACGACCATGATTCATCCTTTGGGGAGATTGAAATGAGTTTCAACCATAAAATTCGGAGTTGAGACACGCAACTGACCACCCGGCCAGTGACACTCAGAATAGCCCTCGATTATATCTTTTCCCAAACCATGCCCCTTATCCGCCCCAGCACGGACGCCGACTTGGCGGCCATCACCGGTATTTACCGCCACCATGTGCTGCACGGAACAGGCACTTTTGAAATCGATCCGCCCAGCGAAGCGGACATGCAGGCACGGCGCGCGGACGTGCTGTCCAAGGGGCTGCCCTACTTGGTTTTGGAGGACATGGGGGAAGTCGCCGGGTTCGCCTATTGCAACTGGTTCAAACCGCGTCCGGCCTACCGTTTTTCCGCCGAAGATTCGCTCTACCTGATCCCGCAGGCGGCTGGCAAGGGCTGGGGGCGCCTGTTGTTAGGGGAGTTGATGTCCAGCGCAGAGCGGGCTGGGGTGCGCAAGTTGATCGCAGTCATCGGCGACTCCGCCAACCTGGCGTCTATAGGGGTGCATAGCGCTTGCGGCTTTTCTCATGCGGGTGTGCTGGGCGCCTGCGGCTGGAAGTTCGAGCGCTGGCTGGACGTAGTGATGATGCAATGCACGCTGGGCGCGGGTGACCAACAACCGCCGCATGGTGTAACCCGCTGAATGCGGGCCGGTCGGTTTGCTGCGGCGTTGGGAGTCAGTTTGCACACCCCAACCTCGGATACCACAGCTGAGCCTACCTTTAAGGCGGCGCCGAAAAGCCAAGCATGCGCGTTCACCGCAATTAAATCGCCATCCGGCAAATTATGGTCGCTGCGCGTGCCTTCGAGCGGAATGGGTAGGTTCGGTGTATTGACAGTTTATGGGCGAATCTTCACTTCAACAGCGACAATGCGCTCTATGAAAAACAAAACGTTAACGGTGTGGATCACTTTGCTGCTGGGTTCACTGGGCTTGCAGCGCCTTTACCTGGCAGGACGCTATGACCGCTGGGCTTGGCTGAGCCTGTTGCCCTCCCTGGTCGGTTGGTATGGCGTGGTGCGTGCCCGCACCTTGGGCTTGGATGACATGTTGAGCTGGATCCTGATTCCCTTTGGCGGCTTCGCGCTGGCCGCGTCTGCGCTGGTGGCCATCCGGTATGGGCTGATGGACACGGCAAGCTGGAATGCGCGCTTTAACCAGCAGGCTGATCCGGAAGACGCCGCAGGCCAGAGCAACGGCCTCACGGTGCTGGGCTTGGGGGCTTCGCTGATGGCTGGCACCACGGTGCTGATGGCCACGATTGCCTATAGCTTTCAGCGCTATTTTGAATTTACAGTCTGACGAGAAAGCTGAGGCGTGCAACGCTCGTCGAATCGGCTCGCGAATGCTGGGTCAGCGCGCTGATAACCAGCACAATGCGCCCATTTTTCAGCGAGGGCCCGAGCTTTAGGTCCGGTCTTAACATCCGTGACAACTTGGAGGCGGCGACGGTAGTCTATAGCCTGGGACGCCCTTGACGGCGCGGCGCTGAGGTCGACGTTCTACCGGGTTACGCTAAAGTCAGGTGATGTTTAGTACACTTTTCGGCTACTTTGAATCACGGATTTCCGCTACATCCAAACCACCACCCGGTACACCGCCTAAGGGATTGATTGCTTTTTACTGGCACTTTTTGCGTCAGTCCCGCGCCTTGTTTTTTGCGATGCTGCTCAGCTGCCTGCTGGTGGCGCTCAGTGACACCGTCATGCCGCTCTTGATCGGTAAATTGGTCGGGCTGATGATGGCAACAGACCGTGAAGCAGCTCTACGTGAAGCGGGGCCCATGCTGGGCATGATGCTGGTTTTCCTGTTGGTATTGCGGCCGGCGGCTTTGCTGTTTGACAGCCTGCTGCGCTTTAACGCCGTGATGGGGGCCTTTACCAGCTTGGTGCGCTGGCAAAACCACTGGCATGTGGTGCGCCAAAGTTGGCCGTTTTTCCAGGACGACTTTGCCGGCCGCATTGCCAACCGGGTGATGCAAACCGGCAATTCGCTGCGCGAGAGCGCAGTCTCGGGTGTGCGCGCGGTGTGGTACATCCTGATATACGGCCTGACCACCGTGGTGCTGATGTGTCTGTCCGATTGGCGCCTGGCGATTCCAACGATTTGCTGGTTTGCGGCTTACATTGGTTTTTTGTACTACTTTGTGCCGCGTATGCGGGACTTGTCCAAGCTCAGCTCCGAGCAACGTTCGCGGGTGGTGGCACGGGTGGTGGACACCTATACCAATATCCTCACTGTCAAGCTGTTTGCTAGGCCCAGTGACGAAGACCGGCATGTGCAGGATGTCATCCAAACGCATATGCATGCGGTGTCTAAACACATGCGCTTGGTGACTTTGTTCATTTTCACTTTGTGGATGATGAACGCCTTATTGCTCGTCGCCACAGCCGCAGTAGGGCTTTATTTATGGCAAGCGCACGCACTGGACGTGGCTACCTTTGCGACTGCGCTGCCGCTGGCCTGGCAGATCACCACAGCGGCGGGCTGGGTATCTTGGGAGGTGGCGGGAATTTTTGAGAACCTGGGCGTGGTGCAAGAGGGCATGGAAACCATCGCACAACCCCTGCGCATGACAGACAGGCCCGATGCGCAAGCCCTGCAAGTTGGCACTGGAGAAATTCGTTTTGAAGATTTGAGCTTTGCTTACGAAGGCGGCGCGAAGGTCTTAAAGCACATTAACCTGCATATCCGCCCTGGCGAGCGCATTGGCTTGATTGGTCGTTCGGGTGCAGGCAAGTCCACGCTGGTGCATTTGCTGCTGCGCTTTTTCGATCCGCAGCAAGGCCGCATCGTCATAGACGGACAGGACATTGCCCTGGCCGCGCAGGACAGCGTGCGCGAGAACATCGGCATGGTGACGCAGGACACTTCGCTCTTACACCGCTCGATTGCAGCCAATATCCGCTACGGCAAACCGCAAGCGACCGATAGCCAAGTGGAGGAAGCCGCACGCAAAGCGCAGGCCTGGGACTTTATTCAGGGCCTGCAAGACATGAAAGGGCGCAGCGGGCTGGAGGCGCGCGTTGGCGAGCGCGGCGTGAAACTTTCGGGCGGTCAGCGCCAGCGCATTGCGATTGCGCGGGTGATTTTGAAAGACGCGCCGATTTTGATTCTGGACGAGGCGACATCCGCATTAGACAGCGAAGTGGAAATGGCGATTCAGGAGCAATTGCTCGGCATGATGGACGGTAAAACCGTGATTGCTATTGCCCATCGCTTATCGACGATTGCGCGCCTGGACCGGCTGGTGGTGTTGGACGAAGGACGCATAGTAGAAAGCGGAACCCATGCCGAACTGCTGGCGCACGGTGGCCACTACGCGGCGCTTTGGGAACGCCAATCTGGCGGGTTTTTGCCGGACGACTTGCCCGAGGCGACACCAGCGCAAGCGCCGCCAGAGCCTGCGCACGCCTGACACATAGGTATTCCAGCCACTAGCGCTCTAACACCCAGGAAAGCAGGCCACGCCGCAGCCCGCCTAGACCAGACGGCGCGGCGGGTCTGCGTTCAGCGATTTGCGAGAATGCGGTACACACTGATAACTACGACAAACGTTTTATGAATCCCACCCCTGCTCCCCTGCCCGACCGCTTGTCGATTGACCCGCAAAGCAAACACTATGTCGCTGCGGTGTTTGAAAACGATATCGGCATCCGCATTAACGGCAAAGAACGCCACGATGTGGAGGAATACTGCATTAGCGAACGCTGGATCAAAGTGGCGGCGGGCAAGGCGCGTGACCGCAAGGGCAAGCCTTTGATGATTACGCTCAAGGGCGCAGTCGAGGTGTATTACCGCGACGCGGCGCCAGAAGCAACCCAGGGCTGATAGCAGTCTGCCGACCAACCTGGTTACTGGGTAATTGCCATGGGGAAAAGGCTGCGCTGGCGCAAAATTGTCATTGGCATCGCAGCCAAGCAATACCGTTTCTTGGTTGAGGCAAAAACGCAAGGCTAGCTCGTTTTCGCAGGGGCTGCCGAAGGGCTAGCACCGCTCAATCTCTTACAGTTTTAGCGCCGGGCTGAAAGCCATCAAGCTCAAAATTTCAAACAACATTTGCGCGCCCGCTTGTGCTGTGTTCGTACTCGGGTCGTACTGCGGCGCCACTTCCACTACGTCGCCGCCGCAAATATGCAGGCCCTTGAGGCCATGGAAAATCGCCAAGGCCTCGCGCGTGCTCAGGCCGCCGATTTCGGGCGTTCCGGTGCCCGGCGCATAGACCGGATCCAGGCCGTCGACATCAAAGCTCAGGTAGGTCGGGCCATCGCCCACGACCTGGCGGGCTAATCGAACAATTTCAGGGATGCCCATAGCCGCCACTTCCTCTGCATGAATAACCGTCATGCCCGCGTCTTTAGAAAACTCCCAGAGGTATTCCGAGGAACCGCGGATCCCGATCTGAATACAGCGCGTAGGGTCTAAAACGCCATCGAGCACCGCCAGACGGAAGGGGCCACCGTGATGGAAACGCGTCTGGTCAAACTCGCCACCGGTATCGCAATGCGCGTCGATATGGACCATGCCCAGTGGCTGCTTGGCACCGAGCGCTTTCATGATCGGGTAAGTAATCGAATGGTCGCCGCCTACTGTCAAAGGCAGCACGCCTTGCGCTGCGATATGCCGGTACCACAGCTCCAGGTCTTCTATGCACAAGGGCAGGCTGTATCGACTGCGAAAAGGCACATCACCCACATCACCCACGCGCAGCGCGTGCACCGGGGCCACGTCCAGCACATGGTTGTAGGGCCCGATGCGCTCTATGGCGCGCAGGGCGCGCGGGCCAAAACGCGCGCCGGGCCGGTTGCTGGCGCCCAGATCCATGGGCGCGCCCATGAGCGCCACTTGCAAATTTCCAAAATCCGGCGCTTTGGGGTCCACCGCGAAGGCCGGTGCCGACAACAAAGTAGGTATGCCGCTATAGGGCGCAGCGCGCGTGCCGCCTTCGGAAAAAATCGTCTGCGCTACTTTCTGAAAACGCGGGTCGTGCATATCGGCTGCGCTGCCGCTGTATTTGCTGCGTAGGTGTTCAAGTTGTTCAGGGCTTAGCGGCATAGGTCATCCTCGAAATCATTTTGCAAGTGGGTGTGTGCCATCCTACCCAAGGCCAATGTGCCCGAGGCTAAGCGTGGCAAACGCAGCAATGCAATGAAAGTCATTCAATCCACCTGCAATTGCAAAGAAGGGATAGGCGAGTCGAACTCGGCGCGCCAGGTCTGACCGGCTTGCACCGGCAGCGCATCGGTCCAAGTGCCGGTGGTGACCACATCGCCGGGGCGCAATGGCGACGCACCGGGGCAGGCGTGCAATTCCGCCACAAAGTGGTGCAAGGCCTGCAAGGGGCTGTCCAGCACCAAACTGCCTTGGCCTTGCAATTGCACCTTGCCATCGCAAACCAGGCGCACGCTGCTGGCGGCCAGGCGTCGCACCAGTTCCACCGCGTTGGCGGCAAAGCTGCGCAAGGGCAGGCGCTGACCCACGACCAGGCGCCCATGCAAACCACCGTCGGCCACGGCATCGGGGGCCTTGAATTTCCAGTTCGGCAAATGGGTCTGTACCAATTCGAAACCGGGCGCCAGCCATTCGACGGCATCGAACAAGTCTTCCAAAGTGGCTTCAGGCGCTGGCGTGTGCCGCATCCCGAATACGATTTCCGGCTCTATACGTGGCTGGCATAGGCTACCCGCCGACAAGCGACCCTCGCCTTCGCACCACTGCAAGGTGCTGTCGTACACCGTGCCCCAGATGGGCGCATAGACGCCGTAAATGGGCCAGATGCTGCGGTTGGTAAAGCCGAGTTTGAAGCCGCGCGCTTTTTCTCCGCGAGCCAGGCGCAAACTCCGCAGTGCGAGTGCGTCCTGGTAGGCGGCGGCTAGGGTATAAGCAGGGTCCGCCGAAGGGGCGGCGGGCCACAAGGCGGCACTGTCGTAATGCTGCAAAAGCGATTCAGGGGCCATGGCGGGTACGGGATGAAGTGGATTGAAACCGCAGTCTAAGCGCCACGCTAGGCACCCGCCCCAGCAGCTTCCTATTTGCTTGCATGGCCTCAACAAACGCACGTCCAGGGCCCTGGGGCAGACCAGCGGGCAGCACAAGCACCACCGGCGACCCCGGATAATCACCGCAAGCCAGCTGAAGGTGCAGATCAAATGCCGCTTGCGCGGCGGCTACGCAAGCCCCTCTCTATGCAGCCTGATGGTACATTTTCCTTCGACTAAAAGACCATGCCTTTTGCCACCTGCCAAGACGGCACCCGCCACTATTACCAATGCCAAGGCCAGGGGCCTGCGCTGCTGCTATTGGCCGGGCAGTCTTGCGACCACCGCGAATGGGATCGCATCGCCGCCGATTTTGCGACGCATTTTCAGGTCATCGTTTGGGACTACCGGGGCACCGGCCAGAGCGACAAGCCGGAAAAGCCGGCCTACAGCACGCGTGGTTTTGCACAGGATGCGGTGGCGGTGCTAGACGCCTGCGGCCTGGCGCGGGCGCATGCCTACGGCATCTCCATGGGCGGGCGCGTGGCGCAATGGCTGGCCATCGACTTTCCTGAGCGCGTAGGAGCCTTGGTACTGGGGGCTACAACGCCGGGCAAACAAGGTGTTGCGCGCCCAGCCAGCGTAGATAAGGCCTTGCGCAGCAATAACCGCCAAGCTTTGCTGGAAACATCTTTCACACCCGGCTGGATGGCACAGAACCGCGCGCTGTTGGACGAAATCTCCGCACTGTGGAATGCGCCCCTGCCGCCGCACGCGCGTCGCCTGCATTACCAAGCCAGCCAGGCGCACGATGCCTGGGAAGCGCTGGAGCAGATCAAGGCACCCACAATGGTCATCCACGGTAGCGACGACGAGGTGAACCCTGCGGCCAATGCCCACTTACTAGTGCAGCGCATTGCGGGCGCGCAGTTGCACCTGATCCCCGGCGGGCGCCATGGCTATTTCGAAGAAATGCGCGAAATGTCTTTTGCGGCAGTGCGCGACTTTTTATTGGCGCATCCCACCTAGGTCTAGGCGCTCAACGCATTTCGTACGCCCCGTCAACGCACCGAGCACACCGCAATAGACGTAAAAAAACCCAGCCAGTGCCCGCATTGCTGCGGAAAAAACCGGCCGGGCTGGATGCTGGGGACTAGGCCGTTACGCCCTTGGCCACATCCGCGTATTCGTCAATCTGGTCAAAGTTCAGGTACTGGTAGATCTGGCTGCTGTCTTTGTTGATCACACCCATGTTCTCAGCGTATTCGGCCACCGTGGGAATGCGGCCTAACTTGGACGCAATAGCGGCCAACTCAGCGGAGGCCAGATACACATTCGTGTTTTTGCCCAGCCGGTTAGGAAAGTTGCGCGTAGAGGTGGAGACCACGGTCGCACCTTCACGCACTTGCGCCTGGTTGCCCATGCACAGCGAGCAGCCGGGCATTTCAGTGCGCGCACCGGCCGCACCAAACACGCCGTAGTGGCCTTCGCGGGTAAGTTCAGCAGCGTCCATTTTGGTGGGTGGTGCGATCCAGAGCTTGACCGGAATATCGCGCTTGCCTTCGAGCAATTTAGAAGCAGCGCGGAAATGCCCGATGTTGGTCATGCAGGAACCGATAAATACTTCGTCAATGTGCGTACCGGCCACATCGGACAGCAGTTTGGCGTCGTCCGGGTCATTGGGGCAGCACAGAACCGGCTCTTTGAGTTCATTGAGGTCGATCTCGATGACGGCGGCGTATTCGGCGTTTTTATCAGCTTCGAGCAACTCGGGCTTGTCCAGCCAGGCTTGCACTTTTTGTATGCGGCGCTCTAGGGTGCGCTTGTCGGCATAGCCGTCGGCAATCATATTTTTCATGAGCACGATATTGCTGGTCAGGTATTCCTTGATCGGCGCGGGGTTGAGCTTGACCGTGCAACCTGCCGCCGAGCGCTCGGCTGAGGCGTCGGACAGTTCAAAAGCTTGCTCCACCTTCAAGTCTGGCAAGCCTTCGATTTCCAAGATGCGCCCCGAGAAGGCATTGACTTTGCCGGCTTTGGCTACGGTCAGCAGACCAGCCTTGATGGCGTACAAAGGAATCGCATGTACCAGGTCACGCAAGGTGATGCCCGGCTGCATCTGACCCTTAAAGCGCACCAATATGGACTCCGGCATGTCCAGCGGCATCACGCCGGTAGCAGCGCCAAAGGCGACCAGGCCGGAGCCTGCCGGGAAGGAAATACCGATGGGGAAACGGGTATGGCTGTCGCCGCCGGTACCCACGGTATCGGGCAACAACAAGCGGTTGAGCCAAGAGTGGATCACGCCATCGCCTGGACGCAAAGACACGCCGCCCCGGTTACTGATAAACGCTGGCAGTTCACGATGGGTTTTGACATCCACCGGCTTGGGATACGCGGCGGTGTGGCAGAAGGACTGCATCACCAAATCGGCGCTAAAGCCCAGGCAGGCCAGGTCTTTGAGTTCGTCGCGCGTCATCGGGCCGGTGGTGTCTTGCGAGCCCACAGTAGTCATGCGCGGCTCGCAGTAGGTGCCGGGACGTACGCCCTGCCCTTCGGGCAAGCCCACCGCGCGGCCCACCATTTTTTGGGCTAGCGTAAAACCGGCCTGGGTCGCGACAGGCGGCTTGGGCAAGCGGAACTGGGTGGAGGCTGGCAGGCCCAAAAACTCACGCGCTTTGGCGGTGAGCGAGCGGCCAATGATCAGGTTGATACGGCCGCCTGCGCGCACCTCATCGAGAAGTACTTCGCTCTTAAGCTGGAACTCGGTAACCACTTCGCCATTGCGCAGCAATTTGCCGTCGTAGGGCAGCACGTCAATCACGTCGCCCATTTCCAGCTTGCTGACATCCACTTCAATAGGCAGCGCGCCAGAATCTTCTTGCGTGTTGAAAAAGATAGGCGCAATCTTGCCACCCAGTGTGACGCCGCCAAAGCGCTTGTTGGGCACAAAAGGAATGTCCTGGCCTGTAGCCCAGATCACGCTGTTGGTGGCAGATTTACGGCTCGAACCCGTGCCTACCACATCGCCTACATACGCGACCAAATGGCCTTTGGCTTTGAGTTCATCGATGAACTTCATGGGGCCGCGCTTACTTTCCTCTTCCGGCTTGAAGGCTGCACCTTCGCGGGTATTTTTCAACATCGACAGGTAGTGCAGCGGGATGTCGGGTCGGCTCCAGGCGTCGGGCGCGGGGGACAAGTCATCGGTATTGGT
Source organism: uncultured beta proteobacterium (assembly GCA_903869595.1). Lineage (GTDB taxonomy): Bacteria > Pseudomonadota > Gammaproteobacteria > Burkholderiales > Burkholderiaceae_C > Allorhodoferax. The sequence goes on along the minus strand of CAIPZV010000043.1, from coordinate 99,976 downwards.
TTCGCCGGGCACTTTGAACACCGTCACGGTAATTTTGTGCGGTACTTCGGGCCGCTCGGTAAACCATTGGGCATCGGCCCAGCTTTGCATAACGTCTTTAGCCTGGGTATTGCCCGCGCTGGCTTTGAGGGCGACGTCATGGAAAAAGTCAAACATCAGCAAGGTCTTTTTCAAGGCCTTGGCTGCCACCGCTGCCACCTCGGCATCGTCAAGCAAGTCGATCAGCGGTTTCACGTTGTAACCACCCACCATGGTGCCCAGCAATTCAGTGGCCTTGGTTTTAGAGATCAAGCCCACGCTGATATCGCCATGGGCCACTGCGGCCAGGAATGAGGCTTTGACCTTGGCTGCATCGTCCACGCCCGGCGGCACGCGGTGCGTGAGCATGTCCATTAGGTACTGCGCATCGGCGGCGTTGGGGGCTTTGATCAATTCGATCAACTCGGCGGTTTGCTTGGCGTCCAGGGGCAAGGGCGGAATGCCCAGCGCGGCGCGTTCGGCGACATGGCTGCGGTATGCGTCTAACATGTGAATTACTCCTTCTTGATTCAAACAAAATAGTGACGCACCGGCTGCGGCAAAACCACAGCGGTGCGGTGGGCGCGTTCTAGCACCTGCCAAAAATAACGGTAGCTGGCGCGATCGTGTAACTGGCCATCGACGGCGATGGGGGCCCAATCTTGCTGCGCGGCAGCGTGCACTATGGCAGCGGCTTGCTCAACCTCGTCGCCGCTGGGGGCAAAACCGCGCAATATGGGGCGTATTTGGTCGGGGTGGATGCTCCACATACGCGTAAAACCAAAGGCCTGCGCAGCCTGACGCGCCGCCGCTTCAATCGCCACCGTATCGCGCAATTCGGTCACCACGCAATGCGAAGGCACTTTGCCATGCGCGTGGCAGGCGCTGGCAATTTCCATTTTTGCGCGCAACACCAAGGGATGGTGAAACTGGTCCAATGCAGCGCCCGGCCCGCCCAGCGCCATGGCCGAAGCGGGTACGGCACCGCCATGGGCGGATACAAAATCCATCAAGCCAAAACTCATCGATTGCACACGCGGGTGCGCCGCAATATCAAAGACCTGGTGCAGTGCTGCGGGCGACTCGATTAACACATGGATAGGCAAGCGAATGTCCCCAGCCTGCGGGTCGATGTGGGCTAGAGCCTGATCCACCTGCGCAAGGGATTCCACTTTGGGCAACATGACAAAGGCCAATTGCCCGGCAGCGCCGCCCACGATGGTTTGCACATCTAAAGCAAAGGCAGCGTGATCCACCGGGTGCAGCCGCACACCGATGCGCACTTTTTCGCCTTGGGCTGCACTTGGGCTTTGAAACTCCTGCAGCAAATCCGTCACCGTGCGCGCCTGCTCTAGCTCGGCGCCAGTGGCCGCGCCGTCTTCGCAGTCCAGCGTCACGTCAAAAACACAAGCGCCCATTTCTTGGGTGAGCTGGGCTTGCAATTGCAAACTCTTGCGCATACGTGCCGGCACCCCGCTGTAATGGTCGCACACCGGCAAAGCCTGCACGCCGGCCTGTGGACCTAAAAGGATGTGGCGGGGGTGGGACATGGTCCATGCACGCGGCTGGCAGCACCGCAAAGGGCGCGCCAGCGCGCAAGTGGGTTAGAGCAAATGTGCGACGCCGGCTTGCTCGTCTTGCAATTCCTTGAGCGTTTTGTTGATGCACTCCTGGCTGAATGCATCGACCGGCAGGTCTTGCACTACTGAGTATTGCCCGCCTTCACAGGTCACGGCAAAACCAAACATGGTGTCTTTGGGAATGCCGTATTGACCGTCCGACGCAATGCCCATGGTGACCCATTTGCCCTTCGTGCCCAGCGCCCAATCGCGCATGTGGTCGATAGCGGCATTGGCTGCGGAAGCCGCAGAGGACACACCGCGTGCGGCGATGATGGCCGCGCCGCGCTTGCCCACGGTGGGCAAAAAGGTGTTGGCATTCCAGTCATGGTCGTTGATCATGTCTTTAACGCTGTGGCCGGCCACTTTGGCGAAGCGGTAATCGGCGTACATGGTCGGCGAATGGTTGCCCCAAACGACCATGTTGTCGATATCCGCCACAGCTTTGCCGGTTTTGGCGGCCAACTGGCTGAGCGCACGGTTGTGGTCCAGGCGCAGCATGGCAGTGAAGTTCTTGCGCGGCAGATCGGGCGCGCTTTTCATGGCGATATAGGCATTGGTGTTGGCCGGGTTGCCCACCACCAGCACCCGCACATCGCGGCTGGCAACGGCATTGAGTGCTTTGCCCTGTGCGGTAAAGATTTCGGCATTGACGGCCAGCAACTCGGCGCGCTCCATGCCGGGGCCGCGCGGGCGTGAACCGATGAGAAGCGCGTAATCTACATCTTTGAAAGCGGTCATCGGGTCGCTATGCGCCTCCATACCGGCAAGCAGCGGGAAGGCGCAGTCTTGCAATTCCATCATCACGCCTTGCAAAGCTTGCTGGGCTTTTTCCATCGGAACTTCCAAGAGGCTAAGCACGACTGGCTGGTCTTTGCCCAACATTTCGCCCGAGGCGATGCGAAACAAAATGGCGTATCCGATTTGGCCTGCGGCACCAGTGACGGCAACGCGAACGGGCTTCTTGCTCATAAAAACTCCAGAAGTGTTGAAAAAGGGGGAAGCGAGTACTTTTTGTTCGCTTTTAGCACGGCCCTAGCGCGTGCAACAACGGCTAAGAGTTTACCCTGATTGCCCATTGGGGTCAATATGTCTTATGTCTTATATAAGATATGATTGGGCCCGCCTGCAGGCGCCCCGCCTGCCCTTTGTTGAACACTTGAATGCACATGGCCCGCACTTCCAGCATCGACGCGCCCGCAGGGCAAACGGTCGCCGACGTACCGGTTGGCCCGGCTTTAGCTTCTGCTTTGGGTACGCCAGCCTTCAGCCCGCTGTACCAGCAGATTAAAGGCTTGCTGCTGCAAAGCCTGCAATCGGGCGAGTGGAAATCGGGCGCGGCCATTCCCAGCGAGCTCGAGCTTGCGGCGCGCTACCGCGTCAGCCAGGGTACGGTACGCAAGGCGATTGACGAACTCGCAGTGGAAAACCTGCTGGTGCGGCGCCAGGGCAAAGGCACTTTTGTCGCCACCCATTCCGAACAGCAAGTGCAGTACCGCTTTTTGAAGCTGGTTCCCGACAGCGGTGACCTCGCCAGCGAAGGGCCTGCACAACGCACCATCATCGATTGCAAGCGCCTGCGTGCCAGCGCCGAAGTGGCCCGTGGCTTGGCTATCCGCTCGGGCGATGCCGTGCTGCAAGTGCGCCGGGTGCTGGCCTTTGGCGGCGTGCCTACGATTTTGGAAGACCTGTGGCTGCCCGCAGGCCCCTTTAAAGGGCTGACGGCCGAGCGCCTGCGCGGCTATGACGGCCCGATGTATGCCTTGTTTGAGGCCGAATTCGGAGTGCGCATGGTGCGCGCCGAAGAAAAAATCCGCGCCATCCTGCCTGACCCGCAACAATGCGGCTTATTGGCTGTCCCTGCCGGGACACCGCTGCTCAGCGTAGAGCGCCTGGCCTATACCTACAAGGACACGCCCATGGAGCTGCGCCAGGGTCTGTACCTGACGGACAAACACTTTTACCGCAATGAATTGCACTGAAATAAAAGCCTGCCAAGGCGCAGCCTGCAAGCAGCCTGTCAGATTGGTGCAGTGCAATAGAATTTGCCAGCCCTGAAGTCCGACTCTGCAACTTCGCGCCCCGCTTCACTCCAGGAAACACCCTCCATGCCTGCGCCAGTACCTTCTGCACGAGCCCCCCGGCCTGAATTTCGCAATATTCACGCTTTTAAGGATTTGCCCAGCTACCGGCTACCCTTGGCGGGCATCGTGTCCATCTTGCACCGCATCAGCGGCGCGCTGATGTTTTTGCTGATGCCTTTCATCATTTGGATGTTTGACACCTCAATTTCCTCAGAGATTTCATTTGCGCGCTTCAAAAGTGTTTTTAACCAAGGCGCGGGGCCCCTGCCCGGCTGGTTCGTCAAATTAGTGGCCTTGGCGCTGATCTGGGCGTTTTTGCACCACCTGATCGCTGGCTTGCGGCATTTATGGATGGACATGCGCCACGCGGTAAGTAAAGAATTCGGCAAATCCTCCGCAATCTGGACGCTGAGCTTGAGCATCGGCTTGACGATTGCTCTGGGCGCAAAACTGTTCGGCCTGTACTAAACGGCGACAGCGACTCTTTAAGGAATCTCTTTATGGCCGTAAATTTTGGATCTAAGCGCATCGTCACCGGCGCGCACTACGGGCTGCGCGACTGGCTGGCCCAGCGCGTCACGGCATTGTTGATGGCGATTTTTACGCTGCTGATCGTGATGCGCTTGGTGTTTTCGCGCGGGCCGGTGGGCTATGACACCTGGGCGGGCATTTTTTCCGCGCAGTGGATGAAAACGCTTACCTTCACCGTCATCCTGGCCTTGCTGTACCACGCCTGGGTGGGCATGCGCGATATTTGGATGGATTACATCAAACCTGTCGGCCTGCGCCTGGCGCTGCAAGTATTTTCTATTGTCTGGTTGGTCGGCTGTGCCGGTTGGGCCATTCAGGTGTTGTGGCGCGTCTAAAGTCCGCTTTTAAAGAATCGAATTCATGTCTTACACAGTTTCTAAACGTAAATTTGATGTCGTCATCGTCGGTGCCGGTGGCTCGGGCATGCGCGCTTCGCTGCAACTGGCCCGCGCTGGATTGAACGTGGCCGTACTGTCCAAAGTATTTCCCACCCGCTCGCATACGGTGGCGGCGCAAGGCGGTATCGGTGCCTCGCTGGGGAATATGAACGAGGACAACTGGCACTACCATTTTTACGATACCGTCAAGGGCTCGGACTGGCTGGGCGACCAAGACGCCATCGAGTTCATGTGCCGTGAAGCACCCAAAGTGGTCTATGACCTAGAGCACATGGGCATGCCCTTTGACCGCAATGCGGACGGCACGATTTACCAGCGACCCTTTGGCGGCCACACCGCCAACTATGGAGAAAAAGCGGTGGAGCGCGCGTGTGCTGCTGCCGACCGCACCGGCCACGCCATGCTGCACACGCTGTACCAACAAAACGTGAAGGCCCGCACCAGCTTTTTTGTCGAGTGGCTGGCCATGGACCTGGTGCGTGATGCCGAAGGCGCGGTTGTCGGTGTCACGGCGTTGGAAATGGAAACCGGCGACGTACACATTTTGCAAGCGAAAACCACACTGCTGGCCACCGGCGGCGCCGGGCGCATATTTGCCGCGTCCACCAATGCATTTATCAACACCGGCGACGGCCTGGGCATGGCGGCGCGTGCCGGCATCCCCTTGGAGGACATGGAGTTCTGGCAATTCCACCCCACCGGTGTTGCAGGCGCGGGCGTGCTGCTGACCGAAGGCTGCCGTGGCGAAGGCGCGATATTGCGCAATGTGAACGGCGAGCGCTTTATGGAGCGCTACGCCCCGCATTACAAAGACCTGGCCCCGCGCGACTATGTATCGCGCTGCATGGACCAAGAGATCAAAGAAGGCCGTGGCTGCGGGCCGAACAAGGATTACATCAACCTCGACATGACGCATCTGGGCGCCGAGACCATCCTAAAGCGCCTGCCCTCGGTGCTGGAAATCGGGCACAACTTTGCCAATGTGGACATTACCCGCGAGCCGATTCCGGTGGTGCCCACCATCCATTACCAGATGGGTGGCATTCCTACCAATATCCACGGCCAGGTGGTCATGCAAGACGGCGACAACCATAGCCAGCCAGTGCCCGGCCTGTATGCCGTGGGCGAATGCTCTTGCGTGAGCGTGCACGGCGCCAATCGCCTAGGCACCAACTCCCTGCTGGACTTGCTGGTCTTTGGACGTGCAGCGGGCAACCATATCGTAGCTACCAACAAAGAAAGCGTGGAGCACAAAGCCCTGCCCGCCGATGCTGCAGAGTTAACGCTCTCGCGCCTGAACCGACTGGACAGCGCTACAGGCGGCGAATACGCGCAAGATGTGGCCAATAGCATCCGCGCCACCATGCAACAACATGCCGGCGTGTTCCGCACCCAGGCCAGCATGGATGAAGGCGTCGCCAAAGTGGCTGCATTGCGCGAACGCACCCAAGCTATTGGCCTCAAAGATAAATCGCGTATTTTCAATACCGCACGCATCGAAGCGCTGGAAGTCGAAAACCTGATCGAAGCGGCACAGGCGACGATGGTGTCTGCCGCGGCCCGCCATGAAAGCCGGGGCGCTCACACGGTGAACGATTTTGGCGATACGCCAGAGCATCCTAACGGCCGCAATGACACCGACTGGCACAAGCACAGCCTGTGGCATAGCGCTAGCAACAGCATGACTTACAAGCCGGTGCAAATGAAACCGCTCACGGTTGAAAGCATTCCTCTGCGAACCCGCACGTTTTAAACGTAATAACGCCGTCTACCCATGTCAAAACACAAATTTTCTATTTACCGCTACGACCCGGACAAGGACGCTAAGCCCTACATGCAGAACATCGAGGTCGAACTCGATGGCACCGAACGCATGTTGCTCGATGCGCTGATGAAGCTCAAAGCGGTGGACCCCTCCATCTCTTTCCGCCGCTCCTGCCGCGAGGGGGTTTGCGGCTCAGACGCCATGAATATCAATGGCAAAAACGGCTTAGCCTGTTTGACCAATATGCGTACCCTGCCGGGTACGATTGTGCTCAAGCCCCTGCCTGGCCTACCGGTCATCCGCGATCTGATCGTGGACATGACGCAGTTCTTCAAGCAATACAACTCTATCAAACCTTACCTCATCAACGAGGACATGCCGCCTGAAAAAGAACGCCTGCAAAGCCCGCAAGAGCGCGAAGAACTTAACGGCTTGTACGAGTGCATTTTGTGCGCCAGTTGCTCCACCAGCTGCCCCAGCTTTTGGTGGAACCCCGACAAATTCGTGGGCCCCGCAGGTCTCTTGCAGGCCTACCGCTTTATCGCTGATAGCCGCGACCAGGCCACCTCGGAACGCTTGGATAATTTAGAAGACCCCTACCGCCTGTTCCGCTGCCACACCATCATGAATTGTGTGGATGTGTGCCCCAAAGGCTTGAACCCGACCAAGGCGATTGGCAAGATCAAAGAGATGATGGTGATGCGGGCGGTGTGATTGTGCAAACCGCATCCCCCGAGCTACCGATTGACGCCCGCGCACTGAGCAAGCTGCGCTGGCGTTGCAGGCGCGGGCTGTTGGAAAATGATTTGTTTATCGAGCGCTTTTTTGTGCGGCACGCACAAACCCTCAATGCCCGCCAGGCCGATGCCTTGGGCCTGCTAATGGACTTGAGCGACAACGATTTACTAGATTTGCTGCTGGGCCGCAAATCGCAGGTGGCAGGTCTAGAAATGGATTCTGATTGCGTGGAAGTTTTGGCTTTATTAAGAAATACTCATTGAAAGGTGTTGTGATGAAATTAGCGGACAACAAAGCGACCATGTCCTTTAGCAACGGCAGCCCCAGCGTGGAGCTACCGGTATACAGCGGCAGCGTCGGACCCGACGTCATCGACATCCGCAAGCTCTACGGTCAAACCGGTATGTTTACCTACGACCCCGGCTTTTTGTCCACGGCGGCCTGCCAGTCGGCCATCACCTATATCGACGGCGACAAGGGCGAGTTGCTCTACCGTGGCTACCCCATCGAGCAATTGGCTACCAATTGCGATTTCATGGAAACCTGCCACTTGCTGCTCTACGGCAACTTGCCCGATGCGGCTGGCAAAGCCGCGTTTACCAAGCGTGTCACCCAGCACACCATGGTCAACGAGCAAATGCAGTTTTTCTTGCGCGGTTTCCGCCGCGATGCGCACCCCATGGCCATCATGACCGGTTTGGTGGGCGCGCTATCGGCCTTCTACCATGACAGCACTGACATCAACAACCCCAGCCACCGCGACATATCGGCTATCCGCCTGATCGGAAAGTTGCCTACCTTGGTGGCCATGGCCTACAAATACAGCATCGGCCAGCCCTTTATGTATCCGAAAAACGACCTGAGCTATGCAGGCAACTTTTTGCACATGATGTTTGCTACTCCCTGCGAGCCTTATGTAGTCAACCCGGTGATCGAGCGTGCCCTGGACCGCATCTTTATATTGCACGCCGACCATGAGCAAAACGCTTCCACCTCGACCGTGCGTTTGTGCGGTTCCTCGGGTACCAACCCGTTCGCGGCTATTGCAGCCGGCGTGGCCTGCTTGTGGGGCCCGGCGCACGGCGGCGCCAATGAGGCTTGCCTGAACATGCTGGAAGAGATTCAAGCCTCTGGCGGTATTTCCAAAGTCGGCGAGTTCATGGAAAAAGTGAAAGACAAAAATTCTGGCGTCAAGCTGATGGGCTTTGGCCACCGGGTTTATAAAAACTACGACCCACGCGCCAAGCTGATGCAAGAAACCTGCAATGAAGTGCTGGCCTCTCTGGGCCTAGAAAACGATCCGCTATTCAAGCTAGCCAAGGCATTGGAAAAAATCGCCCTTGAAGACGAGTATTTCGTCTCCCGCAAGCTTTACCCCAATGTGGATTTCTACTCCGGCATTGTGCAGCGCGCTATCGGCATCCCGGTCAAACTGTTTACCGGCATCTTCGCCTTGGCCCGTACAGTGGGATGGATTGCCCAGCTCAATGAAATGATTGGCGACCCGGAATACAAAATCGGCCGCCCACGCCAATTGTTCACTGGCTCGGTGCAGCGCGACGTACCGGAAATCGGCCGGCGATAAGCGATTTACCGAACCTTATTCTTGCCCCGCTTTTGCGGGGCAAGTTTTTTGTACTGTCCGCAATCACCGCGCCCACCTGCGCGCCAAGCCCGGCGGCATAAAATGCTCGACCGCCAACAAGGAACAGCCCCATGGGACGCACCCTCTACGACAAAATCTGGGATGAACATGTCGTTCATACCGAAGAAGACGGCACTGCCATCCTCTATATCGACCGCCATCTGGTCCACGAAGTCACCAGCCCCCAGGCCTTTGAGGGCCTGCGCCAGGCGGGACGTAAAGTCTGGCGCGTCAGCTCCATCGTCGCCACCGCCGACCACAACACGCCTACCACCGGCTGGGAATTGGGCTACGACGGCATCACCGACCCCATCAGCAAAGAGCAAATTACCACGCTAGACGCCAATATCAAAGAATCGGGCGCAGCGGCGTTTTTCCCCTTTTTGTCCAAACGCCAGGGCATCGTGCACGTGATTGGCCCAGAGACGGGCGCGACGCTGCCGGGTATGACGGTAGTCTGCGGCGATAGCCACACCTCTACCCACGGCGCTTTCGGCGCATTGGCCCATGGCATCGGCACCTCTGAAGTCGAGCATGTGATGGCCACGCAAACCCTGCTGGCCAAAAAAGCCAAGAACATGCTGATCAAAGTAGAGGGCACAGTACCGAAAGGCGTGACCGGCAAAGACATTGTGCTGGCGATCATTGGCCGCATTGGCACTGCCGGCGGCACCGGCTACACCATCGAGTTTGCTGGCAGTGCCATCCGCGCACTGAGCATGGAAGGCCGCATGACCTTGTGCAATATGGCCATCGAGGCCGGTGCGCGCGCCGGGCTGGTGGCAGTGGACGAAAAAACTATCGAGTACGTGAAGGGCCGCCCGCTTTCGCCTGGAACCGATGCGAAAACTGGCCAGTTTTCGGGTGGTGCGGAGTGGGATCTGGCGGTCGCCTACTGGCAAACTTTGCAGTCCGATGCGGACGCGCACTTTGATACGGTGGTCGAACTCAAAGCCGCCGATATCTTGCCGCAAGTGACCTGGGGCACCTCTCCCGAAATGGTGCTGGACATCAATGGCTTTGTTCCCGATCCCGACAAAGAAAAAGACCCCAGTAAGCGCGATGCGATCGAGCGGGCTTTGGTCTATATGGGCTTGCAACCTGGTAAAGCCCTCAATGATTTGTTTGTGGACAAAGTGTTTATCGGCTCGTGTACCAACAGCCGCATCGAAGACATGCGCGAAGCAGCTGCGGTGGTGAAACGCATCGGCCAAAAAGTGGCCAAGAATATCAAGCTGGCGATGGTGGTGCCTGGCTCGGGCTTGGTCAAAGAGCAGGCAGAGCGCGAGGGCCTGCACGAGATTTTTAAGGCGGCAGGCTTTGAGTGGCGCGAACCGGGTTGCTCGATGTGCCTGGCCATGAACGCCGACCGCCTGGAGCCCGGCGAGCGCTGCGCCTCCACCAGCAACCGCAACTTCGAAGGCCGTCAGGGTGCCGGTGGCCGCACCCATTTGGTCAGTCCCGCGATGGCAGCTGCAGCGGCCATCCATGGCCACTTTGTGGACGTCCGCAAGTACCTTTAATCGAGAGCCTAGCGATGCAAAAATTTACCGTACATACAGGCCTGGTGGCACCCATGGACCGCGAAAACGTGGACACCGACGCCATCATTCCCAAGCAGTTCTTAAAGTCGATTAAGAAAACCGGCTTTGGCCCCAACCTCTTTGACGAGTGGCGCTACCTGGACCACGGCGAGCCCGGCCAGGACCCGGCCACGCGCAAGCCCAACCCCGACTTTGTGCTCAATCAGCCGCGCTACGCTGGGGCATCGGTGCTGCTGGCGCGCAAAAATTTCGGCTGTGGTTCCTCGCGCGAACACGCGCCCTGGGCGTTGGACCAGTATGGTTTTCGCGCCATCATTGCGCCCAGCTTTGCCGATATATTTTTCAATAACTGCTTCAAAAACGGCCTCTTGCCTATCGTATTGCCCGCTCCGGTAGTGGACAAGTTGTTTAGCGAGGCCCTGGCCTTTCCCGGCTTTACGCTGACCGTCGATTTGGCGCGCCAGTGCGTCATCCGACCACAGGGGGATGAAATTGCCTTTGAAGTACAGGCCTTTCGTAAGTTTTGCCTGCTCAATGGCTTGGACGATATCGGCCTGACGCTGCGCAACGCCGACAAAATCCGCGCCTTTGAAGCGCAGCGCCTGGCCACCAAGCCCTGGCTGGCGCACACCATGTAAAACACAAGAAAGAAAGCAGTAAATGAAAATCGCAATCCTGCCGGGCGACGGCATCGGCACCGAAATTGTGGCCGAGGCCATCAAGGTGCTCCAAGCCCTGGACCTGTCCTTCACCATGGAAAGCGCACCCGTCGGTGGCGCCGCCTATGAGTCGCACGGCCACCCGTTGCCCGATTCGACTTTGCAATTAGCCAAAGATTCCGACGCGATTTTGTTCGGCGCGGTGGGCGACTGGAAATACGACACACTGGAGCGCGCCCTGCGCCCCGAGCAGGCGATTTTGGGCCTGCGCAAGCACCTGGGCTTGTTCGCCAATTTCCGCCCCGCTATTTGCTACGAGCAACTGGTCAATGCCTCCAGCCTCAAGCCCGAATTGATCTCGGGCCTCGATATCCTGATCATCCGCGAACTGACAGGCGACATTTATTTCGGCCAACCGCGCGGACGACGCACCGCCACTGACGGCCACTTCCCTGGCGCCGAAGAAGCCTTCGACACCATGCGCTACAGCAAGCCTGAAATTGAGCGTATTGCCCATGTCGCCTTCCAGGCCGCGCGCACCCGCAAGGCAGCAGGCAGCGAAGGCCGCGTCACTAGCGTGGACAAAGCCAATGTGCTGGAAACCTTCCAGTTCTGGAAAGACGTGGTTACCGAAGTGGGCCAAAGCTACCCCGATATCGCGCTAGACCATATGTATGTGGACAACGCCGCCATGCAACTGGTCAAGCAGCCCAAGCGCTTTGACGTGGTGGTGACCGGCAATATGTTTGGCGACATCCTGAGCGACGAAGCCTCCATGCTGACCGGCTCCATCGGCATGCTGCCCTCAGCCAGCCTGAACAGCCGCAACCAGGGCCTGTACGAGCCCAGCCACGGCAGCGCCCCTGACATCGCCGGCCAAGGCGTGGCCAACCCGCTGGCCACCATCCTGAGCGTCGCCATGATGCTGCGCTTTAGCCTGCAACAACCCGAGGCCGCCGCCCGCATCGAAAAAGCCGTGGACGCTGTGCTCACCCAAGGCCTGCGCACCCCCGACATCTACAGCCCCGGCACTTCAAAGGTCGGCACGCGGGAGATGGGCGACGCGGTGGTGAAGGCTTTGGGCTAACGCGGATCAGCGTGCGGTTTGAAGCCGCAAAGCCTAAGTGGTAAGCCAGCCCTCAGCGAGTGGGGCTACAATCTTTTCCATGTGTCGCGCCCACCTGTTCACTCTGATCCCCGTCACGGCCATTACGGCTCGTGCTGGTGCGCGCGCAATCATCACCAAAACCACGACCGGCTGACACAGCCCGGTTCGTCGTGCGCCCCCCGGCCAGACGAGCCGGGAAAACAGTCAGGTCACACACTGTTTTTTTGAAAGGGCAAAGTAATGAGTAAGTTAGTAGGATTGGTCGGCTGGCGCGGCATGGTCGGCTCGGTGTTGTTGGACCGGATGCAGGCAGAGGGCGACTTTGACCTGATCGAACCCTTGTTTTTCTCTACCTCCAACAGCGGCGGTGCGGCGCCCGCCTTTGCCAAGAACGAAACCATACTGCAAGACGCCTTCGACTTGGCCGCCCTGCAACGTTGCGACATCATCATCACCGCCCAGGGCGGCGACTACACCACCGAAATTTATCCCAAACTGCGCGCAGCTGGCTGGAACGGCTATTGGATTGATGCTGCCAAAACGCTGCGCATGAAAGACGATGCGGTCATTATTTTGGACCCTGTGAATCGACCTGTGATCGACGCCGCATTGGCGCGCGGCGTGAAAGACTATATCGGCGGCAACTGTACAGTGAGCTGTATGTTGATGGGCCTAGGCGCCCTGTTCAAGGCCGATTTGGTGGAATGGATGACGGCCACTACCTACCAAGCAGCCAGCGGCGGCGGCGCGCAGCACATGCGCGAGTTGCTGACCCAAATGGGCACGCTCAACAACGCGGTGCGCACCCACTTAGACAATCCCTCCAGCGCGATTTTGGAGATTGACCGCCAGGTAGCCGCCACCCAGCGCGCCCTCTCAAAGGAAGAAACCAAAAACTTTATGGTCCCCCTGGCCGGTAGCCTGATCCCCTGGATCGACAGTGACCGAGGCGACGGCACCAGCCTGGAAGAATGGAAAGGCAGTGCAGAAACCAACAAAATCTTAGGCCGGCAAGAAAATCCCGTGCCCATAGACAGCATTTGCGTACGCGTCGGCGCCATGCGCTGCCACAGCCAGAGCCTCACCATCAAAATGAAGCGCGATGTGCCCTTGGCCGATATTGAGGATATGTTGAAAAATGACAATGCCTGGGTGCGTTTTGTCGCCAATAACCGTATGGATAGCGTGCGCGACCTGACACCCGTGGCGGTCACTGGCACCATGGATATTGCGGTTGGCCGGGTTCGCAAACTCGTCATGGGACCGCAGTATCTGGGCGCCTTCACCATCGGGGACCAGCTGCTTTGGGGTGCTGCCGAGCCGCTGCGGCGCATGTTGCGCATCCTGCTGGAGGCCTAATTGCGCCTGCGAACGAGCCGCATGCCTCTCGTAAAACCAAAGGCCAAGACACGTCGAAATCCCAATATCCGAAAAATTCAATAGTTATATACTATTGTTAATATTATTATCATATTTTTAATGATAATATAGTGACATTCGAATATTGGGGGGTTAAACATGGGTTGGGCGCGCTTTTTTTCGGTGAAGTGGCTACTGGCCATTTTTTGGTTAAGCAGCACTGTTTTTGCGAATATTGCCAATGCAATTACTTTGGCGCCAATCGCAGTACGCTCTAACCTGGGACAAAACCTGGTAGCGGAAATCGATATTTTGAACCTGGGACCTCAGGAAGAATTAAGCCTGAAAGTTGGAATTGCCGACCCTAAAGCCTTTTTTGACTTGAATATGGACTACAACCAGTCCATTGGCGATGCACAAGTTGAGTTGCTGCGGCGCCCAGACGGAACCCGATTCATCAAGCTGCGCAGTGCACGTCCTATTGCTGAACCCTTTGTGGATTTGGTCATTGAAGTATCTTCCAGCGCCGCTAAGCTCATACGTCCCTATCGCCTTTTGTTGGATCCGCCCCCCCCTAACGATGGCGCCCTTGCCGGGCCAGAATTGGCGCAACTGAGCCCGGTTGCGACGACTTCTCCAGTGGGGGCCGCGTCTGCGGCAGACCCTACACCATTAGCTGCAATTGCGGCCACCAACTTTACGGGAACAAACGCTAACGGTCGCAAGTTTGGCAATCCGGCAATACTACCTGATGACCAAAACAACCTAAGGGTTCGCCCTGGCGATACAGCAGGGAAAATCGCTAACCGTCTCAAGCCTGAAGGTGCCAGCACCGAACAAATGTTGATTGCCTTACTGCAATCCAACCCGCAGGCCTTTATCAGAGATAACGTTAACTTAATGCTGTCCGGCGCGGTCATCACTGTTCCTGCGCCCGAGAGCGTATTTCAGATCAAACCTCAAGATGCTCGTGCCAGCCTTGCAACGCAGGCGCTTGCCCATAACACTTTACAACGCGCAGGCAAGAAGCAAATGCTTTCGGCCAAAGACGGTGAACATTCCGACGCCAATGAGAACACCACAAACTCAGTAACGGCGAAGGCACCAACAGCACCAAGAGTAGACGCTTTAAAGCTGAGCAAAAATACCAAGCCTGACAAAAAAGAAGTAGAAAAGCTCGAGCAATTGGCCAGAGAAAGGAATAAGCAAAGAGAGTTGGATCGCGCTGCCGAATTGGAGAAAAATGTCCAGGAATTGAGCGCCTTGGCCAAAGCGACCTCATTGCCACAGCCAAGTGCTGCCGCATCCAAACCAATAGATGCGGCGCCAAGCCCGAGCGCCAACGCTGTGACTAGTCCACCTGTAGCGCAAAGTACCGACAAGGTCGATCCAATATCAATTGCAGCGCCGTTGACGCCTGCTTCGCAGGTATCGGCTCCGCAGCAGCCTGAAGCACCTAAAGTGCCATCCAAAGTAGCATCCACGCCAGCCCCAGTACCGGAAGAGTCTGATTTTCCGGACCTTGTGCTAGAAGCCCTGGCGGATTATTGGAGAATTTTCCTCATAAGCATGGGCGTCATATTTTCAGGCGTTGGCGCATTCGTGTGGGCACGTAAACGCAAGAATGTCGGAAAGGCGACGCCTGCGGTCACGGCGGTCTCAGCAGAAGAAAAAAGCGAGGCTCCCTGGACCATCAATACAGAAGTCAACAATGCCTCTTATGGAGGTGACCAGGTGGACACCAACCTGTCCAACTCAAGATTACAGGCAGAAAACTCTGTTTTCGCCGCTGAATTGGATCCGGTGGCCGAAGCGGATGTGTATTTGGCCTACGGTAAAGATGAACCGGCGGAAGAAATATTACGCGAAGGCTTGATTCAAGACCCGAAGCGCGTTGCAATCCATTTAAAGCTGGCAGAAATCTACGCCGCTCGTCAGGACACTGCCAATTTCGCCGACTGCGCAGACCAGGTGGAAGTAATTTCAGGCAAGGTCAGTACGGACTGGGCACAGATTCAATCGCTGGGTCAGTCCATTGAGCCGGGTAATCCGCGTTACCAAAATGCGACGGCGGCAAGCGTGTCTGCCAATCCCAAGGGCGGGATGCTGGAATTCGAAAACTCTGTTTTTGGGGGTAATTTCACTGCCGCTAGCCCACCAGCCAACTTGGCAAGTGCCGAACACACAATAGACCCCGTGCTATCCTTCGCGCCTGGCGGGGACGGGGGCGTACCGGGCAAAATGGTCACATCATCGGGCCCAAAGCCCTTTAGCCTGAACGCTCTTTCATTGGACTTGGCTCAAAGCCCTTCTCCACAAACGCAGAGCATGTCAGAGCAGTTGGAAACTTCCATGGAATTGGCAAAACAATTTATAGAAATCGGCGAGATGCAAGGCGCGCGCAGTATGCTCGATGAAGTAATAGCTAACGGCTCAGACGAGCAACGTGAAGCAGCCCAGGCCATGATGGCAACGCTTAAGTGAGGCGTGCGCCGACGAGCCGCATCAAGGCCTAAGCATGCGCATGGTTTTGGGCTTGAGCTACAACGGGCTGCCCTATCAAGGATGGCAAAGCCAATCGTCCGGGCTTACCGTCCAAGATCGACTAGAAGCCGCTCTGACCGAATTCACTGGCGCCCAGATTTCCACATTATGCGCAGGACGTACCGACGCTGGCGTCCACGCCCTCATGCAAGTGGTGCACTTTGAAAGCCCGGTTGACCGAAGCAACCATGCCTGGGTACGCGGCACCAATAGCAAGTTACCCAGCGATATCGCGGTCGAATGGGCGCTGCCAGCGCCGCCTGATTTTCACTGCCGCGCCAGCGCGCAGAGCCGGCGTTATGCCTATGTGCTGCGCCAGTCCGAAGTACGGCCCACCCTGGAAGCGGGCCGCGTAGGCTGGAGCTTTCGACAGCTCGATGGCCCCGCCATGCGCCGGGCGGCAGACTACCTGCTGGGTGAACACGATTTCAGCGCGTTTCGCGCTTCGGAATGCCAGGCGCTCTCGCCAGTGAAAAACCTGTTGCGCATCGACATGGTGCAGCGCGGCGCGTATTGGCGCTTTGATTTCGAGGCTAGCGCCTTTTTGCACCACATGATCCGCAACATCATGGGCTCACTGGTACGGGTTGGGCAGGGCCTGGAGGCGCCAGAATGGATGGAAACAGTCTTGCAGGCGCGCGACCGTAAACAGGCTGCGCCCACTTTTTCTCCGGCGGGACTGTATTTTCTAGGTCCTCGGTATGCGGCCCACTTCGGCATGCCAGAGCACACGCCTGCGTATGATTGGCTCCCATGAACCCGCAAGCCACCGCCCCACGTACCCGCATCAAAGTCTGCGGCCTGACGCGCGAGCAAGACGTGCAAGCCGCAGTAGCCGCAGGCGTGGATGCCATCGGCTTTGTGCTCTACGCCAAAAGCCCGCGTGCCGTCAACGCAGAGCGGGCCGCCGAACTGGCCCACCTGCTGCCGCCTTTCGTTACCCCGGTGCTGCTGTTTGTCAACCCCGAACCCGGCGATGTGGCCGCAGCCTGCGCCCTGCTGCCCACGGCGCTGCTGCAATTACATGGCGACGAAAGTCCCCAAACCTGCGCTACGCTGGCCGGAGCCGGGCAGCGCCCCTTTTTGCGCGCAGCCCGTATTCCCACCGGCTCGGCAGGGGCGGATTTTGACCTCGTAAAATATGCACTCGATTATTCCCAAGCCCAAGCCATCTTGCTCGACGCCCATGTCGAAGGATTCGGCGGCGGCGGTAAGGCATTCAATTGGTCACTGCTTCCTCCAAGCGTCAACGCTCACCTCGTCTTGAGTGGTGGACTCACTGCTGCAAACGTGGGCGACGGCATCGCCCTGCTACGGCCACGCTGTAAATCGCTGGCCGTGGACGTCAGTTCCGCAGTCGAAGTCGATGCGCCTGGGGGCGGAACCCTCAAGGGCGTCAAAGACTCCGAAAAAATGAATCAGTTTGTCGCCGCCGTTCGCGCCGCCGACCAACGCCTTGCAGGATTACATTGAACATGCTTGATTACCAACAACCCGATGTCCGCGGCCATTTCGGCAAATACGGCGGCAGCTTTGTCTCTGAAACGCTAACCCACGCCATCAACGAACTCAAAGCCGCTTACGCGCGCTACCAGCACGACCCGCAATTTGTGGCAGAGTTCAAGTCCGAATTAGCCCATTTTGTGGGGCGCCCTTCACCGATTTACCACGCCGCGCGCATGAGCCGGGAAATGGGCGGCGCGCAGATTTACCTCAAGCGCGAAGACCTGAACCACACCGGCGCCCACAAAATCAACAACACCATAGGCCAGGCCATGCTAGCCAAGCGCATGGGCAAGCCGCGCATCATCGCGGAGACGGGCGCCGGTCAGCACGGTGTGGCCACCGCCACCATTTGCGCCCGCTACGGCTTGGAGTGCGTGGTCTATATGGGCAGTGAAGATGTGAAGCGCCAAAGCCCCAACGTCTACCGCATGAAACTGCTGGGTGCCACCGTGGTGCCGGTCGAGTCCGGCAGCCGCACCCTGAAGGACGCGCTCAACGAAGCCATGCGCGACTGGGTGGCAAATGTGGATAACACCTTCTACATCATCGGCACCGTGGCCGGTCCGCACCCCTACCCCATGATGGTGCGCGATTTCCAAAGCATCATCGGCACCGAATGCATTGCCCAAATGCCGGACATGCTAGCTGCGCAACATGCGGCCAACACCCAACCCGACGCAGTCATCGCCTGCGTAGGCGGTGGCAGCAACGCCATGGGTATTTTTTACCCCTACATCCCTTTTGAAAACACGCAGCTGATTGGCGTGGAAGCGGCGGGCGAAGGGCTGGACAGCGGCAAGCATTCGGCATCTATTCAGCGCGGCAGCGCGGGCGTGTTACACGGCAACCGAACTTATGTGTTGCAGGACGATAACGGCCAAGTCACCGAAACGCATAGCATCAGCGCCGGCCTGGACTACCCCGGCGTCGGCCCGGAACACGCATTTCTAAGCGACATTGGTCGCGCACAATACGTGGGCATCACCGACAAACGGGCGCTTGAGGCATTCCACTATTTGTGCCGCACCGAAGGCATCATTCCGGCACTAGAGTCGAGCCACGCGGTAGCCTACGCCATGGATTTGGCTAAGACCATGCGGCCTGACCAGTCGATACTGGTCAATCTTTCGGGCCGGGGTGATAAAGACATCGGTACCGTGGCGGACCTGAGCCATGGAGACTTCTTTTGCCGCCCGAGCTGCCAAGGGCAAAGCGTTAAAGGGGCTATCGAGCATCCTGTCATGCTGCACGGCCTAGGAGTAAAAGCATGAGCCGCATCCAAGGCACGTTTGCCGCTTTGGCCGCCCAGGGCCGCAAAGCCTTGATTCCCTTTGTCACCGCGGGCTTTCCCTATGCGGATGTCACGCCAGAGTTGATGCATGCCATGGTGGCCGCCGGGGCCGACGTCATCGAACTAGGCGTCCCCTTCTCTGACCCCAGCGCCGACGGCCCGGTGATCCAACGCTCGGGCGACAAAGCCTTGGCCATGGGCATCGGTATGGTGCAGGTGCTGGAGATGGTGCGCCAATTTAGGCAGACCAACCACAACACGCCAGTCGTGCTGATGGGCTATGCCAATCCCATAGAGCGCTACGACCAGCGCCACGCCGCCCCTGGCGTGGACAGCCCCTTTGTCCACGATGCCGCGCTAGCCGGGGTGGACGGGGTGCTGGTAGTGGACTACCCGCCGGAGGAATGCGTTGAATTTGCCACCCAATTGCGCGCCCGCGATATGGACCTGATATTTTTACTGGCCCCAACCAGCACCGATGAGCGCATGGCGCAAGTCGCGGCGGTTGCCAGCGGTTATGTGTATTACGTATCCCTCAAAGGCGTAACCGGCGCGGGCACGCTGGACACCGATGCCGTGGGCGCTATGCTGCCGCGCATACGCCGCCACATCCAGATTCCTGTCGGCGTAGGCTTTGGAATTCGCGACGGCGCGACCGCCGCCACCATTGCCAAAGTGGCTGACGCGGTAGTGATCGGCAGCAAAATGATCCAATTGATTGAGAATGCAGCCCGCAATGCGGTGGCGCCTACCGCGCAAGCCTTCTTGGCCGAAGTGCGCAGCGCCATGGATGCCTGACACCAGCTTAGAACCCGCATGCCTTAGGCATGCGAAACACGGAGTAAGACTATGAGTTGGCTCGAAAAACTGCTACCTGCCAAGATTGAGCAAACCGACCCAGCGGACCGCCGCACGGTGCCCGAAGGCCTATGGGTCAAATGCCCGGGCTGTGAAACCGTGCTGTACAAGTCGGACTTGGAGCAAAACGTTAATGTCTGTCCTACGTGCAGTCACCACCACCGCATCGGCGCACGAGCGCGGCTGGATGCGTTTTTGGACAACGAAGGCCGATTTGAAATAGGACAAGAAGTGCTGCCGGTGGACGCACTCAAATTCAAAGACAGCCGCAAATACCCAGAGCGCCTGAAAGAAGCCCTAGAAAATACCAATGAGACTGATGCGCTGGTCGTTATCGGCGGGTCGGTGCATGGGATTGGGGTGGTGGCCGCCTGCTTTGAATTTGAGTTCATGGGCGGCAGCATGGGCTCGGTCGTGGGCGAGCGCTTTGTACGCGGCGTGGAGGCGGCCATGGAGCAAAAATCCGCCTTTTTGTGCTTTACCGCGACCGGCGGTGCCCGCATGCAAGAGGGCTTACTCAGCCTGATGCAAATGGCCAAAACCAATGCCTCGCTCACGCGCCTGGCCAAAAAAGGATTGCCTTACATCAGCGTGCTCACCGACCCGACCATGGGTGGCGTGAGCGCCGGTTTCGCCTTCCTGGGTGACATCGTGATTGCCGAGCCCAAGGCCTTGATCGGCTTTGCCGGGCCGCGCGTGATCGAGTCCACGGTACGGGTGACGCTGCCCGAAGGCTTCCAGCGCTCCGAGTTTTTACAAACCAAAGGCGCGATCGACCTGATTTGCGACCGGCGCGAAATGCGCAAAACCGTGGCCGAAGCGCTGGCTATGTTGCAGCGTCATCCCACCGACGCGGTAATTTAAAGGGGGACTGACAGGGCTGCGGCTTCAGGCAAGCAGCATCAAAATTGCGCCATCAAGCGGATGGATCAGTAGGCCTGCTATTTGCAGCGCCAGCAGCAAAGCCAGGGGCGATAGATCCACCCCACCCACCAAAGGTAGATAACGGCGGATCGGCGCCAAAAGGGGCGCTACCAGGCGGTCCAGCAAATCAGACACCGGCGATGCGGATTGCACCCAAGACAACAGCGCGTAGATAAACACGATGGCCGTGGTGCCCGACACTGCCAAGCGAAGTATTCCCACCCCCGCCAGCCCAGCCACTGCGCCAAATCCGTAGGGCATGCCCTGAATTAGCCAAAGCAGTGAATATTGCGCTAATTCCAAGAAATAGGCCGCAAGCAAACTAGCCAAGTCCAGCAGCGCCAAGCCGGGCAAAAAGCGGCGTAGCGGCAACACGATCCAATCGCTCACCGCAAATAAAAAAGGCCCTAGCGGGTTGCCGGCCCGCGCCGACATGGGAATGCGCTGCTGTTGCATATACAGGCGCAGCAAACAGGCCCCGCCGATGACTCCGACGACAAGGTCCAACACCATCGAGATAATTTGGTAGGGCATGTCAAAAAGCATCGCGCGCAGCGAGCCGTTTTCTGGAAATAGGCGGGATGATAAGCGCCAGCGGTAGGCTCTTAGAATCCGCACTTCGCCCCGCAGCCGAACTACAGCACGAAACGGCCCGCATTTTTTCTCTCTTTAGCGCACATCCATGTCCGAAGCCACTACGCCGCCCACAGCACATCTAGACGAAAACCAACTCATTTTGGAGCGGCGCGAAAAGCTGAAAACTCTGCGCGAACGCCAGGCGCAAGGCCTAGGCCCCGCCTTCCCGAACGACTTTGCGCCAGACCATGTGGCTGCTAATCTGTTTGCGCTCTACGACGATAAAAGCGCCGAAGAACTGCAAAGCCTGCATGTAGAAGTCAAAGTCGCGGGCCGCATGATGCTCAAACGCGTTATGGGCAAGGCCAGCTTTTGCACTTTGCAGGATGCGTCTTTTGGGCCGAGCAATGGGCGCATTCAGATTTATGTTAAAGGCGAAGAAGTAGGTGCCGAACGCTACGAAGACTTTAAACACTGGGATTTGGGCGATATCGTGGCCGCCACCGGGCGCTTGTTCAAAACCAAGACCGGAGAACTGTCAGTCCACGCCAGCGAAGTGCGGCTCTTAACCAAAAGCCTGCGCCCCATGCCGGACAAGTTCCACGGCATACACGACCAGGAAGTGAAATACCGCCAGCGCTATATTGACCTGATGACCGACGAGGCGGCCCGCAAGCGCTTTGTCGCGCGTAGCACGGCGGTGAGCAGCATCCGCGCCTTTATGGTGGAACACGGCTTTCTCGAAGTCGAAACGCCGATGCTCCACCCTATCCCCGGGGGCGCCAACGCCAAACCATTTACTACCCACCACAACGCGCTGGACCAGCAAATGTTTTTGCGCATCGCGCCTGAGCTTTACCTCAAACGCTTGATCGTCGGCGGCTTTGACCGGGTGTTTGAAATCAACCGCAATTTCCGTAACGAAGGCATCTCGGTGCGCCACAACCCCGAATTCACCATGATGGAGTTTTACGCGGCCTATTGGAATTACCGCGACCTGATGGCGTTCACAGAGTCTTTGGTACGTGACGCGGCACTCAAAGCGGTGGGTACCTTGGACTTGATTTATGGCGGCAAACCGGTAGGCCTGGCAGCGCCTTTCGAGCGCTTAACGATATTGGAAGCCATCGACAAATACACCGACGCCGGCGCGAATGTGAACGATGCCGATTGGCTACGCACCGCCTTGCGCAAGGCCGGCCTCAGTGACGCGAAAAATAAGTTGTCCAAGCGCAGCCTGGCGGGCTTGCAAGTGATGTATTTCGAAGAGCATGTCGAAGACAAGCTGTGGCAACCCACGTTTATTTGCGAGCACCCAGTCGAAATTTCACCGCTGGCCCGTGCCAGCGATACCCACCCGGAAGTGACCGAACGCTTTGAGCTGTACATCACCGGGCGGGAATTTGGCAACGGGTTTAGCGAACTCAATGATGCGCAAGACCAGGCGGCGCGTTTTCAGGCGCAAGTCAGCGCCAAAGACAGTGGCGACGACGAGGCCATGTTTTATGACCACGATTTTGTGCGGGCGCTGGAATATGGGATGCCCCCCACTGGCGGTTGCGGCATCGGCATTGACCGGCTGATGATGCTCCTGACCGACAGCCCCAGCATCCGGGATGTGATTCTGTTCCCTGCCCTGCGCCGGGAAAACTGAGCTGGCTGAGGCCGGTGTCAACATGAACGCCGCTGCGCCACTGCCAGTGCCAGCGCCCTATTTGCGCGCCTACCCACAGGACACGGTTTCCCAAGTACTCAGCATGCTCACGCGCGGGACCGTGGGCGATTGGTTGTTGCGTAAATATCCGCAAGCACACGTGGTGCGTACCGACGGGGCTTTGTACGCCTACGTCCAGGACATCCGCCAAAGCCACATGCGCAGCGCTGCCTCCTTAAGCAAAGTGGCCTACGACAGTAAATTGCAGGTAATTGCCCATGCGCTGGGAACGCATACGCGCATTTCACGGGTACAAGGTGCCAAGCTCAAGTCAAAACACGAGCTGCGCATTGCGAGTATTTTCAAAGCGGCGCCCGAAGACTTTTTGCGCATGATCGTGGTCCACGAGCTGGCGCATTTGCGCGAGAAAGACCACGACAAAAGTTTTTACCAGCTGTGCGAACACATGGAGCCGCGCTACCACCAACTGGAATTTGAGCTGCGTGTGTACCTGACCTACCTGGATGCAGGCGGCAGCGGCCTATGGGGGCGTTAAGGCGCGCAAAGCTTGTGCAATATCGGCCTGTAAATCCTCTGTCGCCTCAAAGCCCACGGCAAAGCGCACCAGCGTGCCAGGGGCGATACCCGCAGGCCAGCCGCCCCGCATACGCGCCAAGTTGTAGGGCACGACCAGACTGACCGGCCCGGCCCAGCTGTAACCCAGTCGGAACAACTGCAAGCTATCGCAAAAAGCATCCACCTGGTCTTGCGTATAGGCGGGATCGATCACCACGCTGAACAGGCAGGCCGCCGCACCAGCGCCTTGTGGCGCACACAAGCGCTGCCAATGGTCATGGCCAGGAGAGCCCTCAAGCGCCGGATGTAACACCTGCACAAAAGCCGCTTGCGTCTGGCACCAGGCGGCCAAAGCCCGCGTGCTCTGGTCTTGGGCCTGGTAGCGCATCGCGATGGACGGCAAGCCGCGCAAGACCAACTCCACATCGTTGGGGCCCACGTTCAAACCCATGCGCATATGGCAAAGTTTGATGCGCATATGCAAATCCGCATCGCGCGTGATCACACTGCCCATCAACACATCACCGCCACCGCTGGGGTATTTGGTAAGCGCCTGAATCGAAATATCCACGGCGCAAGGCGTGCCCGGCGTCAGGTCAAAGGGCGCGAATGCGATCCCGGCGCCCCAGGTATTGTCAAAGGCCACCAGTGCCCCATGCTGCTTGCAAATGCGGGTCAATTGCGCAAGGTCCGGAAACTCCAGGGTGACTGAGCCTGGCGCTTCTAGCCAGACCAGGCGCGTGGCGCTAGAGAGCTTGGACTGCAAGTCCTGCGGGTCCATGGGGTTATAAAAACGGTGACTTACGCCCCATCCCACCAACTCGCCCTCGACCAAAGTTTTGTTGGGCTCGTAGCAATTGTCAGGCAGTAAAACCTCGTCACCCGATTTCAACAAAGCCAAGGCTACCAAGGCAATTGCCGAAAGGCCGCTGGGCGTGAGCACACATTGCAGTCCGCCCTCTAGGCTGCACAGCCGTTCTTCCAGCGTGTAAGTGGTGGGCGTGCCATGCAAGCCATAGGTGTAAGCCGTTTTGTCTTTCCACTGGCGGCTGCGCATAGCAGCCACCGAAGGGAAAAACACCGTGGATGCTTTGAAAACACCCACAGCGGGGGACTCAAAACCGCCAGGTGCTTCGTAGGGGTGGTGGATCAGCGTAGTGCTTATGGGCTTCATCCGCGTGACCCGCCTAAACGCTCCACTTTTGGATGAGCTGCGCTGGGCGCATCGCGTCATAGCTCTCAAAAGGCTGATGAATCCAGGGGTTGGTCGGCAAAAATTCCACCGAATAATCTGGTGTGAAAGTAGACAAGGCTTTGGTCCAGATCACCGCACTGCGCAACTCGGTAATAGGTGCGTAATTGTTCTTTAATTGGTGGATCACTGCATTGAGCGTATGGCCCGAGTCGGCCAAATCGTCGACCAGCAAGACCTTACCGGCGATCTCACCCTTGGGTGTGGTGATGAAACGGGCGATGTCTAAATGGCCTTGGAGCGTACCTGCGTCGGATCGGTAAGAACTGGTGGACATGATGGCCAAGGGCTTATCAAACACCCTGGACAAAATATCGCCCGGACGCATGCCGCCGCGTGCCAGACACAAAATCGTGTCGAACTCCCAGCCTGACTGGAACACCTTGATCGCGAGCTTTTCGATCAGGTTGTGGTACTCGTCATAGCTCACGTACAAATGTTTGCCGTCTTCCGTCAACATACCCAGCTCCTTGGTAAATACGATTGTGCGGCTGATACCGCTGCTACAAATTTCGACGACCTTGCAAGCGCCACTTTTAGGGTGCCTGGTAGGGGTCACGCATCAAAATGGTGTGGTCCCGATCCGGACTGGTGGACACCATATGAATCGGCACGCCAGTCAATACTGCAATACGCTCCAAATAACGGCGCGCCTCTTCAGGCAGTTGTTTGTAGTCGGTCACGCCCACGGTGCTTTGCGTCCAGCCGGGCATGCTTTCATACACCGGCTCGCAACGTGCGATCTCGTCCGCGCCCATGGGCAAAATATCGGTAAGAGCGCCGTCCAGCCTATAGCCAGTACACAGCTTGAGCTCGCTCAGGCCATCGAGCACATCGAGCTTGGTGATACACAAACCGCTCAGGCCATTGACCTGCGCCGACCGCTTGAGCAAGGCGGCGTCAAACCATCCGCAGCGGCGCGAGCGCCCGGTGGTAACGCCTTTTTCGGCGCCTACGGTGCTCATGTGGTAACCCGGCGTGCCAGGCACTTCCCATTCCAACTCGGTCGGGAAAGGGCCACTGCCCACGCGCGTGCAATAGGCTTTGGTAATGCCCAAGATGTAATGCAGCATTCCGGGACCCACCCCGGCACCAGCGGAAGCATTACCGGCGACGCAGTTGCTGGAAGTGACAAAGGGGTAAGTGCCGTGGTCCACATCAAGCAAAGTGCCCTGCGCGCCTTCAAACAATAAATTAGCGCCAGCCTGGTGCGCGTCATTGAGTTCGCGCGAAACATCGGCCATCATGGGCGTGAGCAACTTAGCATGCTCCATCGCCTGGGCATAAACCGGTTCAAACTGGACTTCGCCGCCTTTCATATAGGGCGCCAAGCCGGGCCCAAAATCAAAAGATTTGGAGCCTAAAAAGCTGGTCAGCACATGGTTGTGCAAAGCCAGTAAATCGCGCAGCTTATCGGCAAATCGCTGGGGGAATTTCATGTCCTGCACGCGCAAGGCACGGCGTGCAATTTTGTCTTCGTAAGCCGGGCCAATGCCACGCCCAGTGGTGCCTATTTTTTCATTGCCGCCTTTTTCACGGGCGGCTTCGCGGGCCACATCGAGCGCTGCGTGAAACGGCAGAATCAGCGGGCAGGCTTCGCTGATGCGCAGACGCGAACGCACGTCCACTCCAACTTTTTCCAGTCCTTCAATTTCTTCGAATAATTTCGCCGGCGACAAGACCACGCCATTACCGATATAGCACTTCACACCCGCGCGCATGATGCCGCTGGGAATCAGGTGCAAGGCCGTTTTGACGCCATGAATCACCAGCGTATGTCCGGCGTTGTGCCCGCCCTGAAAGCGCACCACGCCTTGGGCGCTTTCGGTGAGCCAATCGACCAGTTTGCCTTTGCCCTCATCGCCCCACTGGGTTCCAACGACCACTACATTTCTGCCTGCGCGTGTATTCATGAATTTGCTTTTTTTAAACAGGAACAAGATGCCATTCAGAGCCCTGCGCTACCAGCACACGGTCGCAATGGAACTCATCGATTTCACTTTCGTGGCCCGGCAAAACGCAGACCACTGTCTCACCGGCGCTGCGCAGTTTGGCGATCGCGCTACGCAGACCTTTATCCTCACCCCAGGGTGCACGGATGGCTGCGCGTAAAGGCGGGCCGCTAACCACATCCACCAAGGCCTTGATGTCTAGGCTAAAGCCCACCGCCGGACGCTCACGCCCGAACACCGAGCCCACTGCGTCATAACGCCCTCCGCGCAGCAGGGCATCGGGCGCGCCTTTGGCATACACCGCAAAGCGCGCGCCGCTGTAATAGGCATAGCCGCGCAAGTCCGCCAAGTCAAAAGAAACCGGGGTGCCCTCAAGATGTCCCGCCAGCCATTGGAGTTGGTCCAAAGCCTGGGAAATAGCCGGCAGATCGGGTAACAAGGCGCGCGCCTGCGAAAGTACCTGCACGTCGCCATAGCAACGCGTCAAGTTTTGCAAGCCAAGGCGTACCGCAGCATCCGCGCGGCGGGCGATAGAGGCAATAGCTGTAGCGTCTTTGACGGCAAGCGCAGCCTGAATGTCGTTAGTTTCAGCAGGGCTGAGCGCGGCCAGCGATAAAAGGCTGTTGACGATACGCACATCGGCCAAGTCCACCATAAAGTCCTGCACCTTGGCAGCGCGTAGGCAATCGAGCGCCAACGTCAGGATTTCCAAATCGGCCTCTAAACCCTGGTGGCCGTAAATTTCGGCACCTAGTTGCAAGGGTTCGCGGGTGGCATGGGGCGCGGCTGGGCGGGTGTGCAGCACAGGACCGCAGTAGCACAGGCGCGCCACGCCCTGGCGATTAAGCAAATGGGCGTCTATGCGTGCAACCTGCGGGGTGCTGTCCGCGCGCAGTCCCAGCATCCGCCCTGAAATCTGGTCCACCAGCTTGAAAGTTTGCAAGTCCAGCGATTCGCCGGTCCCGGTGAGCAGCGATTCCAGGTGCTCCAGCAACGGCGGCATGACCAGTTCGTAGCCATAGCAACGCGCCATGTCCAGCAAATTTCTACGGATTTCTTCGATGTGGCGCGCCTCAGAAGGCAGCACATCGGCAATGTGATCCGGGAGGACCCAGGCGGACATGGATAAAGTGGGGTTCGGTTAAAAGCGCGATTTTACCGGCCAAACCCCTGCCCCGTACCCTAGGGAGCGGGAATCGCGGGCGCTCTGCCGCTTATTTTTTTACCGGTGCCGAGCCCGAACCGCCGTTGCGGAAGACTTTGAAAAATTCGCTGGACGAGGGGTCTAGCACCATCACGTCGCTCTTGTTGGCGAAACTGTTTTTGTAAGCTTCCAGGCTGCGGTAAAACTGGGCGAATTGAGGGTCGCGGTTAAAGGCCTCGGCGTAAATACGCGCTGCCTCGGCATCGCCCTCACCCTTGATCTTTTGGGCGTCGCGGTAGGCGTTGGCAATCGTTACCTCACGCTGGCGGTCGGCATCGGCGCGGATTTTTTCACCCTCGGCCGCACCGGTGGAGCGCAATTCATTGGCCACCCGTTTACGCTCCGCTTCCATACGGCGATAGACCGACTCGGTAATCGCCTCCACATAGTCCACGCGGGTAATGCGCACGTCCACCACATCCACGCCCCAGGGCTTGGCACCCTTCACTTTCTCCAAAACTTCACGCTTGACGTCAGACATCAAAGCCTCGCGCTTGAGCGACAGCAACTCCTTGACGGTGCGCTTGTTGATTTCTTCCTGGAAGGCATTGCGCACCACACGGTTAAGCTGGTTGGCGCCCGCCGCTTCATTCAAGCCCACGTTACGGATGTACTCCGTAGGCTCGGAAATGCGCCAGCGCACGTACCAGTCGATCACCACCCGCTGCTTTTCTGCGGTCAACATAGGTTCAGTATCGCTGCTGTCCAAAGTCAACAAACGTTTGTCGATATAGGACACGTTTTGAAATGGCGGCGGCAGCTTCCAATTCAAACCCGGCTCGGTAATCACTTCCTTGATTTGGCCTAGGGCATAGACTACGCCAAACTGGCGCTGGTCCACGACAAAAAGGGTGGAACTGGCCAGTGCCAAGAGCACCAACAAACTAGAAACAATAAATCCAATGCGGTTCATGCTGTTCTCCTAGCGCACATCGCGCTCACGGGTGCGCGCTGCTTCGCGGCTTCGTGGGTCCACCGCGTTGGCTGCGGGCAAGGGGGTCGGGGGCACAACTGCGGCGTTGGCCGCAGCAGCGGGCAAGCCCAGTGGCTCACTGGCTGCATTCATTTGCAGTATTTTTTCCAGGGGCAGGTTTAACAAAGTCGCGCCTTGATGGGTATCGACCAGCACCTTGGTAACGTTGGTATAGATTTGCTGCATGGCATCGAGGTACATGCGGTCCCGCGTAACCTGCGGCGCTTTTTGGTATTCGTTGAACACCGACCTAAAGCGCTGCGCATCACCTTGGGCTTGGGCTACTACCCGGGCTTTGTAAGCGTCTGCCTCTTCTTTCAAGCGGGCCGCCGAGCCTACTGCACGCGGTATCACATCGTTGGCATAGGCTTGGGCTTCGTTCTTGGCGCGTTCGCGCTCCTGTCCGGCTTTAAGCACATCGTCAAACGAGGCTTGCACCTGCTCGGGCGGGCGTACGCCGCCCTGCTGCAAGTTGATGGCGACCACTTCGACACCCACTTTGTAACGGTCCAAGATCTCTTGCATCATGGCGCGCACGCGAGGGGCGATTTGGTCGCGCTCTTCGGAAAGCGCCGCGTCCATTTTCATCTTACCGAGTACCTCGCGCACCGAGGTTTCAGCCGCTTGCACTACCGCGTCTGTCGGGTTCTTGCTTTCAAACAAAAAGGCGCGTGCATCGCTCAAGCGGTACTGCACGGCAAATTTGATATCCAGGATGTTCTCGTCCTGGGTCAGCATGGCCGACTCACGCAAGCCGGTGGCTTTAAGCACGTTGTCGCGGCCCACATCCACAGAACGGATTTGCGTGACAAACACCAATTCATGGCGCTGAATCGGATACGGCAGACGCCAGTTAAAACCGGCATTGACCGTGGATTTATAACGACCGAACTGCGTGATGACCGCCTGCTGGCCCTCTTGGACAATGAAAAAGCCGGTTGCCAACCAGATCAGCAGCAGTACGCCTGCAATGAGCCCGCCACCCATCTGAATATTCTTGAAATCCGGCGGAATCGGGCTACCCGTTCCGCGTCCGCCCCCACCACCGCGCTTAACGCCGCCCATCCAACCGTTGAGTTTGCGGTTGAAATCGCGCCACAGTTCATCTAAATCCGGCGGACCCGCGTTGGCGCCGGGGCGTTGGCCTGCTCTAGGGCGATCATTGGCGGGGTTGTTAGGGGTTGGCGCTTCGGGCCGGGTGTCGGCGGGCTTGGCTTCAGGCTTGGCATCAGGCCGTCCAGCTGGTTCCTGCGGGTTGGAAGGTCCATCTGGCCCACTGCCTGCGGGAGACTTGGCATCATCCGAACGCCCCCAACGGCTGTCATTGAGATTGAACATGCCGCGCAAGCGCCCCACGATTCCGACAAAACTAAGCGTTGGCATTGAAAATTTCATTGTTATACCTTGCGATGTGCAACCCCCGATTGTCCACAATTACGAGTCGGCCTCAAAGATCACGGGGGATTGGGGCTGGCCGGACGCCAAAACCGGGCCCGCGGCAGCCGTTTGTGCGAGCAGGCTGCGCAACTGCGCAATCCCGGTGCCGGCCTGTGCACTAAGAAAAATACGGGGTGTCTGCTCGCCGTCCAGCTCAAAGTAGTCCCTACTTTGCAAAGGCAGCCGGGATTCGGGCATGGCGTCGATCTTATTAAACACCAATATTTGCGGCACTTTGTCGGCACCGATCTCCACCAGTACGCGCTGCACTTGCTCAATTTGCAGCATGTAATCCGGGTTGGACGCGTCCACCACTTGCAGCAGTAAGTCAGCGTCCACCGCTTCTTGCAAGGTGGCCTGGAACGCGTCCACCAGACCGTGCGGCAGATCGCGGATAAAGCCTACGGTATCGGACAGCGAAACCGAACGCGCCGCTTCGCCCAAATACAATTGGCGGGTGGTGGTATCGAGCGTGGCAAACAACTGGTCCGCCGCATAGGCACGCGCTTTGACCAGTGCATTAAACAAGGTGGATTTGCCCGCATTGGTATACCCGATGAGCGAGATATTAAAAGCACCGCGCCGGTCGCGCTGTTTGCGCTGGGTCTGGCGCTGGCGCTTAACTTTGTCCAATTGCTCTTTGGTGCGATTGATGTTGTTGGCGATCATGCGCCGGTCCAGTTCAATCTGTGTCTCACCAGGGCCGCCACGGGTACCGATGCCGCCACGCTGGCGCTCCAAATGCGACCAGCGCCGTACCAAACGGGTGCTTAGGTATTGCAGCCGCGCCAGTTCCACTTGCAACTTGCCCTCGTGGCTGCGCGCGCGCTGGGCGAAAATTTCGAGAATCAGAAAGGTCCGGTCGTTCACCGGCATTTCCAACCGCCGCTCTAGGTTGCGTTGTTGGCCGGGGCTGAGGCTTTGGTCGAACAGTATTTCCTGAGCGCCCAAGCTTTGGGCCAGCAGTTTGATTTCGTCGGCCTTGCCGGTGCCTACAAACAAGGCCGCATCCGGGGCACGGCGCTTGCAAACGACCCGGGCTACCGGCTCCATGCCCGCGGTTTGCGCCAATTGACCTAGCTCATCCAATGTGGAATCAAAATTCGCAAGGCCTAAATCGACGCCCACCAGAATGGTGCGCACGCTGGGGGCAGCTTGTCGAGACGTCAAATCAGGTCTGCGTACGCAGCAGCCCGAAAGGGCCGCTCGGTAACGTTATCAAGGAGCTTCTGCACCGTCGGCAGGGCTCATCGCGAAATTAACTGCACGCCCCGGCACGATAGTGGAAATTGCATGCTTGTAGACCATTTGGGTCACGGTGTTACGCAGCAAAACCACGTACTGGTCAAAGGATTCAATCTGTCCCTGCAGCTTGATACCGTTGACCAGATAAACCGCCACAGGGATATGTTCCCGGCGCAAGGCGTTAAGAAAGGGATCTTGGAGAAGTTGACTTTTGTTGTTCACGATATTTTCCGTGTTGAAAGTAGTAAGAACGGTTGAAGATACCACATTGGTAAGGGATTCTCAGTGCGCTAGGTCAATTTACGGGCTAAACGCGTGCGTCGAACTGGCTAACCCTTATCGGCAAAGGGGTTGGCGGCGGACTTCATTTGGATACGCAAAGGTGTGCCCACCAAATTAAATTCTTTACGAAAACGCCCTTCCAGAAAACGCTTGTAGGCTTCCGTCACATGTTCGAGCGAATTGCCATGGACCACAATAATCGGTGGATTCATGCCGCCTTGGTGGGCATAGCGCAATTTAGGCCGGTACATGCCGGTTTTCTTGGGCGTCTGAAACTGCACCGCTTCCAGCAGCAAACGCGTCAGCACGGGCGTGGGCATTTTGCAATTGGCTGCGCGGTGCGCCTGCGCAATCGAATCCCACACAGGACCCAGACCCTGACGCTTGCGCGCAGAGATCAAATGCAATGCGGCAAACTTCAAAAATCCCAAGCGGGTTTCCAGCGAACGTTTAACTAGCTCCCGCTGGTATTCGTCCACCGCATCCCATTTATTCACCGCTACGACTACCGCCCGCCCCGACTCTAAGATATAGCCGGCAATATGGGCGTCTTGGTCGGTCACCCCTTCTATCGCATCGATCAGCAGCAACACCACGCTGGCCGATTCAATCGCCTGCAAAGTTTTGACCACTGAAAACTTTTCAATGGCTTCAAAGACTTTGCCTTTGCGGCGCAGACCTGCGGTATCAATCAGTTCAAATTTTTGGCCGCTACGCTCAAAAGGAATGGAAATCGTGTCGCGCGTGGTGCCGGGCAAATCAAAGGCTACTAAGCGCTCTTCGCCCAGCCAGGTGTTGATCAGCGTGGATTTGCCCACGTTCGGGCGCCCTGCTACCGCCAGTTTGATCGCCCCAGGATTAGCTTCTTCGGGCTCAGGCGCGTCCGGGTCGGGCGCAAATGGCGCCATCACCTGGTCCATCAAGGTGCGGATGCCTTGCCCGTGGGCTGCCGACACCGCAATCACACCGCCCAGCCCCAATTCATAAAACTCACCGAACTGCGAGCTCTCGGTCAAGCCTTCGGCTTTGTTCGCTACCACATAGCTAATCTTGCCCAGGCGGCGCAGGTATTTGGCGATTTCGTGGTCTTGCGCAGACACGCCGCCACGGGCATCCACGATAAAAAGCACGGCATCGGCTTCGGCCACGGCTTGGCGGGTTTGCTTGGCCATTTCTTTGAAGATGCCGGTCGTCGCATCGGGCTCGAAACCACCGGTATCGACCACGATGATTTCTTGCTTGCCGTGCTTGGCATTGCCGTAGTGGCGATCCCGCGTCAATCCGGCAAAGTCGGCAACGATGGCGTCACGGGTCTTGGTCAGGCGATTGAAAAGCGTGGATTTGCCTACATTAGGCCGACCCACCAGAGCGATAACCGGTTTCATGCAGTGCAGGCCCCGAAGGCCTATTGCGCCCTGAACCCGATGACATTACCGCGCTCGGTGACTACCACCCAGGTCGAAGCAAGCCACACAGGCGCAGAAACAATCGGTGAGCCATCGGTGCTAAGACGGTTTAAGAGCTTGCCGTCGGGGGGCGAGAGAAAGTGGAGATTGCCATCGCCATCGCCCAGCAGCAAAGCGCCTCCCGCCAAAGTGGGGCCGGTCACGCTGCGAAAGCGCAATTTTTCGTTGGTCCATAGTTTTTCGCCATCGGCACGGCGCCAGGCGATCACTTTGCCATCACTCTCGGTGCCGAATACGGTTTGGGAATCACCACCGATGCCCGAAGCGCCAGCGGCGGATTTATTCCACACACTGCGGCCGGTTCGTGTGTCCACGCAGGAGACGGCGTACTGAAAAGAACGTAAACAAACCGAATCTGCCACTCGGCTGACGCCCGATACCAAATCGGCCAGTCGTTCCACCTCGTTAACGCCCCGCCCGCTGGCCACTTGCACATCCCAGCGCAACGATCCGTTTTGCGGGTTCAAACCGAGCAAGCGCCCGCCTTGGGCGGCCAGAAGGGTATCGCCCACAGCCGTCAATAAACCTGCCTGGGCCAGTAACAAAGATTCACCGGAACGCTGTTGCATCCACAGCTTGCGCCCGTTGGCGGCATCAAAGGCATAAACCGTGCGGTCCGCTGCCAAAACAAATACCCGCTCACCCGCCACCAAAGGCGGGGTAACTACCAGCGATGGGATTTTCTGACGCCAAAGTTCCTTTTGCTCGCTTTGCACAATCAACTGGTTGTCGCGGCTCACTACCGCCACAAACTGCTTGTCCGCACCGACACCGGCACTAATCGGCTGCCCTGTACTGGAGCGCGCACGCACTTGGCCGTTGGCAGCATCGATCAGGTTCAAATCACCTTGGCTGGCCGCAGCCCACAACGTTGCACCGACGGCGCGCATCTCTAGGGGGGATGCCGTGGCGCCTAAGTTGACACGCCAAACTTCCTTAACGGCCAGTGTGGCGGGATTGGCTTCCAAGGGCTCGGGTTTGGGTTTTTCAAAACTGGCGCAAGCGCTCAGCGCTATCGCCAAGCAGCAGGCCCATAAGGCCCACAGTCTGCGCAAAGGAGAGCGATCCTGCGCCATTACTTCTGCCCCTCAGTTGCCTTGGGCGCATTGGAAGCCTCAGGATCCACTCCTAGCGCATTGAGCTTGACCTGCACCACGCGCCGATATTGCGCACGCTCTTCTAATTTTTGATAGGCCTGCAGATACGCTGCCTTGGCCTCCGAACGCTTGTCCTGAACGGCAAAAATATCGCCCTTGCGATCTGCCACCAAAGCGGTAAAGGCGTCGTCTTTTACGCCATCGAGCAGCACCAAGGCCTGCGCGTAGTCCTTAGCGTCGAAGAACATATTGGCTAGGCGCAAGCGAGCAATCGCCGCGTAACCCTCGTCGCCCGATTTATCCACCACCCACTGCAAAGCCGTTTTCGCCGTATCGTTATCGCCTTTATCGCTGGCTTGGCGCGCCAAAGCTAGGGCGGCCTGTTGGGTATAGGTGGCAGCTGCGTAGCGCTCTTTCATGTCCGAGAAGGTGCGCTGGGCCATGGCCATATCACCCGCTGCCACGGATTTGCTCATTTCATCGAACATGGCCGCCGACTGGGCGGCCTGGCTGCGCTGCCAGTAGTGGTAGCCGTTCCAAGCGGCCACTGCGCCGAGTATGACGATGAGCAGCCCGGTAATCAGGTTGCCGTATTGGTTCCAGAAGTGCTTGAGTTGGTCAAGCTGTTCTTGTTCTTCGAGGTCTAGTTGGTTGGCCATGGCAATACGTGGTTAAGCGTGGGATTGTAGGCTTTGCGCCCATTGCGCCCAGTCTGTCAGCGCCACCGTGCGCTGCGGGGTCGATGCGTTGCGCAAGTCTTTGATGCTGAGATGGCCGCCTGCCATTTCGTCTGCACCGAACACCAAGGCGAATCGTGCGCCCGAAGCGTCGGCCTTTTTGAACTGCGATTTCATGCTCGCCATGGTGCCGTCCGCGCTGGCGTGCAGCTGCACCGCCACACCCGCACCACGCAATTGCTCCAGGGTTCGCACCGCATCGGGCAGGAAATTTTTATCGGTGACTACGGCAAATGCATTCGGCGCGTTTGGCTCGCCCTGCACGCCCTGCGTCTTGAGCAGTTCCAGTAAACGCTCCATACCCAGCGCCCAGCCGACGGCCGGCGCAGGCTTGCCACCCACTTCTTCCACCAAATAGTCGTAGCGGCCACCACCGCATATCGTCCCTTGTGAGCCCAGCTCGGTGGTGACAAACTCAAACACGGTAAGGTTGTAATAGTCCATGCCGCGCACCAGACGGGGATTGATGACGTAATCCACGCCATTGGCCTTCAAGATGTCCAGCACCGCGTCCAAATGCGCGCGCGATGCATCGCCCTGGAAATCCATGAGACGCGGGGCGCCCTCAATCACTGCCTGCATGGCCGGGTTTTTGCTATCGAGCAAGCGCAATGGATTGAGGTGCAAGCGGCGGCGCGAGTCGGCGTCAAGCACCCCATCATGCTGCTCAAAATACGCAATCAAAGCCGCGCGATGCAATTTGCGCTCGTCCGGTTGGCCCAAGTTATTGATATGCAATTGGACACCTTGAAGGCCCAGCTCTTTCCAAAGCGCATGCGCCATCAAAATCAATTCGGCATCCAGTTCCGGTCCGGCAAAGCCCAGGGCTTCTGCACCAATTTGGTAGAACTGGCGGTACCGCCCGCGCTGCGGGCGTTCGTGGCGAAACATAGGGCCGATGTAAAACAGGCGCTTACCACCGTTGTACAAGAGGTTGTGCTCGACCACGGCACGCACCAAACCGGCGGTATTTTCGGGGCGCAGCGTCAGTTGCTCGCCGTTCAAGCGGTCTTCAAAGGAATACATTTCCTTTTCAACAATGTCCGTCACCTCGCCCAGACCACGCACAAACAGGGCGGTGGGCTCCACTATCGGGGTGCGGATGCTCTCGTAGGCATAGCGCCGCATCAGCGCGCGAACGCGCGCCTCTAGGTCTTCCCAGCGCGCCGATTCCGGCGGCAAGATATCGTTCATGCCTTTGACGGCCACCAGGCGTTCCGCCTTGCGCGGCGATGGTGCTTGATTCATAGAGTTGGTTTTATTTGAGAGCCGGTGCGCCAAAACGCTCGCGGATATAGTTTTCCACCACCGCTTGGAATTCGGTGGCAATCGCATCCCCGCGCAGCGTCATGCGTTTTTCGCCGTCGATGAATACCGGCGCGGCAGGCGCCTCGCCAGTGCCCGGCAGACTAATGCCGATATCGGCATGCTTGCTCTCGCCCGGACCGTTAACGATGCAGCCCATGACTGCGACCTTGAGGCTTTCCACGCCGGGGAACTCTTTGCGCCAGACCGGCATTTGGTCACGCAGAAAGTTGTCGATCTGTTGGGTGAGCTCCTGAAAGGTGGTGCTGGTGGTGCGGCCACACCCTGGACAGGCGGTGACGCTGGGCACAAAAGCACGCAAGCCCAAAGCCTGCAAAATCTCAGCAGCTATCACTACCTCTTGGTTACGCGACTCGCCGGGTGCCGGGGTGAGCGACACACGGATAGTGTCGCCAATGCCCTCTTGCAACAATACCGACAAAGCTGCAGCGGAAGCCACCGTACCTTTGGTGCCCATACCCGCCTCGGTAAGGCCCAAATGCAAGGGATAAGACGTGCTGCGACCCAATTCGCGATAAACCGCGATCAAGTCCTGCACGCCACTGACTTTGCAGGAAATAATGATCTGATTGGCCGCCATGCCCATGGATTGCGCCAACTGCGCCGAACCCACCGCCGAGCTGATCAAGGCCTGGTACATCACCTGTTTGTAATTGCGCGGCTCGGGCAGTTTGCTATTGGCGTCCATCAAATCAGCCAGCAACTCCTGATCTAAGCTGCCCCAATTCACGCCAATGCGCACCGCCTTATCCCAGCGCATGGCCGCTTCAATCATTTGCCCGAACTGGCGGTCTTTTTTGTCGCCCTTGCCCACGTTGCCGGGATTGATGCGGTATTTGGACAACGCCTGCGCACAATCCGGAAAATCCGTCAGCAAGCGGTGGCCGTTATAATGGAAATCACCGACCAAGGGCACGGCGATACCCATGCGGTCCAATTGCTCACGGATGTGCGGAACCGCCTGCGCCGCTTCCGGCGTATTGACGGTGATGCGCACCATCTCAGAACCGGCCAGCGCCAATTCCTTGACCTGGATAGCGGTGCCGATCACGTCCACCGTATCGGTATTGGTCATGGACTGGATACGCACTGGCGCCCCGCCGCCGATGGTCACTACGTTACTGCCCCAGCGCACGAGGGCCTGCAGGCCTTGGCGTGAGGCGACGCCATTGGAATTCAAAACAGTCTGGCTTGTCATCATGGCACCTTGAATCTGGCAACATTGTCCTGGGTATGCGTCTCCAAAGGGAACACCGCGCCGCGCACCCAAACCTCGGTATGGTCGGCCCGGCCAATCACCACCGAAAGCGGTAGCTCCCCGCCCACCTCGGCGGCCTCAGCGGCCGCCAATGTCCGTCGCAACAATACCGTTCCTTTGGCATCGGCGACTTCAATCCAGGTGCTGCCGCGCGCCTTGAACAGCAGCACCGATTGCACAACCTTGGTAGCGGATGCGCTGCGATCCGATGCGGTAGGCATTGCAGGCACAACAGGCACCTCGGGCATGGACGCTGCGGGCATTGGGGTGGGCGCGATTTGTGCTGCATCATCCTGCCCGGCTTGGGACGCTGGCGGCGCCGGGGCGGCAGCCTCCTGCGGGGCCGCGACCGGCACACGATGGCTCAGTTGTGCGATTTGCGGATAGAAATACACCACGCCAGTGAGCACGAGCAAAGCCAAGGCAATCCACCAGATTGGAGAAATCGGCCCGCGTTCATCGCCACGCATCGTCAGCCGGGTTTCCTTGCCAAAGCCCCCAGCCGCTTCATGCATAGCAGCCGCTGACACCTGGGGCTTGGGCTGCGGCATTTGCGCCAATATGGCCTGCGCATCCAAGCCAAGAAAACGCGCTAAGCTGGCCACCATGGCCCGGCCTATGTGCAAGTTCGGGCCTTGTTCAAACTGGTCGTTCTCAAAGGCCTGTAAGCGCGGCACGGATACTTTCAGGCGCGCCGACAAACTTTCCAAGGACAGGCCGGCGTCCAGGCGCGCGCGCTGCAACTGCTGTCCGACGCTAGGCGTTTTCGCAGCAACCGGCGTATCCGCAAATTCGGACGGCACACGCAGGCCGATCGTTGGTTCGTCTGCATCAGTCATCGAACACCTCTTTGTCTAGCAAACTCACCTCCCGGGATTGGGGGAAGCGTTTACGCAAACCGGCACTGAGCGCCGTCACCTGCGCGCCGTCGCCGGTCTTGCGGGCCAACTTGATACCCAGCCATAAGGTCTCGGAATTAGCCCATTGCGAAGCATTGACCGGTGCGATGAAGGCCTGCGCTCTTGCGTAATCCGCCTGCCTAAATAATTGCAAAGCCAAGTTATAGCTGATCACCGGATTGGTGGGCTCCAATTGGAAAGCCATGAGCAAACTTTTTTCTGCATTGGCCACTTGCCCGGCTTTAGCCTGGCACATGCCCTGCGTCATCCAGGTTTTGGCGCGCGCGTCGTAGTTGGGGTTGGCCAGCGCCGCAGCAAACTGGGCCATGGCCTCACCCATACGGCCCTGCTGGCACAAAAACCATCCGTAATTGTGTTGCACCGCAGCGGCCTGCGGCTGCACCGCCAGTGCTTTGCGAAAACCGTCCTCGGCCAGCGCGGGCTCGTTGACGCGCATATAAATCAGACCGCGCAGGTTGTGCGCTTCGTACAAACCATTGTCCGCCGCAACGCTTTGCTTGACCGCGTCCAGCGCAAAAGTGGTTTTGCCATCGGAAAAATACGTGGACGCCAACTCTAAGTACACGCGGGCGCGTTTGCGCGCTTCGGTATCGTCGGCGCTGGTGCTCAGATCGGTCTTACCCATGCTAGTGCACGCGGCCAGCAATACGGCCAAACACAAGCCCGCAAAAAGACGCCCGCTGGCCAAGCCATTGGCACCGGCACGGCCCAGCATACCGGCCGCTAAAGCCCGCGCATCAAACCGCATCCAGGGCCTCCACCTTCGTCGCCGCCCCAGAGTGCTCGGCTTCGCGCGCTTTACGCTTGTCGATGCGCAGCATCACGCTGGTGCGGTCACGCACCTCACCCGCCAGTTGCCCGCAAGCGGCGTCAATATCATCGCCACGGGTTTTGCGCACCGTGGTGATGATGCCCGCAACATTCAAGCTGCGGGCAAAAGCTGACACGGCGGCTTGCTTGGAGCGCTGCAAGCCGGATGCGGGAAAAGGGTTAAACGGGATTAAATTGAGTTTGCACCATCCGGCGCGGCCCTGTCCATAGCGGCGCAAAAGGGCAATCAATTCCTGCGCCATGTCCGGGGTGTCGTTCACGCCCTGCAACATGCAGTACTCAAAGGTGATGAAATCGCGCGGAGCCACGGCCAGATAGCGTTCGCACGCGCGCATCAATTCATCAAGCGGGTATTTTTTATTCAAAGGGACCAAGTCATCGCGCAGCGCGTCCTGCGGCGCATGCAGGGAAACCGCCAGCGCTACCGGGCAATCCTGGCCCAAGCGATCCATGATAGGCACCATGCCGGAGGTGGACACCGTGACGCGGCGGCGCGACAAACCGTAGCCGTGGTCATCGAGCATAGTGCGCAATGCGGGGAGCAGTTCGGCATAGTTTTGCAGCGGCTCACCCATACCCATCATGACGACATTGGAAATAATGCGTTCATCGCGCCCCAGGTGTTTGCGCAATAAATGCTCGGCAAACCACAGCTGGGAAATGATTTCGCCTGATGTGAGGTTGCGGCTAAACCCCTGGTGACCGGTGGAACAAAAGCGGCAGGCCACGGCACAACCGGCTTGGGATGAAACACACAAAGTGCCACGGTCCGCCTCGGGGATATATACCGCCTCGATGGCATCGCCCGCACCGACATCGAATAACCATTTGATCGTGCCGTCTGCCGACACATGCTGCGAAATCACCGGCAGCGCTTGTACCACGGCGCTGGTCTTGAGCTTTTCACGCAGGGCCTTGGCCAGGTCGGTCATGGCGTCAAAGTCGCTCGCGCCTCTTTGGTGAATCCAGCGAAATAACTGCACCGCCCGAAAGCGCTTCTCGCCCAAGCGCTCGCAAAAAAGGGCCAAACCCTCGAGGTCGTAGTCGAGTAGATTGGCCCACATAGTCGGGTTTAGCGCGCGTAGATTTGCATGCCGGGGAAGAAGAAGGCGATTTCCACTGCGGCTGTTTCCGCAGCGTCCGAACCGTGGACCGCATTAGCGTCGATGCTGGCAGCGAAGTCGGCGCGGATGGTGCCGGCGTTGGCTTTCTTGGGATCGGTCGCGCCCATCAGGTCGCGGTTGGTGAGAATGGCATTGGGGCCTTCCAGCACCTGGATCATCACGGGACCGGAGATCATGAAATCGACCAAATCTTTGAAAAAAGGGCGCTCTTTGTGTACCGCGTAAAAAGCTTGCGCCTCAGCGCTCGAGAGATGGGCCATACGGGCCGCGATCACCTTCAGTCCAGCGCCTTCGAAGCGGGCGTAAATTTGCCCGATGACGTTTTTCGCCACAGCGTCGGGTTTGATGATGGAGAGAGTGCGTTCGATTGCCATAGTCTTAAGTAAACCTTCGTTTTGGATAGTATCGCCACCCTGCGTGGCAAAGCGCCAGATTTTAGCACCCGGCCTCTAGCGGGGGCGCCCTTTTCCCCTGGGGCCAAAGGGCATAGCGCCGGGCTTGCCGCCCTGCTGTTTGCGCTGGCGCGTCAAGCTGTCGGCGCCGATATAGCCGACCGATGTTTTTAAGGGATCGGGCTGGCCCGCAGGCGCCTTCGGTCCGGCTGTATGCGCACCGCCCATCGGGCTAGCGAATTTTTTATTGCTAGGTATTGGGGCACGACCGCTTCGGGGCCCTCTCGAGGAGCCTGGGCCACGCAGTTTTGCGCGATCGGAAGTCCCTGGGCCTGCGCGTTCAGGACGGCCGGAGGCGGCTTGCCCTGGCGCACCGGCGGCGGCGCCAGCAGCCTGGGTGAGTGCGCGGATATCGGATTCTTCCAACTCCATCCAAGCGCCGCGCTTGAGGCCGCGCGGCAACAGCATGGCGCCGTATCGGATACGGATCAGGCGGCTGACGGCATGGCCCACGGCCTCAATCATGCGGCGCACTTCGCGGTTGCGGCCTTCGGAAATCGTGACGCGGTACCAGCAATTGCTACCCTCCCCGCCGCCATCCTGAATAGTCCCAAATTGGGCTACACCATCGTCCAAGCGAACCCCGTCAAGCAAGAGGTGCTTTTCGTCGCGGCTCAGCGAGCCTAAAACCCGCACCGCATATTCGCGCTCTAGCCCGAAACGCGGGTGCATCAGTTGGTTAGCCAGATCGCCCGAGCTGGTGAATAGCAACAAACCTTCGGTGTTGAGGTCGAGCCGCCCTACCGATTGCCATTTACCTTGTTGTAGTTTAGGCAAGCGCCTGAACACCGTGGGTCGGTTTTGCGGGTCGTCGTGGGTGACCACTTCGCCCACCGGCTTGTGGTACGCAATTACGCGCGCAGGTGGCGGGTCGATCCGAAAGCGTACCGGCTTGCCATTGACCTTGATATGGTCACCAAATTGAATGCGCTGGCCGATGTGAGCCGGTTCGTTATTGACCGAAATGCGCCCTTCCAAGATCAGGCGCTCCATCTCCAGGCGCGAGCCCATGCCCGATTGGGCCAAAATTTTGTGCAATTTGGGCGTTTCGGCCTGGGGTTGCAATATGCGTCGGGGCTCAGTTGGCGGTGCGTCCGCATCTTCGATATCAAATGCACCAGAGACCACCGCATCGAACAGGCTAGCGGAGGCAGGTGCGCCTTGGACCGTGGGCGCGATGGCTTGCCCCATTGCAATCTCAGCTTCACCATGCAGATCGGGGGCGCTCGGCTGCGAAGCGACCGCGGGCTGCGCCACATCGTCAGCCTGGGCAGGGGAAGCCTCTTCAGCCTTGGGGAGTGTCACTGTGGGGGACTTTCGTGGATAAAGATCAATCGGGGGTTGAAGGGCTGGCGACGGCGGGCGCTACGGCGGGCAGGTGGTCAGGCGCCTCCAAAGCCAGGTCAGGTGTGGCCGGGTCTGAAAGTTCGGGCGCTTCCTCTGGCCCGGCCAGCAACAACTCCGCATTCGGGCTGGCCCCCGCTACCGCGTCGGCCAGCATTTCGACATTGGCCTGGCCCATGGCTTCCAAGGGCGGCAAGTCCCCCAGGCTGGAGAGGCCTAAATCGTCTAAAAATTGCTTGGTGGTGGCAAACAAGGCGGGGCGACCAGGTGCCTCGCGGTGCCCGATAACTTCAACCCAGCCCCGGTCTTCGAGTTGTTTGAGCAATAGCGAATTGATAGTGACGCCGCGTATGTCTTCCATATCACCACGGGTCACCGGTTGCCGGTAAGCGATGATGGCCAGCGTTTCCAGGGTGGCGCGGGTATAGCGGGGCGGCTTTTCCGGGTGCAGGCGGTCCAGGTATTCGCGCATGTCCGGGCGGCTTTGAAAGCGCCAGCCGGTGGCCACTTGCACCAGTTCAATGCCCTTGGACTCCCATTCGGTTTCCAATTCGGCCAGCAACGCGCGGATGTCCTCTTCGCCCAAGCTTTCCTGAAACAAAGTGGCCATGTCGCGCAAGCTCAGAGCTTGTTGCCCGCACAAGAGTGCGGTTTCCAGGATTCGCAAAGCGTGGGCCATAGTCATTGTTCAAATAGCGGGGCGGATAGTGCGTGCGCTAGAAGCGCGAAAGTCGCATGTTCTGGAACCCCAAAGCGGCTGCTCCAAATGGCAGCCAGGGTTCAGGCGCCGGGGCGCCTAGAGCTAAGGGACATTGTAACGAAGGCCCCAATCGGCGAGCAGGGCGCCCAAATCAGTAGGCAAGGGACTTTCGAAGGCCAGCGGCGCACCGGTAACAGGGTGGGCAAAAGCCAGCCTGAAGGCATGCAGCGCCTGCCGCGCAAGCCCCGTCACGGCTGGGCCGCCATACACCGCATCCCCCAGTAAAGGATGACCCAGGGAAGCCATGTGCACCCGGATTTGATGCGTGCGCCCGGTATGCAGCACGCAATGAACCAAGCAGCCTTGCGGGGTCTGTCCCAGTAAGTAAATATCAGTCTGCGCGGTTTTACCCGGCGTGGTGGCCAAATCGACCACGGCCATACG
Source organism: uncultured beta proteobacterium (assembly GCA_903869595.1). Taxonomy (GTDB): domain Bacteria; phylum Pseudomonadota; class Gammaproteobacteria; order Burkholderiales; family Burkholderiaceae_C; genus Allorhodoferax. The sequence continues at coordinate 56,535 of CAIPZV010000043.1, read as the reverse complement.
CAGGCGGTTGCGCGGGTCGCGGCCTATGGGTGCTTTGACGTATTGCTCCGCTTTACCGCGCCAAGGGCCTTTGGCCAGCGCCAAATACTGCCTGTGCATGCTGCGCGCGGCAATGGCCTGCACCAAAGCGTCCATGGCCTGGCGGGTGCGGGCCACCACCATCAGGCCGCTGGTGTCTTTATCCAGACGATGGACGATACCCGCACGCGGCACCGCCGCCAAATCGGGGTCCATGGCCAGAAGCCCATTCAGCAGTGTGCCACTCCAATTGCCGGGCGCCGGATGCACCACCAGACCCGCCGGCTTATCCAGCACATACACCTGCGCATCTTGATAAACCACTTGCAAGTCCATCGCTTGCGGCGCAAAGGCCTGGCTTTGCGCAGTCGGGCGTAACTCCAACTGCAAAACGTCGCCCGCTTTCAGCTTGGCGGACTGCTTGTACATCTGCACACCGTTGACGCAAACGCCACCTGCGTCTATCAATTGTTGCAAGTAATTGCGGGAAAACTCCGGCGCAACTTGCACCAGCACTTTGTCTAGTCGTTGACCATGCAGATGTAGCGCCACGCTAAGCTGGCGCAGCTCCGCGCCAGTGCCTATGAGATCTTCACCATCTTCGTGATCAGCAGCCTCTAAAGGGGTGCTCGATATAATAGGATTGGCGTGTTCCACGAAAGTTTTTACTATGTTGAGAGTCAAATTATCGGTTGTTTACTCGGTGCTTTTGGCTCTGACACTCAGCTTATTGAGCGCTTGCTCCACCACCCCTGAAGATAAAACGGCTGGCTTAAACCCCGATAAGCTGTACAGCGAAGCGCGGGACCTCATGGATTCGGGCCAATGGGACAAAGCCATTCCCTTTCTGGAAAAGTTGGAATCGCGTGCCGCTGGAACACCCCTAGCCCAACAAGCCCAACTGGACAAAGCCTACGCACAATTCAAATCGGGCGATAAAGCCCAAGCCATGGCGACACTAGACCGTTTTTTGCGGCTACACCCGGCCAGCCCTGCCCTGGACTATGCGCTGTACCTCAAAGGTTTGTCCAATTTCAATGAAAACCTGGGCATCTTTGGCGCCTATACCGGACAGGACTTGGCCGAACGTGATCAGAAGGCGGCCAAAGAATCGTTTGAATCCTTCAAGGAATTGAGCAACCGGTTTCCGCAATCACGCTACACGCCGGATGCCCTTTTGCGCATGCGCTATATCGTTCAAATGCTTGCGAAAAACGAAGTCTATGTAGCCAAGTATTACTTTAAGCGCGGTGCCTACGTGGCTGCCCTGAACCGGGCGCAAACCGCCGTTGCGGATTACCGCGATGTACCGTCGGTGGAAGAAGCGCTCTACCTGATTTACAAGTCCTACGACGCGCTGGGCATGACTCAACTGGGCCAAGACGCCAAACGCGTTTTGGAATCCACTTATCCGGGAAGCGAATTTCTCAATCCGAATGGTAAGAAGGACACGGAAAGTTGGCTGGATCTCAATAGACTCAATCCCACCAAGCTGGATTGGAGTTTTCCTAACTTCAATTGGTTTAAGTCAAACTAGTCAGTACTCCAGGGGCCACGACGTTTTCGGCAGCGCCCGCCTAACGCTGCTGGCGCAAGGCTTCTAAAGCCTCCAGCCACTGCGCCTCATCGGCCAATCGACGCATCGGTGGCAATCCCGCCAATAGTTTTTTGCCATAGCCTTTTTGCACCAAGCGCGGGTCGCACACCACCAGCACGCCCCGGTCGCTTTCGCTGCGTATCAAACGACCCGCCCCTTGCTTGAGCGCCAATGCCGCCTGGGGAAGGTGGAGTTCTTTGAACGGCTTTCCGCCTGCCTGCTCTATCGCCAGCGCGCGCGCCTGCACCAGGGGATCATCCGGCGGGGCAAAAGGCAATTTATCAATCACCAGCATTTGCAAAGCGTCGCCCGCAATGTCCACGCCTTCCCAAAACGAGGCGGTCGCGACCAGGACGCTCCCAGCATGCGCCCGGTCCGCGTCAGCCGCGCTTGGACCGTGCGATCGCAAAAAATTTTCAATCAATAAGCGCTTGGCATACTGTCCCTGCACCAATACCTCGATGCCTGTGCCCGCCAAATCAGTGCTCAGTGCCTGCGCTATGGCGCGCATAGCGCGCAGCGTGGTGGTCAGCACCATCGTGCGGCCACCCAAAATCCGGGCGCCTTTGGCAACCAGTGCGGCGACTCCGTCGCTGTGGTCCATCGCTGCGGCCGCTTGCCCCTCGCTTGGCACATACAGAGCCGCTTGCCGGGCATAGTCAAACGGGCTAGGGACTTGCAAAACGGTGTGCCCCTCTAAACCACAGCTATTCACAAACCAACTGAGTTGGGCATCCGTACCTAAGGTGGCCGACGTGAAAATCCAGGAGGTGCCACGCTCTATACCTTGCGCATCCGCACTTGGCAAAAGCGCGCGCATATGCGCGGCAATGGTCAGGGGTGCTTGGTGCAAATTCAGCTCGGCACCACATTCCAGCCAGCGTAGTTGATCGCCTTGCCGTGTTAGTGCAAATAGGCTGAGGCTTTCATGCATATCCTGGCAGCGCTGCGCCAGCGCCGCCAACTCGGGCCAGGCCTGGTCAAGCGAATGGCTAGCCTGCAAACCCCGGTCCACGGCTCGCATTAAGTCGCTCATTGCTGCATCCCATGCGGCGTTCGGTAGCATGTCGGGGCTGGCATCCATCCAGGAATATCGGGCTTGATGCCCAACACCCATTACCAGCGACTGCAATGCTTTTGTCGCCTGCGCAAGGTCGGCGGCCAACCCCAGCCAATCAGCCATGCCGCGCGCAGGTCCGCTGTTTTGCGCGGCAAGAAGCTGGGCTAAAGAGCGCGCCTGCGCCGTGCTCCAGCGCTGCCCCAAAAACTGCACTCCGATGTCGCTGAGTTGGTGCGCTTCATCCAAGATGACGGTACGCACGCTGGGCAGCAGTTCGGCTACGCCCGATGCGCGCACCCCCGCATCGGCAAAAAACAAATGGTGGTTGACAACGACCAACTCCGCTTGCATGGCACGCTGACGCGCCTGCAAGGTATGGCAGTTGCCAATCTGCGGGCAGCTGGCACCCAGGCAGTTTTCGCGGGTCGACGTCACCAACCCAACCAGCACTTTGTGGTCTTGCAAAGCACCCAGCTCAGCGACATCGCCTTCAACCGTGCTCTGGGCCCATTGACGCGCCGTCTCCAGCAGTTCTAAATCTTGTACGGAAAAATCATAAGCCGCCTGGTGTGCGGTGGCCAAACGCTGCGCACACAGGTAGCTGCTGCGACCTTTCAGTAGCGCCATACGAACGGGAAAGCCCAAGGCCCGCACCACCCGTGGTAGGTCACGCAAAAACAACTGCTCTTGTAGCGTCTTGGTGGCGGTAGAGATGATGATTTTTTCTCCACTCAGCAATGCGGGAACCAAGTAGGCCAAGGTCTTACCCACACCGGTACCCGCTTCCACCGCCAGTACACCGCCCTCTTGTATGACTTTTGCCACGGCGTGGGCCATGGCTTGCTGGCCCGGCCGCAGCAGAAATCCATCGAGCTTGCGTGCCAATACACCGCCTTCAGCAAACGCGGATTCGACAGCGTGCACCAAGGATGTCACGCGTGCGCGCTCCCACTTGGCGCAACCCGCTGGGATGTCATCCGCATCCGATCAATCCGCGCGCGCTGCGCATAAATATTTGAAATTAGCTTATCTAAGCCCTCAGGCACAAATGACGCGGAAAACTTCACGTCAGACCCGTATCGACTTTGCGGCGTTCAAGGTCCAAAAACTGCGGGGTTTGCATTTCATTGAGGCGCGACACCGTGCGCGGAAATTCATGCGATAGCGGGCCTTCGGTATACAGCGCCTCGGGCCGCACTTCGGCTGAAAGAATCAGCTTGATATGCCGGTCATAGAGCACGTCTACCAACCAGGTAAAGCGCCTGGCTTCGGCATTGCGGTTGACCGGCATATGGGGTACGTCGCTCAGCAGTACCGTATGAAACTGGCTGGCAATTTCCAGATAGTCATTTTGCGAGCGCGGGCCGCCGCACAGTTCTTTGAAGTCGAACCAAACGACCCCACCGGCGCGCTTACGGGCCACGATGCTGCGCTGCTCGATGCGCAATACGCGCTCACCGTCCTGCGCTTCGGCAAGTTTCGCAAAGGCCTGGGCCATTGCCTCGTCTGCAACCGGTCCATTGGGGACATGGTACAAATCCAAAGCACCCATGGCCAGGCGGCGATAGTCCACGCCGTTGTCCACATTAATCACCTGCATGTGCTGATTCAAAAATTCGATCGCGCCCAGCATTCGGTCTCGGTGCATACCGCCGGGGTATAAATCATCGGGTTTGAAATTCGAGGTGGTGACAAAGCCCACTTCATGGGTATGCAGGGCTACCAGCAGCCTGTGCAAAATCAGTGCATCAGTAATGTCTGCGACATGAAACTCATCAAAACAAATCAGCTTGTACCGGCGGGCGATGCGCTCACCTAGCACGTCCAGCGGGTTGGCAGTGCCCTGCAAATCATGCAGCTCGCGATGCACTTCACGCATGAATTCATGAAAATGCAAGCGGACTTTGCGCTGCAGCGGCACCGCTTCAAAAAAACAGTCCATTAAGAAACTCTTGCCCCTGCCCACCCCGCCATACAGGTACACACCCCGGGGAATCGGGGGATGGTGGATCAGCTTTTTAAAGGAAGTTCCACGTTTTTCCTTGTAAACCGCCCACTCCTTGGCGCACAAATCCAAAGCCTGCAACGCGCGCAATTGGGCCGGATCGCTTTGGAACCCCCTGGACGACAATTCTTTGCGGTGGTAATCGAGCACTGACATAGCGGGCGCTATTGTGCCTTGCACAAGTACGCACGCAAGGCACCCAGGCCCATTGCGACTGAGGCCTACAACGCCGACGGCGGCGGTACCACCTTAGGCGGCGATTGCTTCAGCGGGCGCTGGCTCGGGGAGGAATTGCACCCGGTGGGGTGGAAAAAGGATCTGAAAGTTGGAGCCCTCCCCTGGAACGCTGGCAATCGACAGTTCAGCGCCATGGCGCTGCACCACATGCTTGACGATGGCCAGCCCCAAGCCGGTGCCACCGGTGTCACGGGAGCGGCTGCGATCGACCCGGTAAAAACGCTCCGTCAGTCTCGGAATATGCTCTTGCGCAATGCCCATGCCCTGGTCATGGACGGCAAAGAGAGCGCCCCCATCGTCCATCGCCCTGGCAATGATACGAATCGACTTACCCGCCGGTGTGTAGCGCACCGCATTGCCAATGAGATTGAAAAATGCACTGTGTAACTCGGCAGCCGAACCCGCCAGCGACAAACCGCTTTGAATTTCGAAGCTCAGGCTATGGGTTTGGCCCCACAAGACGCGCGATAACTCGCCCGCTTCTTGGCGGCATTGATCCACCAAGAAGCTGACATCCACCCACTCATGCGCAGAAGGCAGCGGACTGCCCTCCAAGCGCGAAAGCGTTAACAAGTCACTGACCAGGGACTGCATGCGCGAGGCCTGTTGGGCCATTAAATCCAGATAACGTGCGCGCTCGGCATCATTGAGTGAAAGCGTTTGCAGCGTTTCCACAAAGCCGCCAAGCACCGTCAATGGAGTGCGGATTTCATGCGACACATTGGCTACAAAATCGCGGCGCATCGCCTCGGCCTGCTCCAATGCGGTGACATCACGCGACAGCAACAAGCTGCGTCCATCGCCATAGGGATGCACATGTACCGACAAGCGCACTGGCAATGACACGGTGCTAGCCCTGCCGGGCATGAGTACATCGTTTTCAAAATCTTTGGCCGCCACATAGGAGGCAAAGCCCGGATCACGAACTAAATTTGCAAAGTGTTGCAGCAAATCACGCCGCGCATCCAAACCAAAATGCAATGCCGCAGATTCGTTAAACCATTCGATCCGGAAATCCTTATCCAGGAGTACCACGCCATTGGGCGAGGCTTGCATTGCAGCTAAAAATTCCTGCAAACGCTCATCACGCTGCTGCACCGCGCGCTCGTTGTTGCGCAAAACGCGCCGGATGCGGTTCGAAAATTCACCCCACAAACCGGATTCCACAGCGACCTCGCGGGTCTCCTGACTGCGCAACCAGCGCATGACGCGCAAACCGCGCGACAAATCCCACAACAACCAAAAATACGTTGCCCCTAGGGCGCCAACGAGCGAAGAGACTACGACGCCACCGTGGGCTGGCGCAAAAACTTGCATAAAAATGGCCGCCAACAAGGCACCAACACCTTGGAACAAGGCAAAACTAAGCAGGCGAATTAGCATGTAAAGCTAGAGGCAGTTAGCCCACTTGGCCGGCCAAGTCGCTGGACTGTGATTGCGGCTGCGGTTTAGCCGTCAGGCGATAGCCCGCGCCACGTACCGTCTCGACCATAGTAGCCGCGTCACCCAAAGCTTCTCGCAAGCGTTTGACATGCACATCCACTGTGCGTTCCTCGATATACACGTGGTCCCCCCACACCTTATCGAGCAACTGCCCGCGGCTATGCACGCGCTCGGCGTGACCCATGAGGTACTGCAAAAGTTTGAATTCAGTGGGTCCCAGTTTGATCGCCTGGTCGTTGAACGACACCCGGTGTGTGGCCGAATCAAGCCGCAAGCCTGAAATCAAAATCGCTTCATCTTTGGTCTGCGGCGCCCGGCGGCGCAACACCGCGCGCACCCGGGCCAACAACTCTTTGGTGGAAAAAGGCTTTGCAATGTAGTCGTCGGCACCGGCATCCAAGCCTGCCACCCGGTCCGCCTCGTCGCCACGCGCCGTCAACATAATCAGCGGCACCGCACGGGTCCGCTCATTACCTCGCCAGCGCTTGGCCAGAGAAAGACCACTCTCGCCGGGCAACATCCAGTCCAATAAGATCAGGTCAGGCAGCGCTGCGTCGATTTCCCGCTGCGCACTGACGCTGTCCATCGCCCATATCGGACGAAAACCGTTATGCCGTAGGTTGACCGCGATGAGTTCAGCGATCGAGGGTTCATCCTCAACCAGTAACACCGTGGGCGTGTTTCTCATTTGATGACCTGCTCCACCTGGTCAATGCTGCTGTGGCGCACGTCCTCGCCTTTGACCACGTAGATAATAAATTCGGCAATGTTCTTGGAATGATCACCGATACGCTCAATCGCCTTGGCCAGGAACAAGAGGTCCAAACTAGGAGAAATCATGCGTGGGTCTTCCATCATGTAAGTAATGAGCTTGCGCACAAAGCCATCAAACTCTTGGTCGATGAGGTCGTCTTCTTTCAAAATACTCAATGCGGCATTCACGTCTAGGCGTGCAAATGCATCGAGTGCCTTGTTCAGTAGGCCGGATGCCAAGTCTGCGGCGTAACGCAACTCCAAAGATGGTAAAGAGCGTGGCGTGCCGCTTTCGATAATCGAGCGGACCATGCGGGCAATCTTGGCGGCCTCATCGCCGACCCGTTCCAAGTTGGCAGTCGTCTTGGAGATGGCGATCAGCAAGCGCAGGTCGCGTGCGGTGGGCTGGCGACGGGCGATGATGGAAGAAAGGTCACGGTCAATTTCAATTTCCATCGCGTTGACACGCGCCTCCTTGGCAGTGACCTCGTCGGCCGCCTCCAGATTGAAATGGGAAAGTGCATAAATTGCACGAAGAATCTGGGATTCCACCAAACCACCCATTTCCATGACCTGCGATGACACCGAGGTCAATTCTGAGTCGAATTGGGTTGATAGATGTTTATCAGGCATGGGGCTTCCTCATGGGTTGGAAAAGGTACTAGTCAGCTAAAGTATAAAAACAGATTAACCGAAACGGCCGGTAATATAGTCTTCCGTCTCTTTGCGTTTGGGCTTGAAAAACATTTGCTCTGTTTCACCAAACTCGATCAGGTCGCCCAAGTACATATAGGCGGTGTAATCGCTGCAGCGTGCAGCCTGTTGCATATTGTGGGTCACGATCACGACGGTGTAATCGGCCTTGAGTTCGACAATCAGCTCTTCCACCTTGGCCGTAGAAATGGGATCCAGCGCAGAGCAAGGCTCATCCAAAAGAAGCACTTCAGGCTTGATGGCAATACCGCGCGCGATGCACAAGCGCTGTTGCTGCCCGCCAGACAGGCTGGAGCCACTTTGGTGCAACTTGTCTTTGACTTCCGTCCAGAGCGCAGATTTACGCAAGGCCCATTCCACGCGCTCTTCTAGATCGCTGGAATTGAGGTTTTCGAACAACTTCACGCCAAAAGCCACATTGTCAAAAATAGACATGGGGAAAGGCGTCGGCTTTTGGAACACCATACCGACTTTGGCGCGCAGCAGGGCTACGTCTTCTTTGCTGTTAAGCAAGTCTTCACCATCGAGCAAAATTTGACCCTCAGCGCGCTGCTCTGGGTAGAGCTCAAACATACGGTTGAGAACACGCAAGAGCGTCGATTTGCCGCAACCTGACGGTCCGATAAAGGCGGTTACCCTACCCTCGGGGATTTCCAGATTGATGTCCTTCAAGGCCTTGAATTTTCCGTAATAAAAATTCAGGTCTTTGATGGCGATTTTGGTGCGGGCAATGCCGGTGTCTGTTTTGAGCATGATAAAAGTGATCCGAAAACGTTCAAGATTTTTGACGCGTCAACACGCGCGCTACGATATTGAGTCCGAGCACCGCCAATGTGATGAGGAACACACCGGCCCAGGCCAGTTTTTGCCAGTTTTCGTACGGGCTCATGGCGAACTTAAAAATCGTGACCGGCAGGCTGGCCATCGGTTCGCTCAGGCTGGAAGTCCAGAACTGGTTGCTCAAGGCGGTAAACAATAAGGGAGCCGTTTCCCCGGCAATGCGCGCCACGGCCAGCAACACGCCGGTGAGCACCCCGGCTCTCGCTGCCTTCATGGTGATGCTCGCAATCACTTTCCACTTGGGTGCACCCAGCGCATAAGCCGCTTCGCGCAAGCCAGCGGGAACCAATCGCAGCATATCTTCGGTGGTGCGTATCACCACTGGTATCACAATCAGCGCCAAAGCGACGATGCCGGCATAGCCCGAAAAAGACTTAAAGCGCGATACCACCACCGAATAAACAAACAGGCCGATCACAATCGATGGCGCGGAGAGCAGGATGTCGTTGACAAAACGGGTGGTCTCGGCAAGCCAGCTTTTAGAGTCAAACTCGGCCAGATAGATCCCCGCCATGATGCCTATGGGCGCACCCACCACAGCCGCCAAAGTCACCATCAGGAAAGAGCCGTAGATGGCATTGGCCAGGCCACCGTCTTCATTGGGAGGCGGCGTCATTTGGGTCAGGGTGGCAAAAGTCAGGCCATCGATACCCAGGCGCACGGTCTCAAAAAGAATCCAAAACAACCAAAACAGTCCAAACGCCATAGCCGCCATAGCCAAGGCAATAGCCACCATATTGACCCGCTTGCGGCTGGCAAACCGGGCCTGGCGCGAGGCCAATAATGCATTCGTGCTCATGTTTTTGTGCCCTCGCCTTTACGTAACTGCGCCAACAATATTTTGGACAGCGACAAAATTACAAAGGTGATGAAAAATAGGACCAGACCCAGGTACATCAACGCCGCTTGGTGCAATCCTTCCCCGGCTTCGGCAAATTCATTGGCGAGCGCAGAAGTAATGCTGTTGGCGGCTTGGAACAAACTTAGCGAATCTAGTTGGTTGAAGTTACCAATTACAAAGGTAACCGCCATGGTTTCGCCAATGGCCCGGCCCAAGCCCAACATGATTCCGCCAATCACCCCAGTCTTGGTATAGGGCAAGACTACGCGCGAAACTACTTCCCAGGTCGTTGCGCCCAGGCCATAGGCAGACTCTTTGAGCATGGGAGGGGTAACTTCAAACACATCACGCATGACTGCGGATATGAAGGGAATAATCATGATGGCCAAGATAATGCCAGCCGACAAAATACCGATACCAACCGGCGGTCCGGATACAAAAGCCCCTAAATAGGGCACACCAGCAAAAGCCGTTTGCAATGGAGTCTGTACATAGGTCGCAAGCACAGGCCCAAAGACCAACAAGCCCCACATACCGTACACAATGGATGGGACCGCAGCCAAAAGCTCAATGGCGGTACCCAAAGGCCTTTTCAGCCAAGAAGGCGACAACTCCGTCAGGAACAGCGCAATACCAAAACTGACCGGCACTGCGATCAACAGCGCAATCAATGAAGTGGCGACGGTGCCATAAATCATCACTAGCCCACCAAAATCCTCTTGCACCGGATCCCACACGGTACTGGTCAAAAACGACAGTCCATACTTGTGGATGGCGGGCCAGGCGCTCACCGTCAGTGAAAAAAGAATTGCCGCTAACAGGGCCAGCGTTAGCAAGGCGGCAGACTTGGCCAGGATGCCGAATATTTGGTCCACTAGCGGGCCGCTGCGTGCTCGCTTGGGAGCTAAAGATGGATTCATGATCGCCTAGCTATAAAAAAGAGGGATCCGATTGAGCCGCAAAGGTGGCTTAGCTACCTTTGCGCCACTACCGGAAACCGGCCTAGCGTTGCTTGCGCTTATTTGAAAGGAATGGCTTTTCCAGAAGCGTCTTTGATCTCGCCCCAGGACTTTTGAATCGCTGCCACCGCGGCTGCGGGCATAGGAACGTAGTCCAGATCAGCCGCTGATTTTTCGCCATTGGCATAGGCCCAGTTGAAGAACTTCAGGGTTTCGGTACCGTTGGCAGGCTTGTCTTGTTTGGCGTGCATCAAGATGAAGGTGGCGCTGGTGATAGGCCATGCGTCTTTACCAGGCTGGTTGGTCAAAATCTGATAAAAAGACTTTGCCCAATCAGCACCCGCAGCGGCAGCTTTGAAGGTATCGTCTTCAGGCTTGACAAAGTTGCCCGCTGCGTTTTGCACCAAGGCATAGGTCAGCTTGTTCTGTTTAACATAAGAATACTCAACATAGCCAATGGAATTGGGCAAGCGGGCCACGAAGGCGGCTACGCCCTCATTGCCCTTGCCGCCCGCGCCTACGGGCCAGTTCACTGCGGTGCCCTCACCTACTTTGGCTTTCCAATCTGGGCTCACCTTGCTGAGGTAGTTGGTGAACACGAAGGTGGTTCCCGAACCGTCCGCGCGGCGCACTTGGGCAATCGCGGTGTCCGGCAAATTAACGCCAGGGTTGATCGCCTTAATCGCAGCGTCATTCCAGCGGGTCACCTTACCCAAATAGATGTCACCCAGCAACTGACCTGTCATCTTCAACTGTCCAGGTGCAATACCCGTGACGTTCAGGATGGGAACCACGCCACCAATCACGGTGGGGAATTGCACCTGGCCCTTGGTTTTGAGGACTTCGTCGGTCTGGGGCATGTCAGAAGCACCGAAATCCACTGTCTTGGAGTCGATCTGCTTAATGCCACCGCCGGAGCCGATGGACTGGTAGTTGACCTTCACGCCGGTCAATTTGTTGTACTCAGAGGCCCACTTGGCGTACAAGGGGGCCGGGAATGTAGCGCCAGCGCCTGTGATTTCCTGGGCATGAACGCCCGTGACGGCAAACGCGCAAGCCGAAGCTAATGCAAGAATAGAGCGGGAGAAAACGATCTGCATGGAACACCTTTTCAGTGGATTGGGAATACCAGGCACTCTAAGCACTGATTGTGACAAAAACATGACATTTTCTCGAAATATTCGCCTGAGCAAAGTTTTAGAGCAAGCATTACGACGCCCTCAATGTCACACATTTGTCATTTTATGTTCTTATCCTTAGGGTTTTCTAACCGGAGATTGACTATGCACATCCCTTCCGCCCTGCGTCTGACACGCCGCCTCACCCTCGCCGTTACCACCATCGCATTGGTCAGCGCCTGCGCCAGCCTGCAAAAGCCCGTCAGCGTGGCCGATACCATTGCCAAGACCCCAGAATTGAGCACCCTCAATGGCTTGGTAAAAGCCGCTGGTCTGACCGAAACGCTGCAAGGTCCCGGCCCCTTTACGGTTTTTGCACCCAATGATGCCGCCTTTAAGGCATTGAAGGCCGGAACTTTGGAAGATTTGGGCAAACACCCGGAAAAACTCAAAGACTTGCTGACCTACCACATCGTACCAGGCGCTTTGGCCGCTAAGGACGTGAAAAACAGCACTATCAAAGCGGTGAACGGCGACCCCTTGGCGCTGTCCAAAGCCGGTGACTTTGTTACGGTGGAAAATGCCATGGCCGTCAAGGGTGATGTGATGGCCAGCAATGGCGTCATTCATATCATCGACACGGTTATGACACCGCCCAAAAAATAAATGCACGCATTGCGGGGTGGCTAACCAAGCCACTCCGTTCGCGAACGCTCCCTGGGTTTATCTTTGATTTCTGACGAAGTCTGATATTGGCGATTGACTCGGTCAGGCGGCTCTTGCCATGGTCGCCCCCTCTCCCTGGGATGCTATCCTCCGGTGGTTGAGCCCAATCACGTTTTTCCCATGCCCTCTCCCACCCGCCTGGCCGCCATCGACCTAGGCTCCAACAGTTTCCGCCTGGAAATTGGCGTCATCTCCCACGGCGCGTTTGAGCGTACAGAATACCTGAAAGAATCCGTCCGCCAAGGCGCAGGCATGGACAGCGAGCGCAACCTCACCGCGTCAGCCATGCAAGGCGGCTGGGATTGTTTGGCCCGATTTGGCGAGCGCCTGGCCGGATTCAAAGCCTCGCAGGTGCGCGCCGTTGCCACCCAAACGCTGCGTGAAGCGCGAAACCGCGACGTATTTCTGGCCCGTGCCGTCAAGATCCTGGGCTTCCCGATAGACGTCATCTCGGGTCGCGAAGAGGCCCGCCTCATCTATAAGGGCGTGTCAAACCTACTGCCGCCGTCCGACGAGCGGCGTCTTGTGGTGGACATTGGCGGGCGCTCCACCGAGCTGATACTCGGTCAGAACCAACAACCGCGGGTGATGGAGTCCTTTCGCGTTGGCAGTATTGCCTGGTCCACCCGCTATTTTCCCGACGGCCAATGGCGACGCAAATCATTTGAAACGGCGGAAATCGCCGCCAAGGCGGTATTGGAAGGCGCGTTGCAGGCCTACCACCCCGGCAATTGGGACATCGCCTACGGCTCGGCCGGCACGGTCAGCGCGGTGAGCGAAGCCTTGGCTGCGGGTGGTTGGACCGATGGCGTTGTCACTACCGAAGGCTTGGACTGGCTTAAAGAAGTGCTCATAGAAACCGGTCAGTCTGAAGGCACCAAAATACCCGGCCTGCGCGAAGACCGTAAAGCCATCATCGCCGGTGGTTTGTCCGTTACACGCGCTTTGTTCAACTTGCTGGGCATTGAAAGCCTGAGCCCCACTTCCGGCGGATTGCGCCACGGCCTTTTGTGCCAAATGCAGGGTTCGCGCGAAAGCGCGAGTGACCTGCGTAGCAAGACGGTCGAGCGCTTGGCCAATAAATTTAATGTGGACCGCGCCCATGGCAGCCGTGTCGGCAAATGGGCCACCCATTTGCTGGCTCAAATTTTGGGCGACCAGGCACCGGACCCTAGCGACGAGTCCAACCGCAGCATGCGCAAGCTGCGCTGGGCTGCTGAGTTGCATGAGATCGGCAGCCATATCTCACACAGCGATTACCACAAGCACGGCGCTTATATTTTGCAAAACGCCGACGCTATGGGCTTTTCCTTGGACGAGCTACAGCGCCTTAGCCTGCTGGTGCTAGGCCATCGTGGCAAATTGCGAAAAATCGAAGCGGATTTAGTATTAGACGACTTGCGCGCGCAATTAATGGCGCTGCGAATTGCCGTAATTTTGTGCCACGCCCGGCGCGACCCGCGACCGGACTGCGTGCAAGTCACCCAAAGCAAGGGCGTGGTGAAAGTGCGTTGCGACCCCGGCTGGGCCGAAGAGTTTCCCCAGTCGGCCTATTTACTACGTGAAGAAGCGCTGGCCTGGCAAAAGACGGGTTGGCCCATGGAGTTCTTGGACACGTAAAGCAGCGTGCAAGACGGGTGAGGGCTTAGAGCAAATCCGGCGACTGCACGCTGAGCACGGTGGTTTCCACTTCGCCGTGGCGCTCTCGGTACCTCAACCACCAAACGGCACCCTTTTTTACTACGCAGGTCTGCCCTGGCATGGCCAACAACTGGGCAATGGCTTGGCCGATAGTGGGTTGATGCCCCACGACCAAAACGCAGGTGCTGGCATGCGGCCAGTTCACCAAATTCAGAAGATCCTCTACGCCGGCCAAAGGTGCGAGCGCCGCGTTGACCTTGTATTTGCGATCCAAGGCCTTCGCCGTTTGCTCAGCCCGCAGCGCGGGGCTGCTGTACACCTTGGTACCCGCCGGTAGTTGGCGGTCCAGCCAAGCGGCCATGCGCTGCGCCTGCTTTTCACCACGCGGGCTCAAGGTTCTGAGCATGTCGTCGCCGACCAGTTCCAGGTCTATGGCTTCGGCATGGCGCCAAAACACCAAATCCATCGTGCTCAATTTTCACCCGCCTTTGCGTTGTGTATGCCGTAGCGCAGCATCAGCGCTGCCTGCGCGGAATGGCCTGGGTGGGCGCCGGTCCCACGGGTCGACAGGTAGCTTCCATCCGGCTGCATATCCCACGCATCCTGGCTGTCGTGCAAATAGGCCAACAGACATTCATCTATGAGTCGCTGCCTTTGCACATCATCGGTCACTGGCCAGGCCAATTCGACGCGGCGGACCATATTGCGATTCATCCAATCTGCGCTGGACAAATACAGTTCATCGTCGTCGCCTTGACGAAAATAATAAACTCTGGAGTGCTCCAAAAACCTGCCAATAATCGAGCGCACACGGATGTTGTCTGTCAATCCCTTGACCCGGGCCGGCAACATGCAAGCCCCGCGCACAATCAAATCAATCTGGACGCCGCTTTTCCCCGCTTCAATCAGCGCATGGATCAGTTCCAGATCAGTCAAAGAATTCATTTTTGCGACGATGCGCGTCGATTCGCCCTTGGCAGCCGCCAAGGCCAGCATCTCTATTTTTGCAATGAGTTTGTCATGCAAATAAAACGGCGCCATCCACATTTTTTTCAAGCGCGGCAGCCTGCTTTGGCTAGCCAAATGGACAAAGACATTTTCCATGTCCCGAGTCAAGTCCGGGTCAGCGCTTAAATGGCTGATATCGGTATACAGGCGTGCTGTACGCGGGTTGTAATTACCCGTGGACAAATGGCCATAGCGTTTGAGGCCCTTGCCTTCACGCCGCGTAACCAGCAGCATCTTGGCGTGGGTTTTCAGCCCCACCACGCCGTAAACCACTTGGGCGCCAATAGATTCGAGCATCTCTGCCCAATTGATATTGGCCTCTTCGTCAAAGCGCGCCTTCAGCTCGACAACCACAGTCACTTCTTTGCCTTTGCGTACGGCCTCGCGCAACAAGTCCATGATGGTCGAATCCGCGCCTGCCCGGTAAATCGTTTGCTTGATCGCCAGCACATCGGGGTCATTCACCGCTGCACGCAAAAATAGCAGCACACCTTCAAAGCTTTCAAACGGTTGGTGAAAAATCACATCGCCCTGTTTCAACTGGTCGAAAACGTTGCCCCCTAAATCCAATTGCACTGGCGGCGCTGCTTTGTAGGCGGGGAAGCACAAGTCGGGTCTATCCAGCAAATCGATCATCTGGGTCAGCCGCACCAAATTGACCGGGCCTGAGACGCGGTACAAAGCCATGGCCGGTAAATCAAATTGCTTCAATAGGAAATGCGATAAATGCTCCGAACAGCCGGAGGACACTTCCAGGCGCACGGCTTCGCCGTAATGCCGATGCACCAAACCTTGGCGCAAGGCCATACGCAGGTTTTGCACATCGTCTTCATCCACCGCCAAATCCGAATGGCGGGTTACCCGAAATTGCGAAAACTGATCCACCGTACGCCCCGTAAACAATTCGGACAAATGGGCGCGGATGACGCTGGTCAAGGCCACAAACACCACTTTGGTGCCGGACACCCTATCAGGCATGCGGATGATGCGCGGCAACACGCGTGGCACCTTGACGATGGCAATTTCATTGCTGCGCCCAAAAGCATCGTTACCGCCTAAGCGCACAATAAAGTTCAATGCCTTA
This sequence comes from uncultured beta proteobacterium, assembly GCA_903869595.1. GTDB lineage: Bacteria > Pseudomonadota > Gammaproteobacteria > Burkholderiales > Burkholderiaceae_C > Allorhodoferax. Next base: position 40,491 of record CAIPZV010000043.1, on the reverse strand, counting down.
TTGGCCACCTGGGGAAAGGGGTGCGCGGGGTCTAGGCCAACTGGGATGAGGAGCGGTCGCACCTCGCGCTCGAAATACTGCTTCACCCACAGACGTTGTTCGGCGTTGCGTTCGCCATGCGACACGATTTTGATTCCGCAATGGGCCAGTGCGGGCAAGATCGCGTCGTTATACAACCCATACTGTCGCTCCACCAAGGCATGCAAAGACTCCGACAAACGATCAAACGACTTTTCGGTGTAGCTGCCCTGCTTGTCACCACTGCGCTTGGCGGTGAGGTGCGGCTCGGAGCGGACTTCAAAAAATTCATCCAAATTGGAAGAAACAATGCACAGATAGCGCAGCCGTTCCAAAACAGGAACATCTTCACGCGCCGCCCAGCTCAAGACCCGCTCATTGAATGCGACCAAACTATGGTCGCGATCCAGCAGCTCGTGGTTCGCCGCATCGTGAAAGGCTTTGCTCGTTTGTTCCAACGGGACGTTCTCCTTGAAATCCGTGGCTTCTGACTTGTAGAACGAAGCGTAATGGCAAGGCGAGAAGCTTGCAAGCCTCTGTTTTTAAGCAATACGGCAACCTAGCAGTATGCGCTCCTGAAACGAAGCAACACTGCAATTGGGTAGTGTGCTTCAAAAAAATTACAAATTTATGACAATCTCCCTGTCCGATTACCGTAAAAAAAGCAGCGCCTGGCTACAGCAGCCTCATCTAGCCGGGGCAAAGATTGGGCTGGTACGGCAGAAAGTAGATCCGCGGGCTTGCCGTCTTATTTCACGATCACCGGATGCACGCTAAACACATTGGCGCTGGCAGGGTCCACTACCACGCGCACCCAATGCAGGCTGGGGCTGCCAAAAGTCTGTAGCCGGGTGAAGTTGGGCAGCAACTTGGTGGGGCTATACATGGGCTTGTCTAATTTAAAGTAATGGGTATCGCCGTGCACAAACAAGACCTGCCCTGCAAATTGCTCGGTTTGCTCCACCAGTTTGGACATGAAATGGCGATAGCCGCTCACTGCCGGCTCCTTGCTTTCATCGAACTCTTCGGTTTCAGGCAAATCAAAGCCCGGGTCGCCCTGGGTTACCACCACGATTCCCACAGCATTCTGTGCTTTGGCAGCAGCGAAAGAAGCATGCATCCACGCCACATTGGCGCCGTCGCGCTCCAGGTATTCGGCATTCGAGGCATCGCACTGGGCGTTATCGCGTGCACTCTTGTTTTTGCATTCCTTCTCGCTCATGATGAGGTTGTTGTTGCTGCCGGGCTGGTTTATGCCTACGAATACCACACCGCCATGCACGAAGCGAGTGTTCTCTACAAATTTTTCACCGAGCTTGCCTTGGTGCTCTAAAGCCATGGTGCTTTGGCCCAGGCTATTGAGGTTGGGGAACATCACCTTGCGGATGTAGCTAAGGCGCTCTAAACCATCGTAGCCGCCATTGTTGGTGCGGTGGCAATCGGTCCACTCGTTGTCGCCGGGCACGTACACCACCGGCTTCACCATGGCTCCAAACATCTTCAGTGCGTCCGCGTAGACATCGTCAGTGCACTTGGAGCTTCCATCCTTGATGTCACCGTCGTAAATAGAGAAAGCGATATCAGACCGGTTGATGCTTTGCAAAACCGCTGGCAGCTTGGCATCATCGCCCGCTTTTTTGTAAGGCATATCGCCCCACAAGCCGAAGCTAAAGGGCTTGACTGGGCTTTGCGCCCAGCCCAATGAAACCTGCGCTACCAAGAGGGCAGCGACGAAAACAGCTTTAGAAAACATAAGCACTCCGTAGGAAAAACAATCGAACCGATTTCACCAATTTAACCGCATTGCGTGACGAAGCGATGACGAAGCAAGCGAACAGGCAATGTTGTAAAAAAAATACAAAAATCAAAAACTACCTGATTTCACTGAATTGAAATATGAAAACACAACACTCGCCCTCGTCAGTTCAAGCATTTTTGAATTTTGGCAATAAGTTCAAACCCTAACAGAAAGAGTACTTTATGAAAATGACAGCCCAGAAAACCGCGATGGCTCTAGCCACAGGTATGTTGCTCGCTACCTCTGCGTTCGCTCAAACCGCACCTGCGGTGACCTTGTATGGTCGCTTGGACGTAGGCCTTGAAAGCGCGAATGACGGCGCGTTGACAAAAACCATGCTACAAAATTTCTCCTCGCGCTTCGGCATCAAGGGTGAGCGCGCGTTCAACACGGATCTGTCCGGCTTGTTTCAAGTCGAAACCAATTTCCGTCCCGATGACAACACTGGCGCAGACGCTCTCGCGAACCGCAATAGCTTTGTGGGATTGAAAAGCAATTCCTTAGGAACCCTGTTGATGGGCAACTACGACACACCACTGAAATCCTTGGACGCTGGCGGATACGCCGGTACCCTATACGGCGAGGGTGAGGCTATGGAAGTCATCATTCACGGCAAAGGTACAGCAACTGTAGTGCCAACATTGGTTAACTTCGCTAATGTCCACACGCGTCAGAAGAACAGCCTGGTGTACATCAGCCCGAAGTTTGCTGATATGGTGGTGAAAGCTTCCTACTCTCCCGATGAAGCGCAGTCCGCTACCCAGAACGTTCCGCTTTACGCAGCTTCTTTAGAGTGGAATAACGGTACCTATAACGCGGGCATCGCAACCCAAACTTTGGGAGTTCCTGCAGCAGCGACCACGACTGCGGCCCGTTATGCTATGACCGCAACGAAATTTACGTTGGGTGCGAAGATGGATAACCTAAGCGGTGCGATCGTTGTTAGTTCCTTGGATAACCAAGCAATCCTTTCAACCGACGTGCGCAAGACCACCAACACATTGTTTGTAGTCAATTACGTAGATGGCGCGATTACCTACAAGTTCAACTACGGCATGTCCGGTGAGTCTGCTTCCAATGCCCAAGACGACTTGACTATGATGGCTCTGGAAGCAGCTTATGCTTTAGACAAACAAACGACCCTCTGCGGCAGCTATGCACAGATCACCAACAACGCAAAAGGCAAGGGTGAGATGGTTGGTTCTGACAGCAAGGTCAAGGCAGCTGCAGCCGGTAACGACCCGACAGCCATTACTTTGGGCATTCGCTACAACTTCTAAGCAGGCTTAGTGTCTGATTTTTGATGCCGCGATGTGCCTGTAAGCAATTTGCTCAGGCATTGAAAATTCGACCTAGTGAATAGTAAGAAAAATGACCGCCTTCGAGTGGTCATTTTTTTGTGACTAAATTACCGCCAATAACGCGGTCTTCGGAACAGCTTAAACACCCTCATCCAACCACATTTGCAAAAACTGCGCAGTCCCCGCCTCGGGATCCAGTTGGTAGGCATCAAAGCCCAGCTTGGCATAGGCGCGCAAGGCCTTTTGGTTGCCTGAGAGCACTTCCAAGGTCAGCTTGCATGCACCGCGTTCACGGGCGATTTGCACCACGGCCTCCAGCATGGTGCCAGCCACCCCTTGCCCGCGCCAATCGGGCAGCACAATCACATCATGGATATTGACCAAGGGCTTGGCTGCAAAGGTAGAAAATCCTTCTATGCAATTGACGAGGCCAACCGGCGTCTGATCCTCATCCCGCGAAAACGCCAGCACACTAAAAGCCTGCGGGCGCGCGGCTAAGCCCGCTACCACGTGGGTTTTGGCGTGTTCGCTCAAGCCCGAGCCGCCGCCCATGGGGTCGTGGGCATAGGCATCGAGCAAGGCGACTAAGGCCCGTGCATGCACCGGGTTCGCGTAGTCCACGCGGCAAATGTAAATGAGGTGTTTAGGCGTAGTCATTGCAGTGTTTGCGCAATACGCTGCGCACTTGATTTAGCGACCGCCGCATCGCGCGCCTCCACCATCACGCGAACCACAGGCTCGGTGCCGCTGGCGCGTATCAGCACACGTCCCTGGTCGGCCAATTGCGCTTGCACGTGCGCAATCGCTTGCTGCATGGGCAAGTTGGACTTCCAGTCCGCGCCAGGTGCAAGACGCACATTGATCAGTGTTTGAGGAAATAGCACTACCCCCTCCAACAACTGCGCCATGGTTTTGCCTGAGCGCACACAGGCTTGCAAGATTTGCAAAGCAGAAACCAGCCCATCGCCAGTGGTGTGCTTGTCTAGCGCCAGCAAATGGCCGGAGCCCTCGCCACCCAATATCCAGCCGCGCGCCTGCATTTCTTCAAGAACATAGCGGTCGCCTACCCGCGCACGCACGAAATCCAAACCACGCGCTTTCAAGGCCAGCTCCACTGCCATATTCGTCATCAAGGTGCCGACCACGCCGCCCAGGGCCTCGCGGCGCGCAAGGCGTTCGTCGGCCATCAGGTAGAGCAGCTCATCGCCGTTGTACAAACGCCCTTGCGCATCCACAATTTGCAAGCGGTCGGCGTCCCCATCAAGCGCAACCCCAAAATGCGCGCCATGCTGGCGCACCGCAGCCACCAAGGCCTGGGGGTGGGTAGCGCCCACGTCTTTATTGATATTCAAACCATCGGGCGCGCAGCCGATGGCGATGACTTCGGCACCCAACTCGTGGAACACTTTAGGCGCGATCTGGTAGGCCGCGCCGTGCGCCGCATCGACCACCATTTTCATGCCCTTAAGCGTGAGGTCAGATGCAAACGTGCTCTTACAAAACTCGATGTAGCGGCCCGCCGCATCGTCGAGCCGTTTGGCCTTACCCAAATGGGCCGAGGTTTCCCACACCGGAGGCTGTGCCAAGGCGTCTTCCACCGATTGCTCCCAGGCATCGGGCAGCTTGCTGCCTTGGGCGCTGAAGAACTTGATGCCATTGTCGTCAAAGGGATTGTGGCTAGCGCTAATTACCACGCCCAAGGACGCGCGCTGCGCACGCGTCAGATAGGCTACGGCCGGGGTGGGCAAAGGGCCCAGGAGCACCACGTCCACACCGGCAGAGTTAAACCCGCTTTCCAAGGCACTTTCCAGCATATAGCCCGAGATGCGGGTGTCTTTGCCAATCAATACCGTGGGGCGCGCTTCTGTGCGCTTGAGCACGCGCCCTACGGCATGCGCCAGGCGAAGCATGAAGTCCGGGGTGATAGGTGCCTGACCTACCGTACCGCGAATGCCATCGGTTCCGAAATATTGACGTGTCATGCCTTATTGTTTCTTATAAAGAATAGAGGTAACCGGGAGGTCTAGGATTGTGCCGCCGCTTGCATCGCACCAAGCACCTTCAAGGCCTGCGCCGTTGCCAGCACATCATGTACCCGGACAATACGCGCTCCATTGTGCACCGCCAGTAGCGCCGCTGCGGCACTGGCAACCACCCGATCCGCCGCAGCGGCGCCAGTCACCGAGCCAAGAGATGATTTGCGCGACCAGCCAGCCAGCACCGTAAGGCCCAGCGCAAATAGCTCGGACTGGCGCGCCAGCAAGCTGAAATTTTGCGGCACGGTTTTCCCAAAGCCGATGCCGGGGTCGATGCATATGCGCGCCGCATGTACCCCGCGCCCAATAAGTAACTGACTTCGCTGCTCCAAAAACTCGGTCACCGGGGCCAGCACATCGCCCTCCATGGGCGATAACTGCATGGTCTGCGGATCGCCATGCATGTGCATCAGGCACACACCACAACGACCATGTCCTGTCACAACGTCCACGCCGCTATATGCAGAGCCAGGAGCGATCCAGCGAAGCGCCCACACATCGTTGATGATGTCCACGCCTAGGTCCAATACCGCTTGCATCACCGCAGGCTTGTAGGTATCGACTGACACCGGCACGCCGAGAGTCAGCGCATGACCCACGACCGGCAGGATACGGGCCAGCTCATCGGCTTGCGACAGCGGTTGCGCACCCGGACGCGTAGATTCACCGCCAATATCCAGTATGTCAGCCCCCTCAGCCAGCAATTGCTCGCACTGGCGTATCGCGGCGCTGCTTGTTGCATGTAAACCGCCGTCAGAAAAGGAGTCTGGCGTGACGTTCACAATTCCCATGATGCGGGGTTTCGACAGATCAAGGTCGAAGCGGCTGGTTTGCCAAATGGTCATGCGGGATGTTGTGATGTGTTCAAAAAAGCTGATTTAAACGTGCAAACGGGGCCTATAGCCCCGTTTACTACTAGCGCAGCATTGATGCGCTCAAGCCGCTGTGGGTGCTGGTTCGGGCGTTGTCGCAGGCGCTGCATTACCGCCGCCATCCGTAGGGCCGGGCGTGGTGCTCGGGGGCGTCCAATCCTTGGGCGGACGCGGATCTTTTCCAGCAATGATGTCGTCAAGTTGGTCGCTGTCAATGGTTTCCCACTCCAGCAAGGCCTTGGCCATTGCATGCATCTTGTCTTTATTGTCTTCAATCAGCTTGCGGGCCAACTGGTACTGCTGGTCGATGATGCGGCGAACTTCAGCGTCCACCTTTTGCATGGTCTGCTCGCTCATATTGGTGGTCTTGGTCACCGAGCGGCCCAGAAACACTTCGCCTTCGTTCTCCGCATACACCATGGGGCCAAGTGCGTCGGTCATACCGTAGCGCATCACCATATCGCGGGCAATGGAGGTAGCGCGCTCAAAATCGTTGCTGGCGCCGGTGGTCATTTGGTTCATGAACACTTCTTCGGCGATACGTCCGCCAAAGAGCATACTGATTTGGTTGAGCATGTATTCGCTGTCGTACGAGTAGCGGTCCTGCGCCGGCAGGCTCATGGTGACGCCCAATGCACGGCCGCGCGGAATGATGGTGACTTTGTGAACTGGATCGCACTTAGGCAAGAGCTTGCCGATAAGTGCATGGCCGGACTCATGGTAGGCCGTGTTCTTACGCTCGCCTTCAGGCATAACCATGCTTCTACGCTCCGGGCCCATCAGGATTTTGTCCTTGGCCTTTTCGAAGTCTTCCATGTCCACCAGACGGGCATTACGGCGCGCGGCCATCAAGGCGGCTTCGTTACACAAATTGGCTAAATCCGCGCCCGACATGCCGGGCGTGCCGCGGGCGATGATGCCGGCGTTCACGTCTTGCCCCAGTGGCACTTTGCGCATGTGCACGTTGAGAATTTGTTCGCGGCCACGGATATCTGGCAAGGTGACATAAACCTGGCGGTCAAAGCGACCGGGTCGCAGCAAGGCGGCGTCCAAAATATCCGGCCGATTGGTAGCAGCCACCACGATAACGCCGACATTGGTCTCAAAACCGTCCATCTCCACCAGCATCTGATTGAGCGTTTGCTCGCGTTCATCGTTGCCGCCACCCAGGCCGGCGCCACGCTGGCGGCCTACTGCATCGATTTCGTCAATGAAAATAATACAAGGTGCGTTTTTCTTGGCGTTGTCGAACATGTCGCGCACACGGGATGCGCCCACACCGACAAACATTTCCACAAAGTCCGAACCGGAAATGCTGAAAAACGGCACCTTGGCTTCGCCAGCAATCGACTTTGCCAGCAGCGTTTTACCAGTGCCTGGAGGGCCCACCAGCAACAAGCCGCGCGGAATACGGCCACCGAGTTTTTGGAATTTGCTGGGATCTTTCAGGAAGTCCACCACCTCTTTCACTTCTTCTTTGGCTTCGTCGCAACCGGCTACGTCCGCAAAAGTCACGGTGTTGGTGTTTTCGTCGAGCAAGCGGGCTTTGCTTTTACCGAAACTAAAGGCGCCGCCTTTGCCGCCGCCCTGCATTTGGCGCATGAAGTAAATCCAGACGCCGATAAGCAGGAGCATCGGCCCCCAGCTGACCAGCAAGGTCATGAGCAAGGAACCTTCTTCGCGCGGCTTGACGTCAAACTTGACGCCGTTGGCAATTAAATCGCCCACCAATCCACGGTCTAGGTAGGTGGCCGTTGTTCGGATACGGCGCTCGTCTGCGGTGACCGCCACGATCTCTGTCGTGCCGCCCTGGCCCTCTTGGATCACGGCACTCTTGATGTTCTTGTTACGCACCTCTTCCAGGAAATCGGAATAGCCAAGCGTCACGGCGCCGCTACCGTTGTGCGAGTCAAATTGCTTGAAGACGGTAAAAAGTACCAGGCCTATGACAAGCCAGACTGCAATTTTGGAAAACCACTGATTGTTCAAGCGAAACTCCAGTTAAAGCGTGAGCCGGGAAATACCCTTGTCACATGCGATGCATTTTAGGCTTTTCAAGCCGGGGGATGGCGGTATTTGCGTGTAGTGGCCGTAAATCGCCCAAGGCCTTGGGCCTCGAGCCGCGACCGAGCCGAATCTAACGCAGCCCGATCCCCACCAAAAAAGTCTCAGATGAGCGATCCCTAGAGGCCTTGGGCTTATAGGGTTTGACGGTTTGGAAGGCCTCGCGAAAACGGGCCACCACCGCGTTATAGCTGCCGCCGTGGAACACTTTGGCCACCAGCGCGCCCTGTTTTTTCATGTGGTTTTGGGCGAATTCAATGGCCAACTCCACCAAGTACTCGACCCGGGCCGCGTCGGCGGAGTAGATACCTGACAAGTTAGGCGCCATGTCCGAGACCACGACGTCGGCCTGGGCGCCGTCCAAGGCTAGTTCCAGCTTTTGCAGGGTATCGGCCTCGCGAAAATCGCCTTGGATAAAAGTGACGCCTTCAATAGCCTCCATCGGAAGCAGGTCTAGGCTGATAATTTTCCCGACCAAAGCCCCGGCTGCTGCACCCTGCGGGGCCAGGCGGCGGCGCAAATACTGGCTCCAGGCGCCGGGCGTGCAGCCCAGGTCCACCAGTACCTGGCCGGGCTTGACCAGGCCGAAGACTTCGTCAATTTCTTTGAGTTTGTAGGCCGCCCGCGCCCGGTAGCCTTCGCGGGCCGCCAGCTTCACGTAGGGGTCGTTGATATGGTCGTGCAGCCAGGCCTTGTTGACCTTGCCGCCGCGTGCCGCTTTGGCCGGAACGGGCGCAGAGGGCGAAGAGACAGACGGCTTTTTCATTGCGCCGATAATAGCCCTATGCCCCTTATACAACTCAGTCCTACAGAGCGCAAAGCGCAGCGGGCCCTGGCCCACCACCTTGACCCGGTGGTCATGGTCGGCGGCGATGGCCTCACCGCCAACGTTAAAAAAGAAACCGATGCCGCGCTCAATGCACACGGCCTGATCAAAGTGCGGGTGTTTTCGGACGACCGCAGCGCCCGCGAAGCCATGTTCCAGACCTTGGCCGACGAACTCAGCGCCGCGCCGATTCAACACATTGGCAAACTGCTGGTGCTATGGCGACCGATGCCGGAGAAAGAAAAAGCGGTCGATGAGGACCGCAAAGCGGGGCCTCGCGATTTCAAGGTCTTGAAGTACAGCAAACGCGCCGGGCAGCGCCCTGAAGTTAAGACGCTGCGGGTGCTGGGCAACCAAAGGCTGACGCCGGGCGGTAATGTCAAGCGGGCCAAGCCCAAACCCAAAATTAGTCTGAAAAAACGCAGCCAGGGCGCTTAAACGCCATTTTGCCCAAGACCGTAGATCGGCCTCGCACCGATAGTGGTGCTTTTAGTGCGAATTAAACGTAGCGCACCGCCACGATTTCATAGGCTTTTTGCCCGCCGGGGGCCATGACGATAGCGGTATCGCCCTCTTCCTTGCCGATAAGTGCGCGGGCAATGGGTGAGCTGATATTGACCAAACCCAGTTTCAGGTCCGCTTCGTCCTCACCCACGATTTGGTAGGTAACCCGCTCGCCCGACTCCTCCGCCTCCAGGTCCACCGTGGTACCAAACACCACGCGGCCACCGGCGTCCAGAGCAGCGGGGTCGATCACTTGGGCCACCGACAATTTACCCTCGACCTCTTGAATCCGGCCTTCGATAAAACCTTGGCGGTCTTTGGCTGCATCGTATTCCGCGTTTTCACTCAAATCGCCTTGGGCACGGGCTTCAGAAATCGCGCCGATAACCCAAGGACGGTCCACCGTTTTGAGCCGGTGCAGCTCGGCTTTCAGGATTTCGGCGCCGCGTTTAGTAATTGGAATAGTGGCCATCGGAAAACTCGTACAACGGGGGTTTATAAATGACGATGGACAGCAGCGCTCCAAAGCGCGCTGCTGTCCATCGGGTCAAGCAGCGATTATGCCAAGAGTTGCGCGTGCATCTCCTGGACCGAAATCACCCCTAGCTGATCAAGGTATTTCATGCCCTCCACCGCCGCTTCCGCTGCGGCGATGGTGGTGAAGGTGGTGACCCGGCCCAGCAGGGCGGAGGTGCGGATGTAACGCGAGTCGGCAATCGCATTGCGCCGCTCCTCTACCGAATTGATGACCAGGGCCACTTCCTCGTTTTTAATCATGTCCACGATATTGGGCCGTCCCTCGGCGACTTTGTTGACGGCGCGGCATTCCAGCCCTGCCGCTTTGATGGCCGCCGCCGTGCCTTTGGTCGCTAGCAGCTCAAAGCCCATCGCCGCCAGGCTGCGCGCCACCTCGATAGCGCGTGGTTTGTCGCTTTGCTTGACCGAGATGAAGGCCCGCCCACTGCGCGGTAAACGGGTGCCGGCACCGAGCTGCGACTTCACGAAGGCCTCGCCAAAGGTTTTACCCACGCCCATTACTTCGCCGGTGGACTTCATCTCCGGGCCCAAAATCGTGTCCACGCCGGGAAACTTGACGAAGGGGAACACTGCCTCTTTCACGCTGAAATACGGCGGCGAGACTTCTTTACGCATGCCTTGCGAGGCCAGGCTTTGGCCCACCATGCAGCGCGCTGCAACCTTGGCTAATTGAATCCCCGTGGCCTTGCTGACAAAGGGCACGGTGCGCGAGGCGCGCGGGTTTACTTCGAGCACATAAATCACATCCAGACCATCCACTGACTGGATCGCAAACTGCACGTTCATCAGGCCGACTACATGCAAAGCAGCAGCCATCGCTGCGGTCTGGCGTTTGATCTCCGCGACCGTGGCCGCACTCAAGCTAAAGGGCGGTAAGGAGCAAGCCGAGTCGCCGCTGTGCACGCCCGCCTGCTCGATATGTTCCATCACACCGCCGATGAGCGTGGCGCCGGTGGCATCACGGATGCAATCTACGTCGCACTCAATCGCGTCGTTCAAAAAGCGGTCCAGCAGCACGGGCGAGTCGTGGCTGACCTTGACGGCCTCGCGCATATAGCGCTCCAGGTCGCGCTGCTCATGGACGATTTCCATCGCGCGTCCGCCCAGCACATAGCTGGGGCGCACGACCAGCGGATAGCCTAGCGCGGTGGCTTTTTCCAGCGCCTCGGTCTCGGTGCGCGCGGTGGCATTGGGCGGCTGGCGCAGATCGAGCGCATGGAGCAACTTTTGGAAGCGCTCGCGGTCTTCGGCTGCGTCGATCATGTCCGGGCTGGTGCCAATAATGGGCACGCCATGGGCTTCGAGCCCGAGTGCCAGCTTCAAGGGCGTCTGCCCACCGTACTGCACGATCACGCCCAGCGGCTTTTCCTTGTCTACGATTTCAAGCACATCTTCCAAGGTCAGCGGCTCAAAGTAAAGCCGGTCGCTGGTGTCGTAGTCGGTGGAAACCGTCTCGGGGTTGCAGTTGACCATGATGGTCTCATAACCATCCTCGCGCATCGCCAGCGCCGCATGCACGCAGCAGTAGTCAAACTCAATCCCCTGGCCGATACGGTTGGGACCACCGCCCAGCACCATAATTTTTTTGCGGTCCGTGGGCTGCGACTCGCACTCTGCGCCCTGCGCTTCGTAGGTGGAATACATGTAAGCCGTATTCGTGCTGAACTCGGCGGCGCAGGTATCCACCCGCTTGTAGACGGGGCGCACGCCCAGGTCTACGCGGCGCTGGCGTACTGCAGCATCCGTGGTGCGCAGTTGACGCGCAAGGCGCCGATCGGAAAATCCTTTTTGCTTGAGGGCGCGCAAGGTCTGCGCATCCAAGCCGTCCAGCACCGTGCCTTGGGACGGTTGCGGCAGACGCTCCAACTCTAATTCAATCTGCACAATTTGCTCAATCTGCACCAAAAACCAGCGATCGATGCGGGTCAGCTCAAACACTTCTTCAACCGTCATACCCTGGGCAAAAGCGTCGCCCACGTACCAGATGCGCTCGGGGCCGGGGGCGCCCAATTCGCGCTCCAGCACTTCGCGGTCCTGGGTTTTTTCGTTCATCCCATCGACGCCTACTTCCAGCCCGCGCAAGGCTTTCTGGAAGGACTCCTGAAAAGTGCGGCCCATGGCCATGACCTCGCCCACCGATTTCATCTGCGTCGTCAGGCGGCTGTCGGCGGTGGGGAATTTCTCAAAAGCAAAACGCGGAATTTTGGTGACCACATAGTCAATGCTGGGCTCGAAACTGGCTGGCGTGGCGCCGCCGGTAATGTCGTTACGCAATTCGTCCAGGGTATAGCCCACGGCCAATTTGGCTGCCACTTTGGCTATCGGAAAACCCGTGGCTTTGGAGGCCAGTGCCGACGAGCGCGACACGCGCGGGTTCATCTCGATCACCACCATGCGCCCATCGTCCGGATTGATCGCGAACTGCACGTTCGAACCACCGGTATCCACCCCGATTTCGCGCAAGACCGCCAGGCTCGCATTGCGCAAGATTTGGTATTCCTTGTCTGTCAAAGTTTGCGCTGGCGCCACGGTGATAGAGTCGCCGGTATGCACGCCCATGGGATCTAGATTTTCAATGGAGCAGACGATGATGCAGTTATCCGCCTTGTCGCGTACGACCTCCATCTCATACTCTTTCCAGCCGAGCAAAGATTCTTCGATCAGCAACTCTTTGGTCGGCGAGGCCTCCAGGCCGCGCTTGCAAATCGTCTCAAACTCTTCGGCGTTGTACGCGATACCGCCACCGGTTCCGCCTAGGGTAAAGCTGGGGCGAATCACGGTAGGAAAGCCCAGCGTTTTTTGCACGACCCAAGCCTCTTCCATGCTGTGCGCAATGCCCGAGCGCGCCGAGCCCAGCCCGATTTTGGTCATTGCGTCTTTGAATTTCAGCCGGTCTTCGGCTTTGTCGATGGCCTCAGGCGTGGCGCCTATCAGTTCCACCGCGTATTTTTTTAGCACGCCCTGGCGCCACAAATCCAAGGCGCAATTGAGCGCGGTTTGTCCGCCCATGGTGGGCAATATCGCATCCGGGCGTTCTTTGGCAATTATTTTTTCTACGGTTTCCCAGGTAATCGGCTCAATGTAAGTGACATCGGCAGTGTCCGGGTCGGTCATGATGGTGGCCGGATTGCTGTTGATGAGGATGACTTTGTAGCCCTCCTCGCGCAAAGCCTTACAGGCCTGGACGCCAGAGTAATCAAACTCACAGGCCTGCCCGATGATGATGGGACCCGCTCCTATGATCAGGATGCTTTTAATGTCGCTACGTTTTGGCATGTTTCTTTAACTCTCTCAAATTCTTCTTTGGTGCAGTGGCTTCCAACCGTACCTGCAACCCTTAATTCCTTGTCAGGCCAAACTGGCTCCGGCCAGCTTCACGCCGAACCACACAAACAAAACGCCCACGGCGCTGGACAAACCGGCAGACAGACCCTTACGGCGGCGAAACACTGCGGCAAGTCGCGCACCTGCAAAGATCAAGCAGCTCAGGTACACCGCACTGCAGGTCATCACGATGGCGCTCAAAATCAGGAAGGGCACCCAGGGCTCGGGATAGGCCGGATCGATGAATTGCACGAAAAAGGACAACAAAAACAAAATCGCCTTGGGATTGAGCACGCTAATGACCAAGGCCCTTCGAAAGGGGCTGGCCAGATGGGCAGGTATTTCGGGTTCGCCAACGGCGGCATCCGCTTGGCCCCGCATAGAAGCCAGTGCGCTTCTTACCAGTTGCACGCCGACCCAGGCCAGATAGGCGGCACCTGCATATTTCACGACCATGAACAACTCAGGGTAGCTGCGCATCAAACCCGCCGCGCCCAGACCCACCAGCGCCAGCAATACGATGTCGCCCAGAAATACACCGAACGCGCCCCGGTAGGCCGGTCGCACACCACGCACCGTGGCTACCGACAAGATGAACAGTGAATTCGGGCCGGGCAACAAAATAATGCCGATCGCCCCGATCACATACGTCCACAAGTCAGTGACACCATAAAAGCTCACGCGCGCGCCTCCATCTCCCGGATGAATCGGTCAAACAAATACGCGATGTCATGCGGCCCCGGCGAAGCCTCGGGGTGGCCTTGAAAACAAAACGCCGGTTTGTCGGTACGTTCCAGCCCCTGAATCGTGTTGTCAAACAGGCTGATATGGGTGGCGCGCACATTGGCGGGTAAGGAGTCCGGGTCCACGGCAAAGCCATGGTTTTGGCTGGTGATGCTGACCCGACCGGTAGATAGCTCTTTGACCGGGTGGTTGGCGCCGTGGTGGCCGAACTTCATCTTGAAGGTTTTAGCGCCCGAAGCCAGCGCCATGATCTGGTGGCCCAGGCAAATGCCAAAAGTGGGCAGGCCGGATTCAATTACCTCGGCAGCGGCTGCAATCGCGTAGTCGCAGGGCTGCGGATCGCCAGGGCCGTTGCTTAGAAACACGCCATCCGCTTGCAAGGCCTGCACCGCTTGGGCGGAGGTTTGTGCCGGTACCACTGTCAATTTACATCCCCGCGCGGCCAACATGCGCAAGATGTTGCTCTTGACGCCGAAGTCGTAAGCCACGACATGGAAGCGAGGTGTTTCGGCTTGGGCATACCCCGTTCCCAGAGCCCATTCGGCCTCAGACCAGGTATAGGTCTTATGCGCAGTAACTACCCTGGCCAAATCCAAACCGGCCATGGAGGGTGCGCTGCGGGCTAATTGGACCGCTTGCTCGATCCGGGCCGCGTCCGGCACTTGCCCAAGTTCTAGCGCAAGAATGCAGCCGTTTTGCGCGCCATGTTCGCGCAAGTGGCGCGTTAGTGCCCGCGTATCGAGGTTGGCAATCGCCACGGTGCCATGGTCACGCAAATAAGTGCTTAGGTCGCGCGTACTGCGGAAATTAGAGGCCACCAGGGGCAGGTCTTTGATTACCAAACCAGCAGCGTGCACCCGGCTGGACTCCACATCTTCCGCATTCGTGCCGTAATTGCCGATATGCGGGTAGGTCAGCGTCACGATTTGCTGGCAATAGCTGGGGTCGGTCAGGATTTCCTGGTAACCGGTCATGGAGGTATTGAAGACCACCTCACCCCGTGTGGAACCGGTCGCACCGATAGATTGGCCGGTAAAAACGGTGCCATCGGCGAGCGCCAGAATGGCAGCAGGGGTATTTCCCTTGAAAGACAAAAGCACGGGCTTCTCCGAATAGGTTACGGGTGCGCCCAAGCGCCCAGAGGAGGCCTCTGGCAGCTGATGTTGGTAGGGGAGTTGCTTTGGAAGCGCTTGGGAGACGCCGGGTTCCGGAAAGCCGCTCATTCTAACCGAGGGCTTTTTAGGTCCTATCGTCGGCGGGGCATGGGGGTTCAGCGCGCGCCAAAGCCCGCAGTGCTGGCATGCAGGCAGATGGCGGCGGCAGCAGCCACATTGAGCGACTCCTCCCCGCCGGGCTGGCCAATGCGCACTTGCAGGGCGGCAAGCGCTAACAAGTCGGGTGACACGCCCTGCCCCTCATGGCCCAGCACCCAGGCGCAAGGAAATGGCAAGCGCGCGTCTTGTATCAGCGCGCCAGCGTGGGAACTGGTGACCAGCAAGGGAATTTGCAAGCTCGTCAGCGCATCCGCATCCACGGCCTCGAACAAGGTCAAGCCGAAATGTGCGCCCATGCCCGCGCGCAATACTTTGGGCGACCAGAGCGCTGCCGTCTCGCGCAAGGCGATCACCTGTTTGAAGCCAAAGGCGGCAGCGCTGCGCAAAATAGAACCGACGTTACCGGCGTCCTGCACCCGGTCCAGCACCACGCTGGCAGCTGCTGTGTCCAGCGCGCCCTGCGCAGGCAAGTCCAGCACAAAGCCGATGGCGGAAGGTGATTCGAGCGCGCTGATACTTTTGAACAATGCGTCGGGCAGCACCAGGGTGTTTGGCGCCACGCCCGCCCAAGGCGACTGGCCATCGGCCCATAGACTTTGAGCAACAACCACCATGGCGGGCCTTACTCCCCGCAACAGAGCGGCGCTGCATAAATGTTCGCCTTCCACCCAAACCTGCCCTGATTTGCGGTAACCGGTGTTATCGCCCGCGAGTTTGCGCAAAGCGCGCAACTGCGGGTTATCGCGCGAGCTGATGAACTGCGGCGCAGTCACACCAAGAGCGCGGCCACCGGGCCGAAAGATTTGCGGTGCTCCGGGCAGGGCCCGTAGGCGCGCAGCGCCGCAAGGTGCACGGCTGTCGGGTAACCCTTGTGGGCATCAAAACCGTACTGCGGAAATTGTTGGTGGTACTGGGCACACCAACGGTCGCGGCTCACTTTGGCCAAAATAGATGCCGCAGAAATCGCCGCCACTTTGCTATCGCCTTTCACAATGGCTTCGGCGCGAATGTCCAAAACCGGCAGGCGGTTGCCGTCGACCAGCACCAGCTTGGGCGGCAAACGCAAACCCTGCACCGCGCGGCGCATGGCCAGCAAGGTGGCTTGCAGAATATTGAGTTCGTCAATTTCTTCCACCGAAGCCTGTGCTACCGAAAAGCACAAGGCCTTGGCGCGTATTTCATCGAATAAAAAATCGCGCCGCTTGGCTGTCAGTGTTTTGGAGTCTGCGAGATAGCGAATGGGCTGCTTATCGTCCAGGATAACGGCTGCGGCCATTACCGGACCGGCCAAAGGCCCCCGGCCAGCCTCGTCCACGCCAGCCACCAAGCCGCCCGCCCCCCATTGAAGGGCGGTTTGAACAGGGCCGGTTGGCTTAGGCATGGAGCATATTGTCTATGGCCTGGGCCGCCAGCGCGCCGGTATCGCGCCGTAGGCTCTCGTGCAAGGCATCAAAGCGCGTTTCAAGTTGGTGCAACACGGATGGGGCTGAGGCCTTGCAATCGAGCCAGTGCAAAGAGGCTTCGGCCAGCGCTTGGGGTGTCGCCTGGTCTTGCAAAAACTCGGGCACCACAAATTCGCCACTCAATATATTGGGCAAGCCGACCCAAGCTTGCAAACGCTTGCGCCGCATCCAGTACCAGCTCAAGGACCCCATGCGATAGGCGATCACCATCGGGCGCTTAAACAAGGCGGCCTCCAAGGTGGCGGTGCCGCTGGCGATCAAGGTGGCGTCACAGGCGGCCAACACCGTGTGCGATTGGCCGGACACGATCTGTACCCGGCCTGCCATGCCGCTGTCTTGCGCGGCCTGGTTGATCAAGGCCTCTAAGCCAGGAACCGCGGGCAGCAAAAATTTGACTTTTGGTCGGGCTTTGGCGATGCGTGCGGCGGCCTGGAAAAATACCGGGGCCAGGTGCGAGATTTCGGAGCGGCGGCTGCCTGGCAGCAGGGCCAGCACGTCGTCTTCTGGCTGCAAGCCCAGTCGCTGGCGAGCCGCCTGCCGGTCCACACGCATGGGAATGACTTGGGCCATCGGGTGGCCCACATAGGTGGCGGCTATGCCGTGCTGCGCCAGCAAGGCAGGCTCAAAGGGAAACAAACACAGCACATGGTCCACACTGCGCCGCATGGTGAGCAAACGCTCGGCGCGCCAGGCCCAGACCGAGGGGCAGACAAAGTGTATGGTTTTGACGCCGCGTGCACGCAATTTAGCCTCGAGCTCAAGATTGAAATCAGGCGCATCCACACCAATAAAAAGCGATGGCGGGTTCTTCTCTAATCGTGCGAACAATTGTTTGCGGATGCCGACAATCTCGCGGTAGCGCATCAGCACATCCCAGCCCAGCCCGTGAACCGCCAGTTTGTGGTGCGGCCACCAGGCCTCAAAGCCTTGCTCGGCCATGCGCGGGCCGCCTATACCGAATGCAGATACACCCGCCCAGCGTTGCTGCACCGCCTGCAAAAGCAAAGCGGCCAACATGTCGCCGGAGGCTTCGCCCGCCACCATGGCCAGGGAGCGCAGCGCGGCGGCGGGCGGGCTCACGTTCAGCGCACGATGCCGCGCTGGGCACTGGTCTGTTGCAAGAAATCGTTCATCATGCGCACGTCCGGTTCGCATTGCGGCTGGGTCTGGCTGATGGCGGCAATCTGCGCCTGCGCCGCCTCCAGGCTCAAGTCCTGCCGGTACAAGGCTTTGTGCATGGCTTTGACGCCGGCAATGCGCTCGGGCGAAAAACCACGCCTGCGCAAGCCTTCGTAGTTCATCGAGCGCGCCGCCGCAGGTTGGCCCTGGCACATGACAAAAGGCGGCAGGTCAGCAAACAGCAGGGAACACATAGCCGTCATGCTGTGGGCACCGATGCGGACAAACTGATGTACCACGGTAAAGCCGCCCAATATCACCCAATCGCCCACATGTACGTGGCCGGCTAACTGCGCGTTGTTAGCAAAAATAGTGTTGTTCCCCACTTGGCAGTCGTGCGCCAGGTGTACGTAGGCCATGATCCAGTTGTCATCACCCACGCGGGTGACGGCCACGTCGCCAGGCGAGCCAATGTTGAAAGTGCAAAACTCACGGATGGTGTTGCGGTCGCCTATCACCAACTCACAGGGCTCGCCGCCGTACTTTTTGTCTTGGGGAATGGCCCCGAGCGAGTTGAACTGGAAAATGCGGTTATCACGGCCTATGGTGGTGTGGCCTTCGATGACGCAATGCGGGCCCACCGAGGTTCCCGCACCGATGCGCACATGCGGACCGATGACGGTGTAGGGGCCCACCGTCACGCTCGCATCAAGCTCAGCGCCCGCATCAACCAGCGCGGTAGGGTGAATGCCACTCATATCATGCCTTGGGCGCGATGCTGCGCATGGCGCAGGTCAGCTCAGCTTCCACTGCCGTCTCACCAGCCACACTGGCGCGCGTTTTGAACTTGAAAATGCCCGCCTTCATACGCAACAACTCCACCTCCAACAAGAGCTGATCACCCGGCTCCACCGGTCGCTTAAAGCGTGCCGCGTCGATGCCGGCAAAGTAATACACCGATTGGTCGTCAGGCGAGGCGTCCAGCGCATCAAAGGCCAGCAAGGCCGCCGCCTGCGCCAGCGCTTCGAGCATCAAGACGCCAGGCATGACGGGGCGGTGCGGGAAATGCCCCTCGAAAAAAGGCTCGTTGATCGTGACATTTTTCAAGGCCTTGATGGTCTTGCCTTTGTCGATTTCCAACACCCGGTCCACCATTAAAAAAGGATAGCGGTGGGGTAATTGTTTGAGGATCTGGTGGATGTCCATCATTTTTTAACGTCACTTTCGAGTTGTTTGATTCGCTCGCGCAAGCGGTGCAATTGTTTGAGCGAGGCGGCATTGCGCTCCCAATTGGCATTTTCATCGAGCGGAAAAATACCGGTGTAATGCCCCGGTTTGTGAATCGATTTGCTAACCAGGGTCCCCGCAGAAATATTGACATGGGCAGCGATTTCCAAATGCCCCAGCACAATGGCGCCACCGCCAATCGTGCATTGCGGGCCAATAACGGCACTGCCAGCGATACCGACGCAGCCAGCAATCGCGGTGTTGCGGCCGATGCGCACGTTGTGCCCGACCTGAATCAGGTTGTCCAACTTGACACCGTCTTCGATAACCGTGTCTTGCAGCGCGCCACGGTCCACGCAAGTATTGGCACCGATCTCGACATCGTCTCCGATAACTACCGCACCCAACTGTTCAATCTTTTCCCAGCGATCGCCGTCCGGCGCAAAACCAAAACCGTCCGCGCCGATGACGACGCCCGAATGCAATAGGCAGCGCTGGCCGATGATGCAATCCTCGCCCACCGTTACCCTGGCACGCAATTGGGTATGGGCACCGATGCGGGCTCCGCGCTCGATCACGCACAAAGGCCCGACAGTGGCAGTCGGATGCACCTGGGCGGAAGCATCCACAACTGCGCTAGCGTGCACGCCGCCTTGTGCGCCCGCTGGTGCGCGCTGCGCATCCATTGTTTTGCGCCACCATTGCGTCAGTCGCGCGAAATAAAGATAGGGCGCATCGGAAACAATGCAAGCGCCGCGCGCCAGGGCTGTGTCTTTTAAATCAGGGGGGACGATCACGCAGGCTGCCCGAGAAGTCGCCAAGCTTGCCCGGTACTTGGGGTGGCTGACAAAACTCAGCGCCCCGGGCCCCGCAGTATCAAGTGGCGCCAGGGAGCCAATCAGCGAGCCGCCATCCCCGTGCAGCTCGCCACCGAGGGCTGCAATGATGTCTTGCAGGCGGATGTCAGGCACGCAAGTCGCGGGTCGCAGCTTACTTGCCGCCCGCAGTGTTTAGTAGTTTTAGCACTTTGTCCGTAATGTCATGGCGACCATTGGTATATACGACTTCCTGCACGACTAAATCGTATTTTTCGTCATCGGCAACTTTGCGTACTGCCTTGTTCGCTTTTTCCAATACCTGTTGTAGCTCTTCATTGCGGCGACCGTTCAGATCTTCCTGGTACTCGCGCTGCTTGCGCTGCAAATCCCGGTTCAGCTCTGCGCCTTCTTTTTGACGCGAGACGCGCTGCGACTCAGTCAAGGTCGGCGCGTCGCGGTCAAACTTCTCGCTGAAGGTTTTTAGGGTCGCCTGTAAATCGGCCATTTCCTTGCCACGTTTGGAGAACTCTTGCTCCAATTTGGCCTGCGCCGCCTTAGCAATCGCAGACTCGGTCGTGATGCGTTGGGTGTTGATGTAGGCGATGCGCGACTCTTGAGCGAGCGCCGAAGCCAACAGCCCTGTAGCGCAAAGCGTAAAAACAGCAATTTGATTGAGCAGTTTCATTAGAAAGTGGTTCCAATTGTGAATTGAAGAGATTGGATTTTATCGCTATCGAACTTGGTTATCGGTTTGGCATAAGCCAGGCGCAGGGGGCCGACCGGCGAAATCCAACTGATACCAACGCCCGCAGAGGAACGCAAATCACCCAAGACAATGCTTTCATCTGAACCATAAAGCCCACCAGCATCGAAAAATGCATACATGCGCAGGGTTCTGTCACTGCCGCCGCCGGGAAGCGGCGATAGCACTTCGGCGTTAAACGTCAATTTTTTGTTACCGCCAGTGGACACGCTTGAACCGGCTCGCTGGGCACCGGTCGTCAGGCTGCCGGGTTCAAATCCCCGCACCGATCCAATGCCGCCAGAATAGTAATTTTTAAACAAGGGGTAAGGCTGGCCATTAGTTGGCGTTCCCATGGAAAGCTCTCCGTTGAAAGCTAGGGTCACGCGCTTATTGAGCGCAAAAAACTGTTGTGCTTGCGTGGTACCGCGCAGATAGGTCAGGTCTCCCGCCACGCTCCATTCCGCATTGGCTTTGAGCAAGCGACCACTACTAGGAACCAAACCACTATCGCGCGTGTCGCGGCCCCATCCGACGGTCAAAGGAAACGCCGACGCGGTATAGCCAAAGATATTGGCGAAATCTACAAACGCTTGAGGAAGCAAGGTGCCCGGTTCAATAGTGGTGACGTCGTAACCGGCACCAAAGTAGACGGTATCCGTCTCGGAGAACGGGACGCCAAACCGAAGACTGGTACCAATGTTCTTTAGGGCGTAGCTATTGATATCTGCATAAGGGCGCGTAGTCCGGTAATACAGATCAAAGCTGCGGGAAACGCCGTCCTGGGTGAAATAGGGATCGGTGGTACTGAACACATAGGTGGTATTGAGTTTGCTGGTATTGACTTCAATACCCACAGAGCTTCCAGAGCCGAAAGCATTGTCCTGTTTGAAGCCTAGACTCAAGCCTAAACCATCAGCGCTGGAGTAACCAGCGCCCAAGGAGAGGCTACCCGTAGGCTTTTCAACCACCGTGACGAGCAAATCTGCCTGATCGGGAAAGCCAGGCACTTCGACCGTATCCAAGGTCACCTCTTTAAAGTAGCCCAAGCGATCTACCCGGTTGCGTGAAGCGCGTATTTTTTCGCCGTCGTACCAGGCAGATTCCATTTGCCGGAACTCTCGGCGCACGACCTCATCACGCGTCGTGTCATTGCCTGCGATATTGATACGCCGGACATACACCCGGCGCGAAGGATCCGCTTTCAGCGTGATCTCCACCCGGTTGGTACTGCGATCGATCGTAGTCTGCGCTTCGACTTGCGCGAACGCATATCCAAAGTTAGCATAAAAATCGGCAAACGCTTTGGTCGTCTGCGCGACTTCGTTCACGTTATAGGGTTCGCCCGGGCGGATAGCAACCAAGGCCTGGAATTGCGCATCTTTTTCGAGATAATTGCCAGCCAAACTGACTTTGGAGACCACGAAACGCTCGCCTTCGGTGATGTTGATGGTGATGCCAATATCCTGCTTGTTAGGCGCGATGGTGACCTGGGTCGAATCCACCGTGAACTCTAGGTAGCCGCGCGTCAGGTAGTAAGAGCGCAGTGACTCGATGTCCGTGTTGAGCTTGGGCCGGGCGTAACGGTCGGACTTGGTGTACCAGCTCAACCAGCCACCGGTATCCGAATCAAACAAGCCTAGCAAAGTGCTCTCGGAAAATGCCTGCCCGCCAATAATTTTGATGGACTTGATCTTGGCGGTATCGCCTTCGCTAACGGCAAAGCTCAAATTCACACGGTTGCCCTCGACGGGGGTCACCGTAGTCACCATTTCAGCGGCATACATGCTGCGGTTGATGTACTGGCGCTTAAGTTCCTGTTCAGCCTTATCAGCCAAGGCCTTGTCAAAAGGCCGCCCTTCCGACAGGCCGATGTCCTTGAGGGCTTTGACCAGGACATCTTTGTCGAATTCTTTGGTGCCCGTAAAAGTAACGGTTCCCACAATCGGCCGCTCGGCCACTATCACCATTAGCACTGCACCGTCAACGCCAATGCGGACATCGTTAAATAAGCCCAGCCCGAACAATGATTTGATGGAAGCTGAGGCCAGGTCATCCGAATAGGTGTCGCCAACGCGCACTGGGATAGAGGCAAATACCGTCCCGGCCTCCACCCGCTGCAAACCTTCAACGCGAATATCCTGGATGACAAAAGGCGTAAGTGCCATGGCCACTTGGGCAAACAAGGCGAAGGCCAGAGCGGCGCAAGAACGTAAAAGGTGGGCGAATGGGTATTGCATAGTGAAAGAAAGTGCGGTGTGCTGCGGTAGGCCCAAAATAGGCCTCAGCAACAAGTGGCGGCAAGCGCCATCATAACGACCTCAGGATACGCCCCGCATGCTGGAAACCAATGCACCAGCCCTAAAACGGGCCTCCTGGTCGATGGCCAAAAGATCTTCCAGAGAAACCGGAGCGGTGGGCACAAAACGCGCCAAAGTCTCGAGATTGATCGCATGGATCTGGTCAAAGCGGATTTGCCCTTCTAGGAAGCCCGCGACGGCCACCTCATTGGCAGCGTTTAGCACCGCCGTCGTGCCGGGCACTGCGTCAAGCGCCTCCCAGGCCAACTTCAGTCCTGGGAAACGCTGCTGGTGGCCAGCATCCGAAAAGGTTTCAAACGTCAATCCGGCCAAGGTGGAAAAGTCGATGGCATTAGCGCCAGAAACATGGCGCCCCGGCCAGGCCAGACCGTAAGCAATAGGGCCGCGCATATCGGGCGTGCCCAACTGGGCTACCACCGAATGGTCCACAAATTGCACCATGGAATGGATCACGCTTTGCGGATGGATGATGACCTCAATGGTTTGCGGCGCCACGCCAAACAAAAACTTGGCCTCGATGACCTCCAGGGCCTTGTTCATCATGGTGGCCGAGTCCACCGAAATCTTGCGACCCATGACCCAATTAGGGTGTGCGCAAGCCTCCTGGGGCGTTACCTGGCTCAGGGTGGCCGGGTCGCGGGTACGAAACGGTCCGCCCGACGCGGTCAGAATAATTTTGTCGATCACGGACGACCAGGCCTGCGGATTTTCCGGCAAAGACTGAAATATTGCCGAATGCTCGCTGTCAATGGGCAGCAGTGTGGCCCCACCGCGCTGAACGGCATCCATAAAGAAAGCGCCACCGACCACCAAGGCCTCTTTGTTGGCCAGCAACAGGCGCTTACCCGCCAAGGCCGCCGCAATACAGGAGGCTAGGCCTGCAGCGCCGACGATCGCCGCCATAACGGTGCTGACATCCTCATGCGCAGCCACCCACTCCAAAGCTTGCGTTCCAGACAGCACTTCGGTAGGTAAACCCAGACCCGCCAGCGCACGCTTGAGCTCGCGAGCATGCGGCTCGCTGACCATCACCGCATAGCGCGGCTTAAATTGGACGCATTGGGCGGTCATGATGTCCACCCTGCTGTGGGCGGTAAGAGCAAACACCCGGTAGCGATCAGGCTGGCGCGCAATCACATCTAAGGTGTTGACGCCGATAGAGCCCGTGGAGCCCAAAATACTGATGGTTTGCATCACTGTCTCCATGCCCAAAACCCCTTTAACGGACACACAACAACATCGCCAAGGGCAGCACCGGCAGCAAGGCATCAATACGGTCGAGTACGCCGCCATGGCCCGGCAACAACTGGCTGCTGTCCTTGACACCGGCCGCACGCTTGAAGAGCGATTCGAGCAAATCGCCCGCCACGCTCATAGTCGTCAAAAATGCCACCGACACCAGCAGAAAAACAGGGCCTTGCTCGCCGAGTCGGCCATACAGGCTTGTGGCGCCCCAAGGGCTCAGCGGCTCCCATTCGCGCCAGGCAAATGCCACAAGCATCACCACCACCAAGCCGCCCAAAGCACCTTCCCAGGTTTTACCGGGGCTAATGGCCACGGCCAGTTTGCGTTTAATCCAGCGACCACCCAATAAGCGGCCACAAAAATAGGCAGCCACGTCGGCACCCCAGACCAACACAAACACCGAAAACAGAAAGTTAATACCAATAGCACGCGCTTGTACCAGGGCCACCCAAGCCGAAAGCAAGGCCACCATGCCGGCAAGCCAGCGAATGGCCGCAGGCACGCGAAGCCACGCATCCACGCCACCGCGCAACAGGCTTGCGGCCATCAACACCCAGGCAGCACCGACCGCCCACCACAACCAAGGCCAAGCCTGCGCCGTGCCGCCTTCACGCCAGAAAAACAAACAGAGCAAAGTACAAGTAAGGCCACTGGCGCGCGCGGGCCAGTTTGACCAACCGCACAATCTCGCCCATTCCCATCCGGCGGCGCCTATCATCAAGGCGGTCAAGAGGACAAAGGCTAGCGGGTCATCCGCCCAGACCGCGGGAATCAAAACTGCCAAGAGCAGCAAGGCGGTAATGATGCGCTGCTTTAGCATGGGTTAGCGGGGTAGAAAGACCAACCCAGAACCCTGGCGCACAGGGTTTGCGCTTGGTAGCCATGGCCGTTAAGCGCGTTGGTGGCCATCATGAGGGCGCCTATACGGCCATGATCTCTTGTTCTTTGGCGGCAACCAGCTTATCCACGTCGGCAATATAACGATCGGTCAATTTCTGGATATCCGCCTCGGAACGCTTTTGGTCATCCTCAGAAACCTCTTTGTCTTTTTCCAGCTTTTTAACCGCGTCATTGGCTTCACGGCGCAAATTGCGTATGGCGATTTTGGCGTTCTCACCCTCGCTGCGGACCACCTTGGTGAGTTCCTTGCGGCGCTCTTCGGTCATCATGGGCATAGGAACGCGGATCAAGTCGCCCATGGAAGCCGGGTTCAAACCCAGGTCGCTCTCGCGAATTGCTTTTTCAATCTTCGCACCCATGCCCTTTTCCCAAGGCTGAATACCAATGGTGCGGGCGTCGATTAAATTGAGGTTGGCCACCTGGCTCAGCGGCACCATGGAGCCGTAATACTCCACCTGCACCGTGTCAAGCAAAGCCGGGTTAGCGCGCCCGGTGCGCACCTTGGTCAGGGTGTTTTTGAAATTGGCGATGGACTGGTCCATCTTGCCTTCCATATGGCCCCGGATGTCTGCGATCGTCATAGTCGTCACTCCAAAATTTCAAACATGCACCAGTGTGCCCTCGTCCTCGCCCATCACCACGCGCTTGAGGGCGCCGTGCTTGAAGATAGAAAAAACTTTAATCGGTAGCTTTTGGTCGCGGCACAGCGCGAAAGCCGCCGCATCCATGATGCCCAGATTTTGCTGCATTGCGCTATCAAACGTCAGGCTGGCGTAGCGCTTGGCGGTGGGTACTTTTTTCGGATCCGCGTCATACACACCGTCCACCTTGGTGGCCTTGAGCACAATTTCCGCGCCGATTTCGGCGCCCCGCAAGGCGGCGGCGGTATCGGTCGTGAAAAACGGGTTGCCGGTTCCGGCGGCAAAGATCACTACCTTACCTTCTTCCAGATATTGCAAAGCCTTGGGCCGCACATAAGGCTCTACCACTTGCTCAATGCCGATGGCGGACATCACTCGCGCTGTCAGACCGGCCTTGTTCATGGTATCGCCCAGAGCCAGTGCGTTCATGACGGTAGCCAGCATGCCCATGTAGTCGGCAGTGGCGCGGTCCATGCCTACCGAACCACCCGCCACGCCCCGGAAAATATTACCTCCGCCGATCACCACCGCAAGCTGCACCCCGAGGCGGGTGACTTCGGCAATCTCGTCCACCATGCGGACAATGGTGTCGCGGTTGATACCGAACTGGTCATCACCCATCAAGGCCTCGCCGGACAGTTTCAACAAAATTCGACTGTAGGCGGGCTTTTTCTGGGTCATATCAGCATCCGGGTGCGGCAAGTTAGTAAGTATTTTGACGCCGCCATGCGTCCATTACATGCACGCCCAAACCGGGCATGGCGGCTGGGCGAAGTTTAGGCGCCCTGTTTGGCGGCGGCAACCTGGGCTGCCACTTCGGCGGCGAAATCGTCCACCCGCTTTTCGATGCCCTCACCCACCACATACAGGGTGAAGCCATGGACCGCCGTGGCGCAGGCCTTGAGCATTTGCTCCACGGTCTGCTTGTCGTTCTTTACAAAGGTCTGGTTCAGCAGCGACACCTCTTTGAGGTATTTCTGCACACCGCCTTCAATTCGCTTGGTCACAATTTCGGCCGATTGCACCGGCTTGCCGGCCGCTGTGGCCACTGCTGCGTCTTCGGCGGCTTTGGCAGCCGCGACGGAACGCTCACGCTCTACCAGCTCAGCGGGCACATCCGCACTGGACAGAGATACCGGCTTCATCGCGGCCACATGCATGGCCACGTCTTTGGCGGCCACTGCATCACCGTCGAACTCCACCACCACACCAATACGGGTTCCGTGCAAGTAAGAGGCTACTTTGGCGCTTGACGCAAAACGCTTGAAGCGGCGGAAAGTCATGTTCTCGCCGATCTTGCCGATCAGGCCTTTGCGTACATCTTCCAGGGTCGGGCCAAATCCGTCCTGGCTAAAAGGCAAGGCAGCCAGCGCCGCGAGGTCCGCTGGATTATGCTGGGCCACTAGCTGGGCCGCACCTTTAACGAGGGCCAGGAAACTGTCGTTCTTGGTGACGAAATCGGTTTCGCAATTAACCTCAATCATGGCGCTGGCAGTGCCTTCGCTGGCAATGGCGACCACGCCTTCAGCTGTCACGCGGGCAGCGGCTTTACCGGCCTTGCTGCCCAATTTCACACGCAATAATTCTTCGGCCTTGACCATATCGCCCTCGGCCTCGGTCAGGGCTTTTTTACATTCCATCATGGGGGCATCGGTTTTGCCGCGCAGTTCGGCGACCATGCTTGCAGTAATTGCTGCCATTTCTTTACTCCGTAAACAAATTAATCGGTTTCGTTGCTAAAAAAAAGGGGCTAGCAAGCCCCCTTTTAAGGGTTGCGGGCGCGCTTAAGCGGCCTCATCAACCTCTACAAACTCGTCTTCACCTTCGGCGACCACGGCCTTGACCAAGTCATCCACCGCATTGGCGCGGCCTTCAAGCACCGCATCAGCAATGCCGCGGGCGTACAAGGTGACCGCCTTAGAGGAATCATCGTTGCCGGGGATCACGTAATCAATACCTTCAGGCGAGTGGTTGGAGTCCACCACACCGATCAGCGGAATACCCAGTTTGCGCGCTTCTGCAATAGCGATCTTGTGGTAGCCCACGTCGATCACAAAAATCGCATCGGGCAAAGTCGCCATGTCCTGGATGCCGCCGATATCTTTTTCCAGCTTGGCCAATTCACGGGCGAACATCAGTTGCTCTTTTTTGCTCATCGCATCCAGACCTGCTTCCTGCTCAATCTTCATGTCCTTGAGGCGTTTGATAGAAGTTTTCACCGTCTTGAAGTTAGTGAGCATGCCGCCGAGCCAGCGCTGGTCTACAAAAGGCATGCCTGCACGTTTGGCTTCCATAGCGACGGTATCGCGCGCCTGGCGCTTGGTGCCAACCATCAAGACGGTGCCACGCTTGGCAGAAAGTTGGCGCACAAACTTGCTGGCCTCCTGGAACATCGGCAGCGATTTTTCCAGGTTAATGATATGGATTTTGTTGCGATGGCCGAAGATAAACGGGGCCATCTTAGGGTTCCAAAAACGGGTTTGGTGTCCAAAATGGACGCCCGCTTCCAGCATTTCACGCATGGTGACTGACATAGATACTCCAAAGGTTAAGTCTTAAATCCGGTTCGATTTTTCCCCTGATGCGGCATGCGCCCAGGAGGAACACCTTGATAGAACCGGTTTGTGATTAACTTTGCCGCACCCACTTGTGTCAAGCGCGCCCAGCAAAGCCTGCTGAGTTTACATCAGGTAGCAGTCGCCTCTTCCGATTTAGACCGACCTTCCCGCTTGGGCAGAGGCTGTATATCCAGCAATACCTCGGTTTTCGACTCGTCTTTGTCGTCCAGGTCCACCGTCAGGCGGCCACCGTCGGTCAGGCGACCGAACAGCAGTTCGTCCGCCAAAGCACGGCGGATGGTGTCCTGGATCAGGCGCTGCATGGGGCGTGCGCCCATGAGCGGGTCAAAGCCCTTCTTGCCCAAGTGCTTGCGCAGCTTGTCGGTAAAGGTGACTTCCACTTTCTTTTCGGCCAACTGGGTTTCCAGTTGCAACAAGAACTTGTCCACCACCCGCAGGATGACGTTTTCGTCCAGCGCCTTAAAGCCCACGATCGAATCGAGCCGGTTGCGGAACTCGGGCGTAAACAAACGCTTGATATCGATCATTTCATCGCCCGCTTCGCGGGGATTGGTAAAGCCGATGGTCGCCTTGTTCATGGTTTCGGCGCCCGCGTTGGTGGTCATGATGATGATCACATTGCGAAAATCAGCCTTGCGCCCGTTGTTGTCGGTCAAGGTGCCGTGGTCCATTACTTGCAGCAGCACGTTGAAAATATCCGGATGCGCTTTTTCGATCTCATCGAGCAAGAGCACGCAATGCGGCTTTTTGGTAACCGCCTCGGTCAGCAAGCCGCCCTGGTCAAAGCCCACATAGCCTGGAGGGGCGCCAATTAAGCGGCTGACCGCATGGCGCTCCATGTATTCGCTCATGTCAAAGCGCAGCAACTCAATGCCCATGATGTAAGCCAACTGCTTGGCCGCCTCAGTTTTGCCCACGCCAGTGGGGCCGCTGAACAGGAAACTTCCGATGGGCTTGTCCGAACGGCCCAGCCCGGAGCGCGCCATCTTGACCGCCGAGGCCAGCACGTCGAGCGCCTTGTCCTGGCCAAAGACCACGCTTTTCAGGTCACGGTCCAGAGTTTTAAGTTTGCCGCGGTCGTCATTCGACACATTGGCTGGGGGAATCCGGGCAATTTTGGCCACTATTTCCTCGACTTCCGTCTTGGAAATCGTCTTTTTGCGCTTGCTGGGAGCCAGAATCTGTTGGGCGGCACCCGCTTCGTCGATCACGTCGATCGCCTTGTCGGGCAAATGTCGGTCGTTGATGTACTTGGCGCTCAGCTCTGCGGCGGCTTGCAAGGCAGCAACAGCGTATTTGACTTTGTGGTGCTCCTCAAAGCGGGACTTGAGCCCTTTGAGGATTTCCACCGTCTGCTCCACCGTCGGCTCGACCACATCCACCTTCTGGAAACGGCGTGACAGCGCGGCATCTTTTTCGAAAATACCGCGGTATTCGGTAAACGTTGTGGCACCAATGCACTTGAGTTGGCCCGAACTCAGGCTGGGCTTGAGCAGATTGGACGCATCCAGCGTGCCGCCAGAGGCTGCACCGGCGCCAATCAAGGTGTGGATTTCGTCGATGAACAGCACCGCATTAGGCCGGTCTTTCAGCGACTTGAGCACGCCTTTGAGGCGTTGCTCAAAATCACCCCGGTATTTGGTGCCTGCCAGCAGCGCGCCCATGTCCAAAGAATAGACGACCGCATCGGCTAGCACTTCAGGCACGTCTTTTTGGGAAATACGCCAGGCCAAGCCCTCGGCGATCGCGGTTTTGCCCACGCCGGCTTCGCCCACGAGCAGAGGGTTGTTCTTGCGCCGGCGGCACAAAATCTGGATCACGCGCTCGACCTCGGCCTCGCGCCCGATCAGGGGGTCAATCTTGCCTTCTTTGGCCAGCTGGTTCAAATTCTGGGTGTATTGCTCCAGCGGAGAGGATTTTTCATTTTTCTCGCTGGCGGTTTCTTCGGTCTCGGGGCCACTCTCGCTGCCTTTGGCAGCTTCGGGCGGGTCGCTCTTTTTGATGCCGTGAGCAATGAAATTGACCACATCGAGCCGGGTGACGCCCTGCTGGTGGAGGTAATAGACCGCGTGGGAATCTTTTTCACCAAAGATCGCGACCAGCACATTGCTGCCCATCACCTCTTTTTTACCGCTTCCGGTGGACTGCACATGCATGATGGCGCGCTGGATTACGCGCTGAAAGCCCAGCGTGGGCTGGGTGTCCACCTCATCGACGCCAGCCACTTGCGGCGTGTTGTCTTTGATGAAATGGGTGAGCGACTTACGCAACTCATCGACATTGGCCGAGCAGGCGCGCAAAACTTCGGCGGCGCTGGGGTTGTCCAGCAAGGCCAGCAGTAGGTGCTCCACCGTAATAAATTCGTGACGCTGCTGGCGGGCCTCAACAAAGGCCATATGCAGACTAACTTCTAATTCCTGGGCGATCATGACTGTTCCTTCATAGTATGCATTTGTTCATCGTTGGTGGGCCACCCTGGCGGTCGCCACCCCTCACCACGTCTTACCGCCTTTTTAGCCTACAGGCTCACTCACACATTGCAATGGGTGCCCAGCCTTTTGGGCTGCATCCATGACCTGGTCCACCTTGGTGGCCGCCACGTCCCGGGTATAAACCCCGCAAACACCTCTTCCATCGATATGGATTTTCAACATGATTTGGGTCGCTGTGGCCAAATCTTTGGAAAAAAATTCTTGGATTACCCCCACGACGAACTCCATAGGGGTGAAATCGTCGTTCAGCATCAGCACTTGGTGCATGGATGGCGGCTGCACTTTCTGCGGCAGCCGCTCCAGCACGATAGCGCCACCGCCGTCGTCGCGTTTGGGAGTCTGCCGGGGAAGTTCCCTCGGGGGTTTTGGGGGGGTAGTCGCCATCGTCCTATTTTATCGGTGCACACATCCTATCGCAGTGCCAAGGGTAATTGGAGCGCCGGGCCCCAGATTCAAGCCCTCCAACTAAAAAACGCCTGTGGCGCGGGTGCGCGACAGGCGTTTTAACAAGCTTACACAGGCGGGCAAGGCGCCCGCAGGCGTTCACATATGGTCGATCATGACCTGGCCAAAGCCGGAGCAGCTGACCTGGGTCGCGCCATCCATCAAGCGGGCAAAGTCGTAGGTGACTTTCTTGCTGTGGATGGATTTCTTCATGGAGCTGATGATCAAATCAGCCGCCTCTTTCCAGCCCATGTGGCGCAGC
Organism: uncultured beta proteobacterium; assembly: GCA_903869595.1. Taxonomy (GTDB): domain Bacteria; phylum Pseudomonadota; class Gammaproteobacteria; order Burkholderiales; family Burkholderiaceae_C; genus Allorhodoferax. The sequence goes on along the minus strand of CAIPZV010000043.1, from coordinate 8,940 downwards.
ATCATTTCGGCCGACAAAATCTCAGAGCCGGGGTTGACGTAGTCTTTACCCGCGTATTTAGGCGCCGTGCCGTGGGTCGCCTCAAACATGGCCACGGTATCGCTGAGGTTGGCGCCAGGGGCAATGCCGATGCCGCCGACCTGGGCTGCCAAGGCGTCCGACACATAGTCGCCATTGAGGTTGAGGGTGGCAATGACGCTGTACTCAGCCGGACGCAACAAGATTTGTTGCAAGAATGCGTCCGCGATGCTGTCCTTGACGGTGATTTCCCGGCCCGTCTTGGGGTTTTTGAATTTGCACCAGGGGCCGCCATCGATCAATTGGGCGCCGAATTCTTTTTGGGCCAAGCCATAAGCCCAGTCTCGGAATCCGCCTTCGGTGAACTTCATGATGTTGCCCTTGTGGACGATGGTCACACTGGGCTTGTCATTGTCAATCGCGTATTGGATGGCTTTGCGCACCAGACGCTCGGTGCCTTCACGCGACACCGGTTTGATGCCAATGCCCGAGGTGTTAGGGAAGCGTATTTTCTTGACGCCCATTTCCTCGGTCAGGAATTTGATAAGCTTTTTGGCTTTGTCGGACTCGGCTTCAAACTCGATGCCGGCGTAAATATCTTCAGAGTTTTCGCGGAAGATGACCATATCGGTTTTGTGCGGCTCTTTGACTGGGCTGGGAACGCCGTCAAAGTACTGAATGGGGCGCAGGCACACATACAAATCAAGTTCCTGGCGCAAGGCCACGTTCAAAGAGCGGATGCCGCCGCCCACCGGGGTGGTCAGGGGGCCTTTGATAGACACCACATAGTCGCGTATCGCGTGCAGGGTTTCTTCGGGCAGCCACACGTCCGGGCCATACACGTTGGTGGACTTTTCACCGGCAAACACCTCCATCCAGTGGATTTTGCGCTTACCGCCGTAGGACTTGGCAACCGCCGCATCCACCACTTTAAGCATCACCGGCGTAATGTCCAACCCGGTGCCGTCACCTTCGATATAGGGGATGATGGGCTCGTCGGGAACGTTCAGGGAAAAATCAGCGTTAACGGTGATTTTGTGGCCTTGGGCGGGAATTTTGATGTGCTGGTACATGAAATGAGTCTCTTTGATAGTGAATCAAGCGGTGGATCTCCGCCTGCAAGACCTGTTTACCGGAGGGTTCACAGACTTTTTCTGACTTGGCGGAGCAATTTTAGACACAAACCTTTACACGATACTGTCATAAATCAAGAAGCACGCGCGCCTTGCATGACGCCTTGGGTTCCCGTCCGTGCGAGCAAGGCATCCTCAGTTTTGGGCGCGCCAAAGGCACAAGCTAGCGCACAATCACGCCATGAACCTCCTTTCCCGCCTACTGATTACCGCCACTTTTCTGGCCCCGCTGGGCCCTCTCTTCGCGCAAGACCGCGCCCAAACTGACTTGCCGCGCACCAAGCTCAGCGCCGGCTTCCACCAAATTGAGGTGCAAGTTGCCAGCACCCCGGCGCAGCAAGCCACCGGCCTGATGTTCCGCGCCGAGATGCCGCAACACGAGGGCATGCTTTTTATCTTTCCCGAGCCCAAGCAGCAATGTTTTTGGATGAAAAACACCTTAATTCCCCTGACGGCCGCCTTTGTCGCCGATGATGGAACGGTGGTGAACCTGGAAGACATGCAGCCGCAAACCACGCAATCGCATTGCTCGACCAAGCCGGTGCGCTTTGTACTTGAAGTCAACCAGGGTTGGTTTTTAAAAAAGGGGCTGAAAGCAGGGATGCGACTGGTCGGCGCGCCTTTCAAGGCGGGCAGCTAGGCCCCCGATTGCCCAGGTAAAACGCGGCGCACCCCGGCGACCCGCCCTGCAAGGCAGGTGGCGAGGTCTTCGGTGGCTGAGAACCTTTCGTAATGTTTGCTAGCAGACTGCTGCTCAAGCGTGGCAACTAAGCCGAATCTTGACGCGCAGCTAGTTGCAGCATCAACTCAATCCGCGCTTTCACCGGGCTGAGTTCCAGAATCGGAAACTCCTCGCCCCGCCCGTCGGCGCGGGGCAACACCCGGCCACGGGCGCAGCGCGTGGTGCGGACCACCGTCACCCCAAGGCTTTGGGCCTGCCGCAGCGCTGCCTCCAGCCCCCGGTGCACCGTGCCGTTGCCAGTGCCCGCCAGCACAATGCCTTGCACCGGCGCATCGCCTTGGGAAGGCGGCGCGCACAGCGCCCGCACGATTGCGCCATCTGCGCCGTTGTGGTTGAAAACGATTTCTACCCTAGGAAAGTCCTGGTCCGAAGTGGGCCTACCGGACAAAGTTTTGACCGCCCGGTCTGGCACGGGCCGGGGCCAGCCGCCTAGCAATCGAAGCTGCGTCTCCTCCACCACACCTACCAAGCCGTAATCCCCCGCGTCAAACGGGTTGAGCTGGTAGGGGTGAATTTTTTGCACCTGCGCGCCATCGAGCACCTGGCCCTGGCAGACCAGCATCAGGCCATGTGCACCTGGCGTACCAGCGACCACGGTGGCGTCGCGCAGGTTTTGCGGGCCGTCCGGCGACAGCGAAGTAGCCGGACGCATGGCGCAGGTCATCACCACAGGTTTGCCAGCCAGCAATGATGCGGGCAGGGTACGGGCCAGATAAAAAGCAGTCTCCTCCAGCGTGTCCGTGCCATGGGTGATAACCACGCCCCGCACCGAAGCACTCCCCAAATGATGCGCTACGCGCGCGGCCAGGACCTGCCAATGGCTGAGGTCCATATCCTTGCTGTCTTCCTGAAACACTTGCTCGTGCAGCATGGCGTGTGTGCCCAAACGCTCTGGCAAACCGGGCAAAGCGGCTAGCAAGTCGCCCAGGGGGACCCGGCCCGAGGTGTAAGACAGATTGTCCTGGGCGCTGGACGCGCTCCCAGCAATCGTGCCGCCGGTGCCCAAATAGACGATGGAATCAGCCATAGCAAAAAAATCCTTGCATAAAAATAAAAACTGGATAAAAATACAGTTACTGTGTAAGTTCACAGTCTGTTTGCAAACCCAGCCTGTTCTGACCACCTTCAAGGAGTCCGTATGCTAGAAGCCCCCAAACTCACTGCCCGCCAGCAGCAGATTCTCACGCTCATCGAAAACGCGATTGCACAAACCGGCGCACCACCCACCCGCGCCGAAATCGCTAATGAGCTGGGCTTCAAATCCGCCAACGCGGCCGAAGAGCATCTGCAGGCCCTGGCCCGCAAAGGCATGATAGAGCTGGTTAGCGGCACCTCGCGCGGCATCCGCTTGCGCGGACAGTCATTGCGAGACATCCAAAACACGCGCTCCAAACAATTCTCACTTTCCCTGCCAGGCCTGGCCCAATTGTGCTTGCCCTTGATCGGGCGTGTAGCCGCCGGCTCACCCATCTTGGCGCAAGAGCATGTGGACCAGACCTATTACCTTGAAAACAGCCTGTTCCAACGCCAGCCCGATTACCTGCTCAAAGTACGAGGCATGTCCATGCGCGATGCCGGCATCATGGACGGCGATTTGCTAGCCGTCCAATCCACCAAAGAAGCGAAAAACGGCCAGATCATCGTCGCCCGTATCGGCGAAGAAGTCACTGTCAAGCGTTTTCGCCGCAACAAGCACCTGATCGAACTGCACCCCGAAAACCCGGATTTCCAGACCATCGTGGTCGAGCCGGGCGAGCCCTTTGAGATCGAAGGCCTGGCTGTCGGTCTGATCCGCAACACCATACTGATGTAAATACCCGCCGTTTGAAAGCACACCATGCGCTCCCTGATTAACACCCCGAAAGTCTCCGCCACTTTGTACCGCTTGGCAGACTGGCTGCAAGGTCGGCCCGCCCCCGCAACGCAAAGCGCCAGCACGAGCACCTTGCCCTTTCAATCCAAGGTGGTGCCGTTGCGCCGTTCCGCCAAAGCGCCTTTGCCGCTGACGGCGGCCAACCGGGCGCCGGTTAGCCAACGGCCTTTGCGGGTCTTGCGCGTGGTGGACAGCCAAGGCCGCGCTGCGGGCGGACGCATGGTCATTTCCGGTCGCATGGCCGATGTGTGCGCCGAATTGGATCGTCTGGCCGGCAAAGAGGCGGCTGCGGCCTAAAAGCGTAGGCGGGCCAAGCCGCTCTAGACACGCAGGCGACAAAACTACTTTTCCCATTGCGGTGCAGGGGCGACAATGCAGCTATGCACTCTGCCCCTCGCTTACGCTAGTGTCCTGCCATGGACGAACCCATTCTCACTGTTGAAGAGCGCAACGCTATCAATTCAGGGCGCTGGTTTTCGGCGCTTTCGCCCTCGCTCAAACACGACATCCTGCGTTACGCCTATGTGCGCCGCTACCGCGACGGCGAACTGCTAGCAGCGCGTGGCGAACCACCGGAAGAATGGCTGGCCTGCGCCAAAGGCGCGGTGCGCGTCAGCTCCACATCGATCTCTGGCAAGCAAATTACCCTAACCTATGTCGAACCAGGCATCTGGTTTGGCGATGTCGCTATTTTTGACGGCGACCGCCGTACCCACGATGCCTATGCCCATGGCGACACCACGACTTTGTGCGTTGCCAAATCCGACTTCAAAAAAATCCTGTCCGCCCATGTCGAGTTGTATGAAGCGCTGCTGCGCCTGCATGCGAGGCGTATCCGCCAGCTCTATGGCTTGGTAGAAGACCTCAACACCCTGCCCTTGCGCGCCCGCTTAGCCAAGCAATTGCTGCACCTGGTGCGTAGCTACGGCATACCTTCGCTGAGCGACGGCAGCGAGACGCGCATCGGCCTGCAATTGGCCCAGGAAGAATTGGCGCAACTGCTCGGTGCCTCGCGCCAGCGTGTGAATCAAGAGCTCAAATCGATGGAACGCGACAACTTCATCCGCATTGAGCCGGGTGGCTTGGTTATCCGTGATCGTCAGGCCCTGATGCGTATTGCAGAAGCCGATTTGTAAGTTGGATTCCAACCCACCACTACCAAGCAAAGACACCCACGAATGACTGACTTTGACCACTTCGTAGGCACGCAGCCGGTTGCGGACAAGCACAGCTTTGATACAGCCGCCCTGACGCTATGGCTGCAAGCCAATCTGCCTGGGTTTGAGGGCCCTTTGAGCGTCTCCTCCTTTAAAGGCGGTCAAAGCAATCCGACCTATAAATTACAAACCCCCAGCCGCAGCTATGTGATGCGTGCCAAGCCTGGGCCGGTCGCCAAGTTGCTGCCATCGGCCCATGCCATTGAGCGCGAGTTCGTCGTCATGCGCGGGCTGTCTGGTACCGAAGTACCCGTGCCCACCATGTACTGTCTGTGCGAAGACGAGTCGGTGATAGGCCGCGCCTTTTACATCATGGACTTTGTGGAAGGCCGCATCCTCTGGGACCAGGCCTTGCCTGGCATGTCCAAAGACGAGCGCGCCGCTATTTACGCGGAAATGAACCGCGTGATCGCTGCCTTGCACCGCGTCGATGTCGCCGCACAGGGGCTCAGCACTTATGGCAAGCCGGGCAATTATTTTGAGCGCCAAATCGGCCGCTGGAGCAAGCAGTACCAAGCCTCTATCACCCAGCCGATTGAGGAAATGGACCAGCTGATCGCCTGGCTACCGCAGCATATTCCGGCAGTCGCGAAAAGCGAAGCGCTGGTGAGCGTGGTCCACGGCGATTTCCGCTTGGACAATCTTATTTTTCACCCGACCGAGCCGCGCATACTGGCGGTGCTGGATTGGGAACTGTCTACCCTAGGCCATCCCCTGGCCGATTTCAGTTACCACGCCATGGCCTGGAATATTCCTCCCGGCAGCTTTCGCGGCATCGCCGGTTTGGACTTCGCTGCTTTAGGCATACCCGACCAAGACCAATACATCCGAATGTACTGCGCGCACATGCCCCACATCGACGCGCAAGCCCTGCGTGCGGACTGGAGCTTTTACATGGCCTACAACATGTTCCGCATCGCGGCCATTTTGCAAGGCATTGCCAAACGCGTGGAAGCGGGCACCGCCTCTAGCGCGCAAGCCGTCAGCTCGGCCGCTGGCGCCAGGCCCTTGGCTCAGCTGGCCTGGTCCTTTGCCCAAAAATACCAAGGCGCAAGCGCCGCCTAATCTTTCGCGCTCTAGCTTCCTACCTATTTATTTCATCCCGCACTGGAGACACCATGGACTTCGAATACTCAGACAAAACCAAGGCCTTACAAGCCAAGCTCATGGCCTTCATGGATGAGCATATCTACCCCGCCGAGGCGGCTTACCACCAAGAAATTGAAGCCAACACAGCGGCAGGTAAGCGTTGGACACCCTTGCAATTGATTGAATCACTCAAGGTCAAAGCACAAGCCCAAGGCCTGTGGAACTTATTCCTGCCAGTAGACAGCGCCGAGGCGTCCGGCTACCACGGCGCAGGCCTAACCAACCAGGAATACGCGCCCCTGGCCGAACTCATGGGCCGCGTTATGTGGTCCAGCGAAGTGTTCAACTGTTCCGCGCCGGACACAGGCAACATGGAAACCATCGCGCGTTATGGATCCGAGGCCAACCGAGCGCTTTGGCTAAAGCCTCTGTTAGAAGGAAAAATTCGCTCTGCCTTTGCCATGACCGAGCCCGACGTGGCCTCCAGCGACGCCACCAATATCGCCACCAGCATCGAGCGTGATGGCGACGACTACGTCATCAATGGCCGCAAGTGGTGGACCTCCGGCGCCGGCGACCCACGTTGTGCCATCTATATCGTCATGGGCAAAACCGATCCGCAAGCGCCCCGCCACTCGCAGCAAAGCATGGTGCTGGTGCCTTCCGACACCAAAGGCATTACGCGGGTGCGGCCCCTCACGGTGTTTGGCTACGACGACGCGCCCCACGGCCACATGGAAGTGCTGTTTGAAAACGTACGGGTGCCCGCGAGCAACATCCTGCTGGGTGAAGGACGTGGGTTTGAAATCGCCCAAGGGCGCCTTGGCCCCGGACGTATCCACCATTGCATGCGCTTGATCGGACTGGCCGAGCGCGCCCTCGAATTGATGTGCAAGCGTGCATCGTCGCGGGTGGCTTTTGGCAAAACCGTGGCGTCCCAAACCGTCACGCAAGAGCGTATCGCCGAGGCACGCTGCCGCATCGATATGGCTCGCCTGCTAACCCTCAAAGCCGCGTGGATGATGGACATGGGCGGCAACAAATTTGCCAAGAATGAAATCGCCATGATCAAGGTGGTGGCGCCCAATATGGCAGGCCAGGTAATCGATTGGGCTATGCAAGTCCATGGTGCGGGAGGTATGTCGGACGACTTCCCGCTCGCTTACAGCTACACCAGCGCCCGCACACTGCGCTTTGCCGACGGTCCTGATGAAGTGCATCGCAATGCCATCGCCAAAATGGAACTGGGCAAATACGCCTTGGATGCCAAGCCGGTAGAGATGCCGATTACCCGCGGCTCTTAAATCCGTGGCCGCGCCGGTCGATGCGACCGGGCGCGGAACTTTGTGCGCATGGCGGGTTTACGCCTTTCAGGTCAATGGCGCGCGATGCTTGAATGACAACGTCGCGGCTTATGCCTGAATGACAATGTTGCGGCTACCACTCAGTGCAAATGGCGCGGCTTGCGGCCGCCGCCGTGACCGCTGCCAAAACCACCGCCCGAGCCGCGCGGCGGTTTGCCGATTTCCAGCGAATTGACCAGCGCATCAAAGCGCTGCGCAAACAATTTGTCCACCTCAGCAACCACCCCGCTCAACTCCGCGCCATCAAAATGGCGCTCCATCATGCTGACTAAGTCCTGCACCAGCAAATCGCGCTGAACTTGCATGATGGCAGCAGGATTGGGGCCGACAAACAGCATCACAAAGTCATCGCGTGACTCGCCTTCGGGGCTTTGCTCTTCTTCGTCAAAGTCGGTGTCGTAAAAAGTCACCTCAATCGCGGCGCCTGCCACGGCAAGCTCATTGAGATTCATGCACAGCTCGTCCAAAGCCTGGCGGAAATCTTCATCCCCCGAAACCGTCCAACACATTTGCAACTGGTGCTCGGCTGCAACAAACTCTATACCCGGCTCGTCTTCATAAGCACTGCGGGCGGCATCGGCCAAGGAGCGGGCGCCGGCGTATTTCCACAGCGGTTTGAGCGCGTCCTGTACCTCGCTAAGCTGCACTTCCGGGCGCAGCATCACTTGGCCATGGACATGGATTTCGAAGGGGTTGTTGTAACGGGACATGTGCACTGAATTTTCAAGGGGTCTGCGTGCAGTGTAGAGCAAGCGCGACGCCTTGGGGCATTTGGAAGCCTAGGTGGTGCCCGAGACCGGAATCGAACCGGTACGCCCGTTATTCACGAAGCGGCGGATTTTAAGAAGACCTGACCCACTGCGCAGCCCAGTGTTTATGCGGCTTTGCGGGCTTGGAAAATCTGTGTGCAACGCTTTGTGCAACGAACACGGGGGAAAAGTAAAAACAACCGTTGGTTTCATTATCACACCATTCCAAACGCACAAACTTACAGCCCCCGCCCTAGCCTACGCAAACTGTTCGTCCAACATCTGCGCTATGTCTTTCGACCGTTTTCACATTCTCTTTGAGGCGTCATCCAGCACGCCACGTGCCCTAGCCATCAGCGTGCCACCTTGCGGCATGTTGGGCTTGGGTTTAGCAGTTGTAGCAACGTCCGCGTTGGCAGCATTGGCTTGCTGAACGCCAGTTGCGATAGCACTGGACTGCTGCATTGGTGTGCTGGGCTGCGCGAGTGGTGGCTGCTGCGTTTTAGGCGTGCTTGCTGCGGCGCTGCTGCTGGGTTTGGCTGCTGGTGGTGCTGGTGGTGCTGCACGTGGTGGCACTGGCACAGACTTGGGTTTGGCAGCACCAGCATGGCGCTTGCGAGGTTTGCGCACGGCATCACGCTCTGCCTTTGCCGCCATCTCCGCCTGCGCCTGTGCTTCGAGGGTGTCCGAATTTTTGTGTAAACGGAGTTAAGGGTCATTGCTGAGGGACCCGGTCCTCAAACTCAATACTAAAC
>CAIPZV010000042.1 GCA_903869595.1 uncultured beta proteobacterium | reverse complement strand
GTTTAAGGTGGTCTTTGATATCGGTATACAGGTCGGCCTGATATTCATCGGGGACCAGGACCATCACGATATCGGCACCTTTGACGGCGTCTTGAGGCGCGGCCTCAACATCCTTTTTACGTTCCTCCAAGTACATATCAACGCCCATCTTTGTAGTGTGGGAGAAGTAGGTCTTGCCTGATTTCTCAAGTATTTTGAGTTCGTGATAGTGGAGTTCAGCCTTGTCTTTGGCTGTGCTTTTGTTACGTGTTTTTAGACTGAAGCGGGCGTACTTGTGTTCTTTGGGGAGCCACATACGCATGTGCCAGTATTCGCCACGCTTGTAGATCACAGCGTTGTCGAACAGTGCTTCTTCATCTTCTTTGAAGTTGACTTTTTTAAGCGCCATTTAGAGGTTGGGTCATTACGGTTTTGAGTAGTTGCACGTTTGCGTAACTCTTTGTGCAACTGTAATGTCAAAACTCAATGAAATCAACACTCTATTTCTGGGTTGTGAAAGTTTTGTGTAACAAATAAATCGTTATAAATCAACGACTTACATTAAAGTTACTACTCCCACTCAATAGTGGCAGGCGGTTTACTAGAAACATCGTAAGTCACGCGGTTAATTCCACGCACTTCATTAATGATGCGGCCAGATACTTTTTTCAGCAGCGCATAGGGAAGTTCAGCCCAGTCAGCAGTCATGAAGTCGGTGGTTTGTACCGCGCGCAGCGCCACTACATAGTCGTAGGTGCGGCCATCGCCCATGACGCCCACGCTTTTCACCGGCAAGAATACGGCAAAGGCCTGGCTGGTGAGTTCGTACCAGTTTTTACCGCTGTCGTCGTCACGGAAATTGCGCAGTTCTTCGATGAAGATGGCGTCGGCGCGGCGCAGCAGGTCGGCGTATTCTTTTTTCACTTCGCCCAAAATGCGCACACCCAAGCCAGGGCCCGGGAAGGGGTGGCGATAGACCATGGCCGCGGGCAGGCCCAGCGCCACGCCGAGTTCGCGCACTTCGTCTTTGAATAAATCACGCAAGGGCTCAAGGAGATTTAATCCCAATTGTTCCGGCAAGCCGCCCACGTTGTGGTGGCTTTTAATCGTGACCGCTTTTTTGCTTTTTGCGCCGCCCGACTCAATCACGTCCGGGTAAATCGTGCCTTGGGCCAAAAAGGTCGCGCCTTTCACGACGGTGCCAGCGGCGCCCTGCCCGGCTTTGAGCTTGGCGGCTTCGGCCTTGAAAACATCCACAAACAAGCCACCAATAATTTTGCGCTTGGCCTCTGGCTCGGACACGCCCGCTAACTTGCCCAAAAATAGATCAGCCGCATCCACGCGTATGACTTTGGCGTGCAGCTTGCCGGCAAACATCTCCATCACCGCGTCGCCTTCGTTCAGGCGCAACAGCCCATGGTCCACGAACACGCAAGTAAGTTGGTCACCGATGGCGCGGTGAATCAGCGCTGCGGCCACCGAGGAATCCACCCCGCCGGACAAGCCCAAAATCACTTCTTCGGTGCCCACTTGGGTGCGGATTTTCTCGACCGCTTCCGAGATGTAGTCGCCCATGATCCAATCCGCTTTGGTGCCGCAGATATCGAGCACAAAGCGCTCCAAAATTGCCGCGCCGCGCTTGGTGTGGGTCACTTCCGGGTGAAACTGCACACCGTAAAAGCGGCGCTCTTCATCGGCCATACCGGCTATGGGGCAGCTATCGGTGCTGGCCATTAGCTTAAAGCCATGGGGCAAATCTGTCACCTTATCGCCATGGCTCATCCAGACTTGCAGCATGCCGTGGCCCATGGGGGTAGCGTAGTCTTGTATGCCGTCTAGCAACTGGGTATGGCCATGGGCGCGCACATCGGCATGGCCGAATTCGCGCAAAGTGCCGCTTTGCACCCGCCCGCCCAGCTGCTGCGCCATGGTTTGCATACCGTAGCAAATTCCCAGCACGGGGATGCCCAGTTCAAACACCAATTGCGGCGCTTTGTCGGTATCTTCCTCGTAGGCGCTGGCGTGGCTGCCCGAAAGAATGATGCCCTTCAAATTGCCATCGCGCGCGTAGGCGCGCAGCCAATCCTCGCTGACATCGCAAGGATGCACCTCGCAAAACACATGCGCCTCGCGCACGCGGCGGGCAATTAATTGGGTAACTTGCGAACCGAAGTCCAGTATCAGTATTTTTTGGTGCGACATCGGGTCAATGGCGGGCTTCAATCCGCGCGGTAATTAGGCGCTTCTTTGGTGATCTGCACATCGTGCACATGGCTTTCGCGAATACCTGCGGTGGTAATTTCCACGAACTCGGCCTTGTTCTGCATATCGGCAATCGTGGCGCATCCGCAGTAGCCCATGCTGGCCCGCAAGCCGCCCGACATTTGAAACACGATGGAGACCATAGAGCCTTTGTACGGCACGCGGCCTTCAATGCCCTCGGGTACCAGTTTGTCCGCATTGGGGTTGCCGGTGCTGGATTCTTGAAAGTAACGGTCCGCGCTGCCTTGTTGCATCGCGCCTATGCTGCCCATGCCGCGGTAGCTTTTATAGCTGCGCCCTTGATAAAGCACGATTTCGCCTGGCGCCTCTTCGGTGCCGGCAAACATGCCGCCCATCATCACCGAGCTGGCGCCTGCCGCAATCGCTTTGGCAATATCGCCGCTGTAGCGCACGCCGCCATCGGCGATCAAAGGCACACCGGTGCCGAGCAAGGCAGTTGCCACACTATCGATCGCCATGATTTGGGGCACGCCCACACCAGCCACGATGCGCGTAGTACAAATCGAGCCTGGGCCAATGCCCACCTTCACCGCATCTGCGCCCGCTTCCACCAAAGCCAAGGCCGCCGCGCCGGTGGCGATATTGCCGCCCACCACATCGACCTGTGGGTAGTTTTGTTTAACCCAGCGCACCCGCTCGATCACGCCCTTGCTATGCCCGTGGGCGGTATCGACCACGATAGCATCCACCCCGGCGCGCACCAGCGCCTCTACGCGCTCCTCGGTGCCCTCGCCCACGCCTACCGCAGCGGCTACGCGCAATTTGCCAAAAGCGTCACGCGCAGCATTGGGAAAGCTGGTTTGCTTGGTAATGTCTTTGACGGTAATCAGGCCTTTGAGTTCAAAGTCTTCGTTAACCACCAACAATCGCTCCAGGCGGTGCTTGTTAAGCAGCGCTTTGGCTTCTTCCAGCGTGGTGCCGTCGGGCACCGTAATCAGGCGTTCGCGCGGCGTCATGATGTCGCTGACGCGTTGGTCATAACGGGTTTCGAAGCGCAGATCGCGGCCTGTGACGATGCCGACTACTTTGCCGCCATCACATACCGGGAAACCGGAAACACCTAATTGATCGGACAAAGCCATAACTTCGCGCACCGTGAAATGCGGGGTAATCACCACCGGGTCGCGCAACACGCCCGACTCATAGCGCTTGACTTTGGCGACCTGGGCCGCTTGTTCAGCCACCGTCAGGTTTTTGTGGACCACCCCGATACCGCCCTCCTGGGCGATGGCAATCGCTAGGCGCGCTTCCGTCACCGTGTCCATGGCGGCGGACACCAAAGGCAGGTTCAGGGAGATATTGCGGGAAAACTGGGAGGCGAGAGAGGTGTCCTTGGGAAGGACTTGGGAGTACGCTGGCACCAACAACACATCGTCGAAGGTGAGCGCTTTGCCGAGAAGGCGCATGTCAAAGCTCCAAAAAACCGATTGTACCCGTGGCCTTGCCGCCGCCCGGCAGGCGCCCTGGGCACTAGAGACTAGTAACCGGCTTTGGCACCCGGGCGCTTTTTGGCGAATAAACCAGCGCTCTTGGCGCCTTGGCTTACGAAGCGCTCGCGCCGCGCCACTTTGGGGTCCACCCGCAAGGGGCGGTAAAACTCGACGCGCTCGCCATGGAGCAGCACCCGGTCAGTAGGGCAGCGAAGGCCCCAAATACCCACATCCAGCGCCGTTAGCGTGGCAAGCGGCACGCCCAGCGCCTGCGCCAGCGCGGGCAGGGCCTGAGGCAATTGGCAACCTGCGGGCAGCTGCACCTGGCGTTGTTGCACTACACGGGGGCCGGGGGAATAGAGCACATCGACTGTTATCGATTCTGCCGTCGCATTCGGGCCAGCGATAGCGGCATTAGGCATCGCCATAGACCTGCTGCGCGCGTTTGACAAAGGCATCCACGAGCGTGGCGGCAATCTTGTCAAACACCGGCCCCACCACGGCGCTCAAGGTGGCACTGGAAAAACCGTAGCGCAATGAAAGCTCTACTTTGCTGGCTTGCTGCGAACCATCACCGACCGGCAGGAAAAGCCATTGCCCGTCCAAATTGGAAAACGGGCCTTTGACCAATTGCACATCGACCCGGCTCGGTGTAGTGTGGATGTTGCGGGTAGTGAAACTTTGGTGGATGCCGCCAAAAGCGATACCCACTTCGGCCGTCATGCCGGTATCGTCCTGCTGCAAAACCTGGGCCCTATCGCACCAAGGCAGGAACTGCGGATAAGACGCCACGTCCGTCACCAGGGCGTACATTTGCGCTGGGCTGTACCACAGCAGAACAGACTTGTGAACGGTTTTCATAGAATGGGGTTTGCGCGCGGATTGTAGTGAAGGCCCCAGGGCCTGCGACCTGGCTCCGCCGCCCCCTCCTCCCGAGCGCCATGGCCAAAAAACCCGATACCTCCGCCCGCATTGCCGATAACAAAAAGGCGGCCTTCGACTATTTCTTCGAGGAGCGTTTTGAAGCCGGGTTGGTGCTCGAAGGCTGGGAAGTCAAATCATTGCGCGAAGGCAAAGTACAGCTTACCGACGGTTATGTGGTGGTGCGCAATGGCGAGATATTCATCATCGGCCTGCAAATCCACCCGCTTAACACCGCGTCCACCCACATCAGCCCGGACAAAGTGCGCACCCGCAAATTGCTGATGCACAAAGCCGAGATCAAACGCCTGATCGGCAAAGTAGACCAAAAAGGCTACACCTTAGTGCCGATCAATTTGCATTGGAAGGCCGGCAAGATTAAGTGTGATATTGCTCTGGCCAAGGGCAAGGCCGAGCACGACAAGCGCGACACCATCAAAGACCGCGAAGGCAAGCGCGAAGTGGAGCGGGCGATGAAGGTGCACCACCGGTAGCCCTGACGCGCTACACCAAGTCTTTGAGCGGATGCGCAAAAACCGGCCAAGGGCTTTGGAAAAAAGGCTCCACCATATCGGGGGTCACATCTTCCACCCGCCTAGGGTTCCACTGGGGGTTTTGGTCTTTGTCGATGACTAGCGCGCGGATGCCTTCCACCGTATCAGTAGCCGCGCCACTGCGGCCAAGGTGCGCGCTGTGAAAGCAATGGCGCACCATATCGCGTTCCATACGCAAGTCCTCGGCCAAGGACATGCTGCGCGCGCGGCGCACATGTTCCAGTGCCACATGCAGCATCAGCGGCGAACGCTTACGCAAACCTGCCACAGTTTCCTGTGCCCAGGTATCTGTATCAGCATCCAAGGATTGAAAAATCTCACTGACGGTTACATGCGAAAAATGGCGGTTTATGAGGCTCCAGGCATGCATATCGGGATACGCCGGTCCGGCTTGCGCGGCAACGGTATGGGCTTGTAACCAAGCGTCCAAGGTGTGGGCCTTGGACCAGTCCAGTGTGGCCAAGGCATCCCAGGCGCCGGCTTGCTGCGCGGCCTCAATATGCGAATCAGCCAGGTCTAGCGCGATGGCCTGCTGGGCATCAATATGCTGGCCGCTTAGCGCCAACCATTCACCTGCAGCGCCGGGGCAACGGCTGAGGAAGTAGCCGCCACCTACATCGGCAAACAGACCAATCAAAGTCTCGGGCATGGCCATTTTGGTGCGCTCTGTCACCAAGCGGTGGGTGGCGCCCTGGCACAAGCCCATGCCACCGCCAAACACAATGCCGTCCAAAAATGCAATAAGGGGCTTACCCAAATGGTGCGTCAGGTAGTTGAGCGCATATTCTTCTGTGAAGAAGTCTTCCAATTCCGGTGCGCCTGCCATTGCTACTTCGTGAAAAAAGCGGATATCGCCCCCGGCGCAAAAGTTGCCGAAGGGCCCGTTTTTGCTACTGCCGCGCATGGCGATGGCGTGGATGGACGGATCGTCCTTCCAGCGGCGCAAAGCACCCGAAATACCGCGCACCATGCCCAGGCTCAGCGCATTCATGGCCTTGGGGCGCGACAGCGTGATCATGCCCACGCCACCGCGTTCTTCCATCGCCAAAAATTCAGACATCGGCTAGCTCCAAATTCCCTGTTGGGCTTATGCGCCGCGACTGGCTTTTTTACGCTCATGCTCTTTCAAAAAGCGCTTGCGTAGACGCACGCTCTTAGGCGTGATTTCGACCAATTCGTCGTCTTCAATGAACTCGACGCCGTACTCCAAATTGAGGTCAATCGGTGGTGTGATTTTGATCGCATCTTCTTTGCCAGACACGCGGAAGTTGGTCAATTGCTTGGTGCGCGTGGCGTTGACCACCAGGTCGTTGTCGCGGTTGTGTATACCCACAATCATGCCTTCGTACACCGGGTCATTGGCGCGCACAAACATGCGGCCCCGGTCATCCAACTTGCCAAGGGCATAGGTAAATATTTCGCCGTCATCCATGGAAATCAGAACGCCGTTTTTGCGGCCACCGATATCGCCTTTGTGCGCTTCATAGCTGTCGAAAATATTCGAGATCAGGCCCGAGCCACGGGTCAGGTTCATGAATTCATTGGTAAAGCCGATCAGGCCACGCGCTGGAATGCGGTATTCCAAACGCACGCGTCCGCGTCCGTCCGGCTCCATGTTCACCAACTCGCCTTTGCGCTCACCGAGCGCTTGCATTACGCCGCCCTGGTGCTGTTCTTCGATGTCGGCAGTAACCAACTCGATGGGCTCATGGCGCTCGCCATCGATATCGCGGAACACCACGCGGGGTTTGGACACCGCCATCTCATAGCCTTCGCGGCGCATGTTTTCCAAGAGGATGGTCAGGTGCAATTCGCCCCGTCCAGCGACTTCGAAAATTCCTTCTTCATCGGTTTCCTTCACGCGCAGCGCCACGTTGTGTTGCAGCTCTTTTTGCAAGCGATCCCAAAGCTGGCGACTGGTGACGTACTTGCCTTCACGCCCAGCCAGTGGCGATGTGTTGACGCAAAAATTCATGATCAGCGTCGGCTCATCGATCTTGAGCATTGGCAAGGGCGCGGGGCGCAGCGGGTCGGTTACGGTGACGCCAATACCAATGTCTGTTATGCCGTTGATGAGCACAATTTCGCCGGGACCGGCTTCAGTCACCTGCACGCGGTCCAGGCCCTGAAAGGTCAAGACCTGGTTGACACGGCCTTTGACCACCGGG
This sequence comes from uncultured beta proteobacterium, assembly GCA_903869595.1. GTDB lineage: Bacteria > Pseudomonadota > Gammaproteobacteria > Burkholderiales > Burkholderiaceae_C > Allorhodoferax. The sequence goes on along the minus strand of CAIPZV010000042.1, from coordinate 3,803 downwards.
CCGTCTTCACCGGACATGACCAACACGTCTTGCCCGGTTTTGATGGTGCCCGCGCTGATGCGGCCAACGCCAATGCGGCCCACAAAAGTAGAAAAGTCGAGTGCCGAAATTTGCAGTTGCAAGGCAGCTTCGGGGTCGCCATCTTGCGGCGGCACATGGCTCAAGATGGTATTGAACAATGCGGACATGTCCGGGCCCCACTGCTCACCTGCAGCGCCCTGCTCCATCGAGGTCCAACCGTTAATGCCTGAGGCGTACACCACCGGAAAATCCAGTTGCTCATCGGTAGCGCCCAGCTTGTCAAATAAATCGAAAGCTGCGTTTACCACCATGTCGGGATTGGAACCTGGCTTGTCCACTTTGTTCACCACGACGATGGGCTTAAGACCCAGGGCCAGCGCCTTCTTGGTCACAAAGCGGGTTTGCGGCATCGGGCCTTCTTGCGCGTCGATCAGCAGCACCACACCATCGACCATGGATAGCGCACGTTCCACCTCGCCACCGAAGTCGGCATGTCCGGGGGTGTCGACGATATTGATGTGGGTACCTTCCCAACTGACGGCGCAGTTCTTGGCCAAGATGGTGATGCCGCGTTCGCGTTCGATGGCGTTGTTGTCCATCACCGTGTCCACCACTTTTTCATGGTCTGCAAATGTGCCGGACTGGCGCAACAACTGGTCCACCATCGTGGTCTTACCGTGGTCAACGTGCGCAATGATCGCGATATTGCGGATTTGTTTACTGCTCATGGTTATCTTTCTTTCTACAAACTCAAAAAAACAAAATTCAATGGGCCCAAGCCGCTTGCTCGCGCACCTGCGCAATGTCCAGCGGACTGAGCAGGCGGGTGGGAATCAACTCGCCTGCCTTCACATGCCCTGTGCCCAGCAAGTCGCGGGGCCCTGCGGCATACACAGCTACTTGCTCCGCGTCCATCCAGTCGCCTCGGCGGCGCAGGCCGCTTAAAAAGCGCCCCGCATTGTCCGCATCCAATGTGATGGGCGCATGACCGGGTAACAAACTGTCCACGCGCTGCAAGCAGGCCAGGCGCTGCCCCATATCCATGGCCTCCAGCGCTTGCAACTCTATGCAAGCACCGATATGGAAATCACCGGTCTGCACGCGGCGCAAAGCACTCAAGTGCGCGCCGCAGCCCAAGGCCTCTCCAATATCTTCTGCCAAGGTACGGATGTACGTGCCCTTGCTACATGCCACTTCTACCGAAAGCGTTGGCACGGCTGCCCTTGAGTCATCGCCCAGCAGCGTGATCCCATGAATCCTTACATGGCGCACCGCCCGTTCCACCTCAATCCCGGCCCGCGCGTACTCGTACAAAGCCTTGCCATCTTTTTTCAGCGCGCTGTGCATGGGCGGAACCTGAGCAATCGGGCCGGTAAAGCGCGCCAATACCTCGCTGATTAATTGCGGCGACACCGCCACATCGCGGGTTTGCAAGACCTCACCTTCCGCATCGGCCGTCGTAGTGGTCACACCCAATCGCAATTGCGCTTGGTACACCTTGTCCGCATCCAAATGCATTTGACTGAACTTGGTCGCTGCGCCAAAGCACAAAGGCAAAACGCCGGTTGCCAAGGGGTCCAAAGTACCCGTATGCCCCGCTTTTTCAGCGGCCAACAACCATTTGGCTTTTTGCAAAGCCTGGTTACTGGACCAACCCAAGGGCTTATCCAGTAGCAGCACCCCATGCACGGGGCGCCTTGCAACCCGTGCATGCGGCGCGTTCATGCGGGTCAGTCTTCCTTGGCTCGCGAGGACACGGCCCGCGCAATCAGCGCGTTCATGTCCGCAGCGCGCTCGGTGGTGCGGTCAAAAATGAAATGCAAAGTCGGCACGGTATGGATGTGCAAGCGCTTAAACAAACCGGCGCGCAAAAAGCCCACTGCCTGGTTCAGGCCCTCGGCGCACAACGCCGCATCGCCCACAAGCAGGCTGAAATACACCTTGGCATGCGCGTAGTCGGGCGTGACTTCCACCGACTGAATCGTCACCATGCCTACGCGCGGGTCTTTGAGTTCGCGCGCGATCAGCTCGGTCAGATCGCGCTGGATCTGATCGGCTACGCGAAAACTGCGGTTGGGGGTGGAGGACTTTTTGCGCATGCAAGGTCAACGCTCAGATGGTGCGCGCGATTTCCTTGATCTCGAAGAACTCCAACTGATCACCCACGGCAATGTCGTTGTAGTTCTTGAGCTTGATACCGCACTCAAAGCCTTCTTTCACTTCACGCACATCGTCTTTCATGCGTTTGAGTGAGTCGAGCTCGCCGGTATAAATCACCACGTTCTCGCGCAGCAGGCGGAAGTGCGCGCTGCGGTTGACAAAGCCGCCGGTAACCATACAACCGGCCACAGTTCCGATTTTGGACGCCACGAACACGGTGCGAATTTCGGCAAAGCCAATAATTTCCTCGCGTTTTTCCGGCGCCAACATGCCCGACATCGCGGCTTTAAGTTCATCGACCGCGTCGTAAATGATGTTGTAGTAGCGGATGTCGACCCCATTGCCTTCGGCCAGTTTGCGGGCACCCGCATCGGCGCGCACGTTAAATCCGATTACTACCGCTTTGGAAGCGATAGCCAGGTTGATGTCTGATTCGCTAATGCCACCCACAGCGGAGTACACCATTTGCACTTTGACCTCTTCGGTCGAAAGTTTGAGCAGCGACTGCGCCAAGGCTTCTTGCGAACCTTGCACATCGGCCTTGACGATGATGGGCAACATCTTGACGTCGCCCGCACCGATATCGCTGAACATATTTTCCAGCTTAGCAGCCTGTTGCTTGGCCAGCTTGGTATTGCGGAATTTGCCGGCGCGGTAGGTGGCGATTTCGCGCGCACGGCGCTCATCGGACATCACCATGAACTCATCACCCGCTTGCGGCACTTCCGTCAGACCTTGAATCTCCACCGGAATGGACGGACCTGCGTCTTTAATCGCTTTGCCGTTCTCATCCAACATGGCGCGCACGCGACCAAAGGTTTGTCCGGCCAAGACCACGTCGCCAGTTTTAAGCGTACCGGACTGCACCAACACGGTAGCTACTGGGCCGCGCCCTTTGTCCAAACGCGCTTCAATGACCAGGCCCTTGGCCATGGCATCGACCGGCGCGCGCAACTCCAGCACTTCGGCCTGTAACAAGACTTGTTCCAGCAACTCGTCGATACCCTGCCCCGTTTTGGCAGATACCGACACAAAGGGCGACTCACCACCGAATTCCTCGGGGACCACTTCCTCGACTACGAGTTCGTTCTTTACACGCTCCGGGTTGGAGTCTGGCTTGTCGATCTTGTTGATTGCCACCACGATGGGCACGCCAGCGGCCTTCGCGTGCTTGATTGCTTCTTTGGTTTGCGGCATCACACCGTCGTCTGCGGCCACCACCAAAATCACAATGTCGGTCGCCTTCGCACCGCGCGCACGCATGGCGGTAAACGCCTCGTGTCCCGGTGTATCCAAAAAGGACACCATGCCGCGTGGCGTTTGCACATGGTAGGCACCGATATGCTGCGTGATGCCACCGGCTTCGCCCGATGCCACTTTGGCGCGTCGGATGTAGTCCAGCAGCGAAGTCTTGCCGTGGTCCACATGGCCCATGACGGTCACCACAGGGGCGCGCGGCAGGGACTCGGACTGCGACTGCACCTCTTCGTCGGTGAATGCCTCAGGGTCATCCAAGGCGGCGACTACTGCCGTATGGCCTAGCTCTTCGACCACGATCATCGCGGTATCCTGGTCCAACGGCTGGTTGATGGTGACCATCTGACCGAGCTTCATCAATTGCT